>NZ_JAYGHY010000052.1:0-20711 GCF_034931305.1 Cyanobium gracile UHCC 0281 | reverse complement strand
CGGTCGAATCAAGGGTGGTGTAGAAACTCTTGAGGCTCAGGTTGCCGTAGTTTTCCCACGGCGTGCCGTCGATGGCGTACCCGTCGAAGTCGAGAAAGATCGTCTTCGTGGCGGTTGGGTTGCTGTGAAGCTGGAACACCTTGCTGAGGTCCACCCCCGTGTCGAGGGTGACCACGCCGTCCATGACCAAGGGGGCCTGGCCGCTGGTGGTGTCCCAGGCCTCGGCGCCGTCACCGGTGCTGACAGCCAGCACGCTGCAGGCCCTGCAGCCGCAGCTGGGGCCGATGGAAGCGGTGGTCGGTTCTGCCCCTGGCAGGGAATCGCTCAACACCTGATGGCTGTTCATCGCCACAACTGGGGTGGCGGAGATGGCGACACCCTTCTGGAAGACGGCCCCCTGGCTGCTGGGTGCCAGATAGCTGGATTCCAGTGACTCGCGCGTGGCTTCGGCGGGGGGAGGTTGTGAGGCCTTGGTGGTGGCCAGAACAGCTGTGATCAGCGGGTGGGATGCTTCCGCTGTCGCTGAAGGGGCGTCAGTAAGAAGCGACAGGGTTGTATCGATGGAACGCTTCGCTTGGTTGGAGAGTTCAGGGAAGAGGAAAGAAGGCGATTGTTGGCCCCCTGCCTGTGTGGTGTAAGTCATGGCGAATAGAGGGAAAACAGAAGACGACATCCATCCGCGCCCAGATCACCCAACTGTTGCCAGATGGAGTCTCCAAGACGTCTTCAAAGTCATGGCGCCCAGAGCACTGGGAGGTTTGACTTTGTTGCTGGGGGGGTGGTGATGGAAGGGAACCTTTTCCCCCGCACTCATCATCGTTCTGCAGCAGCCGTGCTGTCTTTGTGCGCAGGACACTGCAGAAGAAGAGTTCTAGTGCCAGGGCTGAGCAAGGGCTTAGGTTTTCACCGGCAGTCCTGTGCGTTCGGGCTCAAGAATCTTTGTAACGGCGGCCAGGAGGGATGTCCCGGCTGATCCTGCGAAGCTTCCTTCTGGGCAGTTTCAGGCCCTGGAAAGGACCGTCACAAGGGGGCATTGAGGGGCAAACACCAGTAGCACCAAGGCTTTTGACGAGCCTTGACGCGTCCTTGTAACCCTTTGTAAAGCCTGTCCGCAGGCTGAGGGTCAGCGCATCAACGGCCTAAGCGTCGTTAAGCATTTCAGTCGATCTGCACCGCATCTGCAGCCGCTGTGTTTTTTGCATCCCAACCGATGGCTTAGGCGGATGGTGCCATCCAGGAGGCCTTCAGGCAAGGTCACGGGGGGGAGGGGGAACGCCTGTTTCCGAGCTGTCGTCGTCCTCGGGCACCAGCCGGGAGAAATACTCTTCCTCGGAAGGGGCGGACAGGCCAGGAAGGGTCAGGCCACCCAGGCCCCTGCCCGTGGGGTTGGCTGCCTGAGGGCCTCGGACGCTCAGCATGGTGTGCCATTCCACCAACAGGGGCACGTCGCTTCCCTTGCGCTGGGCGCCCATGGCGAAGGCGATGGCCAGGGCGAGCGAGGAGAGCATCACCCGCAGGCTGTCCCTGGCGACGGCTTCGATGGTCTGGGGTGCTGGGGCCTGGATCCTGGCCTCCACCTGCTGCCTCACCTCCTTGAGGCGAGCCAGCATCGCGCGCTTGGTTTCCGGCAGCGGCAGGCCCAGATTTTCGAAGCGGATCCCCAGGCTCGGTGTCTGGATGGCCTGGAGACGCGCCTGAAGGTTGTCGAGGCTGGTGGCCGTCGTGATGGTGTCCTGAAGCAAATCGAAGGTGCTGGTGGCGGCGGTGAGCTGACGGGCGACGTTGGCCCGTGCGGTCGCCACGCTGTTCCAGCCGGCATAGGCCTGCAGCGGAACAATGAGCAGGAAGCCGATGACGGCCACGATGGCCAGACGGGCCAGCCCATCACGCCGTTTCTGCAGGGCTGGATTGCCTGGATCGAGATAGGCCGCCAGGTGGAGCAGGCCGAGTGCCACCAGCGGGATGGTGGCTGAATCCAGGCAGGCCGAGATGAAACGCAGCTGCCAGGCCGTGTCCAGCAGGCTCACGGGCAGGATGCTGGCCAGCAGGGTGATGAGGTAGATCACGAACAACGCGATCGCCATGAAGGCCAACCGATCGGCCAGGATCGCCGAATCGAACTCTCTGTATTCCTTGGTGCCGGTCATCAGGAATACCAGGCATGAATCTGGTTTTCTCGGCGGCCAGTTGGGTTGCCTGTGAGGTTATCGGCGTGGATGTCGATGGGATGAAACGCGAGCGCCACGGGATCGTAAGCATTCAGGCGCTAAAACTTTCCCCCAGCGACATCATGGCCAGGCCATGGATGTTGCCACTCTTCCAACCGACCAGGGTGTGAATGTGTGACTGGTTATGACCAGGTGTGGGGTCGGATCGGGGTCAGAGACTCAATAAACCACCCTGAGTTTTCTGATGCATCGACATCAAATAGAGCAAGTTAGCGGGTTTGATGGACGACACTTTGAGAACTTCAGTGATGCGATGAAGGACGCTCTCGAAGACAGGTCTGGAGCTGGGGCTCAAGCGGCGCTGAGGCTCTGGGCTGCCGATCGCTTGATCCGACGACGAATCCTTCGACTCCAGCCGAAGGCGGCAACGCCTCCGATCACGGGCAGGGGGCCAGGAACTTCATCGACGGGCCCCTGATCAACGGCGCGCCAAAAGGCAGCTCCCGTCACCTTTTCTCCGCCCTTTTCCTTTTTTCCATTGGCTTTCTTGACATCCTGGAAGCGAAGCGCGATCTGAGCTTTGCTCCATTTATCCCCTGGGTTGAAGGAATTGAATAGATTGTAGAAGCGCTCGGCAACTTGGTCGGCGGTGGCGATGCTGGAGTCGTTGGACTTCATCGAGAACTGAACATTCACAGTTTGCCCTCCTCCGATCCCCTTGCTGGCTTCGTCGCCATGGCAGCCGTCGCTACTGCTCATGCGCGCGCAGAAATCAAAGTTGGAAAAGGGGGTGTAGGAGGCGGTGGGCAGATTGGAGATGTCTAGGTCCTTCTGGGGATCGACCCGAATGCCCCGGTTTGAGTCCCCGAACACCCGGCCGTACCCGGAGGACAGGGGGTTGTAGCTCAACAGGGAAATCGCTTCGCTGTCATTGCCGCGCAGGGGTTCGTTGAAAGCAAATCCCACCAGGGTGCCGGAGGAGGGGCCTGACGCCGGCGACGTGTTGGTGATGCCGAGATCCAGGGTGTAGGTGTTGCCGTTGCCAGGGTCCTTGCGGAAGTCGAAGGACATCTTGCCCGTCACGCCCGTGTTGTAATAGCTCGTACCGCCGATGCCGCTGTCGAAGACCACGTCGAAGGACGTCCTGGCCAGGGCGGGTGCATCGACCGCCAGCGGAGCGGCCAGGCCACCGAGCAGCAGGAGCAGGGTTGTGGCTGGGGCCCGCATGAATGAATGCTTAAACTCCTCTCACTCTAGCAGGCGATCTTTCACCTTGCTCAAAGTTTCTGTCGGCCCTGGGGCGCTCGCTCAGGGGGTGTGGGTGGGGTCGTCCTCCGGCGGCGCCAGCTTGGCGTAATAGTCACCATCGGGGGTGCCGGGAGCTCCGCGCGGGGGCCGACCGGCCTGCCGCCGCAGGTTCCAGATCGTCAGCAGCTCCACCAGCAGGGGAACGTCCTGGCCCCGGCGCTGGGCGGCGATGGCGAAGGCCAGGGCATAGACGAAGCTGGTGCCCATTAACCTGACGGAGTTCCTGGCCCCGTCTTCGATGGCTTCCGGGGGCGGAGCATTGATCCGCGTCTTCACCTGCTCCTGGATGTCGTTGAGGCGAATGAGCATCTGGCGCTTGGTTTCGGCCAGGGGCAGGCCCAGGTTCTCGAAGCGGATGCCCAGCACCGGGGACTGGAGGGATCGCAGCTTCGTCTGGAGATTCTCAAGGCTGGTGGCGGCACTAATCGCTTCGCGGACCAGAGCGAAGTTTTTTGTTGGCGGTTGTTCGTTGTGACTGATTGGCGACAGAATCTGACTGAATCTCAACGACGCCAAGTGGCTGGATCTCAATCTGTTTTTCGGTGAGGTGATCTGGTGACTAGGCCAACCCTCGAACGGGTCACAGGTTTGGGGGCTCTTCCTCTTCCGGAGGGGCCAGGGATGCAAGGAATTCAGCTTCGCGTTTGGAAGCCGAGTTCTGGAATGGCATGCCATCACTGATCTGGCCAGTTTCTGCCCGACGAGGCCTGAGGACAGCCGTTAGTGGAGCTAGCAAATCCGGCACTTCAACCAGGAAAGGGACGATGCTGTTCTTTCTCTGGGCAAGTGCGGCGAAGGCGATTGCGAAGGCGACAGAAGAAATCATGATACGAAAGCTCTCCCTGGTGATGCGTTCGCTCGTAGCCGTGTCGATGGGTGCGACCCTTGACTTGAACTGATTTTCCGCCTCATCGACGCGGAAAAGAAGTTGACGCTTCAGCTGCGGCAGGGGGATGGAGGGGAATTTGTCAGGATTCAGGCTGATCTGCATGTCCGGGCGTTGAAGCGCCAGAAGTCGCTTCTGAAGATCCGCGACACTGTTGGCCTGCTGGATGATCTGACGAACCTCCTCTGCCCGTTCGGTGGCATTGGCTTGCTCCCTGTTGGCGGCGGAATTGGATTGGCTGAATGACGTCCAGACGGCATAGGCCTGCAAGGGAACAATGAACAGAAATCCGAGGGAGACCAGGATGGCCAGCCGAGCCAAAGCTTCCCGGCGCCTTTGTATAAGGATGTTGCCAGGGGACAGGTAGGCAGCGAGATGGAGCAGTGCCAGGCCGATCAGTGGAATGGGTGCAGCTTCCACGGCGACCTTGATGCTGCTGAGTTGCCAGAGGGAATCGAGCAACCTGGGCGGCAGGACAAATGCCAGAACTGAGATCAGATAAACTGCAAACAAAGCCATCGCGACTAGCGCCAGACGATCGGCGAAAATCGCTTCCTCAAGACTTCTGCTTGGTGGAGTCTCACTCATGGTGGGGAAGAGATGCCTGCAGGCTGGGAACCATTGACGTTATGCCTAGGTCATCAGGAGTGTAAGGGAGTGGCCCTGTGAATGGCCTGCGGGCTAAGGAGTGAGCTGCTTTAAGGAGTCCAGGACTGGACTTCAGCTCGGGAATTTCCTCTCGTCAAGCATGTCCTCCTGGATCGAGGAGATAAGCCACTGATGGACAAGGAAGCAGTCACGGGTAATAAAAAAGCCTGTTCAATTTGAACAGGCTTAATCATTGATGATGATGGTTTAGCAGAAGGTCTGTGCAGCTGGTCACTTTGCTGCTTTGAGGCGTTGACGAAGTTTGCGGCTGTAGCCAAATGCTGCTGCGGCACCCAGGACGGGTAGCGGGCCTGGTACTGCATCACCAGGGGCTTGACCTCCACCGCCACCTGTTGAAACACCGGTTGCCCAGATTTTATCGCTATCGTATTTGCCAGTTCCCTCTAGTCCCTTGAACCGCATGAAGTAATTTCCGTCAAACTCTCCAGCACCTCCGGATTTGGTAGGGGCCTTGAACATCTTCACAAAAGCATCACGGTATGCAGTTGCCGTGGTCAGTTGTGCATTGCTGCTCTTGAGGGTGAAAATCGCCACATCCTTGGAGGGGCTTCCTATTGCAAGTCCAAGACTGGATTTACCGCTGGCGTCGCATTCACCATCGTCAGTGGATGCGCAGGCGTCGAAACTTCCAAAGGGAGATAGCCCGCCATTGGCAGGGCTCAGTGCAACATCCCATTGGGAATCCGGTTCAAGGAAGCTAACTATTTCGACATCAGAGCCAGCAGGTTTATTTGTGGGTTCATTGAAGCCACTACTGACAAGGTAAGCCTTTGTTGCTGGAGAGCCTGAGAGATTCTTCAGGCTGAGCGTCATCTGCCCGACAGTAGTCTCTGAGAATGTGTAGGTGGCTAAGCCCTTGATTCCATTGATCCCACCATTGGTGCTGCTTGCAGCTGTTGATTCGAATGTCAGCGTGAAGAAAGGGTCGGCGGCGAGGGCTGGAAAGGCTGCAAGGACGGTCATGAACCCAGCCACCGAGACGGTGCGGACGGTTTGGGCGACCGCTCGGCATGTGGTGTGCTGGATGAGAGGGCCCATTACAAGGGGTCATTGCTTTGGTGAATAGTACATCACCTTTCCCACCGAGGATTCTCAGACGGATCACTTTCTTTGATGAGCGATGGCTGAGCTTGGCCTGTTCCGGCCTCCGTCCTCGCTGGGTGGATTCCTGAAAGTCGTCGCTGGAACAGGGTTGTTGTTGGCTTTGGCGCTGCCGACTTTGCCCCGGCGGATTCAGGATCTGGACGCGGCCAACGGTCGGGTGAGCGGCAGATCTGCAGCAGCCTGCGCTGGTCTTTACTCCCGCGGACAGGCGCAAACGATCCATCAACTTCCCTCCGGATGGCCGGCGTCCCACAGGCTCAAGCCTCTCCAGGCTCCGTATCCTCAGCACCCAACGCCCTTGTCGATGCAGCCCTGACTGGGCTTTCCGTGGGGCGGCTGGGTTGTGGCGCTGGCTCTCGAACCTCCGTTGGGAGCGGTCTCTCAGCCTTTGCTTGACGACCTCAAGCTCCACTTCGCCTCACGTACCTGTACCGGCCGCCTGAGGTGCCGGCACCGATGGTGGGGATCCGTCCAATGTTGCCCAAAGGATGCGGGTGCGCACCAAGCTCGTCGAAGCTCCCAGTCTCAGGGCGCAACAAGCAGCCAGCTCCCCCTCCAACCGCAATTGATCGGATCAGGGTTCCCGACCGCCCACCGTCTCCACATCAGGAGTGCCAGGGCTCTGACAGTCTTCGGCAGGGGGCCTTGCAGGCGGCCAGCCGCTGGCCGGCAAGCGTCGGCGTGTGGCTGTTCGGTTCGGCCGTCAACGGGAGGTTCGGCATGGTGTCCGTTCGCCACCTCGCTAGCTGCGCTCTGGATCAGTTCATCGGCTGGCGGCTGGAGCTCTAGGAGGATCTCTGACCCCCCTCTCCGCCGGGGAGGATGATCACGGCCACGACTGCCGTTTCATCGGATTCGCTCCATGCTGCGCCTTGCCCAAACCCTGAACACCCTGTTGGTGGGGGCACTGGAGAGGGCTTTCCCCGAGGCCGCGTCCGCTGCCAGGCAGGCCGGCGTACCCCTCGATCCCCAGCTCGGGCCCGCCTCGAAGCCGGAGTTCGGTGATTTTCAGGCCAATGGCGCCATGGCCCTGGCCCGGCCCCTGCGCCAGGCGCCCCGCCAGATCGCCACGGCGATCGTGGCCCAGCTGGAGGCGGATCCCGCCTTCGCGGCCCTGTGCCTGCCGCCGGAGATCGCCGGCCCGGGCTTCATCAACCTCACCCTGCGGCCCGAGGTGCTGGCCGCAGAGGTGGCTCGCTGCCTGGCCGACCCCCGGCTCGGGGTGGAGGCCGTGGCCGGCGGCGGCGCCCCGGTCGTGGTGGATTTCTCCAGCCCCAACATCGCCAAGGAGATGCACGTGGGGCACCTGCGCTCCACGATCATCGGCGACGCCCTGGCCCGGGTGCTGGAGTTTCGCGGCCATCCGGTGCTGCGGCTCAACCACGTCGGTGACTGGGGCACCCAGTTCGGCATGCTCATCACCCACCTCAAGCTGGTGGCCCCCGAGGCGCTCACCACCGCCGACGCGGTCGACCTGGGCGATCTGGTGGCCTTCTACCGCCAGGCCAAGGCTCGCTTCGACAGCGACGAAACCTTCCAGACCACCTCCCGCGAGGAGGTGGTGAAGCTGCAGAGCGGCGATCCGACCAGCCGCCGCGCCTGGCAACTGCTGTGCGATCAGTCGCGCCGTGAGTTTCAGCGCCTCTACGACCGCCTCGACATCCGCCTCGACGAGCGCGGTGAATCCTTCTACAACCCTTACTTGGAGGCGGTGGTGGCCGATCTGGCCGCCGCCGGCCTGCTGGTGAGCGATGGCGGCGCCCAGTGTGTGTTCCTCGAAGGGGAGGACGGCACGGCCCGCCAGGCGCCGCCGGTGATCGTGCGCAAGAGCGACGGCGGCTTCAACTACGCCACCACCGACCTGGCCGCCATCCGCTACCGCTTCGCCGCGCCCCCGGAAGGCGACGGCGCCCGCCGGGTCATCTACGTCACCGACGCCGGCCAGGCCAGCCATTTCGCCGGCGTGTTCCAGGTGGCCCGCCGCGCCGGCTGGATCCCCGACGACGGCCGCCTCGAACACGTGCCCTTCGGGTTGGTGCAGGGGGAGGACGGCAAGAAGCTCAAGACCCGCTCCGGCGACACCGTGCGGCTCAAGGAGCTGCTGGATGAGGCGGTGGAGCGTTGCGAGGCCGACCTGCGCCGCCGTCTGGCCGAGGAGGAGCGCCAGGAGGACGAGTCCTTCATTGAGGAGGTGGCCACCACCGTGGGCCTGGCGGCGGTCAAGTACGCCGATCTGTCCACCAACCGGATCACCAACTACCAGTTCAGCTTCGATCGCATGCTGGCCCTCAGCGGCAACACCGCCCCCTATCTGCTCTATGCGGTGGTGCGGATCGCCGGAATCGCCCGCCGGGGCGGCGCCAATGCCGCCGGCGTCGCCTTCCCCGAGCCCCTTGTGTTCGGCGAACCCCAGGAGTGGGCGCTGGTCCGCCAGCTGCTGCAGTTCGATGCCGTGATCCTGGAGGTGGAGCAGGAGCTGCTGCCCAACCGGCTGTGCAGCTACCTCTTTGAACTCTCCCAGGTGTTCAACCGCTTCTACGACCAGGTGCCTGTGCTCAAGGCCGAGGACCCCGCCCGCGGATCGCGGCTGGCGCTCTGCCGCCTCACCGCCGACACCCTCAAGCTGGGCCTGGGTCTGCTGGGCATCCCCACCCTGGAGAGGATGTGAGGCTCAGGCTTCTGGTGGTCTGGCCAGATAGGCGTCCTGGAGGATGTACATGCGTTTGACATCGCGATACTGCCCTTCAATGAAGAACTCGCCCACCAGGTGGCCTTCTTCGACAAAGCCGCATTGCTGATACAGGTGCAGGGCCTTGGCGTTGTCAACGGCGACGGACAGGTAGATCTTGTGCAGGTTCAAGATGGTGAAGGAGTAGTCGAGGGCTTTGTGGATGCAGAAGCGAGCGAAGCCTTTGCCCTGGTGGGCAGGGGCCACGATGATCTGGAACTCAGCCCGACGATGAATGTAATCAATCTCGATCAATTCCACCAGGCCGACCAGTTCCTTGTCCTTGTTCTCGACGACAAAGCGACGTTCGGCATTGTCGTGAATATGGCGGCTGTACAGCTCCTCCAGTTCGTCGAAGGATTCATACGGTTCTTCGAACCAATAGGCCATCACGCTCCTGTTGTTCACCTGGTCGTGAATGAATCGCAGGTCACCCCGTTCCAGGGCCCGCAGGGCCAGTTCTGTACTCGCCACCGCACACGCTGATCAGCCATGGTCAGGATAGGGCTGCCCGCTGGCTCAGGCCGCCTGCCCACCGGTCGTGCTGGCTGGCCTGCACGTGTTCCAGGCCCGATCGGAACGGGGGCCGATGCTGTCGATCAGGTCCTGCCAGCTGGCCTCATCCAGCAAGAAATCCCTGCGAATCCTGCTGAGGTTGTCACGGACGTGGGGGTCTGCCAGCAGCTGCTGGAGGTCGTCCAAGCGCGTCAACCGCAGCAGCTCGAGCATGGCCTCCCGGGCGGCTTCCTGGCGCAGGCTGCGTATTTCCCTCTGCTGGCCTGTGAGTTCCAGAATCCGCCGATCCTGGAGGGCCAGTTCCTGGATCGCGGCCCAGTGGTCGTCGTCGTCCAGTTTCAGGGATTGGCGCAGCTCCTCCAGTTGCACCAGGGCGGTGGCCTGCTCCAACCGACCCGAAGCCAACAGTTCCGCCATCACCCCCTTGTAGAGGCTTCGCTTGGTCTGACTGATCTGGGCCGGCAGCACCTTGACCAGGGTGAACACTTCGGCGGCACTGAGCTCATCGATTGAGCGGCCGTCCAGATAGGGCGAGAGGTCGGGAATCAGTTGCTCCAGTTGCCTGCGCAGGCTGGCACTGGTGCTTTCCCGCAGATAGGTGGCCCGTTCGCGATACCAGCCACGGTGCACCCACATGCCGCTCACGATCAGAGCGACGGAGCGGATCACCTGCCCGCCCGCCGGCCCCAGGAGACCGATGGTGGGATCGGCAAACCAAAAGAAGATGTTCACGGCCAGGAACGAGGCCAGCAGCCGTGTGCGATGGATGGCGATCTCCTGGGCCCGCTCCCCGAAGTCCGGGGTCAGTTGCCGCTGCTGCAGCTGCTGCAACCACCGCTGCAGGGCCACCGAGATCCAGGCCGCGAGCACCAGCAGGACCGGAATCGCCACGAGGCGGGGTACGGCGGGGATCCAGGGGGCCGTCACCAGCGGGCTCCAGGCGTACTCGGTCACTTCGTTGTCGTAGGCCCACATGCCACTGCGCAGGTAGTCGAGCCCGCCACGGGATTCCAGCTTGATGATCAGGAAAAAGGCGAGCACCAGGCCGGGATAGGACCCCCAGGCCCAGTTCAGGCCTCGTTTGCCCTTCAGCGACGACCAGTAGCTGCGCTCCGAGTCGATGTCGATGCAGGGGGTCTGGCAGGCCACGCAGGCACTCTGGACCTTGCCGGAGTCGGTCACTGTGCGGCACATCGACTGGGTCACCCGGGAGGTGGTCTGGACATGGGCCGGACTGCCGAAGAAGCTGCGTGGGCCGGTGATGATCGTCTGGACAGGGCCCATGGGGCAGACGTACTGGCACCAGGCCTTGCCCCCATAGGCCCAGCCCACCACCAGGGCGGCGACTGCGGTGAACAGGAGCAGGAGACCCAGCCCATGGGTGTTGCTGTTGACCAGCAGCAGGCGCAGGCTCAGCCCGGCCATGAACAGGCTCCACTGCAGCTCAACGTGATGGCGGCCCAGCCAGGACCCCGGCTCCACCTTCGCCACCTCGCGGCGGCCTCCCCGTCCGCTCACGGTGCGCTGCAGCCCCAGAAGCCGGAACAGCTGGGACACCAGGGCGAGTGGACAGATCCTGCGCCAGAGTTCATGGCTGAACACCACCAGAAGCAACAGGCAGCCAGGCACAACCATGCCCCAGAAAATCTGATTCCCTTCGAGGGAATGGCAATCAGGACTGCCGCCACAACGATTCACGTCAAAGGGATAAAGATCGATGCCAGCAAGCAAGCTGACGATCAGAAAGATCCAGCCGGACAACAGCAGCCAACGGATGATCTGTGCCTGACGCTCAGACCATGAACTGAAGATCTGCATGGTATTGAGAGAATCGCAGGCAACCTATTCAGAAGCCCTCTGATTGGTTTTCCAGTTGTGCCAATTGGCTGTCGAGCGGTTTCCCCACTGTCCTGTCGGGACGGGGGGATCTGGCAGATCTCAGTTCCGCACTCGAAAAACCTGGCCGGATTCTTGATGCTGTCGCATCCGGTCATCAGAAACTGGCGGCATTTCCTGGCCTGCCGAGATTTTTGCATCGGGTGCGTGGGCTTCGTTGATCGCTCCCCTGGCGGTTCCTGTTCCAGACCGAAGCTGCAGGGGCATCGGTCCTGGGCCAGCGGAGGCGTGCTGCGTCTGGTTGGGAAGCATCCAGTCACATCGGGCCGAACCGGACGTTCCCGCAGGTTGCCGATGGTCGAGGCCATCTGCCCATCTAGCTTGGGCTCCCCTACCGGAAGGCCGCCGCCACGCCATGGCCCTTGATCGTTTCCATGCCCAGGGGCCTGTCACGGCATCGGCGGGGGGGAGCGCGCCAAGGGCCCGCCCGGAGGTGGAAGCCCTGGTGGCTTACAGCGCTCCCCTCGAGGGAAGGCGCGGCCTGTTGCGGCTCGATTTCAACGAAAACACCGTGGGGCCCAGCCCCCTGGTGGTGGAAGCGATCCGCGCCATTCCCGCTGATCACTACGCCATCTATCCCGAGTACGACGGTCTGCGGGAGGCGGTGGTGGCCTCGCTCGGTGGCACCGGCCTGAGCCCCGGCCACATCGGGCTTTTCAACGGCGTTGATGACGCGCTCCATGCCATCTTTCACGCCTTCGCGGCCCCGGGCGACCGTCTGCTCACCACCAGCCCCACGTTCGGCTACTACACCCCCTGTGCCCGCATGCAGGGGATGACCATCGAGGCGATCCCCTACCGATCGCCCGACTTCGCTTTCCCCTTCAACGAGATCCGCGCCGCCCTCGACGCCGGCCCCCCGGCCCGGATCCTGTTGGTCTGCAATCCCAACAACCCCACCGGCACCCGGTTGGCACCGGAGCGGATCCTCGAACTCGCGGCGGCGGCGCCCACCACCTTGGTGGTGGTGGATGAGCTCTATGAGGCTTTCAGCGGCGACAGCGTGCTGCCGCTGCTGCAACAGCGCCTGCCGCAGACCCCGTCGACGGCCGTCACCAGCGGCGATGGAGCCTTTGCTGCGGTTCCCAATCTGCTGGTGCTGCGCTCCCTGGCCAAGACCGCCGGCCTGGCGGGCCTGCGCATCGGCTTCGCCATCGGTGCCCCCGCCCTGGTGGAGCGGGTGGGCCGGGTCTGCGGCCCCTACGACGTCAACAGCTTCGCGGTCACCGCCGCCCATGCGGCGCTGGCTGACCAGGCCTATGTGGACGGCTACGTGGCCGAGGTGCGGCGGGCCCGTGACTGGTTGCTGGAACGGTTGCGGGCGGCCGGTGTACGCCACCACGCCGACGGGGGCAACTATCTGCTGCTCTGGCCGCAAGGCCCCACGGCGGAGGTGGAGGCACGGCTGAGGCAGGCCGGCATTCTGGTGCGCTCCATGGCGGGCAAACCCCTGATCGATGGTGCGCTGCGGGTGAGCATCGGCACCACGCCGCAGATGGAGTGCTTCTGGCAGGCCTACCGGGCCATCGAGCAACTCAGCTGAACCTGGCGGCAGGCGTGGCCTTGGGTGGCCTCAGCGCAACACCTCGACCACCACCCCGTCCCCCAGGGGCGGCACCAGGCTGACCGAGCGGCCACTGCGACGCACTGTGGCGCCCGCCATCGCCTTCAGGAACGGCTCCACCGACCCCTGATCGCAGCCGGCCGGGGGCTTGCCGCTGGTGAATTGCACCGGAATCACCCGCCGGGCCTGCAGCTCCCGGGCCACTTCGGCCGCCTCCTGGCCCGTGTAGACCTTGCCGCCGCCGCCCACGCCGATGATCAGCACGTCGGGGCGGCCCAGCAGCACGCGATCGGCGGGGCTGAGGCTGCCGGCGGTGCCGCCCAGGTGGGCGATGTCGAGGCCGCCCTGGCGCCAGCGCCAGAGGGTGGCTTTACCGAAGCGGCGGCCCCCCACCCGGTCGTGGGGGGCGGCGATACCTTCGATCTGCAGCCCGGCCAGCCGATAGGAGCCCGGCTTCACCAGGAACTTGCCGCTGGCCACCTGGGCCCCCTCATCCTTCAGCAGGCTGCTGGCCAGAATCACATCGGCGCTGACCCGCGGCTCGCTCAGACCGGCGGCGCAACCCACGGCCTGGAAGGGGTTGAGCAGCACCCGGGCACCGCCGCCCTGGATCATCAGGGCGCTGTGGCCCAGGCTGGTGATCGTGACCCCGCCACCCTTCTGGGCCATCGCCGGCAGCGGCAGGGTGAGCCCGGCCGCCAGGGCCAGACCCAGCCCCAGGCGCAGTCCGGTGGTGGTGGTCCGGCGCAGCGGCGCTGCGGACCTGCAGGTGGGGTGAACCATGGAGTCGCGTCTGGCCCCACCGGGCCCGTCATGTGGCGCGAAACTAGCAGTGGGAGGCCTGGCGCAGGAAATTGGCCAGCAGTTGGTGGCCGGCCTGGGTGAGCACGCTCTCCGGGTGGAACTGGACCCCCTGCAGATGGCGGTGCTGCCGGTGCTGCAACCCCATGATCGTGCCGTCTTCCAGCCAGGCGGTGATCTCGAGGCAGTCGGGCAGGCTGTCGCGCTCGGCGATCAGGCTGTGGTAGCGGGTGGCGGTGAGGGGTTCGGGCAGGCCTTCGAACACGCCGGCGCCCCTGTGGTGCACCGGTGAGGTCTTGCCGTGCATCAGCTCGCCGGCCCGCACCACCCGCCCCCCGAACACCTGGGCCAGGCACTGGTGGCCCAGGCACACCCCCAGCACCGGCACGCTGGGCCCCAGCTCCCGCAGCACCTCCAGGCAGACCCCGGCCTGGTCCGGATCGCCAGGGCCAGGAGAAATGAGGATGGCTGCCGGTTTCAGTGCGCGGATCTGCTCCAGGTTGAGGGCGTCGTTGCGTTCCACCCGCACCTCGGCGGCCAGGGGGTAGTCGGCGGCCAGTTCACCCAGGTACTGCACCAGGTTGAAGGTGAAGCTGTCGTAGTTGTCGAGAACCAGAAGCATGGGGATGGACTAGACGCCGAGGCGGATCATCAACGGGGGCACCAGCAGCAGCAGGGCGATCAGCAGTGAGGAGAGGGCGGCGACCAGCACGGCGGCGGCGGCGCAGTCCTTGGCGATGCGGGCCAGGGGGTGGAACTGGCGGCCGATGGCCAGATCCACCACCGCTTCGGTGGCGGTGTTGAGCAGCTCCAGCACCAGCACCGCCGCCACCGTCAGCACCAGCACGGCGAGGCGATCGGCGGCCAGCTGCAGCCACAGCCCCATGCCGAACACCAACAGGCCGGTGAACACGTGGATGCGGAAGTTGCGTTGGCTGGCGAAGCCATAGGCCAGGCCCTGGGCGGCATAGCGGAAGCTCGCCGGCAGGTCGCCGGCCACTTTCCACGCCCCCACCCGCAGGCGCCTGCCGCGCCGGTGGACGTCAGTGGTCACGTCGCGCAGGGCCGGCGGATGTTCCTCGGGAACGAGCATTGGCATCGCACCGCCGTTGGAGGGACATGCGGCACCCTACCGCCGATGGCCGTGGTGCACAGCCTCTGTCAGGAGGGGGACGCCTGCAGCAGAGCCGTCTGCCGCGCCAGCATGGCGGCCAGGCTGTCCGCATCGGGGTGATCCCAGCCCAGCAGGTGCAGCAGCCCGTGGCTGGCCAGGAACAGAAGTTCCTCCTCCAGGCCGTGGCCGGCTTCATCGGCCTGCCTCCGGGCCGTGTCCAGCGAGATAACGATGTCCCCCAGTTCCAGCCAGTCCGGCTCCGCCCCTGCGGGAGCCGGCGGCGCCTCCTCCTGGGCGGCGAAGGCCAGCACGTCAGTGGGGCCGCTGTGCTGGCGCCAGGCCTGGTTGAGCTCCGCGATCGTGTCGTCGCCAGTGAGCTCCAGCCCCAGGCTGTAGCCGGGTGCGCGCAACTGGGGCGGCAGCTCCGGCCCCAGCTGGGCGAGCCAGGCGCTGAGGTGGCGGCCCCAGAGGGTTTCGGCCAGGTCGGGATCCACCAGGGGCTCCGGGGGGCTGGCGCCACCGGCGGCCTCTGGCTCCAGGCTGAAGGCCAGGTCGATGTCCGGTGCCTGGCCCGTCGCTGGGGCTGCCATCGCCGCGCTCATCCGGGCAGGCTGGGCCGCCCCAGCCAGGCGATCAGCAGCAGAAATCCGCTCAGCCCCAGGGCGGTCAGGCCGAAGTGCAGCAGGCTCTGGCGCCCCTTGCGCACCATGTTGCGCATGGCCAGTTTCACGAAACTGGGGCTTTCCTGGCCTGGGGGCGTGGCGGGGTCGGACATGGGGTGGCGCTGGCTCGGGGGGATCAGGCGGCCGTGTCGGCGGCGATCTCCACACCCTGGCGCAGCAGCGACTGGATGAAGGGATCCAGATCCCCGTCCATCACCCCCTGCACGTCGGTGGTCTCCTGGGCGGTGCGCAGATCCTTCACCATCTGGTACGGGTGGAACACGTAGTTGCGGATCTGGTTGCCCCAGGCCGCTTCCACGATGTCGCCGCGGATGTCGGCGATCTCGGCGGCCCGCTGCTCCTGGGCGATCACCAGCAGCTTGGCCATCAGCAGGGCCATGGCCTTTTCCTTGTTCTGGAGCTGGGAGCGCTCCTGGGTGCAGCGCACCGCCAGGCCGGTGGGGACGTGCAGGATGCGCACGGCCGTCTCCACTTTGTTGACGTTCTGGCCGCCGGCCCCACCGGAGCGGGAGGTGGTGACCTCCAGGTCCTTCTCGGGGATGTCGAGCTTGACGTCCTCGTCGAGCTTGGGCATCACCTCCACCCCGGCGAAGCTGGTCTGGCGCTTGTCGTTGGCGTTGAAGGGCGAGATCCGCACCAGACGGTGGGTGCCCTTCTCGTTGCGCAGGTAGCCGTAGGCGTAACGGCCGTCGATCTCGATCGTGCAGCTCTTGATGCCCGCTTCCTCCCCTTCAGAGAGCTCGTCCACGGTCACCTTCATGCCGTGGTCCTCGGCCCAGCGGGTGTACATCCGCATCAGCATCAGGGCCCAGTCCTGGGCGTCGGTGCCGCCGGCACCGGCATTGATCGAGATCACGGCTCCCTCCTTGTCGTAGGGGCCGTTGAGCAGGCGCTCCAGCTCCCAGCGGTCGAGGTCGGCGCGCAGCGACTTCAGCGAGGTGTTCGACTCCTCCAGCAGCTCGTCGTCGGGTTCCAGGTCGTAGAGCTCGAGCGTGGCCTGGCCGTCGTTCACGATCGCCCGCCAGGCGGAGAGTTGCTCCAGCTGGGCCTTGACGTCATCCAACTGACGCATCTTCTTCTGCGCCGTGGCCTGGTCGTCCCAGAAGTCGGGCTGGGAGGCCAGCTGCTCGAGGTCCCGCTGGCGTGCGTTCAGGGCCGGTACGTCAAAGACAGTCCTGGGCATGGCCCAGGCGGTCGGTGAGCTCGGAGAGGTCGCGCTTGAAATCGGTGAGGTCGAGCACCGCAGCCAGCAGATCTTGTGCCACGACCGTATCAGGTGAGGCGTGGGATCTCGCTCTAAGGTGCCCCTAGCGACCCGCGTGAGCTTGGATGGAGATCCCAGGAGTCCCCCAAGAGCTGGTCGGGCAGGACACCTTGGAGGTGAAGCCGCCAGCGAAGGTGGAGATCTACACCTACCGCTTCTCCTCCGATTGCATCCGGGCCAAGGGTCTGCTGGACAGGCTCAGCGTCACCTACAACGAATTCATCATCGACGACGATGAAATCAACAAGGAAGTGATGATGAAGCGCTCGGGAGGTCGCACCAGCGTTCCCCAGATCTTCATCGACGGCATCGCCATCGGCGGCTACGCCGAGCTTCACAAACTGAATACTGGCGGTGAGCTGGCCGGCTTGCTGCGTCTGGCCGCGTGACCGGTCATCGGGAGGCCCAGCTGTTCGTGGTCGATCCGATCACGCGCCTGAGGCCGGCCAAGGATTCCAGTGTGGCCCTGATGCAGGCGGCGCAGCGGGCTGGTCTGGCGGTGTGGGCCTGTACCCAGGCGGATCTCTCCACCGCCGCGACGGCCGATGGCGCCCATCGCCCCCGGGCCTGGGCCCAGCCGCTGCACCTGGCGGAGATGGCCGCCACGCCGGAGGGCTGGACCGTGCCGGACCCCTGGGTCGAGGCCGGTGAGCCCCGCGAGCTGCCCCTGGATCACTTCCGCTGGATCTGGATGCGCAAGGATCCGCCCGTCGATGAGGCCTACCTTTACGCCACCCAGCTGCTGGAGATGGCCGAAGCGGTCGGGGTGCGCGTTCTGAACCGGCCGGCGGCCCTGAGGGCCTGGAACGAGAAGCTGGGCGCCCTGCGCTTCAGCCATCGGATGGCGCCCTCGATGGTGAGTGCCCGGGTGGAGCAGTTGGCCGCCTTCGCCGCAGGCCATGAGGAGGTGGTGCTCAAGCCCCTGGCAGGCCGGGCCGGTCAGGGGGTGGTGCGGGCCACGGCGGCGGCCCCGGGCCTGAAGGCGTTGCTGGAGCTGGTCACCCTGCAGGAAACGTTGCCCGTGATGGTCCAGGCCTTTCTGCCGGGGGTCAGCGCCGGTGACAAGCGGATCCTGCTGGTGGACGGGGAGCCCCTCGGCGCCGTGAACCGGTTGCCTAAAGAGGGCGAATTCCGCAGCAACCTGGCCCTCGGTGGGGCCCCCGTTGCCGCCGAGCTGAGCGACACCGAGCTGCACATCTGCGCTGAACTGGCGCCGGTGCTGCGGGCCGAGGGCCTGTTCTTCGTCGGCATCGACGTGATCGACGGCCGGCTCAGCGAGATCAACGTCACCAGCCCCACCGGTGTGCGTGAGGTGGAGCGGCTGGGGCGGCTCCCGCTGGCGGATCAGATCATCGAGCGCCTGCTGGTCAGCTGAAGGCGGCGGCCAGCGGCAGGTTGAGCTGCTGCTGCAGCACCCCCAGCTTGAGCGCCACCTCCTGCAGCTCCCGCTCGGGGTGGGAGCCGCGCACCAGTCCTGCTCCGGCCGTCAGCTCCAGCTGCTGGCCCCGCAGGGTGCCGCTGCGGATGGCCACCCGCAGATCCGTGTCGCCTTCGGTGTCGATCCAGCCGATCGGTGCGGCGTAGTGCCCCCGCTCGAACGGCTCAAGACTCCGCAGCCAGGCCATCGCTTCCCGCCGGGGCAGGCCCGCCACCGCGGGAGTGGGGTGCAGGGCTTCGGCCAGGGTGAGCGGGGCCTGGCCCCGCAACGCGGCCGTGATTGGGGTGTGCAGGTGCACCAGGGAGCCGTGGCGAGCCAGCCGCGGCCGCCTTGGCCGGCGTGGATCCAGGCCCGCCTTCTGCAGCACGGCGGTGATCGTTTCCACCACCAACTCATGCTCGTGGCGGTCCTTGCGGGAGTGCAGCAGGTCGTCGGCGGGCTCCCCGAGGGGGGCGGTGCCGGCCAGGGCATCGCTGCGCAGCTGCCCCTGCCGCAGGGTGAGCAGCCGCTCCGGTGAGGCCCCCACCAGGGCTTCCCGCTCTGATCGCTGCCAGAGAAAACGGCAGCTGCCGGGCTGGCTGCGGCGCAGGTGGGACAGCAGGCTGAGGGGATCAAGGGGCCCATCGAGGACGAGCTGCTGGCGCACCGCCAGCACCAGCTTCTGCAGGTCGCCACCCTCCACCAGCTCCAGGGCCCGATCCAGGGCGGAGCGGTAGCCCGCCTGCCAGTGGGAGCCATGGGCGATGCCCACCGGTGGGGTCTGGCCGACCCCGTGGTGCCCGGAACCGCCCAGGGCCTCGAGCCGCTGGCGGGTGTCCCAGAGCTCCTCGGCCATGCTGCGGGCCGTGACGCCGCCGCCGAGGGCACGCTGCAGCCGCAGCCAGCAGTGGCGGCCCTGGCGGCTCAGCTGCCAGCTGGGCAGGACCGCCTGCACCCCCGCCGCTCCGGTGCCGGTGTGCAGGGGGCTCTCGAAGAAGGCGAAGGCCAGCAGCACCCGGGGCCGGGCCAGGGCGGGGCAGGGACCCGGTTCCCGGGCCAGCCGATTCAGGCTCAGGCTGCTGAAGCGCTGGGCCAGCTCGAAGCGGCGCGGACCGCTCAGCTCCAGGCCGTTGCATTGGCCGGCGGCGGCGATGCTGAGCCCGGGGGCGCCATCCCAGAGGAAACGGAAGTCGCCGCTGCCGCCCAGGTGGGGCAAGGCCACGAGGGGGTCGAGGGGCCCCATCGGCAGGGCCAGGCTGAGCACTCCCTCCTCCTCCAGACGCCGGCTGGCGGCGGTGGCTGCCGAGAGCAGCGCGGAGAAGCTGGCAGGGGCCTGCACCAAGGGGCCGCGGGTCCGGGGCGGAAGGCTGCTCAAATGTATGGGCCTTTCCCCGCCCAACGCCCGCGGCCCCCATGTCTGAGCCACAGGTCGTCGCAAGCCGTTACGCCGCGGGGGGCGTCGCCGCCTCTGAGGCCTCTTCTCGCGGCCGCCTCTGGCGTGCTGCCGTGAAATGGCCCATGTATGCCGTGGCGGTGATGCCGGTGCTGCTGGCGGCCGGCTGGCGGCTCGGCCAGGGGCTGGGCCTACGGCCCGACCAGCTGGCGCTGTTTCTGCTGGCGGCGGTGCTGCTGCTGGCCTGGGAGAACCTTGCCAACGACGTCTTCGATGCCGACACCGGCGTGGACACCCACGGCAAGCCCCATTCGGTGGTCAACCTCACCGGCCGGCGCAACCGGGTGCTCGCTCTGGCCAATGGCTGCCTGCTGCTCGGGCTGGCCCTGATGGCCCTGGTGGCGCTGCGCAGCAGCGCCGTGGTGCTGCTGCTGGTGCTGCTCTGCTGCGGCTTGGGTTACCTCTACCAGGGGCCACCGTTCCGCCTCGGCTACCGCGGCCTGGGCGAACCCCTCTGCTGGCTGGCTTTCGGCCCCTTTGCCACGGCCGCCGCCCTGCTGGCCCTGGCCCCTGCTGGGGAGGGTGCCGGCGGGGTGCCCTGGGGAGCGGCGCTGGTGCTGGGCAGCGGGCCGGCGGTGGCCACCAGCCTGGTGCTGTTCTGCTCCCATTTCCACCAGGTGGAGGAGGACGCCGCCCACGGCAAGCGCTCGCCGGTGGTGCGCCTCGGTAGCCAGCGGGCCGCGGCCTTGGTGCCCTGGTTCGTGGCCACCGCCCTGGCGCTGCAGTGGGCGCCGGTGCTGCTGGGCTGGTGGCCGCTCACGGCCCTGCTGGGGGCGATCGGCCTGCCGCCGGCCCGGGCCCTGATCCGGCTCCTGGGCGATGAGCATCACCGGCCTGAGCGCATCGTCGGCAGCAAGTTCCTGGCCCTGCGCTTCCAGGCCCTCAACGGCCTGGGGCTGGCCGCTGGCCTGGCCCTCGGCCCCTGGCTGACGGCGCTGGCGGGCCGGTGAGCGCCCCTGCGGTCTGGGGGAGGCCCGATCGGTGGCTGGCTTTGGAGAGCAGGCCCTTTGCCTTCCGATTGCCCCAGCCGCTGCAGACGTTCAGCGGCCGGCTGGAGGACAAGCGGGGCTGGCTGCTGCGGCTGCAGGCCACGGACGGCGGCGTCGGCTGGGGGGAGGCGGCGCCGCTGGAGCCCAGGCA
>NZ_JAYGHY010000051.1:0-21315 GCF_034931305.1 Cyanobium gracile UHCC 0281 | reverse complement strand
GCCCCGCCGCCGCCGCGGCCCTGGCCCGGTTGCCGCCCCGCTGGCGCGACAGTGCCCCGGTGCTGGCCCGGCGAATCCTGGAGGCCGAACCCGAGGGGGAGGGACCCCACCCCGCCACCGACGCGGCCGCCCTGGCCCTGCTGCGCCGCTGGCCCCTCGACCCCGCCAGCCGCACGCTGCAGTGGGATCTCGTGCGGGAGCGGCTGCTGGCGGGCCGCTGGTCGGCGGCCATGACCCTGCTGGAGGCCATCCCCACCGACCAGCTGCCGCCGCCCCTGGCCGCCCGCCAGGGCTTCTGGATCGGCTTTGTGCAGCAGCAGCTTGGTGAACAGGCCGCCGCCAGGGCCACCTGGGAGGCGCTGCTGCGGCGCCATCCGGGCGGCTACTACGGCTGGCGTGCCGCCGTGCGTCTGGGCCAGGGGGATCTGCAGCTGGACGCCGGCCCCCATACGCCGGCTGGGCGCAGCGACTGGCGGCCCCTGGCCAGCGGTGACGGGACGCTCGATCGGCTGTGGCGCCTGGATCAGCGCACCGAGGCCTGGGAAACGTGGCGCCACCGCCGCGGGCGCCGCCTGCCGGAAGGGGGCCGGGAACTGCTGCTGGAGGGGCGGCTGCGCCAGGGCGTCGGCGACGACTGGACCGCCTTCGGCCTGCTGGAGCAGGCCAGCCTGAAGCTGGACGGCAACCAGTGCGCCCTGGAGCGGGAGCTGGAGCGCAGCCTGCATCCGCTGCGCTTTGAGGCGGCCTTTCGGGCGGCCGCGACCCAGGCCGGGCTGCCGATGGAGCTGCTGCTGGGGGTGGCCAAGCAGGAGTCGCGTTTCACCCCGGCCGTGCGCTCGCCGGTGGGGGCCACCGGCCTGATGCAGCTGATGCCGGCCACCGCCGCCGAGCTGGCCGGCGGGCCGGTGCCGGCGACGGTGTTGGAGGAGCCGGCCGCAAACGCGAGCCTCGGCGGCCGCTACCTGGCCCAGATGCTGCGCCAGTGGGACGGCGACCCCCTGCTGGCCGTGGCCAGCTACAACGCCGGGCCCGGCGCCGTGGCCGGCTGGGTGAAGCCCCAGCTGCGCAGCGACCCGGAGCTGTGGGTGGAGGCCATCCCCTACCCCGAAACACGCCTGTACGTGAAGAAGGTGCTGGGCAACGTCTGGAGCTACCAGCAAGGCAGCGAACCGGGCTGCTGATTCAGCGCACCAGCATCCTGCCGAAGTTGGCACCACCGAGCACCAGCAGGCTGAGCACCCCGGCCAGTACCAACGGCGGCGGCACCACCCGCACCCGCAGCAGATCCAGCCGGGCCAGCAACACCGCCGAGCCCATGATCAGCACGTTGGCCAGCACGTTGAGGTGCAGCAGGTAGAGGCCACCGACGGTGACCAGCAGCAGGGTGACCACCAGGCTCACCACTCGGCTGGCGGCCATCACGATCGACACCTGACGAATCACCAGATCGGGCATGGTGCAGACGAACACGATCAACATGGCCTGCAGGCACTCAGCCGACCAGAACAGGGTGGTGAGTTCCTGCATGCGGTTACCGCCAGCGTCCAGGGCGTGGCTCCAGTGCATGCCCTGGTAGGTGCTCACCCCCATCAGCACCAGCAGCATCGGCGCCTGCAACGGCAGCAGCATGAGCCGGAACATCTCCTTCATGGCTGCAGCACCAGGGTGATGGCCTCCAGCGGGCAGCTGGGAATGCACTGCTCGCACACCAGGCAGCGGGAGGCCTCGAACTGCAGCCGCTGGGTGGACGGTGTGTACTGGAGGGCGCCGCTGGGGCAGACGCTGGAGCAGATGCCGCAATCGACGCAGAGCATCGGATCGATGCGGATTTCCCCGGGGGCGCGGTTGAGCCCGAGCCCTTGGCCCTCCAGCCAGTCTTCGGCGGCATCGAGCTCGTCGATGTCACCGGAGAGCTCCACCACCATGGTGCCGCTCTGGTTGGGGGCGATCTGGGCCCGCAGGATCTTGGCGGCGATGTCGAAATCGACGGCGAGGCGATAGGTGATCGGCTGGTGCACCGCCTCCGAGGGGAAATGGAGAGTGAGGCGCCGTTTCACCGCTCCTGCCCGGGAACGCTGACGCTAGCAACGATGTCCCGAGCCAGCCCCTGGTTCCGTCCCTGCCGACGGGACAGCGCTGCCAGAGTGGGCGCCACCTCGTGTCGTTGGTGTCCATGGCCCCGTCGGGCAGTTCCCCCCCCTCCAGCCTCGGCCGCACCGAGCGCATGGTTCTGGCGGCCGTGGCGGCCGTGCTGGTGCTGCTGATGCTGTGGTTGCGGGGCGGCCTGCATCCGGAAGCCCCCCTGGAACGGCTGGCCCGCCAGTCGCCCGAACTGACGGTGGCCCTGGCCGACGGCAAACCCACCGTGGTGGAGTTCTACGCCGACTGGTGTGAAGCCTGCCGCTCGATGGCACCGGCGATGGAGCGGATCGAGCGCCAGCAGCGCGGCCGGATGGATGTGGTGCTGCTCAACGTCGACAACCCCCGCTGGCAGCCGGAACTGGAGCGCTACGCGGTGAACGGCATCCCCCAGCTGGAGTTCTTCGATGCCGCTGGCGGCTCCGTGGGCCGTTCCCTGGGTGCCCGCAGTGGCCCTGAACTCGAGGCCCTCAGCACCGCCCTGATCGATGGCCAGCCCCTGCCCCAGCTGGCGGGCGTGGGGGCCGTGAGCACCCTGGCCGAGGCCTCCGGGGCCGAGGGCATCGGTCCCCCGACCACGTCCCAGGCCGGCCCACGCAGCCACGGCTGATCCCCGCCGCATCGCCCCACCCCACACCACCCATCCCCGCCCATGGATCCCCGCTTCCGGGTCGAACTGATCGCCGCCACCCCGAACCCGCAGCTGTGCGTCTACGCCGGGATGCACCAGGACTACAGCGAGGGCTTCGTGGCCGCCGACCGCGCCGAGTGGCCCGATGAGACCAAAGCCGGGGAGATCTGCGTCAAGCGGCTGCTGGCCGGCGAACGCGGCCATTACGGCCCCCTGGAGCACGCCCAGATCGTGCTCAACGTGGGCTGGTTCCCCCACTCGGTGATGCAGCAGGCCCGCACCCATCGCGTCGGGGTGAGCTTCGATGTGCAGTGTCTGGCCGGAGATACCGAAATCACCTTCCTCCATGCCGGTGGGGGCCTTCGGAAAATCAGGATCGGTGAACTCCACGACCTCTGGACGAACGGAGAGAAGGCGACCAGGCACCGGCAGATCCGAGGCCGCCAAGGAGAAGCACCGGGAACGTACCGACGCGACTGTCAAAAACGGCTCCAGAAGATGCGGTTGCGGGTACTGAACGAAGCCACGGGTATCTTCGAGACCAGTCACATCAAGGATGTGGTCTGCAGCGGGCTGCAACCGGTCTACCGGCTGACGATGGAGGATGGTCGTTCTCTCGACTGCACCGCCAACCATCGACTGCTCACACCGGGTGGCTGGCAGACCATGGCGGAAGCGCTAGCCCTCAGGCTGGGACGAGATGGCCGCGTGCTCAGCTTCCGCCGCACGGCGCAGGTGCTGGCCAACGGAAACGTGGCTGTAGGCAGTGGGGCCTATCGGGACAGAAGCTGGCTGCAGAAACAGGTTGAGGCCGGAGCGTACCCGGGCGAAATGGCGGAACGGGCTGGCTGCTCGATCACCACGATCCGGCACTGGGCCCGTCGCCATCAGATCCACCTGGCGGAAAACAGCAGACGCTTTCAGCCTGGAAGCACGCCCTGGAACCACAACCCATCGGCGCTGTATCGCCAGCAAGCTTGGCTCCGGCAAAGGCTGGACGAAGGACTCCATGCCGATGCGATGGCTGAACTCGCAGGCTGCTCGGTGGAAGCCATCAAGAAGTGGACTTATCACTACGGCCTGTCCCTGAATCGTCGGCCAACCGGTTTCCAGAAGGGCATGCAACCCTGGAACCAAGGGCGTAGTGGTTACAATCTTCAGCTGTCTGAGTCGTCGCGCGCGGCGCGACGTGCCCACGCTAAACGGATAACCCGACGAGGCTCCGCATCACACTTTTGGAAAGGCGGTGCTTCTTCTGAACGTGGGTTAATCGGTGCCTGGACACGGCAGATCGCTCCCCAGATTCATCAACGTTTCGACTACACCTGCCAACGCTGTGGCCTACGAGGTGGTGACCAACAACTGCATACACACCACCTGGTGCCTGTTTATGCGGATCCAAGTCTTGGCTACGAGATGGACAATCTCGTGACGCTTTGCCAACCCTGTCACGCCTTCATTCACAAACACCACCAGGAGGCCGACTTCGCTGCAGCGTTCGCACCCAGGACAGCGGTCAGCGACTGGCCGGAGAAGCCTCGCCCTGCTGGACGGAGGCTGATGGCCCATCCACTCACCGTCGTCAATGTGGAGTTCCTTGGAACGCAGATGACCTACGACTTGGAGGTGCAGGAGCCCTGGCACAACTTCGTCGCCAATGGACTGGTGGTGCACAACTCGATGCGCTACACCGGAGATCGCATCCGCCGGGCCGCCAACGCTGAACTCGACCTCGAGGAGGTGTTCTACCTGCGGCCGGTGGGGCCCTACAGCGACCGTCAGGGCAAGAAGTACCTCTACGACGAGGGGCAGCGGGCCATCGATCTGAAGCTCTGCCGGACGGCGGCCGAGCGTTACCGCGACCTGCTCGATGCGGGCTTCGCCGAGGAGCACGCCCGCGGCATCCTGCCGTTCGACTACCGCCAGCACTTCGTGGTGAGCTTCACCCTGCGGGCCTTCCTGCACTTCCTCGACCTGCGGGCCAAGCTCGATGCCCAGCAGGAGATCCGTGAGCTCTGCGACCTGATGTGGCCCCACCTGCAGCGGTGGGTGCCGGAATTCGCCGACTGGTACGAGAAGAGCCGGCTGCACCGGGCGCGGCTGGCGCCCTAGCCAGCTGGGCGCCACAGACTTGTCGGGTCAGGTAGTCCCATCACCCTGAGCAGGAAATAGACCTTAAGCAGTGACCCTGCCGGAGCCGAATAAATGATCTGGTGAAGACTCGAGATTCCAATTGGGACCCCCCAGAATGCAAGACCAATCGGAGGCAGTGGTCGGGGCACTGAATGCAAGAAAGAAGAGAACGGCCGCAATAGCCTCGAAGAACAGAATGCACGCATCGAAGCTGTCGATTCAATCGTAATGATGAACGCCGTCAGCAGAGAGATTGACAGCCAGCGACCATGGTCCTTGGCAAGGTAGAACAACGGCATGATGGCAGCCAACTGAAACAAACAAGCCAGCAGAAAAAAGACTCCAACATCATCATCACGCCACGCCAACACCGAAGCGATGAACACAATTCCAGAACCAGCAATAGCAATCAAATAGATCCAAGTCGGAACACCGAAATGTAACCTGCCAAGTGCCTCATGGGCTTCAGAAACGTATAGCTCAACAGGCCTCCCAATCCAACCGATAGCTCCAGGTGCCCCGAAGTAGCGCGCTGCAGGCGGCAATGAAAAGCGCAGCGAGTCGATGATTTGCTGGCCCTGAGCAAGGGTTCCCTTCCGTTGAAGTGAAATACCAATGGCCATGACGGGGACAATGAGCCAACTCCACTTGCGGCATTCCTTCATGACAATGGAAATCCACGGTCCACGGAAGTCAGCCAGAGCTTTCAGCAAGATCATGGCTACCAAGGCTGGCAAGCCAACAAGGGCCATCGACTCATGACTGAGAACTGCAAGAGTCATGATCAGAGCCACCATAAGAGGGCACCACCACTGATCACCACCTCGAACCACGAGACGCAGGCATAGAGCCAGAAGAAGGACCAGAAAGACGTCCTTTCTGCCAAGAATATAATCAACATAGACAGGGTATCCCAGCAATGGAGCGGTGAGCAGAAGCCAGCGCGGCGACATACCCCGAAGAGACGCAAAGAGGTACCAACAAAAGATCAAGAACAGCCCTGTCGAGAGCAGAAGTGTCAGCACCACTGGCGACATCTGCAGTACGCTCATGAGCAGGAAGAGAAGATTTCCAGGCAGGCCTCTGCGCAAAAATCCGCCTTGGTAATTAATGAGCCATTCGGTTGCTGGATAACTCTTTGCCGTATCGAAGTCGCCAGGACTCCAGCTCAATGCATACACAAACTGCAGTACCAGCACGACCACGAATGGGATCAGATATGCAGTTAGCAGCAGAGTCTCATTCCCCGGGAACTGGCGCACCTCAGCCATCGATTCCCCTGGCACTCTACTGGTATCTCCAACGTTCAAGACTTTTCTCCTGTCGATCGACAAAGTCTGTTCAGATTTAGCATGAATACAAGATCTGTTTCGTTCATGTTCTCGCTCTCCTCTCAGAGGCGACTCCCCTGCGGCAACCCAACCCAACGGGCTTGCGCACCCAAACCTGCAGGGCGAAGCACCAGACGAGCATCGAAGCGCAGTCGGGTCCTGCTGCTGGGCTGGTGCCTCGCCCTCTGCCTGGCCCTGGGCCAGCCGAGGGCGTCGACGGCACCGGTGTGTATGGGTGGGGGGTGGGGGGGCCTGGCCGTGGATCTGTGAACCGGGTGGCCACCCTCGAGCACCTGCCCTATGTCGTCACGGAGTGGCCCTCGGTGCGGCAGATGCTGGAGGGCAACCGCGAGGGGCGGCTGGAAATGGCGGTGGGCTGCATCAACGTCTCGCCCGACCGCCTGTAGCGCTAACGCTTCAGCCTCCCCTTCCAGGAGGACGGCCTAGAGGTGATGGTGGTGAAGAGCCGGCTGGATCTGGGACGCTCCTTTCTGGCGGCCTTGCTGACGCCAACGCTGCTGCAGTTGCTGGGCGGCTACCTGCTGGCGATCGCCCTGCTCACCTGGCTCACCTTGAGCCTGGTGGCCCGCTCACACCCGCCAGCAGCGCCTGCGCCACAGCAGCAAGGTGTTCCAGGTGCTGGCCACCGGGCCGGGCACTAGCACGATCGTGACCACCACCCGCGCCAGCGGGATCGTGATCTTGGCCTACCTGGTGCGGATCGTCTCGGCGTCGTTGCTGGCGAGCTCACTGACCGTGAACGAGGCCGGCGGACCTGCACCGCGCCCGGATGCCATTCACTGGCGCGGGTCCAGGCGCCCGATCGTGCTGTCGAGGGCATGCTTCAGCTTCACGGCAGCACCGTCGACGGCCTGCTCCATCGTCGCCGCCTGATGGCTCACGGAGATCGGCTGATGGCCGGAGGGACGCGCCTCAAGCAGGCAGCGTTGGTCCTCGCCGCCGGACTTCTGGTCGCTGTTCTGGTCGCTGAGATGAACCTCCACCCGTGTGAGCCAGGAACTGAGATGCCCCAGGGTGCCCCTCACCGCCGCGTCCACCTCTTCGGTCAGCCGATCATCGGCCTCGATGTTGTGATCGGTGTTGATCTGAATCTGCATCAATCCGCCCTCTTCTGATTCTCTCCAAAGCAACTCTATGCCTGCTGGGGGCAGCCCTTCCGGCGTTTGTTGGCAAGCGTTGGACAGGCACAACCCCGACGCCTGAGGCGAAGCGGGTCTGCAGCACATTCAATGCAGCGCCAGCCCGGGAATCGCTGTCCACCAGCGCTCCACCACCTCCGGGCTGCCGAACCAACGGGGACCGAAGGCGCCGCCATGGGCCACCCCCGACAACACCAGGGGAGTGGAGCCCTCCAGCAGGGCCGAGGCCACCGGCACCAGGCCGTCGCCGCGGTCGTGGGCGTCGCCGGTGCTGTTGCAGTAGGCGGTGGGGGCGAGGCGCTGGGCCATGGGGGAGGCCGCGGCTAAATCCAGATCCCCCGCCACCGAGACGTACCGCACCCGATCGGCGAAGGGGGAGCCCGGCAGGCGCTCCGCCACCATCCGGCGCAACACCGTGGCCTTCAGGGCTGTGTGGGGGCTGCCCAGCATCACCAGGGTGTCGGCCAGGGCCTTGCCGTCGTAGCGCCGCCCCTGGAACGGGGCGTCATCGAGGAACAACCGCAGCATGATGCCGCCGGAGCTGTGGCCGATCAGCGTCACCTTGCCGGTGGGGGACTGACAGGCCAGATCTTGTGCCGTGGTGGCAACCCGATCGAGGATCCGGGCCCAGGCGAAGGCGAAGACCGTGAGCAGCCATTCGGCCTTGCCCACCGCCACCAGCCGCACCGGCTGGCCGCTGAGCTGCTCCAGCCGCGCCACCATCGGCGTATAGGCCTCCGGGCTGATCAGGAAGCCCCCGAGGATCACGATCGGCTGACGGGGCATGGGCGCGGGCTGACGGCGCAGCCGAGAGACCCTACCCGCGGCGGGCGGCCTCGATCGCGGCGATGTCGATCCTGGTCATCTGCATCATCGCCTCGAACGCACGCTGGGCTGCGGCGCGATCCGGATCGGCGATGGCGGCGGTAAGGGCGCGCGGTGTGATCTGCCACGACAGACCCCACCTGTCCTTGCACCATCCACAGGCACTTTCTTCGCCGCCATTGCCGACAATCGCGTTCCAGAGACGATCGGTTTCAGCCTGGTCGTCGGTGGCAATCTGGAACGAAAAAGCTTCGCTGTGCTTAAACAACGGGCCACCGTTAAGACCCAGGCAAGGAAGGCCGGCCACCGTGAACAGGACTGTCAGAACATCACCCTGCCGGCCGGACGGGAAATCGGCTGGCGCCCGAAAGATGTCTCCTACCGCACTGTCGGGGAAGGTTTCGGCGTAGAACGTGGCCGCCTCCAGGGCGGTGCCGTCGTACCAGAGGCAGATCGTGTTCCTGGGAACCATCGGTGCTCTCCGTTGATCAGCTTCGCGATCCTAGATGAAAGTTGCGAACATCAACACTCCTTCGGATATCAACAATCAAAAGAGTCCAGAAGAAATCATCATTTGCTTCCATCTTGATCGCCAGAAGGAACAATGGACGCTCCCATGCTTCACAAGCGATGACGTTTGTACCGGGTGCTGAAGTCCTGCCGTGGGAGGTCCTTGGCTGCCGGGTCACCGTAACGATTCACGGCATGGAGGATGGAGAGCCGAGCAATCGCGTTGGCCAGAAGACAGGTGCCCAGGAGGCCAGCCAATGATGGAAGGGCGTCAGCAGGACATTCGCTATGACAACGGGCTAGTTGGGAGCCCTTGACCATCCCTCAACGAGCGCTTCCTGCTCAGAGCAAAACCATCGCTCACCCTTATCAGGGCTGATCTTCGTGATCTCATAATCCTCCATTCCCGGAACATGGTAGAGCTTCTTACCTGAGCCAATTGAAACATTTCCTTTGACCAAGCATCCAGGCTTCGCAACGGAATCAATTAGCCCCGGAGAATGTCCGGAACAGAATCGCACCGAGAACGCAATCACACCTCCAGCGAAAGCCAGAGACACAAGCCTGTCCAGGAACACTTTCACCTTGTCCCATCGTATTCCAAGTCCCAGAAAGTCTATTCGCTCGCTGGCAGATCATGGTTCCCATGCCATCACCAAGGCTTTCCAGGGGTAAAGCCAAATGCTTCGTCAACCCTAGACCTATCTCAGCCTCGCCCCTGCCACAGCGTTGATAGCTGGGGCGGGCCACAGACGGTCTCTGAAGGTTCAGTGCCGTAGTGGCTGGCGTAGTCGGGCGAGTTCTCCTCTGGCGAGGGCCAGCGGCATGCCCAGCAAGTCGTGTGCCAGCAAGCAGAAGCGGCTCCCTGCAGCATGGGGGACTGCATCCGAACTGCAACGGACGCTGTACAGCCTGTAAAGACCTGCTCCGAGCACGGAGACATCCATCGAGGTCGCCAATCCACACACCACAGCCCTACCGAGGCAGACGCCTGCAGTGCACCTTCACTCCCATCACGGACTCGAATCCCCGCACACCCTCAGCGGGAAGCGCCGGCGGCCGGTTCGAGCACGGTGACCGGCTTCCCCTTCACCCCCGCGTAGACCACCACGATCTCAGCGGGTTCGCTGCCGTTGTTGGTGCCGTAGTGGGGCTGGTTCACCATCTCGATCAGCCCGTCCCCCGCCTTCAGTTGCTTGCTGGGGCCCGCCGCGCTGATCACCAACAGCTGGCCGCGGATCAGCATGCCGGCGTTGATCACCGGGTGAATGTGCATGGGCAGCTTCTCCCCCGGCGGGATGGTGATGTGCAGCACCGTGACTTCCGGCTCGCCGCTGGGATAGGCGGGCAGGGGCATGCCGTTCCATGCCTCTGTGGATTTCACCAGCGTCTGCACCCTGACGCTGGCGGGTTCCCCATCGGCCAGGGCCCGCGGGCCGGCCAACAGCAGGCTGCCGCCGAGCAGCAGCGGGGCCAGCCAGCGCTGGCGGGCCTGGCGCTTCGCCGGTATCTTTACCTGGGGCCTTGTCGGGCAGCAAACGGGCATGGAGGAGGTGCGATGGGGCTGAAGTCCTGCCATGCCGCTGCAGACCATCCAGGCCGAGATCCTGACAGGGTTGTGACAGCGACGCCATGACCATCACGGTGGATGCCATCTGCATCGGCTCAGTAACGACGTTTCCCGGTCCGATGGGTGCATTCAGAAGAGTACCAATCCTGCCAATGAGACGACTCTCGGTCCTTGCCGCCTTACTGCTGAGCGTTGCTTCCGTGGTGGCGGCAGCGCCGGCGCTGGCCGACACCGTGCAGGCCCGCTGCGATGTCTTCCCCGCCGGGGACGACAAGGCCACCTTCTCCGGGCTGTGCACCTTCTCCCAGCGGCAGGGATTCGTCAGCATCGAGCTCAAGGGCGGCCAGTGGATCGAGCTCAAGCCCAACGAGAGCACCCCCAACGCCTACTTTGATGAGCGCGGGGAACCGGCCAAGCGGGAGATGCTGGACGCCAACCGCGGCCAGGTGTACCGGCTGGAGAACCAGTCGATTTTCGTCTTCTGGGATACAGCCCCCTACGGCAAGGAAGCCAGCAGCACCACACCCACCGCGCCCGCAGCGAAGCCACCCGAAATCGTGCAGCTGCTGTTGGGCATCCGCCAGGTGAAGTTTGAGGGCGCCTGCCGGGTCAACTTCAACAAGGCCGGGAAACAGTTCAGCAAGACCTCCGCCTGCACTCCGGCCCAGGTGACCCAGGCCGAGGACGCCATGCAGCGCTATGTCCGGGAGCAGGGCCTCTGAGGCCCCGTTCGCGGAGGGCGGATCACTGACGACGGATCGGGCCCGTGGTCTTGGCGTCGGTATCGAACCAGCTGCTCTCGTTGGTGATCCGCGGGTCGCCCTGGATCGTGTAGGTGATGAAGCCGGACTTGAACACCAGAGCGCCATCGGAGAGCTTGCTGGCCACGGGCTTGCCGTTCACCAACACCTTGTTTTTCCCATCGATACGGATGGAGGAGACGGTGCGTCCGTCCACATTCCTGGCGACCCACTGGCCGGCATAGGGGGACACGGCTGTGCCCGCCGTACCGAATCCGGCCTTGGCGTTCTGCTCTTTGGTCTTGTTGATGTCGCAGCCCTGCAGTTCGGTGACCTGGGTGCAGCCAGACTTCTCAAGCTTTTTGGCATAGGCCGGATCGATCGCATGGGCGGCGAGCGGCAAGGAGAGGCCGATCGCGGCGGCCGCGGCGGCCGTGGCGAGGATGGTGTTGCCTGATTTCATGCGGAAAACCCCTGCGGGCGACTCTGCACGATTACCACGGCCGTTCCCGCTCCGGCAGCGTCTCTCCGGCGGGTTCAGCGGCCCTGGCGGCTGCTGCGGCGCGGATCAGGCAAGGGCTCGCTGATAAACGCAGAACACCGCATCACGCTCCCAGCCGGCCGAGTCATAGAGGGCCTGGGCGGCGGTGTTGGTGAGGGCGGTGGAGAGCGAGAGCCGGATGGCGCCGGCTTCGCGGCCATGGCGCACGGCGGCCTCCAGCAGGCGGCGGGCCACTCCCGAACGCCTGGCCTCCGTCAGCACGAAGAGGTCGTTGAGGATGAAGATCCGCGCCATCGACACCGAAGAGAACGACGGGTAGAGCTGGGTGAAACCCACCGCCCGGCCATCGGCTTCGGCGATGAAGAGAACCGAATCCCCCTGCGTCAGCCGCTCGTTCAGAAATTCGCGCACACGATGCCGTTCAGACGGCTGCCCGTAGAACTGGCGATAGCCGTCGAACAGCGGAACGAGGGTCTCGAGGTCGGCGTAGGTGGCTGGGCGAACGGAAGCGGGTTGCACAGGGCCGATGGGGGAAACGATCAGGAGGGGGGTGGGGCCGAAGTCTGCACGCGGGTGGCCTGGCCGGCGACGACCTGCCAGGCGCCACTGGCATGGCGCTGCCATAGGCGGGAGAACCGCAGATCCTCCTGAAGAGGGAAACCGTTGAACACACCCCAGAGGTGAACACGAACGCCAACAAAGGCCGCCTGCTCCAGCATCAGGATGCGTCGCTCGGATGGATCGATGCGATGGAATCTCAGGGCGCCGGAGTAATGCAGCGCCAGGTCCTCCTCCTTGGAGAGCACGACGCCGAAATGGTTGACGAAGACAAGATCCGGAGAGATCAGGGCTTCAAGCGATGGCACATCGGAGGCGAGCATGGCCTCTCTGAGCTGCTCTTCGAGTGAGGCGATTTCTGGTTCCATGCGGCAGGCGTCAGCGAGGGCGGGTCGATCGACCGCTTCTCCGAGAGACATACAGGGTCCGGCCATCATCGTGAAGGATGAACGGGAGCGGCCGTTTCAGCCACGAGCATCCTGGAGAGGGCAGCCATAGGCGGTGAACGCCGCGTCAGCACTGAGCAGGGTGAGGGGGCCACTGATGGCCTGGGCAACGAGGAGACGGTCGAACGGATCGCGGTGGTGCAGAGGCAGCTGTTCCAGTGCCAGCAGATGGGGGAGGTCGATGGGGAGGAACGCAAAGCCGGATGGCTCCACCCAGGCGATGGCCTCGCCTGCTGACAGGGGCATGTCGCCGCGGGCCAGGGTGTGCTTGATGGCGATCTCCCAGAGCGAGACGTGGCTGAGAAACACCGCGCTGGCCGCACTGGTGATCAGCTCACGGCTGAGGGGCCCCAGCTTCGGGTCATCGGTGATGGCCCAGAGAAAGGTGTGGGTGTCGAGCAGCAGGCGCATCAGCCCTGCTCGAACAGATCGGCGATCAGGGGATTGGCGCCATCGATCGACTCGGGCACCACGAACTGCCCGCGGGCGAGGCCCAACCGGCGGGGTCGCGCCGGGGCCTGCAGGCTGGTGAGTCGTGCGACGGGTCGGCCGTTGCGGGCGATCACCACCTCGGCTTCGGCGCCGGTTTCGATCGCCTCCACCAACCGGGAGAGGTGGGTCTTCGCTTCGAGCATGTTCACCACCCGGCTGGGACGGGACACCATGGCGACGGGCGACTCAACCAGACCAGACTAGACCAGGCAGGGTCCCGCTCATGCCTATCGCCACAGCAGCCATCGGCCATGGCCCGAGCGATCCGTTGCCCCGCCGCGGACATCAGTCCTCCCGGCGGCCCCTGGCCTCGGCAGCGACATGCCACCACCGCGGCCTGCGCGAGACATAGGAGTGGGCCGTCGGAGCCAGATCCTTGAGTTGGGGCTTGTCGAAGGCGCCGGTGGCGAGGGCGATGATCGGCTCGTCGTCGATGGCTCCGATCGTGGTGCCGCAGGTGCGGCAGCAAGCCCGGCTGGAGAAGGCGGAGAAACGCCAGGTGGCGGGCCGCCCGCCAGGGCCGATCCACGCGACGTTCGCCGCTGGGAACTCCACCCAGGTGAGCGTGAGCGCGCCCGAGTGCCTGCGACAGATGGCACAGGAGCAGGTGTGGGGCCTCTCCGGGACACCGGTGGCTCGGAAGCGGATGGCGCCACAGAGGCAGCCGCCTTCCGAAGACCCTGGGTTTCATTGACCGGTGCGCGGGGGCGCCGCCTCGGCCGACCGCATCCGCCGCAGGAACTCCCGGCCACAGACCAGCTTGCCCGCCAGGTCGCTGTCGGGGTCAAGCGCGCGCCAGAACGGCGTGACCTGCTCCACACCGGCCTGCAGGCGGAGGTAGGAGCGCTCGGCCACGACCCGAAGGGCGATCCCGGTCGTGACCGGACAGGCGTAGTCGGCCCCATGCCGCCCGGCCAGTCTCTGACGCAGGTTCGCCGCCGCCATCACGGCCCCAGGCGCGATTTCGCACACCGCCGCATCGACGATCCGAGGGGTGACGACCAGCATCCGGGCACCCGCGGCGATGCCCGCAAACAACTTCTCCAGCACCTTCACCTGGGGCTCCCGGCTGGCCTGGAACCTTGCCTCCCAATCAGTGGCAGGTCTATCGCTCATCGCTGGATGTCCCCGCCTGCGCCACCTTCCAGTCGTCCGTGAGCATCCCGGAGAATCCCCAGTTCTCGTCGTCGATCTCCTGGATGACGACATGGGTGTGCTCGGGCTTCTTGTCGAGCACACGAACGAGGGAATCCGTGATGTCCTTGACGATCTCGGCCTTCTGCTGCCGCGATGCACCTCGGGTGATCTGAACGTTCACATAGGGCAAGGGACTGGCTCCTGGAGTGGGCGGTTCTTTGGCCTGCTGGCTATTCAAGGACCCAGCTCTCCCAGCGGCATCACGGCGATGCCATCGGCGCGCCGGTAGCCGTAGCCACTGCCGGTAAGGCTCGTATCGGTCTTCTGGGGAAGCACAGCAGGCCTTTGACGGGGTCCAATGCAGGAAAAACCGAGCTACGTCCTGGTCCCCTTCCAGATTCCGATCACTCCGCTGTTGCGGATGGCCTGGGCCTCCAGCACGGATTCCTCGGGCTCAGCGTGCAGCTCTCCGGAACCGCGCAGGGTCGTCCATGGCTGGGGACCCTGCGCGGAGCGCGCGATCGGCGGCATGAGGCGCGCCACCAACTTGCCGTGGCGGGTGATCTCCACCACCTCGCCACCACACTCCACCTGCCGGATCAACTCCAGGCACTGGGCACGGAACTCGGTCACGGAAATGTCCATCAGGGCACCTTAATGGGCATTTCGATTGAGGTCCTTCCGTCCGCTCAAGGCCGAACCTCACGCCGGTAGCACAGCACCGCTGCCAGTATCTGCAGGCCATCTGGAGATCAGGGCAGCACCGCCCATGGACCAAGCCAACGCCGCCGTCCAGCGTCCGGGGGCGGCGCCACCGGCCCATCCCGAGCGCTGGTGGACCCTGGCCGCCGTGGAATGCGGCAACTTCGTTGTCTACATGGACGGGTTCATCGTCACGCTGGCCCTGCCGGCGATGGCGCGACAGTTCGGTGTCGGGCTGCCGGTTCTCAAGTGGGTGATCGTCGCCTTCCTGCTCACCGTGACGGTCACCCTGCTGCCGGCCGGACGCCTGGCCGACATCTGGGGACGCCGGCGCATCGTCGTCATCGGCATGGGCGTCCTCGTCGTCACGTCGGTGCTGTGCGCGCTGGCACCGACGGTGGAGATCCTGATCGGCTTCCGCGTTCTCCAGGGCGTGGGCGGCGGCCTGGTCCTGGCCAACGTGATGGCCGAGATCACCGCCGTCTTTCCGAAGCAGGGGCGGCGCAAGGCCATGGTGGTGAACGCCTCGATCCTGGCGCTGGCCCAGGTCACGGGGCTGGTGCTCGGCGGCCTGCTGATTGGCCAGTTCGGCTGGCGCTCCCTGTTTCTGGTGATCCTGACGGTGAGCCTGGCCGGACTGATCCTCAGCCTGCGGATCCTCAAGGCCCGCCCCCGCAGCCAGGACCGCACCGCCATGGACTGGACGGGGGCCCTGCTTGCGGTGGTGGCCACCAGCGCTCCCTTCCTGGTGATCGAGCAGCTCTCCCAGGACGGGCTGAACGCGGCCAGCCTGGCGATCCTGATGGGCGGCACGGCGGCTCTGGCCCTGTTCGTGGCGGTGGAGCAGCGCCGGCCGAAACCGCTGCTAACGCTCAGCCTGATCCGCTCGCGGGCCTACACCTGCGGCTCGGTGGCCGCCGCCTTCTACTTCGTGGCCGCGGTGGCCTGCTACTTCCTGCTGCCGTTGTACGCGCAGCTGGTGCTCACCGCCACGAGCCTGACGGTGAGCAGCCTGGGGGACCGGGCCGGGGCGCGGACCCTGAGCACGGCCGGCATGCTCTGCATCAGTGCGGGCCTGGTGGGCCTGTCCTGGCTGGGTCCGGACGCCGCCGTCGCCAGCATCATCGGGCCGCTGGTGCTGCTGGGCATGGGCGGCGGGCTCTTCCATCCCCCCAACAACAGCGCCACGCTCAACACCGTGCCGCCGCAGCCCCTCAGCGTGGCCAACGGCTTCCTGTCGACGGCGCGCAACTTCGGCCAGGCGATCGGGACGGCGCTGGCGGCCTCCCTGCTCGCCCACGGCCAGGGCGCCGCCGGTGCCGACGCCGCCCTGGCGGGGGAGGTGGGGGCACGGCTGGGCGGAACCGAGCTGGAGGCCTTTCTGGGGGCCCAGCAGCTGGCCTTTCGCCTGGCGGCCGCCCTCGGCCTGGTGGGCGCGCTGATCTCCGTTAGCCGCGGGGCCGAGGCCCCGGCGGTTTAGCCAGGCACCACGATCCAGCCGGTCTCCGGTTCGCCGTAGGCCACGCAGGCGCCACCGCTGGCGGCGTGGTGGGCGGTGAGGGCACAGAGGGCGGCATCGATCCAGTCGATGGAGGTGAGCGCTGCCAGGTCGATGCCCGCCTGCTGCAGCAACTCACGGCGCTGCGTGCGCTTCTGGGAGGCCTGGGCGTTGCCGCCGCGCAGGTGCCAGGTGATGGCGTGGGGGAAGGTTTCGAAGCAGCAGGGCCCAGCGCCAATCGGCAGCATGGTGGCGAGCGGATGGCTGGGCTCGAGGGCCCGGTACAGCGCTTCGCCGCGCAGCATCCAGTCGTAGTAGCCGCTGGGGTGGGCGACGGCGGCCTGGCGGGTGGGCGAGGCGAAGCAGATGATCCCCTGCAGCCTCAGCTCCCGCTCGCAGGGCCGGGCGCGGCCATCGGTGCTCCAGCGGCAGGGGGCATCGATGGCGGTCACGCTCGCCTGGACCACGGAGCGGCACCAGTGGGCGAGGGCCTCGGCATCGCTGGTGGCCAGCTGGGCGGCGTAGGCGCCGCCGGTGAGGGCGACGGCATGGAATCCCTTGCGGGGGCCGCCCACGTCGATGCCCACGGTGTTGGGGCCGTTGGCATTGGTGGAGGGTGGGCCGGCCGGGGCTCGGGGCTTGGTCACATCGTTGAAGATTAGCGGCGGGCTCTACACGACGACATTGACTTAAATCCGATTTCCGCCCGCTGTGTCCTGAGGCTGGAGAGTAGAAGGCACAATGGGAAAGTCCCAGCCACGCCTTTTTGAGTCGAAGAAGAGATAATCCAAATCTCTCTAAAGTCAGACCGCGACTTGTGCAGTGAGTATCCGTATTTGCATGGCACATACACGCCCGAAAAGCATGGTTGTTCCTTTGGCGCAGCGGCAATCGCAAGGCCACCATGCAGATTCAGCCGCTGGGGCCTGGCCAGCTTTTTCAACATCAAGGGGGATTTCTAGCGTCCTACAGTCTCAGGCGAAGCGACACGATGAGCAGACCAAATCCCGCACCGACGAGCAGCCCTAGGATACCACTGGACAACAGCCCAATCAGGCAGATCAGTATCGAAAATGCGATTTGAAGTCTTCGGATATCACGATTGAGACGACTGGTCTGCTCTTCGATAATTCTACGCCTAGCGTTCCGCTTCAATCGGTATTTTTCTAAATCATCAGGGCTTGACCTTTTTGGCTTCAGTGAAGTTGCCTGCTGTCGCTGAGAGCCAGACCAGGTCTTTTGAAGATTTAACAGCCGCTGGCGAAAGAGTTGAACATTTGCGCTCTTAACAAGATCATCACCATTGGCCCCGGTGAGCTGGTTGGCCTTGGAATTGACTGCACTGCGCTCCTTCGTCTCATCACGATGGGTCATATTGAAATCGGATATCCACCATCGGGGAACATTGGGCCGCCACTTCATGCGTCGATTGCGATCCTCGGATGTCATATTGAAACTTCAAGCCAAAAGTGAGATTTATTCAAGCAAAGCCAGAAATACCTTACAGAAAAGCTTTAGAAAAGTCAACTCATATCACAACAGACTCGACATCAGGAGATATCCGGGCTTAGTGATTCAGCCTTTGCAGAAGTGATCCAATAACTGGATGGCCCAAGGAGGGTTTGCCCCTACCGAGTAAGCCTCCAACTCAATCGCCTTACTGGACGGCTCACCCTTGTACAGGGGTGAGCCAAGCTGATGCTTGAACACCTCTGCAGTGTTTACCTGAATTCCCATCGGCTCACTATTCTTTCCAAGTCCACCAGCCCTACAAGACTGAGCCACATGCGCTGTTTCATGAGCCAAAGCTTCAGCCAGAACTCTGCTACCCATTGATACAGTAGAAGGACGTATTCTGATTTCGGCCGTACCAGGATCCCATTCGCCACCGGCATGTTCCATCACCTTGTCGGTGATCAGAAGACGTACTCCTTTATCCTGTAAGCGTGGAACCAACTCACGAATTGTTCTGTGAACTGACAGGTCAACTGCTTCCCTGTCAGTCTTTTTGGCTTGATCAATTAGTAGCTCTATGTCAGCAGGCGTCTTGATCCACCAAGCATTTCTACTGGATGGGCTGTATGGAGCGAGCCAATGGGATACAGCCCTTGGATTTCCCATCAGATAGAGATAGCATCCCACAAGGCCTATTGGAAGCAACCATGCAATCGCAGACCTAACGGGAAAGCGCTGTTTCCTTGCTCTCTGAGTTACTGGCTTGGAATAGGTTTGCAGTCTCGCTGGCTTCCATTTTCCGCGATTCGTCGCTTGGGAATGACTTTGGTGGCTTATCGGCTTCCTGCTTGTGTTACTCATTGGCGCTCCACAGACTGCGCAGACAGCCCGGCCACCAAGACTTCGGTCGTAGACGACCGACTTGCTCTTACATTTTTGGCATTGGGGGGCCATGGAGACAGAAAATCAAAAACTACGGTGCGTCAGCTATTTCGAATGTTAGACGATTCTGACGTGGTTCACGCGTCTATTGAATCGTATATGTAGGTCATCTTGTTGCTCCATAGATTTCCACGCTAGCTAACTTGATGCTTACGGCCGCCTAGCGCTCGCCATCACCTGGCCGCCAATTGCCAGGAAGACCAAAAGAGACCATTAGGGAGCGGCTCAGGTGTATGGCATTGTTAGCCGATTTGCAGTCAGCATCACAGATCATCTGGTTGAAGGCCGGTGTGCTTGGCAATTCGAGACATCATCCTGGGGCCAATCTCTTCGCCATCATGGAATGCAAAGATATAGTCTGGATAGTCTGCATGTTCAAGAGTCTTGTGAGATCCTGACTGGCGCTTGACTCTCCAGCCAATAGACTGCAAGGCTGCCAATACCCTCTTGGCTTTGGCTGAGGGCCAATTGCTCATGCAGGGAGTGGAAGCGAAAACTGGATGCTGATTGGCTCGGACTCACCATTCTCAAGCCTATCTGCGATAACACGAAGGGCTAATACTTCGGCCTTCGACATCGCATCGGCAGACGAACTTCCATACGCAAGGACCCCAGGCAACTGAGGTACCTCGGCGATCCAACGTCCGTCGATTTCTTGTTCACACTCCAACGTGAAATTCATGTCTTCATACCGACTTTTTCCACTTTAGCCAAAACCCTGGTTTTTGCGCATCCATCCCTCTCGGCCCCTATCCAGGCACCCTTCCCAGAGATTCGGCTAACGCTCATCATCACCCGCCCGCAGAAGTTTTCGCTGAAACAGATAGATGATGGCGCGGGACGGGTGAATGATGATGTTGGATGGCCTCAAAAACTAAATCAGTCCGTAATCTCTTGCATAATCCCGAATCTTGCCGAGACAATATGATGAAATGGATGCCGGTGAGAGCTCGTCAGCTAATCTATGCGTAAATTCAAGAGTTTCAGGCCTTCCGTCACGTTGATACCAGCAATCCACTTGTAAACCTTCGTTTTGATGGGGCTGATACTCGTATCTCAAGTCAGGCAAGTTAATCTCAAGGTCGTCGGTTATCACTCTCACGATTGACTTATTGATCAATTTATGTGCTGTCTTTGAAAACTTCTGAAGATCTTTGTATGCATCCGAGACGCCCTGTGAAATTGCACCTCCCGCAGGTCCTACATCCTCTTCGCCTTTGAGTGATCTGACCAACGAGCTTCGATTTAGTGTGTTTGCAGCATTCCTCTTGACTGGATTTGGATATTTTTTCCTAACCTCCGCTTGAATGGCGGCGTCATCAGCAAATGCGCAGGCATTTACCACCATGCTTCCTGTTAAGTTTAGTAGCTTCACCTCAAACAAGCTGGTTATAAATGGAAGGCTGTGACGTGGATCTCTCTTTCCAGAAGTACGCCAGTCGTCAGCTACGTTTGCTCGGCTGAACTGTAGCAAGCGTTCAGGATCAACCAAGAACTTGCTTCCTCTCCGCAGCATCCTGCATGAATCAGCTGAATCAGCGTTAGATGAAACAACAATGCTTAAGCGCGGCAGACTGGCCCCGAGTTCACCAATGTCATAACGCGAGACAACTAAATCATTGACTTGCCTCATGTAGTCACCAATTGACTCCGAAGTTTCAACCAGTGACTCAGCTTCTTCTCTGGTAATGGCCGCGTCTTCTAATCTATTTCCTGTAGCTGTTAGCAACAAGCTGAGAGCATCATAGTAGCGCTCCTTTGGTACTCCAACCAGTTCATGGACAGGTTGTTGAGCCAATGCGCTTCGCCCCCCTACCTCCTCAAGCAAGCGAATCAGATCATTGGCAAACGGGCGATTGATTACTGGCCAGACAGCGAGAAGATTGCTGGTTCTCCGAAAGTATGCGTTTAAATTGACCATCGCAGCTTGCCTCGCAGCTTCATCAATGGCTGGCAACTCTCGACCGTCTAGATTGACAACGACAATTCCTTTTTGACGGTCAGAAGAATTGATGTTTTTGTGCAACCATGCAGGGAGCTCAGATAGGGCAAGTTCATAGTCAGGTGGTGGTGATAAAACAGCAGAGACATGGCTCGCTAGGTAAATCTGGGTCGACGCTGCAAGAGTAGTTTTTCCTGTGCCTGTAGAGCCAAGTAGAAATAGTAGTTTGCCCTGTTTGGCACTGGCAACTTCAACTAACGCAGACCTTACAGCGTTTAGATCAGGCTCCGACTCTAACAATATTTGCCCAATCTGCTGTTGGCCAACAGAGTCGAGAAGGCCCTCATAGCGCGTTGGAACTGTGAGGACTCCGATCCGGCTGGCCATTGTGATCTGCCTACTTGCCTACATGGTAGCCATCTACCGGCGGCAGGGTCCATCCAACGCTTGCCATCACCTGGCCGCAAGGACTCCATGAGGTGGATGGCTTTTATTGGACAGATTCGGTCCCTGACATCGTTAACTCCGGGCGGGAGGAACAGGGTTTGGTCTCAGTGTAGACCTCATGGGGAGTTTTGCCTCCCAGTGCGCTGTGCGGTCTT
>NZ_JAYGHY010000050.1:0-21978 GCF_034931305.1 Cyanobium gracile UHCC 0281 | reverse complement strand
GCGCCAATGGCTCGGCCGTCTCCGGCAGACGCCTGGGGGCACCGGTGCGCTGGCGCTGGACGCCCTGGCCGAAGCGGAGCGGCTGGCGCTGCAGCGCCAGCTGGAGGAGGAGCTGCCCGCCCTGCTGCTGCACCTGGATCCGGTGGCGGCACAGCAGGCCCTGCGGCGCTGGCGGGATCCGGCTGATCGCCTGTTTCACCCCCGGCCACCCCTGGACGGCCGCCGCCTGCAGCAACTGCTGGCCATCGCTCCGGGCCCCCGGCTCGGCCAGCTGATCGACCACCTCACGGCCGAATCGGCCTTCGGTCGCCTGGGTGGAACAGCAGCAACGGAGACAGCGGAGTTGGCGGATCACGCTTTGGTCGAAGCAACCGTTGTTGCCGCCCAGGTGTGGCTGGATCGCCAGAGCGAGGCAGCGGCGGCGGACCCACGGCATGATTAACTGCTGGATGCAATGGCGCGATCGCACCGCCTGCCAGAGTTTTTTTCCCTTTCCCGAGCCCCCTCCCCATGAGCGTTCGTCTCTATGTCGGCAATCTGCCGCAAACCTTTGATGCCAAAGAGCTGGAAGCTCTCTTCTCGAACGTGGGAGAGGGGGTGCGTTTCAAGGCGGTCAACGACCGGGAGACCGGCGGCTGCCGGGGCTTCGGCTTCGCCAACGTTGAGGATCTGGCCCAGGCCGAGGCGGTGATCGCCCAGCTCAACGGCAAGGACTTCGGCGGCAGCACCCTGCGCATCGAGATTTCCGAGCAGCGCCGTGACAGCCGCGGAGCCGCCGGTGCCGATCGTCGCCCCGGCAGCGCCCCGACGCCCGCCCGCAAGAGTGTCAACAAGGTGGTCCATGCCGATGCCGTCGGCGAAGGCGCCCCCGATCCCCGCTGGGCCGGCGAACTGGCCAAGCTCAAGAACCTGCTGGCCAACCAGAAAGCCGCAGTCTGAGTTCAGGGCCGCTTGAGTGACATAGGACAGTCTCTTGCCTTGGGGGGTCTTTCCTCCCTCAAGGCATTTACCAAGCGTCATGCCCTCCACTCCCCAGGCCAGCGGCGGCACGATTTACCCGGCGGACTGGCTGGACACCTGGCGATGGCAGGGTCAAACAGTGAGCTATGTCCGCAGCCCCCCTGCGGCGCCGGTCCAGGCAGGTGGAAGGTCTGTTCTGCTGATCCACGGCTTCGGCGCCTGCAAGGAACACTGGCGCCACAATCTGGCGCCCCTCTCCGGCCGGCGGACGGTCTATGCCATGGATCTGGTCGGCTTCGGGGCCAGCAGCAAGCCCCCCTCCCGCCTCGAGGGCGAAGCGGACAACGGCCTGGCGCTGCGCTACTGCATCGATCTGTGGGCCGATCAGGTGACAGCCTTCGTGCGGGAGGTGATCCGCACGCCAGTCCAACTTGTCGGCAACTCGATCGGGGGTGTTGTGGCCCTCGCCGCAGCGGCCAAGCTCGGCAACGACGTGGCCCAGGTGATCCTGATCGACTGCGCCCAGCGCAGCCTTGACGACCGCCGCCTGAGCGAGCAGCCACCCCTGCGCCGGATCGGCCGGCCCCTGCTGAAACGCCTGGTGCGGCAGCGCTGGCTCACGGGCCGCCTGTTCCGCTGGGTGGCCAATCCCGGCGTGATCCGCAGGGTTCTGGGCGTCGCCTACCCCACGGGCCACGGCATCGACGACCAACTGGTGCAGATGCTGCTGACGCCGGCCCGCAGTGCCGGCGCCGAGGAGAGCTTCCGGGGATTCATCAATCTCTTCCGCGACCGGTTGGCCCCGGACATGCTGGCGGAACTGACCATTCCGGTCCGGCTGCTCTGGGGGGAGGCTGATCCTTGGGAGCCGGTTGCCGAGGCCCGGCGCTGGGCCGGGGACTTTGCCGCCGTGCGCGACCTGCGAATCCTGCCCGGCCTCGGCCACTGCCCCCATGACGAAAATCCCTCCCTGGTGAACCCGGTGCTGGAGGAGTGGCTGGCCCTGGGGGATCAGCGCTGAACTCGCCCGTGGGCCTGGCAGATGGAACGGCTCTTCAACGCGTCTGGGCGATCACATAGGACAACGGAAGATCCAGCAATTTGCCGACCCTGGGCACGAAGGCGCGATGGTTGAAGACGTCATAATCCAATCTCTCGATGACATCAAGGATTCCCCGATACAGACGCAGGGACGCCCACACCGGCCAGCGGGCATCCGGAGCCAGCCAGCGCACCCCGGCTTCGGAACGGTTGAACCAATCCCTGGCCCGCTCGAGCTGGAAGCGCATCAGTGCCTGCCAGTTCTCGTTAAGACGACCGGCCATGAGATCGGCTTCGGAGTAACCGAAACGGTCAAGATCCTCCTGGGGAAGATAGATGCGACCACGGCCGCGATCCTCACCCACATCGCGCAGGATGTTGGTCAGCTGGTTGGCGATGCCAAGGGCCACAGCGGCTTCCGAGGTGTCGGGGCGCTCGCTCCAGGGGGCGGAGGTGTAAGCGGCGTCGACCCCCATCACCTCCTGGGTCATCAGACCCACGGTGCCAGCCACCCGATAGCAATAAAGCTGGAGGTCGGAGAAACTGGCGTAGCGATCGCGCAGCACGTCCATCCGCTGGCCCTCGATCATGTCGAGGTAGGCCTGCAGGGGCTGGGGGAAGCGCTCCATCGTGTCCACCATCACCCTGTCGAGGGCATCAACGGCACGGCCGGCGAACAGGGCGCGGGTGCGCTCCTCCCAGGCGTCGAGGCGTTCCAGCAGAACGTCGGCGGACAGGGTCTGGGCCTGGGCACTGTCCATCAGTTCGTCGGTGCGGCGGCACCAGACGTAGATCGCCCAGATGGCCCGGCGCTTGGCCGGGGGCAGCAGCATCGTGCCGAGATAGAAGGTCTTGGCCCAGCGCGCCGTTTCCTGCCGGCAGGACTCGTAGGCGTCCTGCAGATCGGTGGAGAGGCAGGGGGACAGCGGGGCCAGCACACTCACACCGTCGCCAGGCTCTGGGCGGGGGCGGGCCCCTGGCCCCTGCCGGAGAGGTGGGCGTCCACGGCGGCGGCGCAGAGCTTGCCGCTCAGCACCGCCCCCTCCATCGAGGCCAGGTAGCGCTGCATGGTGAAGCAGCCCGCCAGGAAGAAGTTGGGGATGGGGGAATCCTGGGAGGGGCGCAGCTGCTGGCAGCCGGGCACGGTCTTGTAAACCGAAAGCGGCGTCTTGACGACCACCGACTTACGCAGTTTGGCCGGTGTGGCACCGGTGAAATGGACGGGGAACAGGCGCTTGAGCTCCTCCAGCGTGGCGGCCACGATCTCTTCATCCGGGCGACCAATCCAGTCGGCGGCAGGAGCGAACACCAGCTCGAGCATGGAGCGATCAGGATCCTCGTACTCCCGGCAGGTGTTGCTCATGTCGGCGTAGACGCTGAGCAGATCGGAACGGCTGAACAGCAGGTGGTCGATGTCGGTGAGCTTGCGGTCGAACCAGAGATGGATGTTGATCACCGGCACACCCCGCAGGCCCTCGAGCTTGCTGAAGTACGGCAGCTGCTTCCAGGGCTCGGGCAGCAGCAGCTTGAGCGGGTCGACCGGCATGGCGCTGACGTAGGCATCGGCCTGGATCTCCCGCTCTGGGCGGCCCTTGATGCCGCCGATGCGGAAGCTGGTGACGGCCCCGTCCTGGTCGATGCGGATCTCCCGCAGGGGGGAGTCCAGATGCACTTCTCCCCCACGGGCCTCGATGTAATCCACCATCGGCTGGCAGAGCCGCTCCGGTGGGTTGCCATCCAGGAAGGCCATGCGGGAGCCGTCGGTTTCCTGCAGAAAGCGGTTGAGGGCGGTGAGCACCACTGTGCTGGAGATCTCCTCAGGGTTGATGAAGTTGAGCGCCTTGCTCATGGCGAGAAAAACTTCATCGTTGACGCGCTCAGGGATATTGTGAATCCGCAGCCATTCACTCCAGCTGTACTTGTCGCATTCCTCCACATAGGCCTGGCCGCGCAGCATCGCCGGCACCAGACCAAGACCAAAGGCGATTTTCTCCGGCCAGGTCAGCATGTCGTTGTTGCCCAGGATCGCCGCCACGCCGTTGATGGGAGCGGGCAGGTCTGGAAAATCAAAACGGCTGTAGGTGCCCGGCACCTCCTTCTGGTTGAAGATCATCGCGTGGGCCTTCCACTGCAGGCGATCTTCGATGTCCAGCTCGGCAAAGAGTTGGCGCATGTTGCGATAGGCGCCGAAGAAGATGTGCAGGCCGGTTTCATACCAGTCGCCATCGGCGTCCTGCCAGGCCGCCACCTTGCCGCCCAGCACATCTCTGGCCTCAAGCACGATCGGGGTATGGCCGGCGTCACAGAGGTATTTGGCGCAGGACAGGCCGGCCAGCCCGGCCCCGGCGATGACAACCCGCATGTCGAACCCGAGATCAACAGCAACCTTATCGGGCCCTCCAGGGCAGGGGTGAGCAGCGGCCACGGGCCGGGGCGACGGAATCGGGCTCCGGCCTACCTAAAGTCAACGGAGCACTCAACGGGTGCCGCCCCCTTCCCGCATCCCCTGCCCCCGAGGCCCAGCCCATGGTCGAGACGCTGCTCAAGTCCACCACCCGCCACATCCGTCTGTTCACGGCGCGGGTTGAGAACGACGATCTCATCCCCGACCCGGATCAGCTGACCCTCGACATCGATCCTGACAACGAGTTCCTCTGGGACGAGGCGGCCCTGGAGAAGGTGCGGGGCCAGTTCAGGCAGCTGGTGGCGGCCCAGGCCGGCCAGGAACTCAGCGACTACAGCCTGCGCCGCATCGGCTCCGAACTGGAGGGACTCGTCCGGCAGATGCTCCAGGCCGGTGAACTGAGCTACAACCCCGAGGCCCGGGTACTGAATTACTCCATGGGCCTGCCCCGCAGCCCGGAAACCCTGTGACCCGCTCCCGCAGCAGCAGTGGCCGGCCCGAGCCGGGCGGCTACGCCTCCCGACCCGACCGCTACGACCCCCGGGCCGATCGTTACGACGAGCGCCCGGACCGGTTTTCCACGGGCTACGGACGCCGGGACGACCCGCGCACAGCAGCCAAGGGGCGTCGGGAGATGAACGGCGGTGGTGGTGGCGGGCGCCCCCCCTCCGGCAACGGTGGCGGCCCGCCGGGCGGCGGCGGCCCCAACATTCAGCTGAATGTGGCCACCGTGGCCGTGCTGGCGGGGGTGCTGGTGGTGGGCATCGGCATCGGCAGCGCCGTGACCAGCACCACCCAGGGCAACCAGGGCAACATCGCCAGCGCCCAGCAGCTCGACATGGCGGTTCCCGACCCCGAGTTCTGCAAGCAGTGGGGGGCCAGCGCCTTCGTGATGGACATCGAGCTGTACACCACGATGAACCCGAGCAGCAGCTTCGTGACCCAGCCCACGCTCCAGCCCGGCTGCGTCATCCGCCGGGAGAACTGGTCCGTGCTGCAGAAGGAAGGGGCGGTGACCGCCGAGCAGATGCGCCAGTGCAAGCAACGCATGAACACCTTCGCCTACATCGGCTCGGTGCGCGACAAACCGGTCGTGCGCTGCGTCTACCAGACCGACATCTCCGGCAACAAGTTCCAGACCAGGGGAGTCGCCGGCGCCGCGGATGACGCCGTCGGCATCACACCGGAGGCCGATCAGTTCTGAGCCCGTTGCGCTCGGCCACCCCCGCTGTGGCCTGCACCTGGCGCAGGGGGCTGTCCGGGCTGGCGAACACCGGCAGCACCTCGCGGCGGAAGGCGTCGGCGGCCCGGGAGCAATAGCGGGCCGGATGGGTGATCAGCTTCAGCTGGCGCCGCACCATCAGGTCGGCCACCTGGGGGCGATGCAAGGTGCCGGCGGCCAGCTCCCGCTCGATCGACACCACCGGCAGGAATGCCGCCCCCAGGCCCGCCTGCACGGCGTTCTTGATGGCCTCGAAGGAGTTCAGCTCCATCTCGATCTTGAGCCGCTGCACGTCGAGCTTCGAGCGGCTGAGCAGCTGGTCCACCATCTTGCGGGTGGTCGACTGGGCGTCGAGACAGACGAAGCCGAGGCGGTAGAGGTCGTCCTTGGTGAGCTCGGGCAGGCGGGAGAGGGGGTGCTTGGGGGGCAGCACCAGGGCCAGTTCGTCGTTGGCGTAGGGCACGACCTGCAGCAGGTCGTTGAGGTCCGCCGGCAGTTCGCCGCCGATGATCGCCAGGTCGATCTGGCCGTTGGCCACGCTCCAGCCGGTGCGGCGGGTGCTGTGCACCTGCAGCTGCACCGCCACGTCGGGGTACTTCTGGCGGAACAGGCCGATCATGCGGGGCATCAGGTAGGTGCCCGTCGTCTGACTCGCCCCCACCACCAGGGAGCCGCCCCGGAGGTTATGGAGGTCGTCGAGGGCGCGGCAGGCCTCCTGGCACTGGCTCAGGATCCGGTCGCAGTAGCTCAGCAGCAGGTGGCCGGCTTCGGTGAGCTGGGCCTTGCGGCCGCCACGGTCGAACAGGGACACATCCAGCTGCTTCTCCAGGTTCTGGATCTGCAGACTCACCGCCGGCTGGGTGACATAGAGGCTGTCGGCCGCCTTCTTGAAGCTGCCCTCACTGGCAATGGCCCGCAGGATGCGCAGCTGGTCGAGGGTGAAGGGCAGATCTGCCATGGGTCGGGGAGGCCGCGGGGGGACCGTTCGCCGGAGCCGGCAGGCCGTGCGGAACTCTAGGGGTCCCGCCCAGTGGCCAGAATCGGCCTGTCACATCCGCTCCCGGACGCCGCGCCCCCATGCCCTCGCTTCCCCTGCTGACGGTGGCCCCCCAGCACAGCAGCGTGGTGATGCTGGCTCTGCTGGTGATCTTCGCCCTGATCCACAGCGGCGGGGCCTCCCTGAGGGTCTGGGGGGAGGCGCGCATCGGGGCCCGGCTCTGGCGGCTGCTGTTCGCCGGCCTCAGCATCCCCTCGGCGGTGGTGGTGGTGGGCTACTTCCTGGCCCATCGCTACGACGGCCTGCGGCTCTGGAACCTGCAGGACCAGCCCTGGGTGGTGCCGGTGGTCTGGACCGGCACGGCGATCAGCTTTCTGTTTCTCTATCCCGCCACCTACAACCTGCTGGAGATCCCGGCGGTGCTGAAGCCCCAGGTGCGTCTCTACGCCACGGGGATCATCCGGGTGAGCCGCCATCCCCAGGCCGTGGGCCAGGTGCTGTGGTGCGCCACCCACCTGCTCTGGATCGGCACCAGTTTCACGCTGGTGGCCTGCGTGGGACTGATCGGCCACCACCTGTTCGCCGTCTGGAACGGGGACCGCCGCCTGCACAACCGTTTCGGTCCGGCCTTCGAGGAGCTGCGGGCCTCCACCTCGGTGCTGCCCTTCGCCGCCGTTCTGGATGGTCGTCAGACGCTGGTGGCGGCGGAATTCCTACGGCCCTCTCAGCTGGGGATCGCCATCGCCATCGGTGTGTTCTGGTGGGCCCACCGCTGGATCGGCCTCGGCGCCACGACCTTCTCGCGCACCGCCCTGGCCCACTGGCTGGGCTGAAGCCCCCGCCGGCCGGCCGGGGACGATGGGCAGGCCCCCACAGAGGCGGAGGCATCCTGGTGGGCCTGCCTACACTCGCCCCAACAGAGCCTCCAGGATGCCCTCCGCTTCCGAACTTGCCTGGCTGATACCAGTGCTCCCCCTGCTGGGGGCCTGCCTCACCGGCCTGGGGCTGATCACCTTCAACCGCACCATCAACCGCCTGCGCAAGCCCGTGGCCCTGCTGCTGATCACCAGCGTGGGCATGGCCGCCGTGCTCAGCTTCGCGATCCTGGCCGAGCAACTGGCTGGGGCGGGCAGTACCGAAGTGCTGTTCGACTGGGCCGGCGCCGGCAGTTTCCATCTGCAGATGGGCTTCCGCGTCGACGCCCTCGGGGCCGTGATGCTGTCGCTGGTCACCACCATCGCCCTGCTGGTGATGGTGTATTCCGACGGCTACATGGCCCACGACAAGGGCTATGTCCGCTTCTTCACCTATCTGGCCCTGTTCAGCAGCTCGATGCTGGGGCTGGTGATCAGCCCCAACCTGCTGGAGATCTACGTGTTCTGGGAGCTGGTGGGCATGTGCTCCTACCTGCTGGTCGGTTTCTGGTACGACCGGGACGCCGCCGCCAACGCCGCCCAGAAGGCGTTCGTGGTCAACCGGGTGGGCGACTTCGGCTTGCTGCTGGGGATCCTGGGCCTGTTCTGGGCCACTGGCAGCTTCGGCTTTGAGGAGATCGGTGAACGGCTTTCGGCAGCCGTCGCCGGCGGTGGCCTGCCCACCGGGGTCGCCGTGTTGCTCTGCCTGCTGGTGTTCATGGGCCCGATGGCCAAATCGGCCCAGTTCCCCCTGCACGTGTGGCTGCCCGATGCCATGGAGGGCCCGACCCCCATCTCGGCCCTGATCCATGCGGCCACCATGGTGGCCGCCGGCGTCTTCCTGGTGGCCCGCCTGCAGCCGGTCTATGAGCCCTTCCCCCAGGTGCAGCTGGTGATCGCCGTGATCGGCACCATCACGTTGTTTCTGGGGGCCACCATCGCCCTCACCCAGATGGATCTGAAGAAGGGGCTGGCCTACAGCACCGTCTCCCAGCTGGGTTACATGATGCTGGCCATGGGCTGCGGGGCCCCGGTGGCGGGGATGTTCCACCTGGTGACCCACGCCTTCTTCAAGGCGATGCTCTTCCTCGGCTCCGGCTCGGTGATCCATGCCATGGAGGAGGTGGTGGGCCACGAGCCGGTGCTGGCCCAGGACATGCGACTGATGGGCGGCCTCCGCAAGCACATGCCGATCACCTCCGCCACCTTCCTGGTGGGCTGCATCGCGATCAGCGGCATCCCTCCCCTGGCGGGCTTCTGGAGCAAAGACGAAATCCTTGGCCAGGCCTTCAACAGCTTCCCGCTGCTCTGGGCCATGGGCTTCCTGACCGCCGGGATGACCGCCTTCTACATGTTCCGCCTCTATTTCCTCACCTTCGAGGGACCCTTCCGGGGCCTGGACGCCGGCATCCGCGCCCAGCTGCTCAGCGCGGTGGGCCAGTCCGCTCCGGAAGCCACCGAGGAGGGCCACCATGACCACGCCAGCCATCCCCACGAATCCGGCTGGCAGATGGCCGCGCCGCTGGTGGTGCTGGCAGTGCCTTCGGTGCTGATCGGCCTGCTCGGCACCCCCTGGAACAGCCGCTTCGGCAACCTCGTCGATCCCGTCGAGGCCGCCGAGGTGGCCGAGCATTTCAGCTGGGGGGAATTCCTGCCCCTCGCCGGCGCTTCAGTGGCCATCTCCAGCCTCGGCATCGGCGTGGCCGTGCTGGCCTACGCCCTGCATCGCATCGATCTCGGCACCGCCGTGGCCGGTCGCTTTCCGGCGATCAACCGGTTCCTGGCCAACAAGTGGTACCTCGATGCCATCAACGAGAAGCTCTTCGTCCAGGGCAGCCGCCGGCTGGCCCGCCAGGTGCTCGACGTTGACTCCAAGGTGGTGGATGGGGTGGTCAACCTGACCGGCCTGCTCACCCTGGGCAGCGGCGAGGGCCTGAAGTACTTCGAGACCGGCCGCGTCCAGTTCTATGCCCTGATCGTGTTCGGGGGGGTCATCGGCCTGGTGCTCCTGTTCAGCGCCTTCGGCTGAGCCCCATCTGTGTGTGACAACGCCCATCCGGTGGGTGTGGCGGAGGCCGGGATTTCTACACTCCGGCCAGATGGACAGCACCGTTCTGTGCCCTTTCCCTGGCTGAGCACCGCGATTCTGTTCCCGATCGGCGCCGCTCTGCTGATCCCCTTCGTCCCCGACAAGGGCGATGGCAAGCAGGTCCGCTGGTACGCCCTCGGCGTCGCCCTCACCACCTTCCTGGTGACCGTGGCGGCCTACCTGCGCGGCTACGATCCCGCCGATCCCGGCCTGCAGCTGGTGGAGCGGGTCGAGTGGCTGCCCGATCTGGGCCTGGCCTGGTCGGTGGGGGCGGATGGAATCTCCATGCCGCTGATCCTGCTCACCAGCTTCATCACCTCCCTGGCCTGCCTGGCGGCCTGGCCGGTCACCTTCAAGCCGAAGCTCTTCTACTTCCTGCTCCTGGCCATGGACGGCGGTCAGATCGCCGTGTTCGCCGTGCAGGACATGCTGCTGTTCTTCCTGGCCTGGGAGCTGGAATTGCTGCCGGTGTACCTGCTCCTGGCCATCTGGGGCGGCAAGAAGCGCCAGTACGCCGCCACCAAGTTCATCCTCTACACCGCTGGCAGCTCCCTGTTCATCCTCCTGGCAGGCCTGGCGATGGCCTTCTACGGCGGCGGTGCCCCCAGTTTCGAGTACACGGTTCTGGCGGCCAAGGACTTCGGCACCGGTTTCCAGGTGCTCTGCTACGCCGCCCTGCTGATCGCCTTCGGCGTCAAGCTGCCGGTGGTACCGCTGCACACCTGGCTGCCTGATGCCCACGGCGAGGCCACCGCCCCGGTGCACATGCTTCTGGCGGGCATCCTGCTGAAAATGGGTGGCTATGCGCTGCTGCGCTTCAACGTGCAGCTGCTGCCGGAGGCCCACGCCCAGTTCGCCCCCCTGCTGGTGATCCTGGGGGTGGTCAACATCATCTACGCCGCCCTCACCTCCTTCGCCCAGCGCAATCTCAAGCGCAAGATCGCCTACAGCTCGATCAGCCACATGGGCTTCGTGCTGATCGGCATCGGCAGCTTCAGCGCCCTGGGCACCAGCGGCGCCATGCTCCAGATGATCAGCCATGGTCTGATCGGCGCCAGTCTCTTCTTCCTGGTGGGCGCCACCTACGACCGCACCCACACGCTCCAGCTCGACGAGATGGGCGGCGTGGGCCAGAAGATGCGCAAGATGTTCGCCCTCTGGACCGTCTGCTCCCTGGCCTCCCTCGCCCTGCCCGGAATGAGCGGCTTCGTGTCGGAGCTGATGGTGTTCGTGGGCTTCGCCACCAGTGAGGCCTACAGCCTCAGCTTCCGCATCGTGATCGCCGTTCTGGCGGCGATCGGCGTGATTCTCACCCCGATCTACCTGCTCTCGATGCTGCGGGAGATCTTCTTTGGCAAGGAGAATCCCGAGCTGGCCTCCCACACCCACCTGGTCGACGCCGAACCCAGGGAGATCTATGTCATCTCCTGCCTGCTGGTGCCGATCATCGGCATCGGCCTCTACCCGCGCCTGGTCACCGACAGCTACCGCGCCGCGATCGAGGCCCTGGTCGACCGGGAGTCCGTGGCCCTGGTGAAGGTGGGGCGTGCCCCCGTTCCGGCAGTGATGGCAGCCGGGGCCTTCGGCAACCTGCCACCGGCGCTGCTGCACGCCCCGGCCCTGGGTTGACGTCTGCCCCCCTCCGCCCCGGGGCCGGTTACGAAACTCTGCGTAGGTCCCAGCTGATGGCGACCTGCTGCGGAGAAGATGCCTACGCTCCTCCATCGCACAGCGAGGGTCTCCATGCGGCAGATCAACTTCCTTCTGATCTTCAGCTTCGGCTTGGCCACGGTGATGTTCACCCTGGAGAACACCACGGCCACCACGGTGCATTTCCTGCCGGGCGTGAGCACCACCCTGCCATTGGCCGCCCTGCTGCTGCTGGTGGGCGGCATCGGCGCCACCGCCGCCTGGATCTACGCCGTCTGGAGCGGGGTGGTGCGCAAGGTGGAAACCCTGCAGAGCAGCGGCGACGTTGAGGCCCAGCAGGTGCGGATCAGCGAACTGGAGAACGATCTGCGCCGTTACCGGGCCACCGTCGACGCCCAGCTCGGCCTGTTGCCGGCGGCCGGGGAGAGTTCGGCGCCGTCCCGTGAGCCGGGCGAAGACAGCCTCACCCTGGCCACCGACTGAAGCCCATGGGGCCGGTTCGGTGACCATGGTGACTGGTGCCAGTCGGCCATAGCCGGTAGCTTGCGCCAGGAAGGCCCCCCCGAGCAGGACATCGCGCGTGGCAGAAGCGGGCGCCAGACTCGCCATCCGGTTGCTCCAGGACGCGGCCGAGCGGGGCGACATCGACCCGTGGGACGTGGATGTGATCGCCGTCGTCGACGGCTTCCTCGACCAGCTGCGCCAACGCATCGAACGGCCCAGGCGGCTGGACCCCCAGGGCGGCAGCTACGAACGGGATCTGGCCGAATCCAGCGAGGCCTTCCTGGCGGCCTCAGTGCTGGTGGGACTCAAGGCGGAGCTGTTGGAGTCGGCCACGTTTCCGCCCGAGCCCCTGCTGGAGGACCCCTTCTGCGCCGAGGACGACGAGGGCTGGGACCCTGGAGCCCTGGCCCTGCCCCGCCGGCCGGAGCGGCACCTGCACCGCCGTCCCGTGGCGCCCCCGCCCCTGCAGCGCCCCGTCACCCTGGGGGAACTGATCCGGCAGCTTGAGGACATCGCCGAGCGACTCGAACAGGACGGGGGGGAAGGGCGCCACAGGCCCCGGGCGCGCCGCTACAGCGAACGGGCCGCCATCGCCCAGGTGGCCTCCCTGGCCCACCGGGAGAAACTGCCGGAAACCACCGCCGCCCTCAGCCGCTTCCTGCTGCAGTGGTCCCCCACCGCCGAAAGCCTCGAATGGGTGGCCTTCGATGCCCTGGTGGGCGCCTGGGCGGAGGCCGTCGCCAACGCGCCGGCCGACGAGGACCTGGACCAGGACCGGGTCGGGGTGTTCTGGGCCCTGCTGTTCCTCTCCTCCCAGGGCAAGGTGGAACTGGAGCAGGCCGGCGGCCTTTACGGTCCGCTCAGCCTGCGTCGCCGGCGCGAGGAAAGGGCCGAAACGCTGAGCCTGCCGCGGCTGCCCGGGCAGGGGTCAGATAGGGGGCCGGCTCTGGAGGCAGTGGCAGCCTGAGTTTTCTCCTTAGGCTGACTTCTCACCTCCGACATGAAACGACGCCGATGAAGGCGATGATCCTGGCGGCAGGCAAGGGAACACGGGTGCGGCCGATCACGCACACCACCCCCAAGCCGATGATTCCGATCCTGCAGAAACCCGTGATGGAGTTTCTGCTCGAGTTGCTCCGGGAGCACGGCTTCAACGAAATCATGGTCAACGTCTCCCATCTGTCGGAGGAGATCGAGAACTACTTCCGTGATGGGCAGCGCTTCGATGTCCAGATCGCCTACAGCTTCGAGGGGCGCATCAGTGATGGTGAACTGATCGGGGAAGCGATGGGTTCGGCCGGAGGGCTGAAGAAGATCCAGGACTTCCAGCCCTTTTTCGACGACACCTTCGTGGTGCTGTGCGGGGATGCCCTGATCGACCTCGACCTCACAGAAGCCGTGCGGCGCCATCGCGAGAAGGGCGCCATGGCCAGCCTGATCACCAAGCGGGTGCCCCGCGATCAGGTGAGCAGTTACGGGGTGGTCGTGACCGATGAAGCCGGCCGGGTGCTCTCCTTCCAGGAGAAGCCGTCGGTGGAAGAGGCCGCCAGCGACATGATCAACACAGGCATCTACATCTTCGAACCGGCCGTCCTGGATTTCATCCCCAGCGGCGAACCGTTCGACATCGCCGCCGACCTGTTCCCCAGGCTGGTGGAATCCGGGGCCCCCTTCTATGCCCTGCCCATGGAATTCGAATGGGTCGACATCGGCAAGGTGCCGGATTACTGGCAGGCCATCCGCAGCGTCCTCCAGGGGGACGTGCGCCAGGTGCAGATTCCTGGCAAGCAGGTGCGTCCGGGGATCTACGCGGGCCTGAACGTGGCGGCCGACTGGGACAAGATCCACGTCGAGGGGCCCATCTTCGTGGGGGGCATGACCCGCATCGAGAACGGTGTGACCATCATCGGCCCGGCCATGATCGGGCCGAGCTGCCACATCTGTGAAGGCGCCACGATCGACAACTCGATCATCTTCGATTATTCCCGCATCGGTGCCGGCGTCCAACTGGTCGAGAAGCTGGTCTACGGCCGCTATTGCGTCGATCGCAACGGCGACCATTTCGATCTGCAGGAAGCCGCCCTCGACTGGCTGATCACCGACGCCCGCCGCCAGGACGTGGGCACCCCGTCACCGCAGCAGAAGGCCATGGCCGAGCTGCTCGGCACCGACCTCGCTGCCAGCGGCACCCCCTAGGCCCGCCAGCCTCAGGATCTGGGGAATGCGGTGCTCGGCCTTGATGGCCATCAGGTGCACCCCTTGGGCGATGGAGCGGTAGGCCGCCACCTGTTCGGCGGCGATCGCCACACCTTCCGCCGCCGGATCAGCAGCGCCGGCAAGGCGATCGATCAGGGACTGGGGGATGCGGGCCCCGGGCACCACGCGGTTGATGAACTGGGCGTTGCGGGCTGACTTGAGCAGAAACACCCCGGCCAGCACCGGCAGCCCGAGCGGTGCCGTGATCTCCTCCACGAAGCGGCGCAGACAGGCGGTGTCCATCACCATCTGGGTCTGGAGGAAGCGGGCGCCGGCCTCCTGCTTGCGCCGCACCCGGGAACACAGGCCGCTCCAGCTGGGCGACTGGGGATCGGCGGCGGCGCCGGGGAACAGTGCCGTGGCCCCATCCGGCAGCTCCCCCTTCACCGGATCCTCGCCGGCGTTGAGGGTCCGCACCAGCTGCAGCAGCCGCACCGCCTCCAGTTCATTCACCGCTCGGACCCCGGGTTGATCCCCCGCCCGCACCGGGTCACCGGTGAGGCAGAGCAGGTTGCGGATGCCAAGGGCGTGGGCGCCGAGCAGGTCGGCCTGGAGGGCGATGCGGTTGCGGTCCCGGCAGGTCATCTGCAGCACCGGCTCGATGCCGGCCTCCAGCAGCAGGCGGCACATCGCCAGGCTGCTCATCCGCATCACCGCCCGGCTGCCGTCGGTGACGTTGACCGCCTGCACAAAACCGCGCAAGGCCTGTGCGGCCTCGAGGGTGCGGCCGGCATTGCCCCCACGGGGCGGGGTCACTTCCGCCGTGACGGCGAAGCGGCCTTCCGCCAGGGCCTGTCGAAGCTGCAACGGCCATCTCCATGACAGGGGCATCATGGATCAGCCACTGCCTAGAGTGACAGGAACCGCCGAGGAGCCGATGGTTGAGCGCAGGCCCCCGGCTCGATCGATGCCCCCGTCCCCGGAACGGCCCATCGTGCACCCACGCAGCGATTTATCGGAACGGGAGCTCGAGATCATCGAGCTGGTGGCCACCGGCCTCACCAACCAGGAGATCGCCGGCCAGCTGACCATCAGCAAGCGCACCGTCGACAACCACGTCAGCAACATCTTCACCAAGACAGGCGCCAAGAACCGGGTGGCCCTGCTGAACTGGGCCATGGACCACGGCAAGATCTGCCGCGACGGCTTCAACTGCTGCGCTCTGCCCCATGTCGACCCTTCCAGGCCCAGCTGAGCTCAATCGCTCCGGGGCAGCAGGAGTGAGTCCCGCTCGGCTGCCGGCCACGCCACCAGGGGACGGTGTGCCAGGGCCGCATTGCTGAGGTCGCGGCGCCCGGTGATCTCCCTGGAACACCAGGCGGGAATGGCCACCGCCTGATCGGCCCGCTCCAATTCCACCTCAGCCACCACCAGAGGGGCATTGGCGGCCTCGAACACATCCAGCACCCAGTCGCCACCGGGCAGATCCAGGCTGAAGCGCGTCTTGCTCACCTGTTGGGCGCTGCGCTCCAACAGCGCCTCAGCATCGATCGCCGGGATCGGGTACTCGTACTCCTGCCGTGTCAGGGCCTGACCAGCGGAGGCTGACGCCGCCACCGTGCCGACGGCCGGCAGCTTGAGGGTGAGAAACGCCTCCATGGCGCCATCGGGGGCCTGGGCCAGCCGCACCCGCAGGGTGAGGTCCCCGTTCCCGGTTGAGAGATAACCCTGGCGGATGGCCCTGGCCCGGTGGGCATGGGAGCGCCAATGGTCGCCACTGACGAGGAAGCGACGCTCGATTTCCAGGGCCATGGGGAGGGGGTGACAGGACGGAGCGCAGCGGCTCAGTTGCGGGACGGTTCGCCGGCAATGAGGCTGCCGGCCCAGTGGAGCTTGTGGGTGAGGGTGCTGTAGTACGAAGGGCTCTGCTCCAACTGGAGCATCAGCACCGGATGGCGGCCCCGTTGCAGGACGCAGCGATCACCCGGTTCCAGCACGGTGGCAGGGGCGCCATCCTTCCAGAGCTTCACCCGCCGGCTGGCCTCCCCCAGGGGCCAGACCGACAACCGCGAACCGGGAGGCACCACCACCGCCCGACTGGAGAGGCTCATCGGACAGATCGGCGTGACCACGATCGCTTCGAGGCCTGGATGCAGGATCGGCCCGCCGGCGGCCATCGCGTAGCCGGTGGAGCCGGTGGGGGTGGCGATGATCAGGCCGTCACCTCGGTACTGGTCCACCACCTCCCCGTCGATCTCCAGCTCCAACATGCAGGTGGGCGACAGCTCATCGAGGTACGGGCGGAAATAGAAGTCGTTGAGGGCGCCATGGGTTCCATCGCCGACCCCGTTCAGATCACCGTCAGCGGGGACGTCTCCCTCCAGGGGCACACCGTCCCCCCGGTCGATCCGGGCTTCCAGCATCATGCGCTTCTCAATCGCGAAGCGGTCGTCCCGCAGGCGTTGCCAAAGGTTGTCGTCGGGGTCGTGGCTGCCCGCTTCCCCGTTGGCTTCGCCCCGCAGCCGCAGCAGGCGCCGTTCATGGGTCAGGAAGCCCAGGTGACCGCCGACGTTGAAGCTGAGCACTGGCACGGCGAAACTGGCCAGATGGCGGGCCGCCGCCAGTACCGTGCCATCGCCACCGAGCACAATGGCCAGGTCGGGAAGTTCGCTCTCGGTGGCCAGCAGGCCAGGGAAGGGATTCAACCCCAGGCCGCTGACGGCGGTGGTGACGATGACACCCTGGGAGCGAAGGTCCTGGGCACAGCGACGGGCCTGGCGCTGGGCCGCCTGGCTGCCCTTGCGAAGGATCAGCCAGATCCTCTCAAGCTGCATGGGCCGGATGGCGCGAGACGTGCACGGCTACCAGCGCAACAGGTTGAAGCGCTCCATGTCCACTGTTTCCCGGTTGCGATAGAGCGACAGCAGGATGGCCAGGCCAACGGCCGCTTCAGCTGCCGCCACGGTGATCACGAAGATGGCGAACACCTGGCCGCGGATCAACTGGCCATCGAGATAGTTGGAGAAGGCCATCAGGTTGATGTTGACGGCGTTCAGCATCAACTCGATGCTCATCAGTACCCGCACGGCGTTGCGGCTGTTGATCAGCCCCCAGACGCCGACGCAGAACAGCATGGCCGCCACAGAGAGAAAGGCCTCGAGCGGGATCGGGGACGCGACGTCGATGCTCATGGCTTGGAAAGGAGGGTAGGGGCTGCAGCGGATTTCTCGATCAGCAGAGGCGTGCGGTCCTTTTCGATCAGCCCCTGATCGGCGGGCTCACCAGTGATCACGTCGGTGCTGAAGACGTCGCGACGGGCCAGCACGATGGCGCCGATCATCGCCATCAGCAGCAGCACCGAAGCCAGCTCGAAGGGCAGCAGGTAATCGGTGAACAGGTGCTCACCGATGCGGATGGTGGCCTCTTCGCCAACAGGAGTCGGGCCCGGCAGTGCCCAAGTGGTGGTGAAGGCCACCCGCAGCAGCAGGGCGAAGAGGCCGGCGCAGACCGCCCCCGACAGAAGGCGACGCACCAGCAGCCCAGGGATCGCGGCGAGGGTTTCCTGCTTGTTCACGAGCATGATCGCGAACAGGATCAACACATTGACCGCGCCCACATAGACGAGGATCTGGGCCGCCGCGACGAAGCTGGCGTTGAGCAGCAGATACAGCCCGGCTACCGAAAGGAAGACACCGCCGAGCAGAAAGGCGGAATAGACGATGCTGGGGAGCAGGACCACGCCGAGCGAGCCGACCACGGTGGTGGCCGAGAGCACGAGGAAGCAGATCTGCTGGGTGGTGGAGGCGATCGACATCAGGACTCTCCGGTGCTGTCGGAAGGGGCGGCGCCGCTGGGGGCTGACTGCTTCTGGAGGGATTCCAGCACCTGGGATGGCAGCTGGCCCGCACGGGGATCGCTGGCCGGCACACCATGGGGATCCAGCACACCCTTGGGAAGGTAGGCCAGCTCTCTCAGGGCAAACACCGCCGGGTCGGAGGTGACGCTGGTGGGCAAGCGGCCCAGCGCCACGTTGTCGTAGTTGAGGCTGTGGCGGTCAAAGGCCGCCAGCTCGTACTCCTCGGTCATGGAGAGGCAGTTGGTGGGGCAGTACTCCACGCAGTTGCCGCAGAAGATGCACACCCCGAAATCGATCGAGTAGTTGCGCAGCTCCTTCTTCTTGGTGGCCTTGTTCATCACCCAATCCACCACCGGCAGGTTGATGGGGCAAACCCGCACGCACACCTCGCAGGAGATGCACTTGTCGAGTTCGTAGTGGATCCGGCCCCGGTAACGCTCGGAGGGGATCAGCTTCTCGTAGGGGTACTGGACCGTGATCGGGCGCCGGCGCAGGTGGTCGAAGGTGACCGCCAGACCCTGGGTCATGGTCTGGGCCGCGCTCACCGCCTCCCGGGTGTAGTCACCGACTTGTTTGAGAAACCCGAACATGGCTGGGGGCGAGGGGGTTACGGGATGGGGACCATGATGGCCTTCGGAGCGCGGAGCCGTTGGTATCCGTGCGACCGGTTCAGCCGCCGAAGGCGACGGGGAAGGCCAGCTTGAGCCCGGCGGTGACCAGGAGGTTGACCAGGGCGATCGGCAGCAGGAACTTCCAGCCCAGATCGAGCAGTTGGTCGATCCGCACCCGCGGGGTGGTCCAGCGCAGCAGGATCGCAAAGAACACCAGCAGGTAGGCCTTCAGGATCGTGCTGACGATCCCGACCGAACCGGTGATCACCTGGACCAGGGGGGCATCGGGGGAGACCCCGAGCCAGCCGGTGATCCACTCGACGGGCACTGGGAAGCTCCAGCCACCCAGGTAGAGCACGGACACCAGCAGGGCCGACAGCACCAGGTTGATGTAGCTGCCCAGATAGAAGAGGGCAAACTTCATGCCGGAGTATTCCGTCTGGTAGCCGGCCACCAGCTCCTCCTCGGCCTCCGGCAGGTCGAAGGGAAGGCGTTCGCACTCCGCCAGGGCGCAGATCCAGAAGATCACGAAGCCAACGGGCTGGCGCCAGATGTTCCAGCTCAGAATGCCGGCCCCCGTCTGCTGGGCGACGATGTCGACGGTGCTGAGGGAGTTGCTCATCATCACCACCGCCAGCACCGCCAGGGCCAGGGGGATCTCATAGCTGATCGACTGGGCCGCCGCCCGCAGGCCGCCGAGCAGGGAGTACTTGTTGTTGCTCGAGTAACCGCTCATCAGCAGGCCAATCGGCTGGATGCTGCTCAGGGCGATCCACAGGAAGATGCCCACTCCGACGTTGCTGATCAGGAGGTTCTGGCCGAACGGCACCACCAGCCAGGACAGGATCACCGGCACCACCACCAGCACCGGGCCGAGGCTGAAGAGCACGGAGTCGGCCCGGGCCGGAATGATGTCCTCCTTGAACACCAGCTTGAGGCCATCGGCCAGGGGTTGAAGCACACCAAGGGCACCGGCGTACTCGGGGCCGATGCGTTGCTGCACGGCCGCGGAGATCTTCCGCTCCAACCAGACGCTCACCAGGACGCCGACCACAGCCCCAACCAGCACCAGCACCATCGGTAGCGGCAGCCACAGCAGGCGGGCGGCACCGGCGGTGAGGCCCATGGCCTGGGCGAGGTCGATGAAGCTCGACTGGAGATCGAGACCAGGGGGAGCGACGGCGGCACCCAGCAGGCCAGTGGACAGCATCAGAGAACTCCGGTGGGGGGAACCTAGGTGGAAAAGGGGTCAGCCAGGAACCGGACGGCTTTCCAGGGGCAACCAGCCCCGTTCGGTGGGACCGGTGTAGATCTGCGAGGGACGGTAGATGCGGTTGGCACCCAGTTGTTCCTTCCAGTGGGCCAGCCATCCTGCCGTACGGGCGATGGCGAAGATGGGGGTGAACAGGTCGCGGGGAATACCGAGCTTTCGGTAAACCAGTCCGGAATAGAAGTCGACGTTGGGGAAGATGCCCTTTGGCCCGAGCCGCCGCTCCGCAACCTCCTCGAGCTTGAGGGCCACGTCGTACATGGCGTCGTGGCCGAAGCGCTGGAAGAGCTCCTCGGCCAGGCCCTGCAGGATCACGGCCCGGGGGTCCTTGACGCGGTACTCGCGATGGCCGAAGCCCATGATCTTCTGCTTCTGGGCGATGGCCCGATCGAGCCAGGGCTCCACCTGGTCGATGCTGCCGATCTGGTCGAGCATGTCGAGCACGTCCTCGTTGGCGCCGCCATGCAGCGGCCCGGCCAGCGTGCCCACCGCCGAGGCCACCACCGCGTAGGGATCGGTGAGGGTGCTGGCGGTGACGCGGGCACTGAAGGTGCTGGCGTTGAGGCTGTGTTCAGCGTGCAGGATCAGGCAGGCATCGAAGATCCGCGCCGCCAGGGGATCGGGCTCCCGCTCCGTGAGCATGTAGAGGAAGTTGGCCGAATAGGCCAGGTCGTCGCGGGGCTGGATCGGATCCTGACCCTTCCGGATCAGCTGGAAGGCCGCCACCATCGTGGGGATCTTGGCGATCAGCCGCACCACCGCCTCGGTGATGTACTGCGGGTCGTAGAGGGCGCGGCGGGAATAGAACAGCCCCAGCGAGGCGGCGCTGGCCTGCAGCGCATCCATCGGATGGCCGCTGGCCGGGAAGCACTTCATCATGTCGCGGATGCGGAAGCTCACCCGCCGGTGCATCTGCACCTCCTGCTCGAACTCGCGCAGCTGGAAGATCGTCGGCAGCTCGCCCCAGATCAGCAGATAGGCGGTTTCGAGGAAGCTGCTGTAGCTGGCGAGCTGCTCGATCGGGTAGCCCCGGTAGGTGAGCAGTCCCCGTTGCCCCTCGATGTCGCAGATGGCGGACTGGGTGGCCGGCACCCCCTCGAGCCCGGGGCGGAAGGTGGGCGGCGCCGACACCGCTGGCGAGGGAGGGGTGCCCTGAGGGTCGTTCGCCTCTGGGGTGCTCGCCGCCGCCATGCCGCTTCCTGTGGATGGGATGAACTTAGGCGCAGGAACCGGCACCTGGCGTAGCGCCCGCTGCCGGCTCAGGGGCGAGGAAGCCAGAGCCTGGGGCGCATCAGCCACTCCAGGCGGGCCGTGCCGGCCAGCGAACCGCCGACCTCCACCACGGGCAAACGCAGCAGGGCCAGACCCGCCTTGCGCAGGGCGATGGCACCGGGGGGCGCCCCGAGCAGGCGGGACGCCAGCAGCCCCAGATCCGGCTCATGGCCCACCAGGAGCAGCCGGCAGGATGGCGCTTCACCGCCCTGGTTGAACCAGGCCGGCAGCAGGGGCAGGGGATCCCCGCCGGGCTCCAGGGCCTGGGCCAGCTCAAGGGCGGGGGCCAGGCCGACCATCCGGGCGATCTCGGCGGTTTGCCAGGCCCGGGCCAAGGGACTGGAGAACAGACGATCGGCCCGCAGACCCATTTGGACGGCTCGCTCCAGCACCGCCTTGGTGCGGGTCCGGCCAGCGGCGGTGAGCTCCCGCCTGGCCTCGACCCTGGCGGGGCTGCGCTCCTCGGCGATGCCGTGGCGCAGCAGCAGCAGCTCCCAGACCGGTGGCGCCATGGTCAGGCGGCTCCGAAGTCGAGGCGCGCTTCCAGCGCCAGGAGGCCGGGCTCTCCCTGCAGCGCCAGGGCCAGGCCGGTGACCGGCTCACTGAGCGGCCCCCCGGCCAGGGCGGTGAGGCGTTGCCAGGGCCGCCAGGCCGCCAGCAGGTCCCGGGCCCGCGGACCATCCAGCGCCCACTGCAGGGCCGCCTCCGGAACGGCAAGGGCCGCCAACTGCCCCTGCAGACGGCCGGCCCCCTTCTTCTGCGGCCCATCCAGGCTGTCCAGCTGGCCGAGGGACTCCCCCCACCAGGCCTGGTCGCCCCGCTGCCAGCGCCAGCCCAGCAGGGGCGCCTGCAACTGTTCCGATCTGCCGTCGCGGCGGCCCGGGCTGGCCTGCAGCCGAGTCCAGGCCAGCAGCGGGTGGTCGTCGACCTCCAGGGGCGCCGCGATCAAGCCATCGGCCGCCAGGGCCGCCTCCAGCGCCGAGGGCTCCGGC
>NZ_JAYGHY010000049.1:0-22008 GCF_034931305.1 Cyanobium gracile UHCC 0281 | reverse complement strand
ACAACACCTACAGACCGCATTCGGCTCTTCAGGGGCGTACGCCACTGGAAGTCCTCCAGCAATGGAAAGCGGCCTGATCACCCCACCAGCTCTCATAGGAACTGGACCACTGATGGGGGTCACGTCAGGGGCCCCTGGGCAGACGCACCGGCTGCCGGGCTGCGAGCTCCTAGCGTCAGGCCACCTCAGCCGGCCCAGCGTCTCACCAGCACCATGACGACGCAGTACTACACCGCCTCCAGCCTTGATGGCTTCGTTGCCACCGAGGATGACTCCTTGGAGTGGCTGTTCCCCCTCGGCGATGTCAAGGAAGCAGGCTTTCCGACCTTCATCGCCCAGGTTGGCGCAATTGCCATGGGAGCCTCAACCTATGAATGGATGCTGCGCCATTCCGACAAAGTTGTGGAGGATTCGGGGTCTCCTTGGCCCTTCTCCCAGCCCTGCTGGGTGTTCACCCACCGTGAGCTTCCTGGCATTGATGGCGCTGATATCCGCTTCGTCCAGGGCAATGTCAAGGACGTCCATCCAACGATGCTGGAGGTGGCGGCGGGGAAGAACATCTGGATTGCCGGCGGCGGGGCCCTTGCCGTGCAGTTTCATGATGCCGGTCTGCTGGATGAGGCCATCATCCAGATCGGTTCGGTCACCCTTGGCCAGGGCAAGCCGCTCTTTCCCCGCCGGGTGACCAACCCACCCTGGCGGTTGCTGTCGGTGCGCCAGATCGGCTCTGGTCTGGCTGAGCTGCATTACGCCCTGCCAGGTCGTTGATGGGTCGCTTCGCGGCCTGCGTCCGGCGCTGAGTTCCCCACCATCACCGGAGCAGCGCTGGCGGAACTCCAGGGCATCGGCATCGCCCGGCCGATCCTGGTGTCCCTGCCGCGCTTCGCGCGGGTGAGAATCAGGGCGACGGTGATTCAGGCCATGGCGAGACGCTGATGCAGAGCAGCTTGTTCACGGTTGTCCTGCTGCCGCTGGCTCTGGCCATCGTCATGCTGGGCATGGGCCTCAGCCTGGTGCCCGAAGACTTCTCGCGCATCACGCGCTATCCCAGGGCGGTTGCGGTGGGCACCGTCTGCCAGACCCTTCTGTTGCCGCTGTTGGGGGCACTGATCGCCTTGGCCGTTCCCATGGAGCCGGCGATGGCGGTGGGTCTGGTGGTCGTGGCTGTCTGCCCGGGCGGGCCGTCTTCAAACCTCATGACCTACCTGGCCCGGGGGGATGTGGCGTTGTCGGTGACACTGACGGCCGTCAGCAGCATCGTCACCGTCATCACCATTCCGCTGTTCACCAACCTGGCCCTGCAGCGGTTCCTGGGGGAAGGGGCGGCGATTGCCCTGCCGGTAGGGACCACGATGCTGCAGATCGTTCTGATCACCCTGGTGCCGACGGCGATCGGGATGGCCATCCGTCACCGCTGGCCAAGGCCGGCCCGCCGCCTCGAAAGACAGATGGGCCGCATGGCCGCGGGCCTCCTGGCGCTGATCATCCTGCTGTTGCTGATCCGTGAGGGCAGCAAGCTGCCCGGGTTTCTGGCGCAGGTGGGACTCGCCATTGTGCTGCTCAACCTGCTGGCCATGCTGGTGGGCTTACTGGCAGGAAAGCTGTTCCGCCTGCCCCTGGCCCAGCAGGTGTGCATCGCCATTGAGGTGGGGATTCAGAATGGAACCCTGGCGATTGCCATCACGGCTGGCCTGCTCAACAATCCCGACATGGCGGTGCCTGCAGCGGTCTACAGCCTGCTGATGTATGTGACCGGTTTTGGAGCGATCCTCTGTGGCAGGCGTGTGGTGGGCCTGGCCCGCCAGGCTTGATCCCGGGCTGCAGGATCAGCCAACGAGGCTGACCACTGCGCTGGTGTGGGTGCCGTCGCCTCCTGCGCCATCGGGGCTGCCTTGCCGCTGTCATTGCAGCGCTGCCCGTTCTCTCCCCGTCGGCCGCTCCTACAGTGGTGAAGTGACACCTGTGGCCAGGCAGATCCTGATGGCAGCCAGAGCCGTCAGCGCCCGTCTGTTCGTATCGGATGATCTACCGTTTGGCGGTGTATTGGCGTACAAGCAGCATGTCTGGGTTGCATTGAGTTGCGGCGCTTCCATCGCCGACTCCTTGGCTCATCTTGACGGCGCTGGCAAGGGGCGATGCCACAGCAAGCTCAGCAGCATCGATGACATCAACGGCAAGCATCTGGTGGCGTATCTGACCCTTGGTGTGCAGGCGGCGCAGGAGCAGGCCTGTCATCGCCATCCCCTGGAGTGAATCCTTGGACCATGTTCTGATCATCCACGCCGTACGTGACTATGGGGCCTGGAAGACGGTGTTCGACGCGGCGGCCACCCTGCGCCGTGACGCTGGCGAGCGGTCGTTCCAGGTGCTCCGTGACGGGAGCGACCCCAACAAAGTGGTGCACTTCTCCCGCTGGGATTCGATTGCCAAGGCGAAGGCGTTCTTCGAGTCCCCCCAGCTGGTGGAGATTCGTCGGCAGGCCGGCGTCGAATCCCCTGAGTTCCTCTATCTCCACCAGCTGGAGGCGGGCACACTTTGACAGCTGGCGCCCCCCATGAGCCCCATCTTCCCCGGCCGTTCCACCGCCCAGACGATCCTCTACTGGCGCGGTGTGGGGCTGGTGCAGTGCTGGCGTTCCTTCGAAGCGTTGGAGTGCTTTTCGAAGACACGGCGAGCCGCCGCCTGGGACGGGATAGAGAGGCGTCATCTTTCCTGGCTGAGGGGGACCGTGCCGAGCTACGACAATCCCTGAGGTCCCCTCTGCCAGATTGATTGTCGTTTCAGGATGGGCCGTGACGCGCCGTCGCCCGTTTCTCAGCGCCCTGGCCGCCGTCTCCGGTCTGCTGGCAGGTCTCAGCGAGGACCCCGTCCTCGCACAGCACCCCGGCCACGGGCCCCAGAAGGCGGTGTTCGCCACCAAAGCCGAGGCCGAAGCCGCCGCGAAGCACTTCAACTGCACGGGGGCCCACAAGATGGGCCATCAATGGATGCCCTGCGCCAGCCACGGTGAAGCGACCGGCGGGACGTCCAGCCCCGCCCCGCACTGATGCCGTACCCCGTTCAGCCCGAGCCTTCCTCCGACTCGTCTCAGCCGGCCTGCGGTGGCAAGCCCAAGATCCTCGCCATCGGCATTGCCCCCCTGGGCATCATTTCAATCGGCATCGTCCCCATGGGGGTGATCAGCATCGGCGTCGTGCCGATGGGGGTGCTGAGCTTCGGCGCCGTGGCCATGGGGGTGATCAATGCCTCCGTGGTGGGCATGGGCATCCTGATCGCCGGAGTGAACGTGATGGGTGTGTGGTGGGTGGGCATGGAGGGGATGGGGCCCTACCGCCTGGGGTCCCAGGGCGGGCAGGTTCACGATCACAACGCCGGCCACAAGAACATCTACGCCTACCCCAGCCGCGAAGAAGCCCTGAGGAAGGCGAAGGAACTCGGCTGCGACGGGGCTCACCCCATGGGCTCCCTCTGGATGCCCTGCCAGCAACACCCGAGCCCTTGACGTTCAGGCCAGCGTCTTGAACATCACCAGCGCGTCCACCTCCCCCAGGCGGGGATGGCGGAAGGCCCCCGGCAGCCGGCCGATGCTGCGGAAGCCGTTGCTGGTCCAGGCCGCCACCCCGGCCGCATTGGTGGCCACCACCAGGTTGAACTGCATCGCTGTGAAGCCCCGCCGCAGGGCTTCCTCCTGGGAGTGGCGGCACAGGGCATGCCCCACTCCCCGGCCCCGGGCGGCCTCCGCCACCACATAGCCGGCGTTGGCCACATGGGCGCCGAGGCAGGGCTGGTTAGGGCGCAGGTAATAGGTGGCCACGATGGCACCATTCGTATCGGTGGCCACGAAGGTGGCGGCGGCGGTCTCCACCCAGGCCTGCCGGGCGGCGTCGCTGCCGATCGCCGGGTCGTGGGGGAAGGTTTCGCCGGCCCGGAACACCGGCTCCAGCACCGCCCACACCTCTGGCCAGTCGGCAGGGTCGTACGCCCGGATCATCCCGCCGCTTGCACCACGATCGATTTGGTCACCGTACCGGGCAGATTCCGCGACACCGGACAGACCTTCATGCGACGCTCCAGAAAGGCCCGGCTGGGCTCATCCAACTCGGGCGTCGGCGCCCCATCGGCCGCCTCCAGCCGCACCTGGAAGGTGCCGTTCACCGCCTCGATCATCCAGTCGGCGGAGGCGGTCACGCTGAGCACCCCGTCCACCGCCGCCAGGGGCAGGTGCCGCTCGAGGGCGTTGGCCACCAGATAGTGGTGCTGGCAGAGCAGCAGCGACAGCAGGAAGAGCCGGAAGCCGGGGGTCTGCAGGCTGGGCTCCAGCGGCTGCCAGGGTTCCTGGTCGCCGTTGCGGAAGTCGACGCTGAGGCTGTCGCCGGCGGCCCCGTGGCGGCTCTGCAGGCGGAACTGGAACAGGAGGGGGGTGGTCATCGCTGCTGCGGGACGGTGGGGGGGGAGGGGACGGCGGAACTGGTGGTGCGCTGGCGCTGGAAGGCTTCGGCTCCCGTGAGCAGGGCCGAACCGACCAGCAGGGCGGCGAAGCCCTGGCGAAGGTGCCGATCCGACAGGCGGGGGGCCAGCGCCTGGCCGCCGATCGCCCCCAGCAGCCCACCCACCACCAGGGGCCCCAGCAGCGGCAGGCCCGCTGCCGGCCAGTGACCCAGGGCGGCGAGGGCCACCAGGCTGTTGGTGGCGATCAGCACCAGGCTGGTGCCGCTGGCCAGGGGCATCGGCAGACCGGCCAGCAGCACCAGGGCGGGCACGATGGCGAAGCCGCCGCCCACGCCGGCGATGCCAGTGAGCAGGCCCACCAGCACCCCCTGGCCCGCCAGGGCCAGCGGCGATCCCCCCGACCGGGGCGCCCGGGCGGTCTGTGTGCCGGTGGGGCGGCGGGAGAGCAACCAGGCGGCCACCAGGGCGGCGGCGGCGAACACCCCCAGCTGCACGGGCTCGGGGATCAGGCCATGCTTCACCAGCGTGCCTCCGATCCAGCTGCCCGCCAGGGCCGGCACCCCCAGGATCAGGGCGGGCCGCGGTGCCACCTGGCGTCGCCGCAGGTAGGGGCCGGCATTGGCCACCGCCAGCAGGGTCACCGCCAGCAGCGAGAGCGGTACGGCCTCACGGGTGGGCAGCCCGGCGCCGCTGATCAACAGGGGCAGCAGCAGGATCGATCCTCCGGCCCCGAGCACCGCCAGCAGGAAGCCGATCAGGCCACCGCCGGCGGCCATCAGCAGCAGAAGGGTGGCACTCAAGGGTGCACCCGGCCCCAGGCAGGCGCCCCGCCGGCAACAGCGGCATGGGGAACTGAGGGGGCTGAGGCCATCGAAGCAACCTGCATGGGCAATTATGACTATACACGCATACAACGACGAAAGAGTGGCAGCGACGGCGCTGCAGGCCGCTGCAGAGGTCGGCTCTATTGCGGAACCGTTCTGGCCCCCACCAAGGCCGGGGAAACCCTGCATAATTCCTCTAGCGACATAACCTTCCGTCATGGGCGTTGCCGGCCCCGGTTCCATTCCCAGTCCCGAACTGCTGGAGGAGTTCAGCCAGTTCTTCCGCCTGCTGAGTGAACCGGCCCGGCTCCAGCTGCTCTGCCACCTGCGCCAGGGTTCGGCCGATGTCGCCTTCCTGATCGAGGCCACCGGATTCAGCCAGTCCCACATCAGCCGCCAGCTGTCCCAGCTGCAGCGGGCTGGTCTGGTGACCTGCGATCGGGATGGGGTTCGCCTCATCTACAGGGCCGACACCGAGCTGGTGGAGGAGCTCTGCGACCTGGTGCAGAAACGCATGAAGCAGCGCCTGCAGCAGCAGCTGGATCAGCTCCAGACGGCCTGAGGCTTGTTGGTTGCCCGGAGGCCTTTGATCAGAGCCAGTGCACCGGGTAAGTGGAGGCGCCTTTCACCCCTCGGCTGAACAACCAGGCCAGCAGCACCAGCAGCACGGATCCGGACAGCACCGGGAACAGGACGAATCCCGTGCCCGCCTTGAGGAACACCCCGAGGAAGGCCACCCCACCGGCGGGCGGATGCAGGCAGCGGCACCGCTGTCCCACCACGATCGTGAGTCCCACCGCCAGGGCCACCCCCCAGACGCCGTCCCAGCCGCCGCTCACCACCAGCCAGGCGATCACCCCCGCCACTCCGTTGCCCAGCACGATGTTGCGGGGCTGGGCCAGGGGACTGCGGGGATGGCCGAACAGCAGCACCGAGGAGGCCCCCAGCGGAGCGGCCATCAGCAGGTAGCCGCTCCAGGCGCTGAGGCCACCGAGCAGGCCGAGCGAGAGCAGGGCCCCCAGCCAGGAAAAGGTCAGGTGGTGGCGGGTGAACCTCGGTTGGTAGGCCCTGCCTCGCTCCCGCTCGCCCTGCAGTGAGGCCCGCAGCTGCCCCAGCCAGCGGCGAGCAGCAGAGGAATCCATCGTGGCTTCAGGAAGGGGTCGGCCTTCGGCCGTCGATGGATTGGCCCGGGGGGTCATCTCAGGCCACCGGGGCACAGACGTCTGGATCATTGTCGCGATCCGCCTCTGATAACCGCGTGGCAGCGGTCACCAAGGCATCCATCAGACTGGTGCCGGGTCCTGAACGCGCCCGTCAGTGATCGCCACGTCCCCCTCCCCTGCCCGAGGCCCCAGTCCCATCTGGACCCGGGCCTTCCATGGTTTCAACCTGCTGCTGCTCCTGCTGATGGCCGCCAGCGGGCTGGAGATTTACAACGCCAATCCGGTCTTCGGCGGTCGTGAGGGGGCCACCGTGCCGGAGATGTTCACCCTGGGCGGCTGGCTGGCCGGTGGCCGCGACTGGCACTTCGCTGTCATGGGTCTGTACGCCGCCAACCTGGGGCTCTGGATCGGTCTGCTGCTGCGCCGGCGCCATCGGCGCCTCGCCGGCAGCGGCGATCTGGACACCCTGCGCGCCAGCGTCAGCCCCCCCCGGCGGCGCCTGGCCAGCCACCGGATCACCTACACCCTGATGCTGATCGTGCTGGCCTTCAGCCTGATCACAGGACTGGCCATGTACAAACCGGCCCAGCTGGGGTGGCTGGTGTCGCTGTTCGCCTTCGCCGAGCCGGCTGGTCACTCCAGCTGGCAGACGCTGCGGGTGTGCCACCTGGCCACCATCCCCGTCATGGGCCTTTTGGTGGTGGCGCATGTGGTGCTCTCCTGGCGGGTGGGAGGCCTGCGGCTGCTGCGGGCGATGGTCCTCTGACGCGGCTCCTCTGAACGATGGTCCCCTGAGATGGCTGATCCCTCCGACCCCCTGAGTCGCCGCCGGTCCCTGGGCCTGCTGCTCGGTGGCGGTTCCTCCCTGCTGCTCGGAGGCTGTGCCCTCAACGGCTGGAGCGAGACGGTGGGGGAGGCCACCCAGCCGCTGAACGAACGGATCGAGGCGCTGCTCCAGGGGAAGCGCAGGCTGCCCGAATTCCGCCGCAGCCAGGTGGAGCCCGCTGCCCTGCTGGTCAACAGCTTCAACGGCACGCCCGAGATGGCGCCTGGCAGCTACCGGCTGGCCGTCAACGGGGTGGTGAGCCGTCCGCTGCAGCTGGATCTGGCGACCCTGGCCGCGCTGCCCCAGCAGGAGTGCGTCATCCGCCACGTCTGCGTGGAGGGCTGGGCGGCGATCGTCGCCTGGTCGGGACCGCGGCTGGCCGATGTGCTGGCCCTGGCCGGCCCTTCTCCCCTGGGCGCCTATCTGGCGATCCGATCGGCCGATCAATACTTCGAAACCTGGGATCTGGCCTCCGCGCTGCATCCCCAGACCCTGCTCGCCACCCACATGAACGGAGCGCCGCTGCCGCTGGCCAACGGCGCTCCGGTGCGCCTCGCCAGCCCCATCAAGCTCGGCTACAAGCAGAGCAAGTGGGTCACCGGCCTCGAACTGATCACCGGCCTGGGCGAACGGCTGGGCACCTGGGAGGACAAGGGCTATGAGTGGTTCGCCGGGCTCTGAGCAAGAACCCGGCCCTCAGGGCCGCACCAGTCCGGTGGGCACGTCCTTCTGGCCGGCTTCACGCAGCAGCTCCTGGATCGTGCGTTCGGAGGTGTCGTAGGCGCCTTCTCCGAAATGCCTATGCCGGATGCGCCCCTGGCCATCGATGAAATAAAACGACGGCCAGTAGGTGTTGCGGAAGGACTTCCAGATGGCGAAGTCGTTGTCGATCACCACCGGATAGGTGAGGCCCAGCCGGCGGACGGCGGCTCGTACGTTGCCGAGGTCATGCTCGAAGGCGAACTCCGGCGTGTGAACGCCGATCACCACCAGGCCATGGTCCTTGTACTTGCTGGCCCAGGCCCGCACGTGGGGCAGGGTGCGCAGGCAGTTGATGCAGGAGTAGGTCCAGATGTCCACCAGCACCACCTTCCCCCAGAGCTGGTCGCGGCTGAGGGGGGGCGAATTCAGCCAGGTGGCCCGCTTCGGAAAGGGCGGCAGCGTGCCCAGCACCGGCAGGCGGCTGATGGCTGGAGCGCTCGTCCCGCCGGGATCAGCGGCCGGGATCCGGCTGAGCAGGGCCTGCTCAAGCCGGTTGGTGTCGGCCAGGGCCCAGCCGGCCAAGGAGGCCTGCTCCAGACCCAGGGCGCTCACCCCCACCGCCGCCAACGCGGCGGCCCCCAGCCCGCGCCGCATCCAGAGGCCGGCCCCGCGTGTGCGCTTCAGGGCCGCGGCCAGTCGATCGCTGGCCAGGAGGGCGACCGCCAGGGAGGTGGCAGCACCCAGGCCGTAGGCCAGCAGCAACAGGGCGGTGCCGGTGCTGCCAGCCTGCAGGACCGCTCCGGTGAGGATCAGCCCCAGGATGGGCCCTGCGCACGGGGCCCAGAGCAGCCCCACCGCCACCCCCAGCAGGGCCGAGGCGCCGACGGCCTCGCCCCGCTGTTGGGCCCGATCGGAGCGCCGGGACAGCCCGGCGCCCAGCTTCACGAGCGGCTGGCTGAGGACCTCCGCCAGGGCTGGCCACAGCAGCGCGAGCCCGAACAGGGCCAGCGCGGCCAGGGCTGCCATCCGCCCCCACTGGTGGGCCTGCACCACCCAGCCGCCGCCCAGGGCCGCCAGGCTTCCCGTGGCGGCGAAGGTCAGTGCCATGCCGGCCAGAAGGGGCAGAGCACTGCGCCGGAAGGAATGCCCCACCCGGCTGAACAGGAAGGGCAGCACCGGCAGGATGCAGGGGCTGAGGATGGTCAGCAGGCCCGCGAGATAGGCCAGAAGGGGCAGGACCATGGTGGGGAGGGTGAACACCGCATCGTTTCGGCGTTCCAGCGGTCAGTGGGCTGAGGCGTCGTGGCTCAGGGCTTGAGGGGAGCCCAGGCCATGGTGGCGTTGAACTTCTGGCACCAGATCAGCACCGATTTCTGAGCCTTCAGATCGATCGAGGCGGGGATGACGTAGCTCTGGGCGCCCTTGCTGGATTGGAGCTTCGCCAGCACCGTGTAGCTGCCGGGCTTGAGGGGGAAGCCGGGGGCCTTGGTGGCGGCCAGGGGTGTGGCCGAAGGGCTGAAGATCACCTTGAGGTCGGGGGCCATGTCGTTGGTCTTGAAGTCGCCGCTGAGGGTGAGCACCGTCTTGCCGTCTTTTTCGTGGATGGAGAAGCCGCCGCTGACGGGAGCCTCGGCCTTGCGGAAGCTGCCCTGGGTCATCGCCATGCCCTTGGGTTGCATCTGGGCGGTGATGGCGGGCACGCTGCGGTCGCTGAACGGCAGGGTGAGGGGTTCGGCCTGCACGCTGAGGCCGCAGAGGGCCGAGGTGGTGAGCACGGCCACCGCACCGTTACGGACGAAGGTGCTGAAAGAACGGGACATGGGGACGACGACGCGTGGGAGGAGGAAGAAGCCGTGGCGGCAGGCCGCACGAACCCTCCATGCCGTCTTTACAGGTGAAGCTCCAGATTGGATTGGGCTGACTCCCGCAGCGGCTGGGTGCGGTCCAGGGCGTCGAGGTCGACCGAGCGCCGGCCGCTGCCGTCGATGGACACCAGATCCGTGAACCGCTGCCCTTCGAGAATGTCCTCGATCCGGTAGTGATGCACCTGCAACAGGGGCGACCCCGTCACCTCGTCGGTTCCCTCCACCAGCACCATTAGGGCTCCGCCGGCCGCCGTGATCGCCGCAAGCCCAAGCTGCACCAGGGGACTGGCCGGGGTCAGGCGATGGCTCAGCACGGCGGTGACATGCAGCTGGGGCGTTGTCGTGTTCAGCAGCGCCAGGGGATGGACGCGCCGTTGCCACACCCCCGGTTCGACCTCCTCATCCAGGAACAGGACCATCGCGTAGGACACCTTCAGCCAGTAGCTGGGATCCCGGGTCACGAAGCGGCAGCTCAGATGGCCATCGGGCCAGGTGCTCAGGCAAAGGTGGCGACTGAAGCGCAGCGGCGCATCCACCTGGGTGAAGCGCAGAAAGAACAGGCCCGTGACCATGGCGTTGGTCAACAGGCCGACGATTCTCTGCCCTCCCGCCAGGCCCAGGCTGTAGGGCGATGTGACTTCGACGGACTGGAAACTGGCGCCGAAGGCTGAGCCAGGGGCTGCGTTGATGGCCCAGCGCCAGCCGGGGCGATCGGGAGCGGTGGCGGAGGAAGGAGAACAGGAACGTCAGGGACCCGGCTCCGGAAGCTCCAGAGGCTAGGAGCGGACCGGCGCAGGGAGACCAAAGCAGATCCATTCAGGCCTCTCGCTGGTAGACCTGTTGAAACCACCCTGCAGGGGCCTCAGCGGAGTGCAACCATGCCCAATCCATGGTCCTGTCGGTCGAGCGACCCATGAATCCCGACGATGTGCCTGCGGATGGCAGCTTCGACGCCCTGATGGCGGGTCATGCCCTGGGCGATCTGGATGAGGCGGAACGGGAGCAGCTGGCGGGCTTGCTGCGTCAGCAGCCCGAGCTTGAGCAGCGTCTGAATGAATTCCGCACCACGCTCGAACTGCTGCCCCTGGCCCTGCCCCAAACCGTGGCGCCCCCAGAGCGGTTGCGCCGGAGGCTGATCAGCGGCCAGGGCACCCAGCGGCGCCAGCAGGCCCCTGAAGGCCCCTCCTTCCCCGGCTGGCTGTGGCCCACCCTGCTGGGGACGGCCCTGCTGGGGCTGGGTGTCGAGCTCCACCAGACCCGCCAGCAACTGGCCCAGATCCAGCGTCAAGTTCAGCCATCAACGGCTGCCGTAGTGCCGGTGAGCCGCCGCATGAACCTGGAGTCCCTTGATCCCGGCAGGCCGGGATCGGGCGAAGTGATGGTGACCGGCAACCCGACCAACAACGTGCTGATGCTCAATGATCTGCCGCCGTTGCCTCCCCACCAGACCTATCGGTTGTGGGCCAACGTGGGCGGCAAGACAGTGGGATGTGTCGCGTTCGTGCCGACGGCCCAGGGGCACGTGGCGATGTTGATCCCCCCCCAGCCCACCAGCCTGGCCACCAGCGTGAGCGTGAGTGTGGAAGCCGACCCCATGGGAAAGGAGCCGAAGGGGCCGATGGTGCTCTCCAGCCGCATCTGAATCCGGCCCTACAGATCCAGGCTGATTTTGGCGGATCCGGGCCGGGAGATGCAGATCAGCACCGAACCGGGAGCCACAGACGCGGTCGGTGGCTCCGCATCGATCACATCACCTTCCAGGAGTCTGCATGCGCAGGTGCCGCAGATTCCGGCGCGACAGCTGTGGTCGGGACGCAGTCCATGGGCCTCGGCGAAGGCCAGCAGGTTGTCGTGATCCCCTTGCCATTCCACGGTTCGGCCTGAGCGGGCGAAGGTCACCGTGGCCGCCAGCGACCCAGGCAGGGCAGCGTCGGCTTCACCCGCTGGCGTTGTCGCCGCAGCCCGTGGAGGTTGGCTGAACATCTCGAATCTGACGCGTTCCTCCGGCACACCTTCCGCCTTCAATCCGGCACGGATCGAGGTCATGAAGGCTGGGGAACCGCAGAGGAAGTAGTCGGCTTCATCCCGGACGAGGGAGCGGATCAGGGGGACATCCACGTAGCCCTGGCTGTGGAAATGTCCCTGATCCTCTGGTTGCGGCCTGCTGTAGACGTAATGGATCGTCAGACCCTCCATCCCCCGGGCCGTCATCGCCACTTCCTGGCGGAAAGCATGGACGCGCCCATCCCTGGCGCCATGGAAGAACCAGATCTTGCGAGCGGGGTTGTGGACGGCAACCGCCTTCAACATCGCCATCATCGGCGTGATGCCGACCCCATTGCTGAGCAGTACCACCGGGTCGGTGGGGCTGGGATCGAGCACGAAACTGCCGTTGGGGGGCCTGACCTTGAGGATCGACCCCTCCTGGATGTGGTCATGCAGGAAGTTGGAGGCCACCCCCGGTGGCACCTGCTGGCCTGTCGGGGCGGCTTCCCGCTTGATGGACAGTCGTTAGGCGTGGTGGGAGCCCGCCGTTGGCCGGGGATAGTCGGAGAGCGAATAGGTCCGGATGACCGGAGCGCCTGCCCCGGGAATCTCCAGACGGAGGGTCAGGAACTGGCCCGGCCTGAAATCGGGCAGGGGTTGGGCGTCGAGCGGCTCCAGATGGAAGGAGGTGATCTCCTCGCTTTCCTTCACCTTGCGCGCCACCCGGAAGGGCCGCCAGTCCGCCCACCCTTGCGGGCCCGTGCCGCCGCTGGCTTCAACCCCCTGGGCAGGGTCCGTCGCTGACCAGGGGCGCGGGCGGGTCAGGGCCAGCGCGGCGAGGGCACCGAGCCCCGCGCCCGCCAGGGTGCCGTTGAGGCCAGGTGCGGGCCTGGCCTCCCCTCTGGGGCCAGCGATCGCCTGGACGATCGAGACGGCGGAGAAGCTGACGATCGTGCCGGCGGCCATCCCGGCCACAAGACGTTCGAGCAGCTCCCGCGGCTGTGGACGTCCAGGCAGGACGGTCGGCTTCGGCATCGCAGTGACCTTCGCGGGTGAGGAGGTGGCCGCCGGCCGGCGGCGTGTTGATGCGGCGACGCCGTTGTTCAGGGCTTGAGGGGAGCCCAGGCCATGGTGGCGTTGAACTTCTGGCACCAGATCAGCACCGATTTCTGGGCCTTCAGATCGATCGAGGCGGGGATGACGTACCTCTGGGCGCCCTTGCTGGATTGGAGCTTCGTCAGCAGCGTGTAGGTGCCGGGCTTGAGGGGGTAGGCAGGGGCCTTGCTCATGGCCAGCGGTGTGGCGGAGGGGCTGAAGGCCACCCACAGATCCGGGGCCATGTCGTTGGTCTTGAAGTCGCCGCTGAGGGTGAGCACCGTCTTGCCGCCCTCTTCGCTGATCGAGAAGCCGCCGCTGACGGGAGCCTCTGCCTTGCGGAAGCTGCCCTGGGCCATGGCCATGCCCTTGGGTTTCATCTGGGCGGTGATGGCGGGCACGGTGCGGTCGCTGAACGGTCGGCTGAGGGGCTCGGCGTGGAGGGCCATGGTCGAGAGGGCCGAGGCGGTGACCACGGTCAGGACGCTGCGGCGCAGCAGGGAACCGTTGAGGGGGGACATGGTGGAAGGAGCGGGTGTGAGGAGCGAGAAACCGTGCGATGGTGCGCAACAGCCCCTGCCTTGGCTGTGTACCGATGAGGCCCCCCATCGGATTGCCGCCCCCGCTCCCGCACGCGCCGCCAATGCCGTCACGGGTCCGGGCGCTGCTGCCGCTGGGGCTCTACGTGCTGTTGCGGGGGCTGGATGCCACCGTCCTGAAGGGCCTGCAGGTCTTCGGCCAGGGGCATCTGGTGCGGGGCGAGAACCCGATCAGCTTCTGCAACGTGTTCTTCCTGGCCCAGCTCACGGTGGGTCTGGCGGCCCTGCTGCCCGGGCGGCGCACCCTGGTGGCTGATCTGGCGCTGCAGGGGCCGGCCGATCGGCGTCTGCTGGCTCTCAATGCCGCCCTGGGGCTGTTCCTGGGGCCTGTGGCCTATTACTTCGCGCTGGAATCCCTGTCGGTGATCAGCCAGACCCTGCTGTTCGCGCTGGTGCTGCCCGTCTCGGCCCTGCTGGCCCGCTGGCGGCTGGGGGAGGCCCTGCCTCCCGGCTTCTGGCTCAGCCTGGCGTTGATCGGTGCCGGCCTGCTGCTGCCCCAGGGCGCCATGGCCGTCGATGCCGGCCGCATGGATGAAGCCGCCGGCATCGCCTGGGCCCTGGTGGGGGTGCTGGCCTTTGCCGGCTCGGCCGTCACCGGCCGCAGCATGGCCGCCCGGGGCTGGCCGGCGGCGGTGGGGATCGGGGTGCCCACCCTGCTGTCCGCCCTGGTGTTCGGGGTCATCGCCCTGGTGCTGTTCGGACCGCATCATTTCTTCCTGCTGCGCCTCTGGTGGGTGGTGGGCGTGATCGGCGTCTATGCCCTGTCCCTCTCCCTGGGCCGGGAACTGGCGCTGCGCCGGGCCTACCGCAGCTGCAGCGTGGCGGTTGTCTCCCTCTGGGGTTCCCTGGCCCTGGTGGTGGCGGTCCTCAGCGCCGCCCTGCTGCTGGGGGAGCCCCTGAGCGGCCCGGTCCTGGCCGGTTCGGCCCTGGTGCTGGCCGGCGTGTTCGCCAGTCGCTGGCGCAGACCCATCCGATCGGGGCCTTCACCGGTACCAGAGGAACGGGAACCCAACCGGATGCCACCTTGGTTTTGAATTCCTCCGACGCCGATGCCCCCCCCCGCCGTCCGCGGCTGCGGGGCCACCTCGGCGACAGCCTCGGCGCTGACCACGACCTGGAGGAGGTCTACGACAGCTGCAGCGGTCCGGTGTACCGCCTGGCGCTGCGGCTCTGCCGCTCAAGCCACGAGGCGGAAGACCTCACCCACGATGTCTTCCTTCGCTATCGGCAGCAGGGGGGCTACGACCCTGCCCGTGGTCCTGTGCTGGCCTACCTGCTGCTGATGACGCGCTCGATGGCGATCAATCGCATCAACCAGCGCGCCAACCGCTGGCAGCTGATGCAACGCTGGTCGGAGCACCTGTTCCCTGCGGCCGTGTCCACGCCCCACGAAAGTGCCGAGGCCGAGGATCTGGCGGAGAGAGTCCGCGCCGCCCTGGCGGCCATCCCCGCCAACCAGCGGCAGGTGCTGGAGATGGCCTACTACGAAGGTCTGAGCCAGTCGGCGATCGGCGCGCTGCTGGAGCTGCCCCTCGGCACTGTCAAAACCCGTGCCCGCCAGGGCCTGATCCGCCTGCGTGCCCTGCTCCACGATTCGCCCGCCAACCCATGAACACCCACGCCACGACCACACCCGGCTTCTCCGGCATCGACGCCCTTCTGGCCGGCCATGCCTTGGGGGATCTGGAGGAGGAGGAGCGGGAGCAGCTGTCCGTCCTGCTGCGGGAGCGCCCAGAACTGCGTGGCCGCCTCAAGGAGTTCAGCACCACCCTGGAACTGCTGCCCCTGGCGCTGCCGGCCACGGCGCTGCCTCCCGCCGGCCTGCGCCGGCGCCTCCTGCAACACCGCCCTCAGCCCGAGCCACGCTGGCCCTGGCTGATGCCTGCGTTGCTGGCCACCGGCCTGCTGCTGCTGGGCGGTGAGCTGCACCAGACCCGTCAGCAACTGGCCGTTCTGCAGCGCCAGCTGGCGCCGGCACCCGTGAGCCAAAGGCGGATGATGCCCCTTCTGGCGGTGCAACCCGGCCAGCGGGCTTCGGGGGAGGTGCTGGTCACCGGTAACCCCACCCACAACATGCTGATGCTCAACGACCTGCCGCCGCTGCCGCCCCACCACACCTACCGGCTCTGGGCCAGCGTGGCCGGGCGGACCGTCGGTTGCGTGCATTTCGTCCCCAATGCCAGCGGGCAGGTGGCCATGCCCATCCCCCTCGCCCCCACCAGCCAGGCCACCAGCGTCAGCGTCAGCATCGAGGGCGACCCCACCAGCCAGGCGCCCAGCGGCCCTGTGGTGCTCACCAGTTCCATCTGAGCGATGTCGATCTCCCCATCCCTTACCAAGCTCCATGCCGATCTCAGCCGGCGTGCCGTTCTCCATAGCGACCTTCTGCCCTGGCTCCCGTCGCCCCTGGCCGGGGTGGAGCGGCGCCTGCTGGAGCGCGACGGCGGCGAGGTCGCCCGGGCCACCTCGCTGGTCCGCTATGCCCCCGCCAGCCGCTTTTCCCCCCATCACCACGGCGGTGGCGAAGAGTTCCTTGTGCTGGAGGGTGTCTTTTCCGACGAGCACGGCGACTACGGCCCGGGCACCTACGTGCGCAACCCGGTCGGCTCCGCCCATGCCCCCTTCAGTGCAACCGGTTGCACCATTCTGGTGAAACTGCGGCAGATGGATCCCGCCGACCAGACGCGGGTCGTGATCGACACCCGGCGCTCAGCCTTCGTGCCTGGTCTGGTCGCAGGCCTCACCGTGTTGCCCCTGCACGGCTTCGGGAGCGAACAGGTGGCCCTGGTGCTCTGGCAGCCGGACACCCGCTTCCATCTCCACGCCCATCTCGGGGGCGAGGAGATCTTCGTGCTCGACGGGGTGTTCGAGGACGAACAGGGTGCCTATCCGGCGGGCACCTGGTTGCGCAACCCACCCGGTAGCCGCCATGCGCCCTTCAGCCAAAGCGGTTGCCTGATCTGGGTCAAGACCGGCCACCTGGCGCCGCCATTCCCCGGAATGGAGCCAGTGCCAGGGCGGTAAGGAAGCCCACCAGCTGGGCGATCACCACGCTCGGGCCCGACGGCAGGGCGAAGGCGGCCGAGAGCAGCAGGCCCAGCACGGCACAGGCGGCCCCCAGCCCGGCGGCCAGGACCACATAGGTGTCGAAGCGGCGGCTCACCAGGCGAGAGGCGCAGGCGGGGATGACCACAAAGGCGCTGATCAGCAGCACCCCCACCGCCTTGACGGAGATGGCCACCACCACGGCCAGCAGGATCAGAAACAGCAGCCGGTGCAGGGAGACGGCGACCCCCCGGGAACGGGCGAGCGGTTCGTCGAGGGTGAGCAGCACCTGGTCGCGCCGGGTGAGGGCGAGGTAGCCGGTGGTGACGACCAGCAGGACCCCGATCAGGCTGAGGTCGAGCCAGGTGACTCCCAGGATGTCGCCGAAGAGCAGCTGCTGAATGCCGCCCTTGTAGACCCGCAGCAGGCTCAGGGCCACCACGGCCATGGCCAGTGACGAGGAGTAGACGATGTTCAGCAGGGCATCCGCCGGCAGGCGGCTGCGTTGCACCAGCTGGTTGGTCATCAGAGCGAAGAGCACCGCAAAGGGGATCAGCACCAGGGTGGGATCGATGCCCAGCAGGATTCCCAGCGTGATGCCGAGCAGGGCGGAATGGCCCAGGGCGTCACTGAAGAAGGAGAGCTGGCGCAGCACCGCGAAACTGCCGAGCACGCCGCCGAGGGCGCCGCTCAACAGCCCGCCGAGGAGGGCCCGCTGCATGAACGGCAGCTGCAGCAGGTCCACCAGGGTCGATCCCTCCGTCATGTCCAGCGTCATCGGCTCAGGGTACCCAGGCTGCCCGGGCTCCCCTGCCGTCAGGAGGCCGCGTGGGCCAGGGCCTCGCCGACCAGGGCCAGGGAAGCCGCCAGCAGCACCAGGCGACCGGCCCGGCAAAAGAGGCGTGAGGTGACGACGAAACCCATCGGGATCATTGGAGTGCTCCGTTTCAGGGCAAGGGGAAAAGGTTCAGCGGCCCGTCGTCTGCAGGGGACGGAGGTCCGGCAGGGCCACGGAGAAGGCGGGGGATCCGTGGCGAGTCAGGGGCCAGCGCCGCACCCAGCAGCTATCGGTTTCTTCGTCGATGCTGATGACCTGGTAGGTGCCGCCCTGGCGGCTGCTCAGCTGTACGAAGCCGCCAGGGTGGGGAGCTGCGGAGGAATGGGTGGAGGGGTAAGGCATGGGTCAGACCACGCATCAGTCCTAAACGTAACAGAAGGTTGCAGATTGATTGACGGAAACCCCCTTGGTGTGCATTCCAAGGCACATGGTGGCCGTTCCGTCCCCACAAATGCGTAACCCCCTCAGGGCGGGCCCAAGGGGGTTACTTTGCGAAAGCAGTGGGGAGTTGATCGGTCTCCCTGCTCCACAAGATCGTTCTAGATCAGCAGTAACGGCTACAGCGCAGGCCTGCACATTCCGTCACAAGCCAGCAGCGGTTCACGATCGGTTCACTCGTCGTCGTCGGAGCCGCCCACCGGCACCAGGCGAATCGCCTTGCGACCCAGCTTGATCTCGAATTCGTCGCCCGGCTCGAGGCCCAGCATGGCGGTGTAGGCCTTGCCCACCAGCAGGTTGCCGTTGAACTGAACCTTGGCGGTATAGCCGAGTTTACGGCCGGCCTTGGTGGCCGCCTTGCCCACGCCGTCGCCGAGGTTGATCCCCTTGGCATCGAGAAGCGCTTCGTAGAACGCCGTGAAGTTCAGCCGTTCATTGCCGTCCTTCTTGGTGCTCACGTAGCCGCAGCTGCGGACCAGATCCGATTTTGAAGCGTCTCCCAGCTCTTTCACCTTGGCGAGCAGATCGGCACCTTTGAGCATGATGCAATGGCGGTTGGTATTAGGCGAAATTGTACAACTTGGGCCTGCGATCGCCAGTTGGGCCAGGTGCGGCTTTCCCCGCCCTCCGTCCCTATTCATTGCCGCTGCTCTCGTGTCGGCGGCTGTACTCTCACCACCGCTCGCTGGCCATGGCCGTAGGGACGCAATCCGGCAGCATGGGCTAACCTTGAGCCCGCCATCCCCGGCAGCGCGGAGAGCTGCAGTCCATGGCCCTGGGGCTGTGGCAGGGCATGCAGCCTTCAGCTCTTCGGTGGACCCTCCACCCGATACTGCACCTGCTGCGGGAAGGGGATCTCGATGCCTCGCTCCCGGAAGGCCTGCCAGATTCCGGCCTGCACCTCGCTGCAGATCGAGACGTTATCCATGGGATTGGCGATCCAGAAGCGCAGGGCGTAGTCGATGGAGGAATCGCCATAGCGGAGCAGCAGACCCTTCGGTGCGGGTTTGTCCAGCACCCTGGGCAGGCTGCGGGCCGTGGCTTCCAGCAGGGCGAGCACTTCGGCGGGATCGTGGCGATAGGCCGCACCCACCAGCACCTGGCTGCGTCGCATGGTGTCGCTGCCGGTGTAGGTGACGGTGGTGGTGGTGAAGAACGTCTGGTTGGGGATCACCAGTTCGGCATTGTCCCGGTCGCGCCAGAGCACGGCGGCCCGCAGGCCGAGGCTGCGCACCTCGCACGGATCGCCGTCGATGAAGAGCACCTCCCCAGGCCGCACGGAACCCTCGAACAGCAGCCACAGACCACTGACAAAATTGGAGAAGACTTCCTTGATGCCGAAGCCCAGGCCCACCGAAAGGCCGCCGGCGACCGCCAGGATCGCGGTGCGATTGAAGCCCACATGATCGAGGGCCCAGACGATCCCGATCGCCACCGCCACATAGCGGATCATCAGGGCCAGAGCCCGGCGGCTGCCGTTGCTGATGCCCACGCTGCGCTGCACCAGCCAGGCCATCCCCTGGGCCGGTGGTCCCGTGCCCATGGCCAGCACGTACACGATCACCACCGCCAGCAGAAGGCTTCCCAGGTTCACCGACGATCCGAACCACTCGCCGATCGGGATGATGGCCAGATCCTGGGGGTTGTCGAACACCCGGATCACCAGCAATGCGGCGCCCAACAGGTACGCCGGGCGGATCAGGCGCGTCTCCAGCAGCCGCATCGGTTCGGGTTGGATGAAGCGGCCCAGCAGCAGGTGCAGGCCTCCCAGGCCAAGCCAGCCCAGGTACAGCAGCAGCCCCAGCAGCACCAGGCCATAGGGGAGGCCACCGAGCCCCAACGACAGGGACAGCAGGCTCAGCAGGACGGGGATCACCGCCTCCGGTCGCCCTGCCAGGGGAAAGCGGCGGGCCAGCCGGCCGCGCAGGGCACGATGGCCGAGGAACACCACCGCCAGCAGCAGCAACTGAAGGCGCACCTCGTTGCGCTGCAGGTAGCCCAACCAGCCGATGATCTCCTGCAGCAACAGGTTCATCGCTGCCTCCCGCCACTCAGGAGGGTGATCAGCCCCTCAAGGGCGTCCTTCTGGCTCAGGTCATCAAAGAGGTAGCGGGTGAGCAGCGCCTGCCAGCCCTCCCGTTGGCTCTCGCTGCTGCCCTGATCCAGGCGGGTCGTGGCGCTTCGCAGGCTCTGGTCGCGCCCCTCCACCATGGCCGCGACCACGGAGGAACTCTGCACCGGCGGAGCAATCTCCAGGTTCACCGGCAGCACGTACTTGTTGCGCAGGACCAGGTCCCGCTGGTGCAGGGGACTGACGGCGAACCGGGCCAGGGCCAGGGCGAGCTGGCGTTGCTCGGGACTGGAATTGACGCCGAACGAGAGCACCCGCTCCCGGGTGATCGGGCTGGCCTCGCCGAAGGGCCCGGAGGGCAGGGCCGCCACCCCCAGGTTCTGGCCCAGGCGTGATCGCAGCCGGGTGATGTTGATGCTGCGGCAGGGAATCCAGTCGAGGGAACCCCCGATCAGTGCCTTCAGCAGCTCCGTTTCGGAGGGAAACACGGTGACGTGCTGTTGCCCGTCCGCCTGGCGCAGCCACTGCAGCCAGCCATTCAGGCTCTGTCGGCTCATCGGCGTGGCTGGCTCCCCCGCCAGCAGGTCGCTCACCGCGTTGATCGCCCCAAGCGGACCCAGGGTCCAGGCCAGATTCATCGCATCGAGGGAGAAGCCCACCTCCATTCCCTTGGCGCTGAATGCCAGCAGCTCATCGAGGTTCGCGGGGCTGCGCTTGATGCGGCGCCGATCGAAGCAGGCCACCTGGGGCTGCAGCTCCATGGGGATGCCGATCAGGCTTCCATCCTGGCGCCGCACCCTCTGCACCGAGCCGGGATCCAGCTGATCGAGCACCACCGCCGGGACCCTCACGGTGCTGATCAGCCGGTCGCTGGCCAGCTCCCGGGCCGTGGCCTGGTTCACCAGCAGCAGGTCGGGACTCAGGCCCGTTCGGTTGCGGATCCGGAGTTCATTGCGCAGGCTTTGCTCAGCAAAGACCTGCACCTGGAGGCGCACCTTCGGCTGGAGGGCGCGGAACGTGGCCTGGAGTTCGGCCGTGCGCTGCCTCACCTCCTTCTGTAGCTCGAAGTCAATGTCGTCCTGGCTGACCCCCACGGCGATGTAGAGGGTGCCCCCGAGGGGGCGCAGCACGGGCCTGGTGCGGTTCGGCTGGCACCCCCCCAGGGAGACCACCAGAGGGATGGCCAACCCGGCGGCCAACAGTTTGCAGGCCAGCGTCCTTCGGCCCTGAGCGGGTGGGGTGAGGGAGCGGCGGCAGAAGGGAATCACACCGGGAGGCTAGGGGTGTTCGCTGCCGAGGGCACCCCTGGCGGCGGCCCGCGCCGCTCAGTCCTCCGGGTAGAGCAGCTCGGCGAGTTCGTCGGGGTCCACGTCGTAGACCCGCGCCAGGGTGGTTTCGATGGCGCTGGTCACCACGTCCGGCAGGAAACGCATCGCGTTGAGGGCGTCGTCGGCGATGTCGTCGGTGAGGAGCTTCTCGCCCCCCAGCTTCTCGTCGTTGATCACGGCCATCACCCAGCTCTGGTAGGCGGTGACGAGATCGGCGAACTCGAGCTCAGGATCGTTCAGATCGAGGGCCATCGGGCGTCTCCAGGGACGGACGTTGCTTCTGCAGTTTGCCGCCTGGTCGTCAGGATGGAGGGATGCATCAGGAACCCCTGCCATCGGTGGCCTCCCTGCAGGGCACCCTGTTCGACTTCGCGATCGCTGAGCTGGTGCGCAGCCATCGCGAGAGCTTCCCGCCCCTGTGGACGGCCGAGAGCTGGGCCAAGTTGATGATCTGGCTGGCGCTGAGCTGTGGCTGCTCCGGCGAGGTCAGAGCCCTGGAGGCGTTCGCGGCGGCCCTGGGTCCTGCACTCACGGCCCGGATGCGGCGGCTGTTCTTCGAGCGGGAGCTTTCTGATCTGAACCTGCGCGTGATGGCCGACCCGGCCGAGCAGCAGGTGCTGCTGCTGCCGTTGGACGCGGGTCTCGACGCCGACTTCGCTGCGGCGGGGGCCGCCCTCCAGGCCGTGGGCCTCAGTGACCGCGTGACGCCCGATCGCAGCCGCTGGCAGTCGCTGGAGGCGCTGCTGGCGGTGCCGTGGCAGTCCGAAAGCGGCTGAGGC
>NZ_JAYGHY010000048.1:20551-22813 GCF_034931305.1 Cyanobium gracile UHCC 0281 | reverse complement strand
GGGTGGGGATCATCAGCACACCGAACCAACCGACATACAGACGGTTGTTGGTGGAGGTGACCCACTCACAGAACTGGTTCCACACCGAAGCGCCGGAGCGCTGCTGGAGAGTGGCGGTCATGAGTGCGAGAGAAGGTGACACCAGGCGGGCGCGGTAGCGCCGATCCGGTGAAGGAGGTAGAGGCGGAATCCCACCTGCAACTACTGTAACAGAGTGTTGCGGAGTGTGAGTGGCGCCTTCATGAAGAAAAGCTGTGGTTCGGACCGCCCACCGACGGCCAGGACGGGCTTGTTAGCGTCCGACCACACCATCGAGCCGCGCGAGCCGTGAGCGACCAACGGGTGCTGCTGGTGCGGCTGCCCTGCAACCCGATCTTTCCGATCGGCCCGATCTACCTGGCCGATCACCTGCACAAGTGTTTCCCCGCCCTGCCCCAGCGCATCCTGGATCTGGCGGCCGTGCCCCTGCTCGATGTCCAGCGGGTGCTGCTGGAGGTGGTCGACCAGTTCCGGCCCACCCTGCTGGTGTTCTCCTGGCGGGACATCCAGATCTATGCACCGGTCGATGGCCGTGGCGGCAACCCGCTGCAGAACTCCTTTGAGGTGTTCTATTCCGCCAACCCCCTGAAACGCCTGCGCGGGGCGATCGGCGGGCTGCGGCTGATGGGCTCCTATTACGGCGAGCTGTGGCGCAACCTGCGGCTGGTGCGCCGGGGCCTGCGGCGGGCCCGCCGCCATCACCCAGAGGCCCGGGTGGTGATCGGTGGCGGGGCGGTGAGCGTCTTCTACGAGCAGCTGGGCCGCGGCCTGCCCACCGGCTCCGTGGTGTCGGTGGGGGAGGGGGAAGGGCTGCTGGAGAAGCTGATCCGCGGCCAGTCACTGGCGGGGGAGCGCTGCTACGTGGTGGGCGAGGCGCCCCGTCCGGGCCTGATCCACGAGCAGCCGGCGGGCCTGGAGAAGACCGCCTGCGACTACGCCTACATCGAAGCGATCTGGCCCCAGCTGAACTGGTACCTCGACGGCGGTGACTTCTACGTCGGGGTCCAGACCAAGCGTGGCTGCCCCCACAACTGCTGCTACTGCGTCTACACCGTGGTGGAGGGCAAGGCCGTGCGGGTCAACCCGATCGATGAGGTGGTGCGGGAGATGCGCCAGTTGTACGACCGCGGCGTGCGCGGCTTCTGGTTCACCGATGCCCAGTTCATCCCAGCCAGGCGCTACATCGACGATGCCAAGGACCTGCTGCGAGCCATACAGGTGGAGGGCCTCACGGACATCCGCTGGGCCGCCTACATCCGCGCCGACAACCTCGATGCCGAGCTGGCCGAGCTGATGGTGGCCACGGGCATGAGCTACTTCGAGATCGGCATCACCTCAGGGTCCCAGGAGCTCGTTCGCAAGATGCGCATGGGCTACAACCTGCGCACGGTGCTGGAGAACTGCCGCCTGCTGGCGGCGGCCGGCTTCCGTGAGCATGTCTCCGTCAACTATTCGTTCAACGTGATCGATGAGCGGCCCGAGACCATCCGCCAGACGATCGCCTACCACCGGGAACTCGAGCGCATCTTCGGCGCCGACAAGGTGGAGCCGGCCATCTTCTTCATTGGCCTCCAGCCCCACACCCACCTGGAGCAGTACGCCTTCGACCAGGGGATGCTCCAGCCCGGTTACGACCCGATGAGCCTGATGCCCTGGACCGCCCGCAAGCTGCTGTGGAATCCTGAGCCCATGGGGCGGGTGTTCGGCCGGATCTGCCTGGAGGCCTTTGAGCGCAACCCGGCTGACTTCGGCCGCACCGTGATGGCCCTGCTGGAGCGGGAGTACGGCGTGGCGCCACTGGATCAGGCCCTGCGGGCGCCAGTGGAAGGGCACCGGGCGTTGGCGACGGCTGTGCGCTGAACTTTCTGGAGGACGAGGTGCCTTGGTGGCGAGAGGCTGTGGTGATGCGAAAGCCGGTTGTTGCTTGGCTCCTCTGCCCCTGGATGGGTTGGCTGCCTGGGATGAAAGAGAAGCCGGGGATCGGAACACTTTTCGTTAGCCCAGGGCCCGCGCTCTCTCCATACAGAAACCCATCCTCTCAGCCTAGACTCACCAAACTGTTTTGCCGGTTGGGGTGATTGGCCATGGCCATCGAAGTGCTGGATCCCAACGGCGTTGTTCAGCTGCTCCGCGATAGCAGCAGCGATCTGGTCACGGTCCAGATCAACGGGGTCGCCAGTCCTTTGCTTTTTAAGGGAGCCCAGGTCAAGGCCAGTCAGTTCA
>NZ_JAYGHY010000048.1:0-20451 GCF_034931305.1 Cyanobium gracile UHCC 0281 | reverse complement strand
CTGTCCACCGGCCGGCTGCATACCTGGTCTGTCGACAGCCAGTGGAAGTACATCTCCTCCGGAGCGATTGTCAGTCCCACCAGCACGGCGGGCCAGCTGCTCCAGCAGCAGTTCATGGTCGATGCCACCGGCACGCCGCTGGCCAGCGAACCACCGACCACGAGCCCACCGCCGCCCATCAGCAGCAGCCTCCAGGTGCTGGATCCCAACGGCGTTGTTCAGCTGCTCCGCGATAGCAGCAGCGATCTGGTCACGGTCCAGATCAACGGGGTCGCCAGTCCTTTGCTTTTTAAGGGAGCCCAGGTCAAGGCCAGTCAGTTCAAGGGTTGGCAGATCCTTGCGGCCGAAACGGTCGGCAGCAACCAGAACCAGATTCTGTGGAAGGAACTGTCCACCGGCCGGCTGCATACCTGGTCTGTCGACAGCCAGTGGAAGTACATCTCCTCCGGAGCGATTGTCAGTCCCACCAGCACGGCGGGCCAGCTGCTCCAGCAGCAGTTCATGGTCGATGCCAGCGGCACGCCGCTGACCAGCCAGCCGCCGCCGCCGCCAGTTCCTACCGGCATCAAGATCATTGACCAGGCCTATCTGACGATCCGATCGGCCATCGGAGCGGCGGTCACAAATTCTGTGATCGAGCTCGGAGTTGGAACGTTTAATATCACCAAGTCGGATGCTGATCCTTCCGATCCGGCAGCCCAAGGAACGTCTCCTCCGACGTTGACAAGAACTTCCCTTTCCGGCATCAGCCTTAAGGGCACAGGCTCTCAGAGCACCACCATCATTGGTAATCCACGCATTTACACGCGTCAATCTGATGGGACGCCGCCGACGGCCTTCACGCTTGATGGTTTGACATTGCGCTATGAGGTCGGCGCCCAAGGATATATTCTTGCCCCTAGTAGAGGCAGCCTCCCGTATGATCCAATTAGGCCGACGATGGATGGTCTATCCATCATTGATGTGACTTTTGTGGGGCAGCACAAGGGGGGATTCAGTGGAACTTACATGGATATAAGTGGTGCCAGAGACATACTGTTTGATGGAATTTCCGTTGACCTTGATGGCCAATCTGGTTATGTATCCTCGACCGGAGAGGGTGGTGGATTCTTCCTATTTATGGAGGGTGGCCGTAACTTGCAGGTTCGGAACAGTGTGTTCTTAGAGGATGGCTATAGTTCCTCTTTGATCGCATTGTTTATGTCAGACGTGATCGTCGATTCCAATCAGTTCATTGGGGCAGGCCTTGCAAAACGCGAGGATGTTGGTGGCTCTGGAAGCAGCCCGCGGGGAGAGCGATTTTATAATGCTGGTGGCGAGTTTACAAATAATCAGCTAAGTGCAGGAGCTTTTTTGGACTATCTTTATATCGTATCTGACCAAGGGACCGTATGGCGGGACTATCTCGCCAAAGAAGGACCTGTCCCTGAGCTGACGACGAGGGTTGCCGGGAATACCTTTGATATCCTGGACGGTGGCTATGGAATCTTGATTCGCTCAGATCTACCACGTGAAAGTCTGCAGGGCTTTCTTGATGTTCAAGGCAATGTCTTTAATGATGGCATTGCGATCAGGAGTGAGCTCCAGGCGTCAGGGGCTCTAGTCTTTGGCGCCAACGTGGTGAACGGGGAGGCGTTTGATGGACTTTATATCGGAGGCCTGTTGGATGATGAGATTAATGCCTCTGGGGACATCGATTCCCGCAGCTGGATCAGCGGTGACCTCGGTAATGACACCCTCACTGGGGGTGCGATGGCCGACGCCTTTGTCTTCGCTACTGCGCCCAACAGCAGTTCAAACGTCGATACAATCTCGAATTTCTCGGTGGTCGACGGTGATAAGATCTGGATCGACAACAGTATTTTTACGAGCGGATTTGAGGGAATCACCCAGGTGGACAATGACTCGAATCTCGAACTTCATTTTTCTGGCACTCTCTTTGCGATCCTCTCAGGGCTGGGATCCAACCCCCTGACGGCCAGCGATTTCGTCGTGTTCTGAGTGCGCCGTAGCTGTGGATCCCTGACTGATTCTCCCGACGGATCACTTGGAAGCTCATTCTGCAGCGATCCACCAGCGTCTTCGCATCCAGATCAGAACCCCCAGCCCCAGCCAGCCCACCACCCCGCCGATCGGATTCGGGTGGTTTCCCCCCGGGCCTACCAGCCAGGCAGGCGCCTCAGCGGCCAGCTCCAGCAGGCCTCCCTGAAGGAGGAACCAGCCTCCTACCAGCCCTCCGTGCAAACCCACGGCGCCCCAAAGCACTCCGGAATCGGCGCGCCGCTGCAGGGCCAGGGCCAGCCCCAGCAGCGTCAGGCCGCCCAGCAGACCCACCGCTTCGGAGGGCCCCAGGTTGAAGCGGGTGTGCACCAGGCTGAACACCAGGGCCTGGCCCCACAGGGCTCGGCCCACTCCCAGGTGCTGCTCCAGTTCGCCCCAGAGCCAACCACGAAACAGCAGTTCCTCCGCAAATCCCACCCCCAGCAGCAGGGCCAGTCCGTTGAGCAGTTGGGCTGCGGTCAGCTCCCCCCGCCAGGTGGCCTGACCACTGACCACCAACGTTGCCGCCACCAGGACCAGCAGCAGGATCGCCTTGAGCAGCCCACGCAGGAATGCCCGTGAGAGCCGGGGCCAGGATGCCGTCACCCCGAGCCGGAGCCAGGGTCTGTCCTCTCCCCAAACCTTCCGGATCCTCAGGGGCAGGCTGAGCAGCAACAGCAACAGCGCCATCCCCGTGCCGATCAGGTCCAGCCGATCGCGGGGGATGCCTGGCGCCAGCAGCGCCATGGGCTGCACCAGGAGCCAGCCCAGGCCGTAGAGCACCGGCACGTAGAGCAGGGTGCCGATCCAGCGGGGGCGCACTCAGCTCTCCGGTTCGATCGTGCTGGTCAGGCCCTTGGCCTTGAGGGTTTCGCTGTAGAACTCGGCTGGCTCCAGATCGCAGACGATCACCAGTCCGACGCCGGTGTTATGGGCTTCCAGCATCACGGCGATGGCATCCTGCTCGCTCAGGGACGGCACCACCTGGCGCAGGGTGTTCACCACGTATTCCATGCTGTTCACCGGATCGTTGTGCAGCAGCACCTTGTAGCGGGGCGAGGTCTTGCGCACCCGCTCCGGCGCCTTCTCGATCACGGCGGCGCCTCCCGGGGATCGGGTGGGGGTTTCGGTCGCCGCCGGGGTGGTCATGGGCATGGCCGCTCCGGTCCTCATTGGGGCCAACTCTAAAGAGCCCGGATCCGGCGCATCGCCTCGTCGACATTGGCGCGGGAGTTGAACGCCGACAGGCGGACATAGCCTTCCCCGGCGGCCCCGAAGCCGCTGCCAGGCGTGCCCACCACATGGGCCTTGCCGAGCAGGTGATCGAAAAAGCCCCAGGAGTCCAGTCCGTCGGGGGTTTTGATCCACACATAGGGGGCCTGCTCGCCGCCGTAGACCTGCAGCCCGGCGGCCGCCAGTTCGCGGCGGATGATGGCCGCGTTCTCCATGTAGAAGCCAACCAGGGCGCGCACCTGCTCCTGGCCTTCCGGGGAGTACACCGCCTCGGCCCCCCGCTGCACGATGTAGCTCACCCCGTTGAACTTGGTGCTCTGGCGCCGGTTCCACAGACCCCACAGCTCCACGGCCTCGCCGCTGGCCGAGGTGCCCGTGAGCCCCCGGGGCACCACGGTCAAGGCGCAGCGGGTGCCGGTGAAGCCGGCGTTCTTGGAGAAGGAACGGAACTCGATCGCGCAGCGTCGCGCCCCTTCGATCTCGTAGATGGAGTGGGGCAGCTCAGGATCGGTGATGAACGCTTCGTAGGCGGCGTCGAACAGGATCAGGGCGTCGTGGGCCAGGGCGTAGTCCACCCATTGCTGCAGCTGATCCCGGGTGGCGACGGCGCCGGTGGGATTGTTGGGGAAGCAGAGGTAGATCAGGTCGACCGGCTGCTCGGGCAGCGGGGCGACGAAACCGTTGGCTGCGGTGATCGGCAGGTAGGTGAGTCCGCCATAGCGTCCGCCGTCGTCGGACTCGCCGGTGCGGCCCGCCATCACGTTGCTGTCCACGTACACCGGGTAGACCGGATCGGTGACGGCGATGCGGTTGCCGGCCCCGAGGATGTCGAGGATGTTGCTGCTGTCGCACTTGGAGCCGTCGGAGATGAAGATCTCCTCGGCGCTCACCTCGCAGCCGCGGGACTGGAAGTCGTGGCGGGCGATGGCCTCTCGCAGCCAGGCGTAGCCCTGTTCGGGCCCGTAGCCGTGGAAGCCCTCCCGGGTGCCCATGGCCTCGATCGCCTGCTTCATCGCCTCGCGGCAGGCCGCCGGCAGGGGTTCGGTGACGTCGCCGATGCCCAGGCGGATCACGGGAGCCTCGGGATGGGCCTCACTGAAGGCCTTGACGCGTCGGGCGATCTCGGGGAACAGATAGCCCGCCTTGAGCTTGAGATAGCTGTCGTTGACCTGAACCATGGGAGGGAAGCGGAAGGCGGAGCGGCTGGGCGTGGCGGCATCTTCCTATGGCGCGGTGCGGCCTGCCTACCATCGGTTTCCAGCCCGCAGGCCATGGCCTTGACCGTTGCGCCGATCGACTTCGCCGCGCTGGTGGACAGCAGCATCTCCCGCCCGGCCCGCTATCTGGGCAACGAGCGGGGGGTGGAGCCCCGCGACTGGTCGGCCGCCCGCGTGCACTGGGCCCTCACCTATCCGGAGGTCTACGAGGTCGGCGCCAGCAACCTCGGCCACGTGCTGCTCTATTCCATCCTCAACGCCGTCCCTGGCCAGCTCTGCGATCGCGCCTACCTGCCGGCGCCCGATCTGGCGGCCCGGCTGCGGCAGCGGAACGCGCCCCTGTTCGCGGTGGAAAGCCACCGGCCCCTGGCGGCTTTCGACATCCTTGGTTTCAGCCTCAGCTACGAACTCGGCGGCACCAACATTCTCGAGATGCTGGATCTGGCCGGCATCCCGATCCGCGCTGCCGACCGGGGCGACCTGCCCCTGGACGATCCGGCGGCACCGCCGCTGATCTTCGCCGGTGGGCCCACGGCCACCGGCAACCCCGAGCCCTTCGCGCCGTTCTTCGATTTTCTGGCCCTGGGCGACGGCGAGGAGCTGCTGCCCGAGATCGGCCTGGTGGTGGCCGAAGGCCGCGCCGCCGGCCTGGGCCGCCGGGCCCTGCTGCGGGATCTGGCCGAGGTGCCGGGGGTCTACGTCCCGTCCTTGTATGCGCCGGGGCCTGATGGGGTCAGCCTGTTGCCATTGGAACCCGGCCTGGCCCCCCGGATCCAGCGGCGCACCGCCACCCCCATGCCCCACTACGCCATGGGCCTGGTGCCCCACATCGAAACGGTCCACGACCGGCTCACCGTTGAGATCCGCCGCGGCTGCACCCGCGGCTGCCGCTTCTGCCAACCGGGAATGCTGACGCGCCCGGCCCGGGATGTGGAGCCCGAGGCGGTCATCGAGGCGGTGGAGGAGGGCATGCTCCGCACCGGCTACAGCGACTTCTCCCTGCTCTCCCTGAGCTGCAGCGATTACCTGTCCCTGCCGGCGGTGGGGGTGGAGCTGCGCAACCGGCTGGCGGAGCACAACGTCAGCCTCACCCTGCCCAGCCAGCGGGTCGACCGCTTCGACAACTCCATCGCCCACATCCTCGGCGGCACCCGCCGGGCCGGGCTCACCTTCGCCCCCGAAGCCGGCACCCAGCGCCTGCGCGACATCGTCAACAAGGGGCTCACGGATGCGGAACTGCTGCGCGGTCTCCGCACCGCCATGGAGAACGGCTACACCCGGGTGAAGCTCTATTTCATGATCGGTCTGCCGGGCGAAACCGACGCCGATGTGCTCGGCATCGTCGACACCTGCCGGGCGTTGCAGCAACAGTGCCGCGATCTGGGCCGGCTGCAGCTCAACCTGACGATCAGCAACTTCACCCCCAAGCCCCACACGCCGTTCCAGTGGCACAGCGTGTCAACGGCGGAGTTCCGGCGCCGGCAGCAGCTGCTGCGCGAGGCCCTGCGCCCGCTGCGGGGCATCAAAACGAACTACACCGACGTGCGCCTGTCGGCGGTGGAGGACTTCGTCGGCCGGGGGGACCGGCGGTTGGCGCCGGTGATCGAGGCGGCCTGGCGGGCGGGAGCCGGGCTGGACGCCTGGTTCGAATCGGCCGAGCGCACCCATGCCGCCTGGACCGGCGCCATCGAGGCGGCTGGCCTCGGGGGCTCCTACCGCGCCCTGGAGATGGGCGGCTGGAGCGCGGCGGAGGCCTTCGCCACCGGTGATCTCGAGACCTTCTGCCGCCAGCCCCTCCCCTGGGACCACATCGATTCCGGTGTTGACAAGGCCTGGCTGGCGGAGGACCTCCGCCGGGCCCTGGCGGCGACTGTGGTGCCGGATTGTTCCTTCGAGGGCTGCAGCAGCTGCGGCGTCTGCGGCCCTGAGCTGGGCCACAACGTGGTGATCCCACCGCCGCCGGTTCCGCCGCCGATCCCGCCACGGGCCCCGGCCAGCGAAAGGGTCTGCCGGCTGCGCTTCGGCTTCGCCAAGACCGGCTCCCTGGCCCTGATCAGCCACCTGGACACGCTGCGGCTGCTGGAGCGAGCCCTGCGGCGCAGCGGCCTGCCGGTGAGCTTCACGGGCGGATTCCACCCCCTGCCGCGGCTGCAGGTGGCGCTGCCCCTGCCCCTGGGGGTGGAGGGCCTGGGCGAGTGGCTCGACCTCGACTTCGCCGCCCCGATCGATCCGGAGACGGCCCGCCAGCGGCTCCAGGCGGAACTCAGTGCCGAGCTGACGCTGCACTCGGTGCAGGCGGTGCCCCTGGCGACCCCCGGCCTGGCCCAGCAGATCCGCGCCGCCCACTGGCGGATCGCCCTGCTGCCTTCGCCGGGTCAGCCGGCTCCGGTGCCGTCCCAGTGGTCGGCTGCCATGGGTGGGCTGCTGGAGGCCACCGCCCTGCCCTGGCAGGACCAGGACAAGAAGGGCCGCCCCCGCCAGCGGGACTGCCGCCCCTACCTGCTGGATCTTCGCTCGGCGCCGCTGGAGGCCCAGGCTCCGGGGCAGGCAGGGATGGTGCTGGATCTGGAGGCCGCCGTGGATCCCCAGGGCCGCAGCCTGCGGCCCGAACATCTGCGCCATTGGCTAGGCGAGTCGCTGGGCCTGCCCCTGATGCTGGGGGCGGTCCAGCGCCGAAGCCTCCTGCTGGACGCATGCTAAGTTCGCCCTAGACAGATACAGGAATCGCAGGGATCCTCCCCTTCGGCCTGATCTGCCCAGACGCTTCTGCAACAGGGATGCTTTCTAGAAGCTCCTCCGCGTAAGCGCGATTTAAGTCAACACTGCTTGGTTCGGTCTTCGTTGCTTCGCATCGGGAAGGGACTCCATCCTTTCCGCCACGCTGCCGGCCCGACGACGTCTTTTCCCCTCTCAGACCCCTGGTTTCAGGGATTTGTACCAGGCAATCAGCCGACTCCATGGTTACCGGAGTCCGGTCTGTTCCTCTCCAGTGGCTGCGCGACCGCCACGGTCGGCGTCCGATTCCTTCCCTCCACCTGCCCTTTGGCAGGGCTCCACTGAGCCCACCTCCTCTTCCATGCCCCAGCAGATCGTCATCGCTGAGCAGTTGCGGATCGCCGCAGTGCTCAACGACGAACGCGTCGATGAACTGATCGTCGCCCAGGGTCGCTATCAGATCGGCGACGTCTACCTCGGCACCGTTGAAAACGTGTTGCCCGGGATCGATGCAGCGTTCGTCAACATCGGAGAAAGCGAGAAGAATGGCTTCATCCACATCACCGACCTCGGGCCCCTGCGGCTGAGGAAGGGCGGTGCCGGCATCACCGAGCTGCTCGAGCCCAGACAGAAGGTGCTCGTCCAGGTGATGAAGGAGCCCACGGGCACCAAGGGTCCGCGCCTCACCGGCAACCTTTCCCTGCCAGGCCGCTTCCTGGTGCTGCAGCCCCACGGCCAGGGGGTCAACATCTCCCGGCGCATCAACGGAGAAAACGAGCGCAACCGGCTGCGGGCCCTTGGTGTGCTGATCAAGCCCCCCGGTGCCGGCCTGCTGATCCGCACCGAGGCCGAGGACGTCAGCGAAGACATGCTGATCGATGACCTTGAGGGTCTGCTGCGTCAGTGGGAGTCGATTCAGCAGGCGGCCGAGACGGCATCGCCGCCGGTGCTGCTCAACCGCGATGAGGACTTCATCCATCGGGTGCTGCGCGACCTCTACAGCCCTGAGGTGCTGCGGGTGGTGGTCGACAGCGCCGATGCGGTGGCGCGGGTCAATGCGTTCCTCGGCTCCGACCAGGCCAATCTCCTGGTGGAGCACCACGGCGAATCCACCGATATCCTGGAGCACTACCGGGTCAACGCGGCCATCCGCGATGCCCTCAAGCCCCGGGTTGACCTCCCCTCCGGCGGCTACGTGATCATCGAGCCCACCGAGGCCCTGACGGTCATCGACGTCAATTCCGGATCGTTCACCCGCTCGGCCAACGCCCGCGAGACGGTGCTGTGGACCAACTGCGAGGCGGCGGTGGAGATCGCCCGCCAGCTGAAGCTGCGCAACATCGGCGGCGTGGTGATCATCGACTTCATCGACATGGAGTCCCGGCGCGACCAGCTGCAGCTGCTCGAGCACTTCACCCAGGCCTCCCGCGACGACACGGCCCGTCCCCAGATTGCCCAGCTCACCGAACTCGGCCTGGTCGAGCTGACCCGCAAGCGCCAGGGTCAGAACATCTACGAACTGTTTGGCCGGGCCTGCCCCAGTTGTGGGGGCCTGGGCCATGTGGCCGTGCTTCCCGGTAAGGACACCCTCCAGCCTCTGGCCACGGTCTCCGGTCTGGTGCGCTCGGCGGCTTCGGCCCGGGCGGAAGTGGCCAGCCCCGCCAATGGCGGTGCTGAGGTCGGCGGCAGTGGTCGTCGTCGGCGCGGCGGTCGTGGCGGCCGCGGTTCCGATGGGGCTGAGGCCCCGGCGGCGAGTGGGTTCTCCGAGGGGGTTGGCAACGGTGCCGCCTCCGTGCCTGTCCCCCAGGAGACCCCCCCCTCCACCGATGCACCCCAGCGTCGCCAGGAGCCCGAAGTGCTGGCCGTGCCGATGGACGCGGAGCAGGAGCTGGTCTACGGCTGGATGGGCCTGAGTCCGGCGCTCTTGCTGGATCCGATCCCCACGGGGGAGAGCCTGATGGTGCGCGTCGTTCGCCCGGACGCTGATCCGGAGGCCGTGATCGAGGAAGCCCGCCAGCAGCTGGCCGCCAGCGGCTCCCGTCGCCGCCGGCGCGGCAGGAACGGCGAAGGCCGCAATGGTTCCGGCGAAGCCACGGAGGCTGCCGAGGTCTTCGACGCCCCCGAAGCCCCTGACGTCTCCGTCGCCTCAGAGGCCCCCGATCACCACGAGGTGATTCCCATCCTGGAGATCACCCCGGCACCGTTCGAATCCGAAGCCGTCGCCGAGCCCGCTGAGCTCGTCAGCGTGGCGCTGCCCAGCCGTCGTTCCCCTGGCAGGGCCTCACCGGTCGCGGCCCCGGTTCCGGTGGCCGCCTCGGCGGCCGCCGGTGAGGCCGGCGAACCGCGTCGTCGCCGGCGCCGTTCCTCTGCCTCGGACTGATCCGCACGGTCCGGACGCCCTCGGGAGCCCCGACGCTTCGGTCTGGGGAGGGCTCGATCCTTCCTCCTGCGCCGGGGTCGACGAAGTCGGCCGGGGCAGCCTGTTCGGGCCTGTGTTCGCGGCGGCCGTGGTGCTGCCGGCGGCGGCCCTCGGTCCCCTGGTGGCGGCGGGTCTGAACGACAGCAAGACCCTCTCTGCCAGACGCCGGCAGGCCCTGGTTCCCCTGCTGCGGCAGCACGCGCTGGCCTGGGCCCTGGGGCAGGCCAGCGCCAGCGAAATCGACCGCTGGGGACTGCGTCTGGCCACCGAATGGGCGATGCTGCGGGCGTTGCAACGGCTGCCCCGCCCGCCCCTGCTGCTGCTGGTGGATGGGGTGCTGCCCCTGAGGCCGTGGCCCGGACCCCAGACCACCCTGGTGCGGGGTGATGGCCGTTGCGCGGCGATCGCCGCCGCCAGCGTGCTGGCCAAGCAGGAACGGGATGCCCTGCTGGCTCGTCTGGCCCTGCGCCATCCCGGCTACGGACTGGAGCGCCATGCCGGCTATGGGACGCGCCAGCATCGGGAGGCGATCCTGCGGCTGGGTCCCAGCCCCCTGCACCGCCGCAGCTTTCTCAGCTCGATCGGCACCAGCGCTGGAAGTCCCCCAGCAGCTGGTGACTCACCCGGGTCCTGATGCCCAGCAGGATGCCGCCGAGCACCGAGCGGCCGGTGGCCTCCAGCACCTTGGGGGGGATCAGTTGCAGGAGGGTGGGGCGGCTCACCGTCACCGAGAGGCTGGCTTCGCCGGTGAGGCCGCCGTCGGCCGCGGCAAGCCAGGAGCAGAGGCCAAGGCGGAAATCCTCCACCAGTCCCAGCCCCTCGAGCTGGCAGTCGAGGGCCTCCAGCTCCAGCCGCCCGTTGCGGCGCACGACCTGCAGCTCCACCACGGGCTGGATCCGGAGCTGGAACACCTTCACCTGGCTCACCGTGTAGCGGTAGCGGCCCGGGCCGAGGGGTTCGAGCTGCTTCGGGTCGAGCAGGGCCTGCACCACCCGCTGCTCGTCGTCCAGGTAGGCGGGCAGACGGTCCGCTTCACTGACCACAGGAAGGTCAAGTTGCTGGCTGGCGCTGAAGGCCAGAGACATGGCCTGCGGGCCGGCAGGCCATGATCCTACCGATCACCTCAGAGCGCCCCCCGCCATGCGTCTTGCCTTTCTCGGTCCCGTCGGCACCTACGGCGAGCAGGCGGCGCAGCGACTGGCGGGCCTGGAGGGCCTGGAGGGCGTCGAGTTCGTGCCCCAGCAGGGCATCCGCGTCGTGATCCGGGCCCTGGCCGACGGGGATTGCGACCTGGCGGTGGTGCCGGTGGAGAACTCCGTCGAAGGCGGTGTCACCAGCTGTCTGGACGCCCTTTGGGAGCACCCGGACCTGGCGGTGGCCCGGGCCCTGGTGTTGCCCATCCGCCATGCCCTGGTGGGCAGTGGTCCGCTGGAGGGGATCAGTGAGGTGCTCTCCCACCCCCAGGCTCTGGCCCAGTGCAGCCTGTGGCTGGGGGAACAGCTGCCCCAGGCTCTGCAGCTGCCCACCAGCTCCACCGCAGAGGCGGCGCGATTGGTGCGGGGCAGCCGCTTCCGGGGCGCCATCGCCTCGGTGGAGGCGGCCGCCGAGCATGGCCTGCAGGTGCTGGCCTACCCGATCAACGACGTACCCGGCAACTGCACCCGCTTTCTGTTGCTCCGGCGCGGGGAACGCTCCCAACGGGGTCCCTACGCCAGCGTGGCGTTCTCGCTCCACTCCAACCGCCCCGGGGCCCTGCTGGAGTCGCTGGGCTGTTTCGCCCGGCAGGGGCTGAACATGAGCCGCATTGAGTCGCGCCCCTCCAAGCGGGAAATGGGCGAGTACATCTTCTTCGTCGATCTCGAGCTTCCTGAGGGCGCCGCCCCGCTGGAGGGGGCCATCGCCGATCTGACCCCCCTCTGTGAGCATCTGGCCCTGTTCGGCGCCTACCCCCTCAGCAACCTTGCCGTCGAAGAGAAGGCGCCCTGAGCTCCGGGGCTTGGTCACCATCGTTGGGCGGCAAGGGGCCGCGGAAGACGCCGAACTGCATAAGACCGGTGCGGAAGGCCCAGTCCATCAACAGCAGCGTCGGGGTTTCCCGCAGGCCCTGAACCACGGCCCGCGGACCCAGACCCAGCACTGCCCCGGGGCGGCGCACCCCCTCAACGATGGAATCCACCCATGAAGGCAGGGTGGCCGCGGTCCAGTCGGCGGTGCTGATCGGCAGGCCGCGGTTCCAGGGGCTGGTCTCCAGGTTTCGCCTCAGGGACGGAATGCTGGCGAACTCGGGATGGGCCCACTGGTCGAGCAGCTGGCGCATCACCCAGCGCTCCAGGCGGTTCATGGGGGCGACGGCCGGATCGCGGCGGTTCCAGTCGGCCACCGCCAGGCAGCCCCCCGGCCGCAGCACACGCAGCATCTCGTCGGCGTAGCGTTGCTTGTCGGGCATGTGGGGGCCGGCCTCCACACTCCAGACCGCGTCGAAGCCCGCGTCAGGACTCCCGTCCGGCAGATCCAGGGCCAGGGCATCCATGACGGCGAAGCGGCAGTCCGGCAGATCGGCCGGGGTGAGCTCCCGTGCCCGGGCGATCTGGGCCGGACTGATGCTGATGCCCAGCACCTTGAAGCCGTAGTCCCGGGCCAGGATCCTGGCGCTGCCGCCGATGCCGCAGCCCACATCCAGCACCCGGCTGCCGGGGGGCAGACGGTCGAGGCCGCTCCAGCGGGCCAGCTCATGCACGAAGGCGGCCTTGGCGGCCCGGAAATCCCGCGGTTCGGGAGGATCGCCGTAGTGCCCCAGATGCACGTGCTCGCCCCACAGACGCTCCAGCAGCCGGTCGTCCGTCCAGCGGTCGTAGGCGGCGGCCACGCTGGCCGCTGACAAGTAGGCCCTTGAGCGGCGCTGCCAGAGCAGGGCCACCAGGACCGCAACAAGAACACCCCCCGTCACCAGGAAGGGCAGCAGGACGCCGCCCGGAAATAGGCTCGCCATGGTTCAGGCCTCGTTGTCGTCGTCGCCGAGGCTGGAGAAGGTGTCCTTGAGGACGGTGCGGGCCGCCAGTTGCCGCCGGGTCTGATCCAGCAGTTCGTATTCCTGGCGCAGCCGTTCCCCGGTGTCGGTGATTTCCAGCAGGGCCTGCTGGTGATCGGCCACCGGCCCACCGAGATGGGCGCCGATCCAGAAGGAGAGTTCCCGCGGCAGATCGGGCAGGTCGGCGGGCAGCGACGAGGGCTTGCCGATCAGCTTGCCGGTGAGATCGACGACGTCCCTCAGGGCCCGGGTGACCGTGCTGGTGAGCGTCTCGAGCTCCTCATGGCTTTCGCTCACGGTGTCTTCGATCCAGCTGACCATGCCCACCCGGAAGGGCGTATCGCGCACGATGTCGAGGACCCGGAAGCGCTGCTGGCCCATCGTGACGATGTTGCTGCGGTCGTCGTCCTGCACCTGGCAGTGGAGGATCTCGGCGCAGCAGCCCACGTCCGCCATGCGTTTGCTCTGGGGGTCCCAGCGAACCACGCCGAAGCGCCGATCCTCCGACATCGCCGTGCGCAGCATCATGCGATAACGCGGCTCAAAGATGTGAAGCGGCAACACCTCCTGGGGGAAGAGCACCACATCAGGCAGGGGGAACAGGGGCAATTCCCTGACGGCCAGATCAGTCACGCGCGGATGTTGCCGCTGGCGGCAGGGGGAAAGGGGCGATCGGGGGTCGGCAGCGAAAGGATCAACCAGAACATCTCAAGTTTGAATCGATCCTAGAAACACCGACCCGCCCGGCGAAGGCCGCAGGGCCCCGTCACCATCAGAGCTTGACCTCGATGTCCACACCACTGGGCAGGTCGAGCTTCATCAGGGCGTCGATGGTCTTGGAACTGGGGCTGTAAATGTCGATGATCCGGCGGTGGGTGCGGGTCTCGAAGTGCTCACGGGAATCCTTGTCGACGTGAGGCGAGCGCAGCACGCAGTAGATCTTGCGCTTGGTGGGCAGGGGGATCGGACCGATCGCCGTGGCAGCGGTGTGATCGGCAGTTTCGATGATTTTTTCGCAGGAGAGATCCAGCATGCGGCGATCGAAGGCCTTCAGGCGGATGCGGATCTTCTGCTGGGGGATGGAAGCGGTCATCGGAAGGGAAGCGCGGGCGAAGGGCGGCGGCGGTGCCGCTGAAACGGATTGTCGAGGTGCACCGGGAACCGGTGGTTCCGAAAAGGGGAGCTTCTCTCAGGAGAGGCTCCCCCCAAAAGGCTAGATCAGCCTCACAGAACGATCTTGGAGACCACGCCGGCACCGATGGTGCGGCCGCCCTCGCGGATGGCGAAGCGCATGCCCTGCTCGATGGCGACCGGGCAGATCAGCTCGGCGCTCATCTTGATGCGGTCGCCGGGCATCACCATCTCCACGTTGGTGCCGTCATCGGCGGTGAAGGCGGTGATCTGGCCGGTCACGTCGGTGGTGCGGATGTAGAACTGCGGGCGGTAGCCGGCGAAGAAGGGGGTGTGACGGCCGCCCTCTTCCTTCTTGAGCACGTAGACCTCACCTTCGAACTTGGTGTGGGGCTTGATGGAGTTGGGCTTCACCAGCACCATGCCACGCTCGATGTCCTCTTTCTGGACGCCGCGCAGCAGCAGACCGACGTTGTCGCCGGCCATGCCCTCGTCGAGCAGCTTGCGGAACATCTCCACGCCGGTGACGGTGGTTTCCCGCGTGTCGCGGATACCAACGATCTGAACGGTTTCGCCCACTTTCACCTTGCCGCGCTCGATACGGCCGGTGGCGACGGTGCCGCGGCCGGTGATCGAGAAGACGTCTTCGACGGCCATCAGGAAGGGCTTGTCGATCTCACGCTCGGGCTCAGGGATGGCCTCGTCGACCGCATCCATGAGGTCGAGGATCTTGTCGACCCACTCATCTTCGCCACGCACGGCCTTCTTGCCGGTCTGGATGTACTCGAGGGCCTTGAGGGCGGAGCCGGCGATCACGGGGATGTCGTCGCCAGGGAAGTCGTAGCTGCTGAGCAGTTCGCGCATCTCCAGTTCGACGAGCTCGAGGATCTCCTCGTCGTCGACCATGTCCTTCTTGTTCAGGAACACCACCAGCGCGGGCACGCCCACCTGCTTGGCCAGAAGGATGTGCTCCTTCGTCTGTGCCATGGGGCCGTCGGTGGCGGCGACCACCAGGATGGCGCCGTCCATCTGGGCGGCACCGGTGATCATGTTCTTGACGTAGTCAGCGTGGCCCGGGCAGTCGACGTGGGCGTAGTGACGCTTGTTGGTCTCGTACTCGACGTGGGCTGTGTTGATCGTGATCCCCCGCTCCTTCTCTTCAGGGGCGCCGTCGATCTCGTCGTAGGCCTGGGCCTTGGCCATGCCCTGGGACGCCAGCACGTTGGTGATGGCGGCGGTGAGGGTGGTCTTGCCGTGGTCAACGTGACCGATGGTGCCGATGTTGACGTGAGGCTTGTTCCTCTCGAACTTCTCGCGTGCCATGGAAGGAAAGAATCGGGGGGGTGGGTTGGATGGAAAGAAAGATCAGGAATTGCCCTGATTCTTGGAGATGATGGCTTCCGCCACATTGCGAGGAACTTCCTCGTAATGGCTGAACTCCATCGAGAAGATACCCCGACCCTGGGTCATGGATCGGAGCTGGGTGGCGTAGCCGAACATTTCGGCCAGAGGCACTTTGGACTGGACTTTGGACTGTCCGTTGTCGACGGACTGTCCTTCGACCTGGCCGCGGCGGGAGGAAAGGTCGCCGATGACCGAACCGAGGTAATCCTCGGGGACCTCGACCTCAACCTTCATCATCGGCTCAAGAAGTACGGGATTGCACTTCTTGACGCCATCTTTGAAGGCCAAGGAACCGGCGATCTTGAACGCCATCTCCGAAGAGTCGACGTCGTGATAAGAGCCGTCCACCATGGTGACCCGGACATCGATCATGGGGAAACCGGCAATCACACCGGACTGGCAGGTTTCCTTCATGCCGGCTTCCGCCGGACCGATGTACTCCTTGGGAACGATGCCGCCAACAATCTTGTTGACGAACTCGAACCCTGAACCCGGCTCGCCGGGCTGCATTTCGATCACCACATGGCCGTACTGGCCCTTGCCTCCCGTCTGGCGGGCGAACTTGCCCTCACCCTTGGCACTGCCGCGGATGGTTTCCCGGTAGGACACCTGGGGGGCACCGATGTTGGCCTCCACCTTGAACTCCCGCAGCATGCGGTCGACCAGGATCTCCAGGTGTAGTTCGCCCATGCCGGCGATCACGGTCTGGTTGGTTTCCGGATCGGTGGAGACCCGGAAGGTGGGATCTTCCTCGGAGAGGGACTGCAGGGCCTTGCCGAGTTTTTCCATGTCGCCCTTGGTCTTGGGCTCCACGGCCACGGAGATCACTGGTTCGGGGATGAACAGGGATTCCAGAATGATCGGATCGGAGTCGACGCAGAGGGTGTCGCCCGTGGTGGTGTCCTTGAGGCCGAGAACGGCGCCCAGGTCGCCAGCCCGCAGTTCGTCCACCTCCTCGCGCTCATCGGCCTTGAGCAGGATCAGGCGGGAGATGCGCTCTTTTTTGTCCTTGGTGGAGTTGAGCACGTAGCTGCCCTTCTGCAGCACGCCGCTGTACATGCGGACGAAGGTGAGCTTGCCGTAGGGGTCGGCCATGACCTTGAAGGCCAGGGCACTGAAGGGAGCGCTGTCGTCACAGGCACGGGTGGCTTCGCTGCCGTCGGCCAGGAGGCCATGGATCGGCGGCACATCAACGGGGGCGGGCAGGTAGTCGACCACCGCATCGAGCACCAGCTGGACGCCCTTGTTCTTGAAGGCGGAGCCGCAGAGAATCGGCACCATGCCGTGTTGCAGCACCCCGAGGCGGATGCCACGCATCAGCTGCTCCTGGGTGAGCTCACCGTTCTCGAGGAAGGCTTCGATCAGCTCTTCGTCGGTTTCGGCCACCGACTCCATGAGCTTCTGGCGCCACTCGGCAGCCTCGTCCTGCATGTCGGCGGGAATCTCCTCTTCGAGAATGTCGGTGCCGAGATCATTGGTGTAGATGATCGCCTTGTTTCGCACCAGATCGATGATGCCTTTGAGGTCACCCTCGGCACCGATCGGCAGCTGGATCGGCACGGCGTTGGCCTTGAGGCGATCCTTGATCTGGTCGTAGACCTTCAGGAAGTTGGCGCCGGTCCGGTCCATCTTGTTGACAAACACGATCCGGGGCACGTTGTAGCGATCGGCCTGGCGCCAGACGGTTTCCGACTGGGGCTGCACGCCACCGACGGCACAGAACACGGCGACGACACCGTCGAGCACCCGCATCGAGCGTTCCACTTCGATCGTGAAATCGACGTGGCCAGGGGTGTCGATGATGTTGATCCGGTTGTCCTTCCAGCTGGTGGAGATGGCGGCGGCGGTGATGGTGATCCCCCGCTCGCGCTCCTGCTCCATCCAGTCGGTGACGGCGGCGCCATCGTGCACCTCGCCCATCTTGTGGACCACGCCGGAATAAAACAGAATCCGTTCGGTCGTGGTGGTCTTGCCCGCGTCGATGTGAGCGGCGATACCGATATTTCTGACGCGTTCCAGGGGGTAGGCGCGGGCCACGGGAAAGTTCTCCGGGGGTGGGTCGACGAAAAGCGGGCGTAATTTTACAGACCGGGGTTGGTTCGATCTGCAGGAACCGGATCAGCCCAGGGATCCGGCCCCTAGGGGCGGCTCAGTAGCGGTAGTGGGCGAAGGCCTTGTTGGCTTCGGCCATCTTGTGGGTCTCCTCCCGCTTGCGGACGGCACTGCCGGCTTCATTGGCCGCGTCCATCAGCTCACCGGCCAGCTTCTGGGCCATGCTCCTGCCGTTGCGGGCCCGGGAGAAGTTGACCAGCCAGCGCAGCGCCATGGCGGTGCCCCGCTCCTGACGCACTTCCATCGGCACCTGGTAGGTGGCGCCACCGACCCGCCGGGCCCGCACTTCCACCAGGGGGGTGGCGTTGCGGACCGCCGTCTCGAACAGCTCGAGCGGATCGGCGCCGGTGCGCTCGTTGATCAGGGTGAAGGCATCGGACAGGATGCGCTGGGCCGTGGACTTCTTGCCGTGCTTCATCAGCCGGGCCACGATCATCGAGGCCAGGCGGCTGTTGAACTGAGGGTCCGGGAGAACCGGGCGTTTCTCGGCGGCGTTGCGGCGGGACATGGAACGGAGGGAGAAAAAGCGGGAGAGGGCTGGTCCGGCCGCGAAGAGCCGGGGGAACGAAAGCTCAGGCCTTCGGTGTCTTGGCGCCGTACTTGGAGCGGGACTGCCGCCGATCCTTGACCCCGGAGGTGTCGAGGGTGCCGCGGATGATGTGGTAGCGGACACCGGGCAGGTCCTTGACGCGGCCGCCGCGGATCAGAACCACCGAGTGCTCCTGAAGGTTGTGGCCGATGCCGGGGATGTAGGCCGTCACCTCAAACCCGGAGGTGAGGCGCACACGGGCCACCTTGCGCAGCGCCGAGTTGGGCTTCTTCGGGGTGGAGGTGTACACCCGGGTGCAGACGCCACGCCGCTCAGGGCAGGCGCGCAGGGCGGGCGACTTCGTCTTGCGGGTGAGACGCTGCCGCTCGGTGCGGATCAGCTGCTGAATAGTGGGCATCGAAGGCCGGGGTGCTGCTCGGTGTGGACGGGTCGGTTGTCCGACCGTTTCGACAATCCGACACCTTACTTCGTCGCCGTCCCCCTCAGGTCTGGCGGCTGAAGGCGGCCCCGCAGGCACAGGTGCTCACGCCCGGCCCGGGACGCACCAGAAACCCGCCGCCGCTGAGGTCGCCCCGATAGTCGAGCTGCAGGCCCTGCAGCAGCGGCAGCTGCCCAGCGGGGGAATAGAGGGTGATGCCGTCGGCCCTGGCCACGGGGGTGCCGGCCAGGTGGCCCGGGCACAACCGGATCGCCCAGGCTTCGCAGGCACCCTCCAGCAGCTCCAGGTGCATCAGCCCCGGGGTGCCCGCCACGGCCGCCTGGCGGCACAGCTCGGCGGCGGCGGCGGGGGTGAGGCGAAGGCTGTGGCCCCGGGGCACGGTGGAGTGGCGACTGGGTTCAGTTTGCCAGCCGCTGGCTGGTGGGGCTCAGGCCGGCGGCCGCTGCGCCGCCCCCGACCGGCACGAGCCCCAGACCGTTGTGAACCGAGCCGGCCACACCCCGGCCCTTGACCCGGTGGCTGCCGCCCATCACCAGGCCCGTGGAACTGCCGCCGTCGAGGTTGAGCGCATCCACCAGTCCCATTTGCTTCAGTACCCAGGCGGTCTCGGCCAGTGTGGGCCCGCCGCCGCCCCCGGCGGCCTGCAGTGTCACCAGCCACAGCAGGCGGCCATCGCTGCCCACCACGGTGCGCGGGGCTCCCTGGCGCAGGAAGGCGGCACCGAATCCCTCAGCGCTGCCGTTCAGAACAACCCGGCCGTTCTGGAGCAGCAGCGGTCCGCCTCCCATCACGGAGGTGGCGTTGCCCACCGGATCGCTCGGCCGGCTCTCGATTCGCAGCCGGTCTCCCTCGTTCCAGGGCAGGATCGCCCCCGCACGGGCCACCACCAGGGTGTCCTCCGGCCGCAGCGGCACCCCCGCCGCCAGCTCGGTGCCGCTGATCCGTCGCTGAACCTGGCCCCCGCTGAGCAGCAGCCCTGTCTCGGAGCCGGTCAGGGCCTGATAGAGCCGGCCCCATTCGGCCGTGTAGCGGCTGAGGCCCCGCTGGGCGTAGCCGCTGTTCACGGTCAGCAGGGGCCAGCGCTGACCGCGGTCATCGCTGATCCATTCGTCCAGCCGCAGGCGCCCGAAGCGCGGCAGGCTGCGCGGCTCCCAGCCCACCACGCCGCGGTTGAGGATCGGACCGGACAGCCAGCGGCCTTGATCCTTCAGGGCGCCGAGGGGAAGCCGGCGCACCCGGTTGAAGTAGCCGCCGTTGATGGCCACCAGGGCGTCCTGGCGCTGGGCCAGGGCGGTCAGCGAGCTGAGCCCCGCCATCCCGTCGGGACGGCTGAGGGTCCGCAGTTCCAGGGGGCTGCTGCGCGGATCGATCCTGACGGCATTGATCTGGATCCTGGTTCCCCCCACGGCGCGCACCTGCTGGTCCCAGCGCAGCTGGGGCCCCAACAGCGCCAGCAGCCGCGGATCGATCGGCGCCGGAGCCGTCGGTGGCGTTGCTGCCGTGCCGGTGGTGCCGCTCTGGGGCAGGTCGATGACCACCCGGGCGGGCTCCCCCAGGGTGAACAGGCGCAGGGGGGCGGTGCCGCCCGGGACGCTCAGGGTCAGGTTCGCTCCATCGGCACCGCTGCGCAGGCCCCGGGCGGTGAGCTGGGCCAGCTGGTCGGCCCGGCTGAGCAGGGCCAGCTGGATGCCGCCGTCGCTGCTGCGCACCAGGGTGGGGCCATCAAGGTCAAGCACCACCCGCCGGAAGCCGGCTTGCTCGGAGCTGCGCACCTGAAGCAGGCGGGGAGCCGGCAGGCGCAGATCCAGCAGCTCGCCGCGACGTTCCACCGCCACACCGACGTTCTGAAAGATCGCTGCCACGTCGACGGCCACCTCATCCGCCAGTGAGCGCTGCTGGCTGGCGGGCACCACCAGCTCCCGCCCGAACCATTCCAGGGCCAGGCCCCCGTCGGGGCTCGACCGGCTGCTGAAGCCCAGCTGGCCTTCCAGCACCTCCAGGGGCAGCCAGAGCGCCCGGGGCTGGCGCGGGTCATCGCCGTCCCAACGCCAGGCGGCCTGCTGAGGGCGGCCGTTGAGCGCCAGACGGGTGCCGCCGACCTCCGCCGCAGGGGCCAGCCGCACCGGCCCGGGCCGGCTCCGGCGCGGGGGTGCGACGTCCGGC
>NZ_JAYGHY010000047.1:0-22922 GCF_034931305.1 Cyanobium gracile UHCC 0281 | reverse complement strand
GCGGCGCGTCGCCTCCCGGCGACTCAGAAAACTTACAACACCGTCGGCTCGCGCCTCTCGATCCCGTAAGCCTGCTCCCCGCTCGAGCTCTCGCTCTCTGGGGCGCAGTCCAAAATCATATCACCTGAATGGCTGAGCTTTCGTCTCAAGCGCTTCTGCCCAGGGCATGAAGCGCTCCAGGGTCTCCTGGCGGTTGGCCACCAACACAGGGAAATCCGTCTGGGACTGGTCAGTTCCGGCCTGCAGCCCTTGTGGCGTTGGTCCGAGCCAGCGCAGGGGACAGCCCAGTTCCTCCAGCACCAGCCAGGCCGCTGCCAGGTCCCAGATCTTCGGTGTGGCCTCCAGGGCCGCCATCGTCTGCCCCATGGCCACCGACACCAGGTTCAGGCTGGCCACGCCCAGCAGGCGAATCTTGCCGGGGAATGGACGGTGCGGCAGCTTCTGAAGCACCCGGATCGATCGGCTGCAGAGGGAGGCGCAGCCGGCGTTGTGCAACTGCTCGGCCGGGGGCGGGATGGGCTTGCCGTTGCGCCAGGCGCCCTGTCCCCGAATGGCCACAATGCGCTGACGCAGGGGCGGCACTTCGAGGATCGCCAGCACCGGCACTCCGGCCTCGAAGCGGGCCATCGAGATCGCCCAGTAGGGAATTCCGGCGGCGAAGTTGGTGGTGCCATCCAGGGGATCCACCACCCAGTACGCCGGCGTGGCGGGCACCTGCTGCCGGCCTTCCTCGCTGAGCACGCCCTCCCCAGGGAACAGCTCCGCCAGCCCCGCCACAAGAGTGGCGTCACTCCAGCGATCACACGCGGTGATGAAGGAGCCATCCGCCTTCAGATCGGGCTGGCTGTGACCGAAATCAGCGCGTTGTCGCTCAGCCACCCGATCGATCAGAGCCTCCAGGCGGGGATCGAGCCGGTACGGGGAAAGGGATGTCATCCGAGTTCCAGCTCCAGGACCTGGCTGAGGCTGCGGGAGGTGTCCTCCCGGAACTGGCGCACATTGACACGGGCCAGCAGCACCAGGGCCGCCAGGGCCACCAGCAACTCCACGCCCAGCACGAGGGCGAAGGGCCCGTAGGGACCATCCCCCAGCGGCAGGGCTCGGCCGATGTCGTAGAGCCCGCCGCCGAGCAACTTGCCGATCGCCCGCGAAAGGGCCTGGGCCAGGCCCCAGACCCCGACAAAGGTGCCGGCGGCCTGGGGCAGGGTGAGGTCGAGCATCAGGCACAGGGCGCTGTTGGTGCCGATGCCGGCCGCCAACCCGAACAGCACCATCACGGCCTGCAGAAAGGGGATCCTGGCCGTCAGACCCGCCACGAGCAACAGCAGCAGGGACAGGGCGATCAGTTGGCAGCCGAGCCGGGCGGTGGCCATCTTGCCGAGCCGCGGCACCACCCACAGCCCAGCCAGCAGCAGGCCCACCAAGGTGCCGACACCCCAGAAGGCGTTGAGCTGGGCCGTGGCGGCGATCGGCATGGCGAAGACCTGGGCGCCGTAACTCTCAAGCACCGGATCCTGCAGGAACAGCGCCAGGGTGAACAGGATCAGGAAGGAAAAGAAGATCAGCACCTGGCGGCTGGAGGTGATCAGGGTCCAGGACTGCCGCAGGCCGATGGCGTCCTCCCGCCTGGGGGCTGTCCCGTCGGTGCGCTCACGCAACGGCGACTCCATCCCCCAGGTGGCCACCACGGTGAGAAGCATCACCACCGCGGCCACGATCGTCATGAAGCGGGACAGGGCTGCCTGCAGCACCCGTGGGTCGTTGACCCCGTCAAGGGAGCGCAGGCTCACGCCGATGGCGACCGCGCCGATGACGATGCCTACGGTGAGCATGCACCAGATGATGCTCACGGCCCGGGGCCGTTCCAGTTCGCTGGTGCGGTCGATGACCAGGGCCAGATAGGGGGTGGTGGCCAGGGAAATCGCCAGGCCGTAGAGGGCGAACAGGCCGCAGAGGGCCGCGATGCCAAGGGCGAGGCCGGGCTGGCTGCCGTCCTGCAGCAGGCGTCCCACCTGGAAGATCAAGGGCACCGACAGCACCGCCAGCAGGCAGAACGCCGCCGTGCCGATCAGCACGTAGGGAACCCGGTGACGGGACGCCAGGGGATGGGCATCGGAGATCTGGCCGAACAGCACCCGCGATGGGGCCACGAACTGCTCAAAGGCCAGGGCGCCTCCCACCAGCAGCCCTGGAAAACCCAGCTCGCTGAGCATGATCCGGTTGAGCAGACCGGAAAAGATCACCGCCAGGCAGCCAAGACATCCCTGGAAGAGTCCGAGGCGCACGGTGGCGGGGAGAGTCAGACCGGAGCGGAGATGGGTCGACAACGGGCGTCAGGACCCCGGCGGCATGGCCTCGCGCCCGATCGGGCTGCCGGCACGGCAGGCCGGAATCAGGGGCTGGGGCTCCACCGGAACCTGAGACGCGCCAGGTGCCCGGGGACTGGTGGCCGGCAGGTTCTGGCTCTGGCACAGGCCGACCTGGTCGAGACCGGTGAAGCGCCGCAGCCGGGCCAGGGCTTTGTTGTAGTCGGAGATGGCCGTCGACCAGCGCACTTCCGCCTGGGTGAGGTCGCGCTGGGTGTCCACCACCTCCCGCTGGGTGGTGACGCCGGCCTGGAAGCGCAGGCGGGCCAGACGCAGGGATTCCCTGGTGGAGATCACCTCCCGGGAGGTGGTGGTGATGTTGCGGTTGTTCTTCTCCAGCTCATAGAAGTTGGTTTCCACCTGCTGGCGGATGGCGTCGCGCTGCTGGGCAAACTGATACGTGTTCTGCTCCGCAACCTGCTTCTGGCGGCGGTAGTTGGCCCGGGCGGCGCCACCATCAAACAGGGTCCAGTTGAGGTTCAACCCCACTGTGTTCTCAACCGACCAGCCCTCGTTGCCGAAATTGACACCAGGGGTATTGCGGTTGGCGAACTGAACACCCCGGGTACGGCCACCCGTGAGGCCATAAGCGATGTTCAGGAACGGCTGGACCCGCCCCAGTGCCGTGTTCGCCTCGCTGTTGGCGATGGAGATGTTGAGCAGAACATTGTCGAGCTCCTCGCGGAACGCGTAGGCGGCAATGATGCTTTCCTGCAGCGAGGGCAGCCAGGACCCCACCACCCGGGAGGGCTCCTTGGAGGTGGGCGTCACGTCCTGGGGAAGATCCAGCAGGGAGGCGAGGGCGCGGCGGGCGATGGCCTGATCGGACAGACCCTGGGTCAGCACCTGCTGATCCCTGGCCAGCTGGGTTTCCGCCTCCAGCACCTCCAGCTTGGTGGCCACCCCGGCCTGGAACCGGGCCTTGGCATCCCGCAGGCTGACCAGGGACGAACGCACCGATTCCTGGCCGATGCGAACCGTTTCATCGGAGACCTGGAGGTTGAAGTAAGCCTCGGCCGCCTCCAGGCGCCGGGACCGCAGACCGATCAGGTACTGGTTCTTGGCCTGCTCAAACCTGTCACGGGCTGCGGCGATCTGCGGCGTGCGCGTGGGGTTGATCAGGCCCCAGCTGGCCTGGAGCACCGCCTGCATCCGCCAGATGCTGGTGATCGTGTTGCCGGCTTCCTGGCCGGTGCCCGTGAAGGCGCTGCTGAACTGCTGCCCGCCGGTGTAGGTGGGAAGGTTGTTCGCATTCAGGGAGATCGTGGGATACCAGAGGGCGATCTGGGCCCGCAGGGCCGACTGGGCCTGCTCCACCTGGCTGGCGATCGCCTTGAGCTCGGGGTTGTTGACTTCAACCAGGGTTTCCACATCGGCCAGGCCGAGGGGCCGCAGTTCCCGGATGCGCACCTGGGAGGGCTTGACCGGCAGGGCCAGAGGGTTGGGAGCCCGGAGATCCTGCAGCCCCGGTGGCAACTCCTTGGCGGCTGGAGCCAGCACGCTGGGGTTCGATTTCGGCCGCGGTCCCTTCACCTCCGGGGCCAGGGGCAGGGCCTCGGGGGCTGGAAGGGTCGGGCTGGCGGGAGCCGTAGCAGGCTGGGCCCGCAGCGGCAGTGCCTGAAAGCCAACCGACGGGAGCACCACCAGTGCCGCGAGCAGGAGTGGTTGGCGCCTCACGTTGGACCATTCGCTTCCGCCCGAGCTTAAGCACCTCCCCGTGGGGTGCCGAGGCAGGCGGCCACCAGATCGTCCGCACCCCCCAGCAACCGGACCGGCACGGGCAGGCGAAGGCGCAGGTCGGCGAGCGTGGTGTCATCGAGAAACACCTCCTCCCCCTCCCGCAGCATCACCCTGGGCAGCAGCAGTTCCTCGCCCAGGTCACGGCCGGCGAGCCCCTCGATCAGGTCCGAGCCCGTGAGCAGTCCGGTGACCACCTGGTCCTGGCCCCAGTAGGGACTGGGCAAGCCGTTGAGCAGCAGCTCCAGCCCCTCGACCTGGTTGAGGCGCTCCACCACCGGCTGCAGCGCCTCGGCCACCAGCCGGCCCACCACCCAGCTGCAACGGCGGCCGGTGGCGATCCGGCTCGGCAGATCTTGAGTCGCCCCCTCCAACTCCTCGAGGAAGGCGCGGATGCTGCCGACGCCGTTTTCCTGCTGGGGCAGATCCTCGTAGCTGGCCCGGGGCGGCAGGGGCTGGCCGGCGATCAGGAACCACTCATCGGAGAGCCAGGCGAAACGGCTGCCAATGCTGCCCTGGAAGATCCGCTGCAACCGCTCCACCCGGGCGATCACCTCCAGGGCCGTGGTGGGGTCGACCGGACGCAGCGCATCGCCATACGGGCGGAACCGCGTCAGGCCCACGGGAACCACGGCCGTGGAGAGCACCGCCGGCCAGGGCCCGGTGGCGAAGCGCGCCAGGTCGTTGAGGGTCCGCTCCAGGGCCTCGCCATCGTTCAGCCCCGGACACACCACCACCTGGGCGTGGATCTGCAGGCGTCGCTCGGCGAACCAGGCCAGCTGCTCCAGCAGCAGGCCGGCCCGCGGGTTGACCAGCAGGCGACTGCGCAGTTCCGGGTCGGTGGCATGGACCGAGACGAACAGGGGGGAGAGGCGCTGCTCCTCGATCCGGCTCCAGTCGGCCGGGGTCAGGTTGGTGAGGGTGAGGTAAGAGCCGTAGAGAAAGCTGAGCCGGTAGTCGTCGTCCTTGAGGTACAGGCTGCCGCGGCGCCCCGGCGGTTGCTGGTCGATGAAGCAGAAGGGGCAGTGGTTGTTGCACTGGCGCAGGCCATCGAACAGGGCTTCGCTGAAGCCCAGCCCCAGCCCTTCGTCCAGGTCCTTCTCCAGCTCCACCACGTGCAGGGTGCCGTCGGGGTCCTCCACCTCCAGCACCAGCTCCTCCTCCCCCTGCAGCACCTGGACGTCAATCAGATCCCGCGGCCGGACCCCGTTGATGCTGCGCAGGCGATCACCCGGCTGAAAGCCCAGCTCCTCAGCGATCGAGCCGGGTTCCACCGTGGCCACCACGGCGGGCTGGGGTTGGGTGGCGGGCCCGGCAAGGGCAGCGGGCCCGGCGAGGGCAGAGGAGGGCTCCTTCCACACGGGGGTTACGGCGAGGGCGTCAGGGATCGGGTTCCAGTGTGGCGGCCCTGCCCGCTCAGGGGGTGACCCCCTCCAGCCCCCGGAACCCCATCAGGATCACCAGACCGAACAGCAGCCGGTAGATCACGAAGATCCAGGTGCTGTTCTGCTGCAGGAAGCGGAGCAGCCAGGCGATCGCCAGCCAGGAGACCACCGCCGCCGCGGCGATGCCGACGAGCATCGGAATCACACCACCGTTCTCGACCGAACCGAAGGCCGACTTGAGCTCCACCAGCCCGGCCAGGGTGATGGCGGGAATGCCGAGCAGGAAGGAGAAACGCGCCGCGTCGGCCCTCTGCCAGCCATCAAACAGCGACGCCGTCAGCGTGCTGCCCGAGCGCGAGACGCCCGGAATCAGGGCCAGGGCCTGGGCCAGTCCCACCAGCAGGCCATCCCGGGGGGTGACGGCCCCGAGCAGGCGGCGACGGCGGCCCACCAGTTCGGCCACCGCCAGCAGCAGCGCCATCACGATCGAGACGATGGCGATCGAGGTCAGGCTGCGCAGAGGTGAGGTCTCGTAGCCGGGCAGCAGCACCTTGACGGCCAGACCGGCCAGCAGGATCGGCACCGTGCCCAGAACAATGGCGACTCCCAGCCGGGCCGACGGATCCTTCCACTGGCCATGGCGGAAGGCGCGACTCACACCGCTGCCCACCTCGGCCAGATCCTTGCGGAAATAGCCGAGCACGGCGGCGATGCTGCCCAGCTGGATCACAGCCGTGAACGCCACCCCGGGATCTCCCCAGCCGAGGAGCACCGGGACCACCTTGAGGTGGGCGGTGCTGCTGATCGGCAGGAACTCCGTCAGCCCTTGAACGATCCCCAGAACGAGGGCGTGCCAGCAGGCCTCGACCAGGGGCAGGGAGGCGGCCGTGGCGACCAGCGGCATGGGGAGAGCCGATACTGCGGCTGACCCTATGGCCGGACGGGCCACGGAAGCACCCCCCACTCCCTTTAAGGTTGCACAACTTTCTTCACAACCAGGTGCTCGGGGTCCCACCCACCCTTTCGACTCGCCCCCCGGCCCTGCCGGGGCTGAGAATCGCTGCTGTCGCACCGGCCCTCCCGGCCGTGGCGGTGCTGCCCCTGACGGCCGCCCTGCTGGTCACCGTGCCGGTGTTCCTGCAGGCTCCCTGGGTGCGGTCTGCGCCGATGGCGGCGGCCCTGTTCACCCTTCCCCTGCTGGCCCTGGCCCTGGTCCTGGAGCGCCGGGGCCAGGGCCAGTGGCAGCAACTAGGCGTGCTTCTGGTGGGCTTCTGCGGCAGCTGGCTGGGGGGCTGCCTGTTCTGGGGCTGGTTCCGGCTTCACCCGGTGATGCATCTGCCCATTGAGGCCTTCGCCCTGCCCCTGGCGGTGGCGGGCCTCGGGGGCCGCTGGCGACTGGCGGGAGCCTTCTACCTCGGCTCCCTGCTCGGCACCGCCTGCACCGATGGGGTCATGGCCGCCGCCGGACTGATGGACCTCTGGCCCCAGGTTCTCAACGCTCCTCTGTCCGAGGCGCCGCTGCTGCTGCAGGGTGCCGCCATCCAGGTGCTGCATCCCTGGCCCCTGGCTCTGGTCGGCCTGACGGCCAGCCTGCTGGTGTTCGTCTGCCGGCGCCTCTGGACCCTTGGAGGGACTTGGCGGGTCACCGCCGCGGCCCTGGGCACCACCCTGGCCGTCGACACCCTGTTCCTGGCCGCGGCCTTGGTGGCCCCCCACCTGAGCGGCCTGATCTGAAGATCTGCAAAAGCGGAGCCTCCTGCGGGGGCAGACCAGGGGGCTGTCTGTAACCTTTCACGGGTGGTCTGCCGATCACCGCCCTGTCCCTGCCAGGGTCCCCTGGTTCTTTCCCTAAACGGAGTGTCGTGATGAAGCGGCTGCTTGCCTGGTTGATGAGTGGTGTGGTCCTGGCCGGTCTGCTCATGACCCTGGTTCTGCCCGGTGCCGCCCTCGCCGCGGAGCGCCGCAACGAGATTGACGACAAGCTCGCCGAGAGCGTCGGCAAGGTGGATCTCAATAACGCTTCGGTTCGCCGTTTCCAGCAGTACCCCGGCATGTACCCGACCCTGGCCGGCAAGATCGTTCTCGGTGGTCCTTACGACAGCGTCGACGACGTGCTGGCGCTGGACCTGACCGACCGCCAGAAGGAGCTGTTCAACAAGTACAAGGGCAACTTCACCGTGACCCCGCCCGCGATCGCCCTCAACGAAGGCTTCGATCGCATCAACGACGGCGTCTACCGCTGAGCCCTCGCACAGCACGGAGGTCCCTGGCGGCCCCAGCCAGAACCACCCTCACCTGATCACCCTCTGCGAACCGCCGTCACAACGGCGGTTTTTTTGTGGCCGGCAGGATGGCCGCCGCCCTTCCCATAGGCTCTCCACCACAAGGCACGGTGCAACGGGGTGAAGCAGCCGCTTGGATGAGCCGGATCCGCGCATGGCCTGCCACTGGGATGTGGTGGTGGTTGGCAGTGGCGCCGCAGGCTTGATGACCTGCCTGGAGTTGCCTGCCCAGCTGCGGGTGCTGCTGCTCAGCAAATCCAGCAGCCCGCCGTCGGCCAGTCGCTGGGCCCAGGGCGGTATCGCCGCCGTGACCGGAGCCGACGACAGCTTCGCCAGCCACATCGCCGACACCCTCAAGGCCGGAGCCGGCCTCTGCGATCCCGAGGCGGTGGACGTGCTGGTGCGGGAAGCGCCGGCTTGCGTCGAGCGGCTGGTGCAACTGGGCATGGACTTCGATCGCACCGCCCAGGGCCTGAGCACCACGCTCGAAGCCGCCCACAGCCACCGCCGGGTGCTGCACGCCCAGGACCGCACCGGCGGCGCCCTGGTGGATGCCCTGGAGCGGGAGGTGCGGCGCCGGCCTGGGCTGGAGCAACGCAAGGGCATCCCTGCCCTGCAGCTGTGGGTGGAAGAGGGCCGCTGCGTCGGACTGCAGGTGCTCGAAGGCAACCGCCTGCGCTGGCTGAGGGCCGGTGCGGTGGTGCTGGCCAGCGGCGGCGGCGGCCATCTGTTTGCCCACACCACCAACCCGACCCAGGCGAGCGGCGATGGGGTGGCGATGGCCTGGAGCGCCGGGGCCAGGGTGCGGGACCTGGAGTTCGTGCAGTTCCACCCCACGGCACTGATGTTGCCGGACGCCCCCCATTTCCTGATCAGCGAAGCCGTGCGCGGCGAGGGGGCGCGGCTCTTCGACGCGGCTGGCCGCTCTCCAGTGGCGCAGCTGGAGGGGGGCGACCTGGCCCCCCGCGACCAGGTGAGCCGTGCCCTGGCCCGTTGCATGGCCGAGCAGGGGGTGACCCACCTGTGGCTCGACCTGCGGCCGGTGGGTCGCGAACGGCTGGACCGCCAGTTCCCCACCATCCTGCGCCGCTGCCGTGAGCTGGGGCTGTCGCCCTGCGACGCCCCGATCCCCGTGGCGCCGGCCGCCCACTACTGGATGGGAGGCGTCGACACCGACCTGCAGGCCGCCACCAGCCTGAGCGGCCTCTTCGCCGTGGGGGAAGTGGCCAGCACCGGGGTGCACGGGGCCAACCGCCTGGCCAGCAACTCGCTGATGGAATGCCTGGTCTTCGCCCGCCGGCTGCGCCATCTGACCCCCCAGCCCCTCCCGCCGAAGCCGCCGGACACGGCTGCCGCGGCCCCGGGGCTCAGCCGGGCTGAGGTGCAGGCAAGCCCGGACGAGGCCAGCCTGATCGCGGCCATCGGCAACCTGCGACGGTTGTGCTGGCAGGTGGCCGGGGTGGAGCGGCGCGGGGTCGATCTGATCGACGCCCTGCGCCAGGTCCGCAGCCAACGCTCAGGCCATGAGCGGTCGCCCCTGCTGCGCCGGGCCCACGATCTGCCGCCCGATCAGGAGCTGCAGCTGACGCCGGACCAGAACCGCCACCTGCTGCTGTTGCAGGACCTGCGCCAGCGGCTGGTGCTGGCGGAGCTGCTGATGGAGGCCGCCGCCTTCCGGGTGGAGAGCCGGGGAGGCCATCACCGCACCGATGCCCCGACCCCCCAACCGTTCTGGCGGCGTCACACGTTGCAGGAACGGGGCCGATCCCCCTTCACAGGTCCGGTGGGTCAGACCTGAGGCGCACCCCTCAGTTGGCGGGGGCTGCAGGGTCCTTGAAGCCGCTCATGGCGGCGAGCTGGGCGAGGGTCTTCTGGCCGGAATCCAGCTTGCCCTTGATCTCCCAGGTGGGGAAGCCCTGGATGTTCTTGCTGGCGCAGAGCGCCGCCTGACTGTTGCGGCCATCAGGCGCGCACTCAATGATCTTGAGCTTGGCCGTGGCCTCCTTGCCGAAGAGTTCCTTCTGGTCGTGGCAATGGGGGCACCAGTAGGCCGAATACATCACGGCGCCGGAAGCGGTGAGGTGCTCGGCGAGGGCCAGGGTGGCCGGGGTGCTGGCGGCGACCACCGGGATCGGTAGGCCCGGGCCCGTGGTGGCCTCGGGGCGGTTGAGCGACGTGGCCCAACCGAGCCCGATCAGGCCAACGGCCAGGGCGGTGAGCACGCCGCGGAAGATCAGGGCGCCGGTGTCTTCCCATTCCCCGCCGATCAGGCTGAGCACAAACAGCGACAGGCTGATGAGCGCCGACATCAGACAGAAGGTGCAGAAGGCCTTGATCTGGAAGGCCATCACCCCGACCAGCACCAGGCTGAAGATCGCCATGCCGGCGCTGAGCAGGAACAGACCCCACCAACTGAGGCCATTGACGCGGGTGCGGGCCTCACCCTTGAGCACCAGCGGCAGCAGCGCCATCACCAGCACCGAGCCGTAGGCCAGAAGACCGAACAGGGACAGGGGCTGGCCGAAGACACTCCCCCAGGGGCTGTTGAGCACCTTGTCGCAGCCCTCGGCCCCACCAGGGCAACTGAGGCTGCCGATCACCCCCCAGCGATTCAGGGTGATCGATCCGGTGTCGATCACGCCGATGGTGGCCAGCACGGCCATCACCACGCGTACCCAGCGCCGACCCGGCTCGGGTCGGCGACGCGTCGTGAGGCGGCTGGCGAGGCGGGTGGAAGTCACAGGCACGGTCGTGTCGTGGGTCGATTCTCGCAGCCACAGGGGCTTGCATAGGGTGGACATCGGCGTTTGCGCCCACTCCCTTGGTGCCGGCACGTCGGCCCGTTTCCCCTTCCACCCGCAGCAGCATGTCCCCCCAGCCCAGCAGAGAACGGCCCACCGTGGCCTTCACCCACTTGGGTTGCGAGAAGAATCGCGTGGACACCGAGCACATGCTCGGCCTGCTGGCTCAGGCGGGCTACGGCGTCAGCGCCGACGAAAGCGAGGCCCGGGTGGTCGTGGTGAACACGTGCAGTTTCATCCAGGACGCCCGCGCCGAATCGGTGCGAACCCTGGTGGAACTGGCCGAGCAGGGCAAGGAACTGATCATCGCCGGCTGCCTGGCCCAGCATTTCCAGCAGGAACTGCTCGACTCCCTGCCGGAGGCGCGGGCGATCGTCGGCACCGGCGATTACCAGCACATCGTGGAAGTGCTGAAGCGGGTCGAGGCCGGCGAGCGCGTTAACAAGGTCAGCGCGGTGCCCACCTTCGTGGGCGACGAACATCTGCCCCGCTACCGCACCACCTCCGAGGCGGTGGCCTACCTGAAGGTGGCTGAGGGCTGCGATTACCGCTGCGCCTTCTGCATCATCCCCAGGCTGCGGGGCGACCAGCGCTCCCGCACGATCGAATCGATCGTGGCCGAGGCCCACCAGCTGGCCGCCCAGGGCGTGAAGGAGCTGATCCTGATCAGCCAGATCACCACCAACTACGGGCTGGATCTCTACGGCAAGCCGCGCCTCGACGACCTGCTGCGGGCCCTCGGGGAGGTGGAGATTCCCTGGATCCGGGTCCACTACGCCTATCCCACCGGCCTCACCGAGCCTGTGCTCGCCGCCTACCGGGACGTCCCCAACGTGCTGCCCTACCTGGATCTCCCCCTGCAGCACAGCCATCCGGAGGTGCTGCGAGCCATGAACCGTCCCTGGCAGACCGGGGTCAACGGCGCCCTGCTGCAACGCATCCGCGAGCAGCTCCCCGACGCCGTGCTGCGCACCACCTTCATCGTCGGCTTCCCCGGCGAAACCGAGGCCCATTTCGAGCATCTGCTGGCGTTCGTGGCCGAGCAGCGTTTCGATCACGTGGGCGTCTTCACCTTCTCCCCCGAGGAGGGCACCGCCGCCGCCGAACTGAGCGACCCCGTGCCGCCGGAGATCGCCAGCGAGCGGCGGGACAGGCTGATGGCCCTGCAGCAGCCGATCGCCGCCGATCGCAACAGCGCCTGGGTGGGCCGGATCGTGGATGTGCTGATCGAACAGGAGAACCCCTCCAGCGGCGAGATGCTGGGCCGCTGCGCCCGCTTCGCCCCCGAGGTGGATGGCGAGGTGCATGTCAGCCCCGGTGAGGGTGGACTCTGCGCCGCACCCGGGACGATGGTGCCGGTGCGGATCACCGCGGCCGACACCTACGACCTGCGCGGCGTGGTGGTGGGGGCCGGCGCGATGGTGCGCGAGGCCCAGGCCGCCACGCGGAGCCGGGCTTGAGATCCGGCAGCGGAGACGCTTGGCTGCAACGGCACCAACGCCCCCTCTTCCTGCTCGCCTCCGGCCTGAGCACCTCCGGATCCTTCGCCGGGCTGACGGCCAAGGGCTGGATCCTGATGGCCGGCACCGGCAACCCACTGCTGCTGGCCCTGCACTTCGCCGCCCTGGCCCTGCCCAGCCTTCTGGTCAGCGGCCGGGCCGGGGTGCTCACGGATCGGCTGGGCTGCGAAACCATGCTGATCCGTTCCCAATGGGGACTGTTCGGCGGCGCGGCCCTGGGGGCCCTGGCCATTCCCCTGCTGCAGGGGCCAGGACAGGTGGTCCTGCTGCTGCTGAGCACGCTGGTGGTGGGTGTGTCCAGCTCCTTTGAGCTCACAGCGCGCAGCAAATACTGCTCCTTGCTGGTGGAACGGCCGGAGCAGGTGGCGCCCTATCTGGCCAGTTTCTCGGTGGTGTTCAACGTCGGCAAGCTGGTGGGACCTCCGCTGGGGGGCTGGCTCGTGGCCCTCTCCGGACCTGCCATGGCCCTGGCGATCGATGCGGCGTCGTACCTGTTGCCGATCGCCACCGTGATCTGGCTGCTGCGGCCCCACCGGGAACTGGAGCAGCGCAGCGCCGGGGGTGAAGGGGCCAGCCTCGGCGCCGCCTGGCGCGACTGCGGCTCCACCCTGCGCCACGTGCTGCGCTTCACCACCGTGGCTTGCCTGGTGGGCTTCTTCCATCCGGGCCTGGCCCCCCTGATCGCTGCCGAAGTGATCGGGCCCTCGCCGCAGGCCCTCGGCCTGTTCACCAGCGTGCTGGCCGCCGGCAGCATTGCCGGCGGTGTGGTGCTGCAGCGCAACAGCCTGGCCCTGAGCGAACGGCCGGTGCTGCTGCTGGGGGGCTGCGCCGTGCTGGTGGCCCTGGCCCAGCTGGGCATGGCAGCGGCCACAAGGGGCACGGCGGCCCTGGCGATGGCCCTGTTGATCGGAGCCGGCACGGCGGGCCTGCTGGCCGGCTCGAACCTGATCCTCCAGGTGGGGGCACCCATGGCCCTGCGCGGCCGCATGGCCGGTCTGGGGCAGATCGCCTTCCTGGGTGGCGGCGGGGTGAGTGGCCTGCTGGCCGCCACCCTGGCGATGAGCCTGGGACTGCCGGCCACCTTCGCCCTGCTCGGTGGCCTGGGGCTGGTGGTGGGGGTGCTGGAACTGGGGCGCAACGGGGCGCTCAGGCTCAGATCAGCCTGACGCCCTTGAGCACGACGGTGGCCAGGAAGGCGGCGGTGAGCCCGCCACCGACGAGCGCCAGATACATCACCACACCCACGGCCGCTGCTGCGAGGAACGGGATCATTACAGCAGAGGATCCGCCCCCTCCCACCCCCATGGCCCGGGAGGAGGCGGTAGAACGAGCCGACATTTCCCGAAACCTCCTAGGGTTGCGGCGCAGCGGAACCTGCTCAAGACTCCCCTTCCACTGCCGCGCAATCGCCCACGGCCCTTCCACAACACACCTGAAGCATGCGCACCCTCTTCGTCTATCCCGAATTCCCGAAGACGTTCTGGAGCTACGAAAAGATCCTCGAGCTGGTGAACCGCAAGGTGCTGCTTCCGCCGCTGGGGATGGTCACCGTGGCGGCGCTGCTGCCCCAGACGTGGGAGATGAAGCTGGTGGATCGCAACGTCCGGGAGGTGACCGAAGCGGAGTGGAACTGGGCGGAACTGGTGGTGATCTCCGGGATGATCGTCCAGAAGGCCGACATGGCCGCCCAGATCGCCAAGGCGAAGCAGCGGGGTCTGCCGGTGGCGGTGGGTGGCCCCTTCGCCAGTTCCACCCCGGACGCCCCTGAGCTGCAACTGGCTGATTTCAAGGTGCTCGACGAGGGGGAGATCACCCTGCCGATGTTCATCGAGGCGATCGAGCGCGGTGACCGCCAGGGGCGTTTCAGTTCCGAGGGTGAAAAGCCGGACGTCACCGGCACCCCCATTCCCCGTTTCGATCTGCTCGAACTGGACGCCTACGACTCCATGTCGGTGCAGTTCTCGCGCGGCTGTCCGTTCCAGTGCGAGTTCTGCGACATCATCGTGCTCTACGGCCGTAAGCCCCGCACCAAGACACCCGCTCAGCTGGTGGCGGAGCTTCAGTACCTGTACGACCTGGGCTGGCGCCGCTCCATCTTCCTGGTCGACGACAACTTCATCGGCAACAAGCGCAACGCCAAGTTGCTGCTGCCGGAGATCAAGACGTGGCAGATCGCCCACGGCTATCCGTTCAGTTTCGCCACCGAAGCGTCGGTGGATCTCGCCTCCGACGAGGAAATGATGCTGATGATGGCCGAGGCCCGCTTCGACAGCGTCTTCCTGGGCATCGAGACCCCTGATGAGGCCAGCCTCCAAACCGCCGGCAAGCTGCAGAACACCCGTAGTTCCCTCGAGGAATCGGTCGACCGGATCACCTCCTACGGCATCCGGGTGATGGCCGGCTTCATCATCGGCTTCGACGGCGAAAAGCAGGGCGCCGGCGATCGGATCGTGGAATTCGTCAGCCGCACCGGCATCCCCGCCGCGATGATGGGCATGTTGCAGGCCCTGCCGAACACGGGTCTCTGGCATCGACTGGAGAAAGAGGGCCGTCTGGTGCAGGAGAAAACCGACGCCAAGGGCGTCAACCAGACGAACCTGCTCAACTTCGTGCCCACCCGGCCGATCCGCCAGATCGCCAATGAGTACGTGGATGCCTTCTGCCGCCTCTACGAACCCAACGCCTACATCGATCGGGTCACGCATTACTACCTGAAAATGGGCCAGCCCCGCTGGCAACAGTTCGTGCCGGCGGCGGCCTTCGGCAAGGCCAGCCTGCCCAGCTGGACCGACATCCGTGCCCTGCTGATCGTGATCTGGCGTCAGGGCCTGAAGCGCGACACCCGCGGCCGTTTCTGGCGTTCCCTGCTCACCATCGCCCGCCGCAACCCCAACAACCTCGAGCAGTTCCTGGTGACCCTCGCCCACAACGAGCACTTCCAGGAATACCGGGGTGTGGTGACCCGCGAAATCCAGGACCAGCTCGCCGCCCTGCCCCCGGAGCCGCCGGAAGGGTCCCGCGCCACCAGCCGCGAACTTCAGCCTGCTTAGGTCGGAGTACGTTTGATCTGCTGCCTCTGAGGCGCAGTGATGCGGCAATCACCAGACGCGAACCCTGGGCTCACCATGCTTTTCGCCCTGGTGATCATCGGCGGCGTGGGCCTGCTGGTCCTGGCGTTGAGTCGCTGGGACAGCATCGGCCCCCAGTCGATGATCTGTCGCCATCGCGATGATCCCAAGGGACAGATCGATTTCAGGGTGGATGTGGGCCAGGGGGATGACCGTGTCCGCTTTGCCGACGGCCAGACCCTGCCGGTGAAAACCTCCCGGGATCGGATCACCTTTCTGGAGAAGGAGTCCAACAACTTCCACCTCTCCGACAATGACGGTGATGAGGTCGCGATGGGACACGCCCCCACCAAGGAGCAGCTCCCCGGCATCGCGGCGCTGAAGCCGCCGATGGTGATCCATCCGGACCACGGCCACGACGTGGAGCACCACACCACGATCGACCGTCGGGCCCTCACCTTCCAGGAGAACGCCATGCAGAAAGGCGGTGGGCGCGGGGACTTGATGATGGATGGCCGCTGCCGTCTGATCGCGGCCAGCTGAGTCGCTCCGCGGCCGGTCCCGCCTAGTCCTGCACGTAGGGCAGGCCCTGTGCCAGGCAGAGCTCGGCCTTCTGCAGCTCCCGGCCCAGGTAAAGGGCATGGTCGAGCCGTGACAGGGGCTGGGGCCCCTCTGCCTCGGTGAGGGCGATGCCGAGCTCCTTGGCGGTGCGGCCCCGGTAGGTGGCCAGCGGCGAGCGCGGGTCGCTGGCCCGGCAGCTGATCACCTCGCCGGTGTCGGGATCGGTGGCCAAGCCCCGCTCATCGATGCCGTTGGCATAGTGCTCGGCCACCAGCTCACCGGCGGCGGCATCCACTTTGATCAGGAAGTAGCCCGACGGGTCGAGGGCGATGAAACGCTGCGAGAGCGCCTCATCCAGGCTCAGGCGTGGGTGCGGGTCTCGGTGCATGCGGGGGATCGTAGGCAGCGGTGAAGGGAAGCTCCGCGTTCATCGCCGCGATCGCCTGGTGCATCTCCTGGTTGGCGCCCGGCAGCCACTCCCGCAGGATGGTGTCGAAGCGGGGGTGGTACCAGCGGTGCAGGCTGGCCCGGGGCTGGGCCACGAAGCCGCGGCGCCGTTTGTGGCTGCCGCCGGCCCCGGGATCAAAACTTTCCAGGCCCCGGGCGATGGCCCAGTCGATCGGGGCGTAGTAGCAGACCTCAAAGTGCAGGTTGTCGAGCTCAATGTCACTGCCCCAGTAGCGGCCCCAGAGGCCGGTGGCATCGTGCACGCAGAGCGACATCGCCAGGGGCTGCATCGGCTCGCCCCGATGGGCACTGAACAGCACCAGGTGCTGGCGCAGGTCGGTGGCGGCCGCCTGGAAGAAGGACTCCGTGAGGTACTTGCTGCCCCAGGGTCCCCAGCGGCTGCAGTGCTGTTCATAGAACCCGTGCATCCGCTCCAGCAGCGGCGGCGGGATCTCCTCTCCGGCCAGGGGCGTGACAGTCAGACCCGCCTCTGCCACGGAGCGGCGCTCGCGGCGGATGTTGCGCCGCTGGTTGGCATTGAAGCTGGCCAGATAGGCCTCGAAATCCGCATGGCCGGGGTTGCGCCATTCGCTCTGCTGGTTGATCCACAGCGCACATCCGGCCGCCTCCGCCAGAGGCTGCCAGGCCGGATCCACGTAGAGGAAGTTGCAGCTCAGGATCTGCTGCCGCCGGCAGAAGCTGTCGATCTCGTTCAGCATCAACGCCGTCAGGGCAGCGGCGTCCTCGTCCGGGGCCACATGGAAGCGGTAGCCCTGCACCGGACTCACCGGGCTCATGCCCACAAGCTTGGGGTAGTAACGCAGCCCGAGCTGGCCGGCGAGCTGGGCGAAGGACTGGTCGAAGACGAATTCCCCGTAGCTGTGGCCCTTCAGATACAGGGGCGCCAGGGCCACCAGCCGCCCCTGGCGCCAGAGCCCGAGGTGGCAGGGCTGCCAGCCCTGGCGGGGCACGATGCTGCCGCTGGCCTCCAGATGGTGCAGCCAGCGCCAGCCGTAGAAGGGGCGATCCAGAGGGGATCCCGGCGCCCCGCGATCGTCCCCCACCAGGGTCTGCCACTGGTCTTCGGGGATCTCCTGCGTTGCCTGGTGCCAGCGGACTTGCAGCTCGGCCATGGCCGGTGGCGACGCAGGGGGACGGGGCAGGCGCAAAACTAACGGTTGATTCCCTGCGACCGAGCGTCCTTCCCCCCGCCATGGCCAAGCCCCTGCGGATCCTGATGCTCCTGACGGCCGCCACCGCATTGCTCCTGCCCCAGCCGCCGCCCGCCAGGGCCGGGCTGCTGCGACCGGTGCTGATGCTGTTGCGTCCCCAGCTGGAGAACCAGTTGACGCGGGTCTGCGTGGAGACGGCCTCCGCCGGACGGGCGGATCTGGAGAAGAGCCTGCTGGATCCCTGCCGCAAGCTGGCGGTGCCCACCAGCAAGTGCCTGATCGAGGAGACCGACAACAGTGGCAGGAGTCTGGGGGTTCTCACAGAGATGGTGAGCGGCCGCTTCGGCGATGACAGCGAGGCGGTGGTGAAGCGCTGCCTGGCCCGGATGTTTGGCCTCCCCACCGACAGCCTGCGGGACATGCCACTGCGGGAACTCGGCAAGCGTTTCGGCAGCTTCGGCCTTCAGGAGGTCGCGCCCTGATCCCCGGGGCGCCGCCAGCGCAGCAGCAGTTCGTCCCCCGCCAACGCCCGGTGCTCCACCAGCCGCCAGCCCGCCCGGGCCTCAGGGGCCACCACGGACCCGGCCGGCAACCAGCCATGGGGGCCCCCGAGCAGCCGGGGACAGACCGTGAGCTGAAGTTCATCGAGCAGGTTCTCGGCGGCCAGCGAGGCCGCCAGCCGCGCCCCCCCCAGCACCACGAGCCGCCGCAGTCCCAGCCCCCCCAGGGCCTCCAGGGCCTGGCACCAGCTCTCCAGGGGCAGGTGGTGCTCGAAGCCCTCGGCAGGGGCGCCGGGGGGGGGCGGGGAGGCCTGAAGCAGCCAGCGGGCCAGGGGCTGGCGGAAGAAGGGCAGATCGGCAGGCAAGCGGCCGCTACGGCTGACCGCGATCGCGATCGGCTGGGCGGAGCGACCCTGGCGGCGGCGGGCCTCGAGCAGCGGGGGCCGGTGGATCAGGCAGGTGCCACCGTGGTGCCGCAGGGTCTGGGCCCCCACCAGGGCGGCATCAGCCCAGGCGAGCGCCTCCTCCAGCACCTGCCGGTCACCCGTGCCACCCAGTTGGGCGGCCCCGCCTTCGGCAGGGGCGAGGCGACCATCGAGGCTCACCGCCAGCACCAGACGCAGCTCAGGCCGAAGGCCGGCCCCCAGGGGCGCCGCGGCCGCGGCCGGACTCAAACGGCCGCGAGGGCTTCCAGGGCCGCCGGCAGCATCTCCAGCTGCGGCGTCTCGGCGAAGACCTCGGCGGCGTTGTTGGGGCTCTCCTGCAGCCGCACTTTGTGCAGCCGGGCGCCGGTGGCGGCGATCGGGGCGCTGAGCAGGTCGGCGATATGGAGCGCGATGTTCTCGGCCGTGGGAACGCAGCCGGCGAAGTGCTCCACGTCCTTGTTCAGGAAGGTGTGGTCGAAGGGCTCCACCACCAGGTCGGCCACCAGCTGCTGCAGCTCGGCCAGGTCACAGACCATGCCGGTGCGCGCATCGATCGGACCCCGCACGGTGACATCGAGCAGGTAGTTGTGGCCATGGCCGTGGGGGCGGGCGCACTTGCCGTAGATGGCCTCGTTTTCGCTCTGGCTGAGCTCGGGCCTGGCCAGGCGGTGGGCCGCGGCGAAATGGGTGCGGATCGAGAGAAAGGCTTCCATGGGATCGATGGTGGGACCGCAGAGCACGTCGGCCCAGAGGTTGGTTTGCTCGTGAAGCCGCAGGGCCACCAGCGGCAGATGGGGCGCCAACCGCTCGCGGATGGCCAGCAGCAGGGCTTCGGTGGTGGGCAGCCGCCCCTCGGGCCGGGAGAGGTCGAACTCGGGCCAGACGTCGTTGAGGAAACGGAAGTCGAGGGGGTCACTGACTTCCCGGCGGATGGCGTGCTTGACGTCCGAGAGGTTGAGCACCATGCCGTCGCCATCGAGGGGACCGCCCATCGCCACGGTGAGCTCGTAGTTGTGGCCATGGCCCGGAGCCAGGCTGCAGCGGCCGAAGCGACGGGCGTTCTCGGCCTCGTCCAGCTCCGGCAGCCGGTAAAGGTGGCTGGCACTGAAGGTGGCCCGGCGCGTGATCACACAGGGCCTGCCGCGCCCGTGGGCGCTGATGGTGGGGGAAGCTGCCGCGGGAGAGGCGGTCAACCGGGTTGCGGTCATCGCCGAGGCCCAGGGGACGCCCATCCTAGAAACGGGGTCAGGACCGCCGACGACCGCGCCCCCATGGCCCCTGACGCCGCCACTTCCCCGAGCCACCGCGCCCTGGCCCGCCGCCTTGATGGCCTCAACATCTACCTGGTGGGAATGATGGGGGCCGGCAAGAGCGCCGTGGGGCGGCCACTGGCCGAGGCCCTCGGCTATCGCTTCATCGATGCCGACGCCACCCTGACCGAGGCTGCCGGTCGGCCGATCGCCGAGATCTTCAGCAGCGAGGGCGAGGAGACCTTCCGTGCTCTCGAGACCAGCGTGCTCAATGGCATCGCCAGCTGGCATTCCCTGGTGGTGGCCACCGGCGGTGGCGCTGTCACCCGGCCGGAGAACTGGGGTCACATGCGCCAGGGGGTGGTGGTGTGGCTCGATGCCCCCGAAGCGGAGCTGCTGCGGCGTCTGGCCGCCGATCCCACCCGGCGGCCCCTGCTTGACGCGCCCGATCCCGCCGCCCGCCTGCAAACCCTGCTGCAGGAGCGCCGGCCGCTGTACGCCCAGGCCGACCTGACCGTGGTGCAGGACGGGGGCCTGCCCGCCGCGGTGGCGCTGCAGGTGCTGGAGGCCCTGCCCTCGGTGCTGCGCGACCCCTGCCAGCCCCCTCAAGCCCCTGACTGAGTCCCAGCAGCTCCCTCAGCCGCGGGGCTCCAGCCGCACCGCGAACCATTGGATCGAACATCCCGGCGCCAGCTCCAGCTCGCAGGCGGTGTCGATGAGCCGGCCGGCCCTGGCTTCGGGATCGGCCAGATCGGCCAGGTCGGCAGGTGGATCGCCCAGGGCCTCCACATGACCAGCCAGCCAGAGCAGGGTTTCGGCTGCGGTGAGGATGCGTTCGTCCTGGCCGGGCTCCAGCACCACGAAGTGGTCGAGCTCCCGCAGCAGCGGATCGGACAAGGCCAGGACTTCGACGGAGCCCATCCTGGCGGGTGCGAGGCCCGATGCGTTGCCGGGCCTCAGTCCCGACCCACCTCGGCGAGCACCCGGTCCCGCCAGGCGAACAGGGGCTCGAGCACGGGGTTGTCGGCGATGCCTTCGACGCCCCTCCCCGCCAGGGGGGCGCCGGCACAGACGGGGAACTTCAGCAGGTACAGCTGGGCCGCGACGGCGAGGTCGGCCAGGGTGAGGCCATCGCCCTCCAGGTAGGGGCGCTGGGCCACCAGCAGGGCGAGCTGCTCGAGGCTGCGGTGCAGTTGCCGCACCTCACAGGGCCCGAGCAGATCACGCATCGCCTCGGTGGCGGAGCCGAGCAGGCCACCCGGCAAGGCCCCCACCAGATCGCGCAGGGGCGCCGGGGTGGCCTCGGGCAGCAGGGCCGCCCGCAGCACCGGGTCGCCGACCGCCGCCTGGAGCAGGGCCAGTCGGGCGCCCCGGGCCAGGGCGGTGTCAGCCCAGTCCTCCAGCAGCAGCACCCTGGCGCGGGCGAGCGGATCGGCCGGCAGCAGGGGCGGCTGGGGGTGGGTGGCCTCCAGATGCAGGGCAATGGCGGTGGAATCGGCGATCACCTCGCCCCCATCCACCAGCACCGGCACCTGCCGCTGACCGGAGAGACGGAACAGCTCCAGCTGCCCCAGGCCTGGGGTCACCTCGACGATCGTGGCGTCGAGACCCTTGCGGGCCAGCAGCAGTCGCACCTTCTCGCAAAAGGCGGAATGTCTGAACTGATGCAGTTCCATGGGCCCTCCAGGGCGACTGAGCGTGGGCCTGGGCGGCAGAGTAGCCAGCATCCGACCGGGACCGCTACCGAGGCCATGAAAGAGTTTTTCGTCAATGTCACCCGCTATCCGCGCTATCTGATCGCCTTCAGCCTGGGGGTGTTCAATTCGGTGTTCGAGCCTCTGGCCCGGCGGCGCAGCAACCCGGTCACGGCGGTGGCCCTGGTGGGGGCCCTGATCAGCGGCATGGTCAGCCTCACCCTGGTGCTGCGTGCGATGGTGCAGCTGGGCCCGGTTTCGTAGTCATGGCACAGAGCCGACGGGTGGAACGGGTGGCGGCCCTGATCCGCCGGGAAGTGAGCGAGCTGCTGATCAGTGGCATCAAGGACGAGCGGGTCCAGCACGGCATGGTGAGTGTCACCAGCGTCGAGGTGGCCGGCGATCTGCAGCACTGCAAGATCTTCGTGAGCATCTTCGGCAGCACCGAGGATCGCGAGGTGGCCTTGGCCGGCCTGCAGGCGGCCTCCGTCTACGTGAAGGGGGAACTGGGCCGCCGCCTCAAGATGCGCCGCACACCGGAGGTGGCCTTCGTCCTCGACCGGGGCCTGGAGAAGGGCAACACGGTGCTGGGGCTGCTGCAGCGCCTGGAGGCGGAACGGCGCGAGCGCGGTGACGGTGAGGGCCCCGCGGGTCCCGCGGGCGACACCGACTCCGAGGCCTGACCCGCCCCATGGCCCCGTCCATCGACCCACGCCAGGCCCTGGATCGCGCCGTCGCCGCCCTGCTGGTGGTTCGGGCCAGCGGCCATCCGGCCGATGGCCAGAGGCGCTATCCCCGCTGGGAACTGGACAACGCCACCCTGCAGCGCCTGCTCAAGCGTGGGGTGGGCGGCGTGATCCTGCTGGGGGGCAGTGCGGGCGAATTGCGTCTGCGCACACGCCAGCTGGCGGCCTGGGCCAGCGAGCCCCTGCTGCTCTGCGCCGATGTGGAGGAGGGGGTGGGTCAGCGCTTCGAGGGGGCCAGCTGGCTGGTGCCGCCCCTCGCCCTGTCGCGGATTCATGCCACCGACCCCGCCCTGGCCCTGGATCTGGCCCGGCGCTACGGGGCCTGCACGGGCCGGGAGGCCCGCCAGCTCGGGCTCAACTGGGTGCTCGCGCCGGTCTGCGATGTCAACAACAACCCAGCCAACCCGGTGATCAACGTGCGGGCCTGGGGGGAGGACCCGGCCACCGCCGGTGCCCTGGCGGCCGCTTTCTGCCGTGGCGCCCAGGCTGAAGGGGTGCTCACCTGCGCCAAGCACTTCCCCGGGCACGGCGACACCGCCAGCGACTCCCACCTGGAACTGCCCCTGCTGCCCCACAGCCGCGCCCGGCTGGAGGCCGTGGAGCTGCCGCCGTTCCGCGACGCCATCGCCGCCGACGTGGCCGCGGTGATGACCGCTCACTTGCTGCTGCCGGCCCTCGATGCCGAGCACCCGGCCACCCTGTCGCGGGCGGTGCTCACGGGGCTGCTGCGCCAGGAGCTCGGCTTCGAAGGGCTGATCGTCACCGACGCCCTGGTGATGGAGGCGATCGCTGGCCGCTACGGCGCCTCACAAGCCGCCGTGCTGGCCCTCGAGGCGGGGGCCGACCTGGTGCTGATGCCCGGCGATGCCGAGGGGGCGATCGACGCCATCGTGGCGGCCGTCCACAGCGGCAGGCTGAGCCTGGAGCGGCTGCAGGCCAGCCTGGAGCGGCGGCGCCGGGCCCTGGGG
>NZ_JAYGHY010000046.1:0-23019 GCF_034931305.1 Cyanobium gracile UHCC 0281 | reverse complement strand
AGGTGCCCCTCTCGGCCGACGGCACCTTCCGGGTGCAGGTGCCCTTCCGCGACGGCCAGCAGCTCTATCCGATCGAGGCCGTGGCCGCCGATGGCGAGCAGAAGCGCAGCATCACCATGGAGTTCCGACGCTCCACGCCGGAAGACAACAGCAACCCCGCCAGCCAGGCCGTGGCCGAGTGGTTCTGATGGACACCCCCGCCAGCTCCAACCGCAACCTGCTCAAACTGGTCGTGGCCCTCACCCCCATGGCCGGCACCATCCTCTTCCCACTGGTGGTGCCGATCCTGATGCTGCGGGTCAGCATCGCTTCGGGGGTGATCGCCGCCGTGGTGATCGGCACCCTCTGGTTCGTCGCCATGCTCAGCACCTCGGAGATGCCCGGCCACCACTGAGGTGCCCCCCAGGCGCCCCCGAGACGTCCGCCGCCGGGAAGGCTGAAGGAGCGTGCCGCGCCTGCCAGCCCATGGCCCTTGCTGTCTCCCTCTGTCCGTTCCGGCGCGCCCCCAAGGCCCTCGCCGGCCTGGCGGTCCCCCTGCTCCTCGGGGGCTGCGGCCCCGCCCCCGCCGCCCTGAGTGGTGGATCGCCCCAGGCCCTGCCCCTGCCAGCGGGCATCCGGGTGGCCTTCAATCATCGCGGCGACAGCCGCTACCGCAGCCCGATCAGCGGCCAGTGGCGCCAGGGCGATGACCTGGAGGCCCTGCTGCTGGAGACCATCCGCGAGGCCCGCCAGGAGATTCTGGTGGCGGTGCAGGAGCTCTCCCTACCGGCGGTGGCGGAGGCCCTGGCGGAACGGAACCGCCAGGGCGTGCGGGTGCGGGTGGTGCTCGAGAACCTCTACAGCACCCCCTGGAGCCAGCAGCACCCGGTGGATCTGCCGCCCCACCAGCGTCAGCGCCAGCAGCAGCTGGCGGCCCTCGGCCAGGGGGACGCCGTCGCCGTGCTGCAGCGGGCCGGCGTGCCGATGCTCGACGACACGGCCGACGGCAGCCGCGGCAGCGGCCTGATGCACCACAAGTTTCTGGTGGTGGATGGCCGGGTGGTGGTGACCGGATCGGCCAACTTCAGCCCCTCCTGCGTCCACGGCGATGCCAACGCGCCGAGCACCCGCGGCAACGTCAACCACCTGCTGCGCTTCGACAGCCCCGCCCTGGCCGGGGTGTTTGCCGCCGAATTCGCCCGGCTCTGGGGCGATGGCCCCGGCGGCCAACCGGACAGCCGCTTCGGCATCGCCAAGGACGGTGGCGGCGCCCAGGTGGTCGACGTGGCCGGCACCTCGGTGGAGGTGCTGTTCTCCCCCCACCGCCGCCGCGATCCCAACCACGGCCTGGCCTGGCTGGAGACCAAGCTGGCCACCACCAGCCGGCGCCTCGATCTGGCCCTGTTCGTCTTCTCGGGCCAGAACCTGGCCGACCGGCTGCAGGAGCTGCATCGCCGGGGGGTGAAGATCCGCCTGCTGGCGGATCCGGGCTTCGCCAACCGGGCCTTCAGCGAAACCCTCGACCTGCTCGGCGTCACCCTGCCCGACCAGGACTGCAAGATCGAAGCGGGCAACCGGGCCTGGGACACGCCGCTGGAAGGAGTCGGCACACCCCAGCTGGCCCGGGGCGACAAGCTGCACCACAAGTTCGCGGTGCTCGATGGCCGTGAGGTGATCACCGGCAGCTTCAATTGGAGCCCGAGGCCGTGTCAAACATAGAGCAGATACACTGACGCCGCACCATGCGGACGCTTTGGGATGCCCCAGTGCTGGAGCTACCGGAGGACCAGCACCACCCGGCAGGCGAAGGACGACCGCTCCGGCATGGACCGCCAGGAGGCCGCCCTGGCCCGCTGGCTGGCTGCCCACCCGGACTACGTGCTCCAGGAGGCCTTGGTGGATCCGGGCGTGTCGGCCGGGAGGGGCAGGCATCGGAAGCGGGGGGCGCTGTCGAAGTTCATCGACGGCGGCCGCACCGGTGCCGTGCCACCTGGCAGCTGCCTGGTGGTCGAGTCCATGTCCCGGTTCACCCGGGAGGCCGAACGCTCAGCACTGGAGACCCTGCTCCGGGACGTCTGGGGGCAGGGCCTGGCCGTGGCCTTCGCTGATGGGGATGGTGCGGTGCTCACCGGCAAGCTGATCGACAAGGAACCGCACCGGCTCTATGGCCTGCTGGGGGCCATCAGCCAGGCGCGGGCGGAGTGGAACGAGCGCAGCCGCCGGTCGAGCGGTGCCGCCGTGAAGGCGCGGCAGCTGCAGGACCAGGGCCAGCGCACCGGGGGCCCGACGCCCTGGTGGATCGCCCGCGACGATCGAGGCGAACTGGTGCGGGACCAGGCCGGCGGGATGGTGGTGGACCCGACCGCCGCGGCCACCATCCACCGAGCCGTGGATCTGGCCATCAACGGCATGGGCACCACCCTGATCGCCGCCACCCTTGAGGAGGAGGGCCACCGGCCACCGCCAACCGCCAACCGCCGCAGCCAGTACGGGCCGGCACGGGGGGTGTGGACCCACGGGCGCCTGTCGTTCCTGCTGCGCCACCAGAGCCTGCTGGGAACCCTCATCCGCAAGGACGCCCCACCCATCCCCGGCTACTACCCCGCGGTGCTGACCCACGCCAGGTGGGCCGAGCTTCGGGCGGCGATGGAGCGACGGGACAAGATGCGCGGCCGCCTGCGGGGCAGCAGTCAGAAGGTCCACAACCTGTTCCAGGGGCTGGGCCGGTGCGCCTGCTGCGGTGGCGCGATCAGCTTCCACAAGGCGTCCACCCGCTGCAGGGACCATCACCCCGGCTTCGTCGCCTGTCGGGAGGGGAACGTGCGCGAAGGCGGAAACTGCAGCAACAGGGGCTACATCCTCTACGACGAGTGGGAGGCCCACTGCCTCACCCGGCTGGGCTCCTCCGACTGGGAGGCCCTGCTGCGGCGCCCCGAAGATGATGCAGGCCGGCTGGAGCTGGAGCAGGAGGTGGCCCACCTCAGCGTGGAACGGGACCGGCTGCAGGCCCAGCTCGATGCGGCGCAGATAAGGGCCGAGGCGGCATGGCTGGAGGGCGCCACCGAGACCCGACAGGCCACCATCGAGGGGGCGCTCAAGAAGCTGAGGGCCACGCTCAAGGGGGTCCAGACCGATCTGGCCGGGGCTGAGCAGCAGCTGGCGATCATCCGGGCCACGCCCACCGGCAGCGATGCAGCCGCAGAGATGCAGGAGCGGGTGTCGGAGTTCTGGCTGGGGCTCCGTCAGGCATCAGCGGGCGAACGGCTCACCTTCAACCGCTGGCTCCTCAGCCGGGATCCCGCCATCCAGTTCCGCGTCCACCCCGGCAAGCAGATCGAGCTGGTGGTCGGCTGCCAGTCCCAAGGGGTCGAACCCCTGGAGCCTGAGGCGCGGCTTCAGGCGATGGAGGACGGGTTCATCGACCCGATAATCGCTGGCTCCAGCATCACCAGCCGGGATGCAGACCTGAGCTTCCTCACCCCCGACCAGCGTCAGAAGTTCGAATGGGGCACCCCCGAAGAAAGGCTGGAGATCGATGCACTCGTTGCAGCCGAGTTCAACCGCCAGGCGATGGAGAGCTACCGGGAGTCGCTGGCGGCAAGACAACAGGCAGGGCAGGAGACGACGTGATGCTCACCGCCTCCGCTCGCCATCTTCGGCGCCCCTGTCCGCCCCCGGGAACCCTGGGACCAGTTGCTCCATCCCCATGACCCGCCCCCGCTACCTCTGGCACCTCGACCCCGACGGCTGGCCACTAGAACGCATCGACACCATCACTGGCGAGCACGTCCCCGTCATCCTGGGCGGCGCTGAAGGGCAGGACCACCACCTGGGCGGCAGCCGACCCATCGCCTGCTGCTATTCACGGGTGGTGGGGGTGGTGTCTGCCAGACCACGGCAGTGGTGAATCCGGCTGATGCTGCTTTAGCCGGGAGCCCTGTCCGCCATGCGCGTCCCCCGGCCCTGGCCCTATTTGCGTCGCCTAAAGGGTGGGGTGCCTCCGTACACCTGATCGAGGCCCAGGGGCACGAAAGACCAGGGCTTAGACGTGATCGGCGGGCCTGGAGGGTGGCGTGGGAAGCCCCAGCCTGGCCGCTTCAATTGCTGATGCCTTCGCACGCCTGCGCACGACACCTGCGGACCGCGGCGATAATAAAACGATTGGAAAGAGCATGACACCAGGGTCCTCGGCTACCGGAGTGAGCAGTTCATCAGGAAAGGAAGGGACAAGGGTGGCAGCGCCCGGGTGGTGGTCGGCCCCTTGGGAGGCGGACGACGACAACGACCCCGACGCTGGCTGGGCGTCAGTTCCTGACGCCGACGGCGAGGCATGGCCGGAGTCGGCCGGTGCTGCTTCCCTCGACGACGACGCCATCCTCAAGCCACTCGAAGCGCAGTTCGGCCAGGTGCGCTCCCGCGTACGGGTCCGTGACCTGGCCGAGGTGTTCACTCATCAGCGCGAAGTCGACGCCATGCTCGACCAGATTCCTGACGCCTTCGACGGGCTCGACGTCAAGTTCCTCGAGCCCTCGTGCGGATCGGGCAACTTCCTCACCGAGATCCTGCGGCGCAAGCTGCGTCTCGTGACGAAGGCCGCGTGCGTCTCCAAGGAGCACTACGAGCACCGGCTGCTCCGCGCCCTCGCCTCCATCTACGGCGTCGACATCTCACCGGAGAACATCGCCGAGGCCCGCGGGCGCATGGCTCATGTCGTGTTAGAGCACTACCAAACCGACGCGAACACGGTGGAGCCGACCGTCGGCTTCCTCAATGCGGCCGCGCTCATCCTCGGAGACAACGTCGTGGTCGGCGACACGCTCAATGCCGCCGACCAAGTTGAGCTGTGCGACTGGCGGCCAGCGCCGTCCGGCTTCTTCCAGCGGGTGTGGAGCCGGTCCCTTGTTCCTATCGAGGAGCGCGACCTGTTCTGGGCCGAACGCGTCCAGGACGCCGAGCCGGTTCACTACTCCGCTCTCGTTGCCGGCATCGCACTCGTCAAGCCGAAGCGCCGCACGACGAGGTCGAGCCAATGAGCGCCGCGCCCAAGCCCGCGCCGACCACCGCGTCGGTCACCGAGTCGGTCAGCGAATCGACCATCGGGATCGGGGCGACCCGCGCCCGACACGTCCCCGACATCCTCGACGTCATCGCTGCGCTGTCCTCGGATGCTGTCCCTACCCCTCCGGTCCTGGCCCGCGCTTTGCTCGACCTGCTGCCGGGCGAAGTGTGGACCAACCCCGAGTACCGCTGGCTCGACCCAGCCACCAAGTCTGGCTCCATCCTTCGCGAGATTGCTCGACGGCTCATGGCCGGCTTGGCCGAGTGGGAACCAGACCCTGAAGCTCGGGCTGATCATATCTTGCGCTACATGCTGTTCGGCACGGCCGTCACCCAGGTGCACGGCGAGATGTCGCGGCGCTCCGTGTATGTGTCACGCGACGCCAGCAGCAAGTACGCGGCCGTCAACTTCGACGCGCCCGACGGGAACCTGCCATTCGTGCCCGCAGCGCATGACTACCCAACCAACAAGGATGGGAAGGCGTCTGGACCGTGCAAGGTCTGCGGCGCACCACTTAGCCTTGAACGGGGCGACACTCGAGAGAACTACGCCTACGCCTTCATCCACGGGGCGTACCCAACCGAGGAGATGAAGGACATGCAGTTCGATGTCATTGTAGGCAACCCGCCCTACCAGATACAGACCTCAGGCCACGGTGCACAAGCGTCGACGATCTACCACCGGTTCGTTCAACGAGCAATCGCACTCGAACCCAAGTACGTCGCCATGATCACCCCAGCACGCTGGTTCACCGGTGGATTCGGGCTTGACGAGTTCCGCGCATCAATGATCAACGATCGCCGGCTAAGAGCGATTGTGGACAACCCCAAGTTGTTCGATTGCTTCCCCGGCGTCGAGATCAAGGGTGGCGTGTCGTACTTCCTGTGGGACCGCGACCATGACGGTGACTGCGAGTTCTCAACACGCATCAATGGTCAGATCGTGTCCACGAGCAACCGAGACCTCCGTGGCGGAGACGGCATCGTGATCCGCGACAATCGTGCGGTACCCATCGTGGAGCGTCTCCGCCCAGCATTCGAGAAGGCTTCGGCTGAGCAGGCATGTGCTCAGCTCAAGTACTTCGGCGTCCAGATGCTGACGAACTATTCCGGAAGCACGCCTGAGGCCTTCGACGGAGCAATTCCGCTCATCTACAACAGCCACATCGGGTATTCCCGACCCGATCAGATCGAGCGCAACCATCATGCGATCGCCAGCTACAAGGTCTTGATCCCTATGGCTGGTGATGGGCACGGTCGAGAGGTTTCGTACGTCCTCGGCGAACCGATCGCACTTGCGCCAGGTTCTGCCTGCACGATGTCGTACCTGATCGCCGGCATGTTCAAGACCAAGACGGAGACCAAGAACTACGCCAACTACCTGGCCACTAAGTTCGTCCGGTTCTTGGTGCTCCAGCGCAAGGTGACTCAGCATATGACGGCCGAGCGGTTCCGATTCGTGCCCATGCTGGACATGAAGCGGCCCTGGACTGACGAGGACCTGTACGAGCACTTCGGGCTGACGAAGAATGAGCGGGCGTACATCGAAGAGACCATCCACCCCCGCGATGTGGTCCTCTCCCTCGACTCGCCCATCCCCGCGTCGCACCTGCCAGGCGGGGCCAAGTACCGGGCGCCGGGTAAGGAGCGGGAGCAGGCCGAGGTCGAGTCGGACAGCGAGGACTACGCGTGAGTGGGAAGGCCGCAGGGCGCATCTACGTCTACACCGCTCCCGGCTATGACACGGACTGGACCCGCACGGTCGGGTCGACGACGGTGGAAGGACGCGGCCGCTTCAAAGTTGGCTACACGGGCCGCAAGGACCCTCGCGTCCGCATCAAGGAGCAGACCGGGACGCTGTACCCCGGCGGGGACGGCATCGTCATCCACATCGATGAGCCGGCAGTGCGCGAGGACGGCACGACCTTCGACGATCACGCAGTCCACGCGGTGCTCGACTCGGCCGGCGTGCAGCGCCAGAGCGAAGTCGTCGAAGCGACCCTGGACGAGATCCGGGCTGCGATCGCCGCTGTGCGGGCCAGGCGGGCGTACGACCCGGGCCGGGTCGACGACTTCGGGATGCGGCCCGAGCAGGAAGCCGCCGTCGACCAGACCGCCGCCTACTTCGCTGAGCATGCCGGTGACGCACATCCGCCACGCTTTCTGTGGAACGCCAAGATGCGGTTCGGCAAGACGTTCACCACCTACCAGCTCGCCCGGCGCATGGGATGGAAGCGGGTGTTGGTGCTGACGTACAAGCCGGCGGTGCGCAACGCCTGGCACGACGACCTCGTCAGCCACGTCGACTTTGCTGACTGGGTCTACTCCGACCGGCATAACCCGTGTGACCCCGACACCGAAAAGCCCGTCGTGTGGTTCGCCTCGTTCCAGGACCTGTTGGGCAAGGGCGCCGACGGGGACGTCAAGGACCACAACGTCGACGTACACCTGATCGACTGGGACTGCATCGTCCTCGACGAATACCACTTCGGCGCCTGGCAGGGCGCGGCCAAGGAAGTGTGCAGCCCGGCGACGGCTGACACGACCAAGACCGACCGCAAGGAGGCCGCCGACGCTGACGCCGAGGCCGAGCGGGCCGACGAGCTCACCGACCTGGTCAACGAGGGCACACCACGGCTCATCGCCGCCACGCCTGACGCGGGCATCACCGAGGACCTCGACGCCGCCGACTTGCACCTGTCGGCCAAGTCGTACCTGTACCTGTCGGGCACCCCGTTCCGGGCGCTGACCGAAGGAGAGTTCAACGAAGACGCCATCTTCAACTGGACCTACCCCGACGAGCAGGCGGCCAAGGCCGAGTGGGACGAGAACCCGAGCCGGGAGGCAGATCGCAACCCGTACCGTGAGCTGCCCCAGATGCAGATGTTCACCTACGCCTTGTCGGAGATGGCATCGGTGGCGATCGACCAGGGCGCAGACGGGCTGTTCGACCTGTCGGGCTACTTTGCTGCGAACAAAGTTGGGTCCGAGTACCACTTCGTCGACGACAACCGGGTGGGCGAGTTCCTCAACCTGCTGCGCGGTCAGATGACCCAGTCGGCGACCGAGAAGCTGCTCAACAACTTCAAGCCGCCGTTCCCTTACAGCGACGGGCGCTTCACCGCAGCGGTCGAGCACACCGTCTGGTTCTTGCCGTCCGTTGCGTCTGCCCACGCCATGAAGGCCAAGCTCGAGGCGCACCCGTTCTTCAAGGACTACCTCGTGCATGTCGCGGCCGGGAACGCTGCCAAGATGGGCGCCGAGGCCAAGAAGCCCGTCGACGCGGTACTGGCCAAGGCGGCCAAGCTGGGCAAGGGCACCATCACCTTGTCGGTCGGCAAGCTCATGACCGGGGTGACCGTTCCGCAGTGGGGCGCCATTTTGATCCTGCGCTCGCTTAAGTCGCCCGAGTCGTACTTCCAGGCCGCCTTCCGGGTGCAGTCTCCCTGGACAATGCGCAACGATGATGGATCCCGCACCATCAAGAAGGACACGTGCTACGTGTTCGACTTCGACCCAAACCGTGCCCTGACGCTCGTCTACCAGTACGGCACCCAGCTGTCGGGTGGGTCGATGAAGACGCCGCCGCCGGCCGTCATCGGGGAGCTCATCGAGTACCTGCCCATCTTCGCCTTTGATGGCGGCCGCATGGACCCAGTTGACGTCAACACCGTCATGGACTGGGGCACTGCCGGCGCGGGCGCGGCCATGCTCGCCAAGCGCTGGGGCAGCCCGCGCCTCATCGACCTCTCCGACGAGGTCCTCACCAAGTTGCTCGCCGACAGCGACCTTCTTGACCGGCTCGAGCAGGTGGAGGACTTCCGAAACCTGCGTGAGGACGCCAACAAGATCATCGCCCAGTCCAATAAGCTCCGCAAGGGCAAGAAGACCCGGGCCGAAGGCGGTAGCGACGAACCCGAAGACGCCGAAGTGACCGCAGCCCGCAAGGCCAAGCGCGAGCAGGTCAAGACCCTGCGGGCCAAGCTCCTCAAGTTCGTCCAGGCCATCCCGGTGTTCATGTACCTGACCGACTTCCGCGAAGAGGCACTCGTGCACGTCATCGAGTCGCTCGACACCCAGCTCTTCGAGCGGGTCACCGGCCTGACGCTCGCGGACTTCCACAAGCTCGCGGCCGTCGGCGTGTTCAACCCGGTGCACATGGACGAGGCCATATGGCAGTTCCGGCTCTTCGAGCGGGCCAGCCTCGACTACCTCGGCACGCACTTCTACGGCTCGGAGCCGACCCGGCTCGGGCTGTGGGAGCACAGCGAGCCGGCCCCACCCCTCCCGACCGCCTGACGCGCCTGGTCACGTGTCCGGCCCTAGCGCTCAGCGGCAGTTCGGACGCGAACGATATTGGAGGCGTCAGTGATCGATTGGGCTGGGAGAGGACGCTGGAGAATCGCAGCCTCCCCCATCGCCCGCGTCACCACCTCCTCTAGACCCGCCTCATCGGCGCACTTGCCATAGCAACGGCGATGGGTAACAGGGTTAAGGCCCATCATGCGAGCCAGATCACGGACAGCAATAGAACGGGTGTAGGTGTTATGCGCGCGCCAGCAGTAGCCACGCCGCAGGCTGTAAGGCGTCAGGCCAGACGACGCTTCTACCAGGTATTGCCAGAAGTAGAAGCGCTCCGGAAGCTGGGGCAGGCGTCTCCCACGCCCCTGTAGGTTCCTGTTTTGGTATAAAAGCGGAACGCTGCTGGGAGCTTTACTAGCGCCGAACTAAATCCGCGATCCGTTTGGCAGATTGCGGTATCCACCTATCTGCAGCCCCGGCAGGGTGATGGCAGATAGAGAAGCGTCGGCACGTCAAACAGTTGGCGTTTCCGAACATCCACCTAACGAGCAAAATGAATCGGGACAGGCGCCGGTCATGTCTCTACCCTCCCTCCCGATCTCGCCCCGCCCTCGTCCACCGGAGCAGGGCCCAGCGGCCTCGCCGGTGGCCTCCGGATCGGGACCAGCCTCCTCGAGGGGGCCACCTCCACCATGGCCGCCATCAGCAAGTTCCAGGGCCTGGCGAGCATCGGCAAGGGCAACCCGCTGGCGGGAGGCTGAAATGGCCCAGCGCGAGTTCCCGGCGGTTCCATCGTCCCCGTCGCCCCGGGCGTGGACAACTTCATCCGGCCCCGGGCCTTCCAACAGGCGGCGGGGCTGCTACGGCTGCAGGTGTTCAACTCCAGCCCCACGCAAGTCACCGCCATCGGCCAGCGCAGCGGCAGGGACGTGGATGGCCCTCAACCACTGGACCCAGCTCGCTTACGCTCTGGTGCCGTTAAACGACATGCTGACGAAAACCACGCTGACAGGCGTTGAGGTTTATGCCAGCGGCTTCTAGGAGTAGCGGCAGACTGTCGATAGCAAGCTCGCCAGCTAGCTAGCTGTGGTCATAGACATCTCCATAGGTGCGCTCAATCCACAGGACATGAAACACATCTACTATTCTGACGCCCACCATGGGCAACTTTCCAGAGTAGCGAAGAACGATGAAATTTCTGCGGTCACTGAATGGCTCAGGAATCGTTGGTTTGATCTGTGCAGCGGGCAGGGTTTCTAACCCGAGCCCATGGCGAGGAGCAAGGGTGATTTCCTTCCATGTAAGCGCGCATCGCTTCTGAAGGGATATTGCAAATGCCGCCTGCTGATCAACATTTAAGTGCTGAAGGCAATACCCGCTAACAATGTGGGCGAGGCAAAACTTTGGGGTCAGAGTATTGTGGTCTTGGGTAGCAACAATGCTGGACTTAAAGTCGCTGCTTCCAGTATTGAGCTGGGGTTTTGAGCCTCGTTTGTTTTTGTCTCTAGTCATTCAGCGAGAACTCAGAGGTCAGAGGCTCGAGAAGTAGCTACGAATCGAAGCAATCGGGATTGCGACGTTGTGGCTGCCGTCAAACGCATCTTTCCATGGCGGCTCACTGTGTGTCATATTACGCAATCCCCAAGGACTGAACTTAGCGTACTTGTCCCAAACCCCAAGCAGAAACTGAGTAGTTTCGTTGTCGACCTTGTCGAAGGTGAAGTCGTCACTTTCTTCCAGTTGAACGTCGCCAGAGCGGAATTTCTTGAACGCATGATAAACGTCTGGGACTACCGGCCCGTGCGACCATGCCTGGATTGGGTCATCAAATAAAGGCTCTCCATTGCATGCCAGAAAGTGGCCTTGAGCGTAATACAGAAGCTTCTGAAGCTTCAGGTTCGAGATGTCAGCATCGTCAGCATCGGCATACGCTACAAACCATTTGGCGAGCGTCATCGCGTCGTACTTTCCCATTACTCCCCTCCCGTCTTTATTCGGACCCTAGCGTTCCGAGCTCCAAGTGGGCATACAGGCCTTGTGGCTAGGGGCCATGCGGCCAGCGCGTGGGGGCGAGGTTTGACATGCCATCTCCAGAAACTGCTGCTCCAGCGGGTGGGCCAGGGGCGGGCTGCCTGCCAGAAGGTCAGGAGCGCCGCCCGGCCCGGCAACCCTTACGGCGTGACCCAGCCCCTGAGCAGGCGCCACCCCAGCCAATCTCCGACACCCTGAACCACCTCGGGCCGATGGCGCCACTGGTGAGGCTGTCGTCGTCCACTGGCTCCCAGCCAGCAGCGCAGGCGCCACCCTCAGGAACCGGGCCCGCCGACGGGGGCTGGTTTTCACCATTGGGGGCCACCCCCAAGGCTCAGCCCAAGGGGAGCAGCAGCAAGAGCAACCCTCTGGCAGGGTGAGCCTGTGGTCTGTCGCTCCACTGCAGCAGACGGGCCACCACCAGCACCATGAAGCTCGCCGCACTGCTGGCTGTTCTGGTGGCCGCCACGCCCGCCGCGGCCCAAGGGAACTCGTGTGAGCAGTTCATTCAGAACCTCCGCAACACCTATCGGGCCTTGGGCATTGCAGTCCCCGATTGGGCGCAGGCTGGCCGGTGCACTGCAAAAGACCCCTACGGGCGTCCCACGGCCCCAGCCCAGAGCAAGCGGCCATTCCCTAGAGCCGTCCATGTGCGGCTCACTCCTGCCCCATCGACCGGTCAGCAGGGGATCCCTTCTTACGGGCCCTACCAGAACTGACCGGGCAGGTCTTAGGGGAGCGGGTTGGGGCCCAGGGTGATTTTGGGGTCGCGTTATTGAGGGGGGATCCCCTACGCGTGACGCGGCAGATTCCCCCCATACCGGTACCCCTCGGCGCCCATGTGGCCACCGCTGCGGCATCGGCACAGGGGCAACATCGCGGCGCCTGAGTCATCAGCAGGGGGAGACGATTGTTACGAGGTACAACAACAATCCCCGCACGTCACGGCACCCGGCGTTATGGTGCGCTCAGGCAGCAGCACCCGGCCGCAACGGACGCCGGACGCAACGCCACAAGCACCGCAACAGCAACGCCGCCCGCCCGGGGCAGCTGCCCGTCCCATCGCATCCACGGCCATGACCATCGCCTTCCTCGCCGGCTTCTCCCTGCCGGCACTGCTCGGCCACCAGCTGGCCCTGCACCTCGACCACACCGACGCCTCCCTGGGCCGCGGCCTCTGGTCCGACCACGACGGCCCCACCCGCACCTGGGGGCTCGACCTGGGCCGCCACCGGGTGCGCCTGGTGGTCGATCGGGTCGAGGGGCGCACCAGCACCGGCTGGGGCCTGCTCTGACCCGCTGAGGGATGCCGGCTGACCCAGCTGGTCGGCGCCCTCCCGTCGATCGCCACCACCACCACCGCACCACCACCAGCCAGCCCGTAGAGGCGGCGCCCAGGTTCGAGCCCTGGAGCTGGTCTTGCCCGCCGGACGCTCTCCATTCCCGGCCGGGCGCAACCACTGATGAACACCGACACCACCGACCGGGCCCTTCTGCTGGCCCTGGTCGCCGCGGCCGCCACCGTCGAGGCCCTGGCCCTGCTGCTCCGGCCCCTGGTGGCCCACGGCCTGGCCCTGCTGCTCACCCTGGCCGGCTGGAGGCCGACACCATCCAGGCCCGCCCCTGTGCCCCTGCAGCTGGCCCCAGCGCCACCCGCCGCCCTGCTGCTACCTACGGCGCCTGCCCCTGCCCCTGAGGCGCCCATGCCCCAGCTGGAGGCCCTGCCGGTGCGCGAGCTGCGGAAGCTGGCCCGTGCGGCTGGCCACCGTGGCCTGGCCCGCTCCGGTCGCCGTCAGCAGCTGCTGGAGGCCCTGGCGTGAGAGGCCGGCACTGGATCGGCGCCGCCCTCGCCCTGGGCCTGGTCACGGCCGGACCCGCCACCACCATCCGCCTGGCACTGATGGCCGCGTCGCTGGCGCTGCCGGTGGCCGTGGTCTCCGTAGCCCTCGCCGAGGGGAGGGGCGGGCGAGGGCGGCACCCACCGACCGGCGGGCCCCTGTCCACCACCACCACCACTGAGACCACGCCATGACGGCCACCACCACCGCACCGCCGCCGGCCGGCCCTGCCCCGCCCCGATCCGTAACAGGCGAGGGAGGCATCGGATCCGTCACGGCACCACCGCCGGCCCGTAACACCCAGCTCCAGCTGGTGGCCTACTACCGGGTCAGCACCGACCGGCAGGGCCAGAGCGGCCTGGGCCTCGACGCCCAGCGGCTGCGGATCCAGCAGCTGGCCGCCGACCGTGGCGCAGTGCTGGTGGCCGAGTTCACCGAGGTTGAGAGCGGCAGGAAGAACCACCGGCCGGTGCTGGCCCAGGCCCTGGGCGAGGCCCTCAGGCTCAGGGCTGCCGTGGTCGTGGCCAAGCTCGATCGCCTGGCCCGTGATGCCGAGTTCGTGCTGCGGCTCAGCAGGGAGGCGGAGGCCAACGGGCTGGCCGGCTTCCTGTTCTGTGACCTCCCAGAGATCGACGCGACCACCAGCGCCGGCCGGCTGATCCTGTCCGTCATGGCCTCGGTGGCTGAGTTCGAAAGCCGGCGCATCAGCGAGCGCACCAGGGAGGCGATGGCCCAGGCCAGGGCCCGCGGGGTCCGCTTCGGGGCTGCCAGACCCCAGGCCGCCGCGGCCAACGCTGCCAGGCGCCAGCAGGCCACAGAGGCGGCCGAACGGCTGCGGGGGATCCTGCGCCCCATGGCGGCGTCAGGGGCCTCCCTGCGGACCATGGCGGCGGCCCTGGAGGCGGCCGGCGTCACCACGGCCGGCGGTGCGTCCCGATGGCAGCCCACCCAGGTCTCGCGGGCGCTGCAGCGGCTGGGGCTGGGGCCGTCGCCGATCACACCCCCCAACGCTGCCGCACACCCATAGGCTCCAGCTCCCAAGCCGAGCCGTGATGGGCCAGCAGCAGCGCCACCGCTACGAGCAGCAGGGCCTACCCGGAACGGGCGTGCCCGCTGAGCGGTACGGCCCCGAGCGTCCCGGGCCGAAGCTGGAGACGCTCGAACAGGGCCAGCTGCAGGTCGCGCCCCTCGGTCCACTGTTCGAGGGGGCACCGGTGGAAGGCGGGCCCGGCTGAGCTCGCTGCCCGGCGCCTGCTGGCTGAGAGAGCAGGGGATCCCGGTCCTGTGGCGGCTATCACCGGGTTCCGTGACACTGGAGGGATGCCTCCCCTCACCCCAGCCGAACGCCAGGCCCGCCGGAGGGCCCGTCTCAAGGCGGGCGAGGCGGTAGCGAGCTGCCCCAGCTGCGGGGCCAAGCTGCAGCCCACCCTCAGGCAGCGCCCCGACCGCCAGGGAGACGGGCTGTGCTGGCCGTGCTGGATCAAGACCCCGGCGGGGCTGGAGGCCGAACGAGAGCGGGGCAAGCGCACCAGGGCCGCCGATCTGGAGCGGGCCCGGGAGCTGGGGCGGGAGCGGGCCAGGCGATGGCGGCAGCAGCAGCGGGCCTCCCAGGGCGGCGAGGGCGACCAGGCGCAGGGCTGAGGGCTGGCCTCGGGGCTGGTGGCCGCGGCCGCGGCCGGCGTCCTCGAGGGGGTGCTGCTCAGGTGGCTCGGGCGCCTGCGGGCGTGGCCTCGCTGCCGGTCATCCGCTCGATGTACTGGGCCAGCTCCGCCGCCTCGTCCTCGGCCTTGACGGCGGCCAGCACCTCCTCGAACGGCGTCACCCGGTTGCCGATCGCCTCGCGGAACTCATCCAGCGCCTTCTCCCGTTTCGTCCGGCTGCCGACGCTCACCAGCAGCGGGTGGAGCTGGAAGAACAGCCGGCCGCTGTGGGGTCCCCGGGTGCTGGGATCGGGCAGGTAGCGCCGCTCCCAGGGCTCCAACTTCTTGGCGGGCTTCTCCTTGCGGCGCACCAGCAAGCCCAGTTTCTTCAGCGCGCTGAGGTGGCGGCCGAAGTTCTCGGGGTGCATCCCGTAGACGGCCGACAGCTCATCGCCGGTGGCCCACGCCTTGCCGGTGAGGGGATGCACCCGGGCGGCGATGGCCCAGACGGCGAGCAGGGCCCGAGGTGGCAGCGTCCCGTCCAGCAGCATCCGCTCCACGGCGCGCACGCCCTGGTGGTGCCACATCGTGAAGCCGGTGAGCTTGTCGCAAGGCGTGACTCTCATTGGAGAGAAGCGAAGTGAGAACGGTTATTGATGCAAGGTTGCAAGTACACCTCCCCCACCCATCGACCCACTGCACCGATGCAGTGAGTGGAGGAGGAGCAAGGACACCTCCCAAAGCCCGGGGCCCGGTGCACGGATGCACCACTGGAGGGATGCCAAGCGCCGGACTGGTGATGAAGGTGGGGCGTGGGGGTCGTGGGGGTCCGGTGGGGGCGGGGGAACCCCCGCGCAACTCCGATGCGCTGCAGCGGATCTGGCCGTCTTGGGGGTCGTGGGGGTCGTCTGGGGGTTCGTGCATCTCCAGAGCAATGGAGCGGGTGGGAGAAAGGAAGAAACCAAAAAAGAACCCCCACGACCCCCACAACCCCATAACTCCAGTCCTGGCCTGTGATCTTTGTGGGGGTCACCGCGACCCCCACATGACCCCCACGACCCCCACGTCATGGAAGGTCCCCTGTCGGCACGTAGGCCAGGCCGCCACGATCGGGTGATTCGATTCGTCCGACCCCGAGCGCGCGCAAGGCCTCGATGGCAGCTTCGAAGCTGTCCCGCCCCCACTCCTCCGCCTGGCGCTTCCCGAGGCGGTCGCGGAGCTGCCGCCACTGAAATGGCTTCTTCACTGACCTGGCGGTGTCGTGGATCTTCCGCATCAGCCCGGTGGGCTCGGATCCGGCGTTCAGATCGGCATGGAGGCCCAGAACCAACCCGTTCAGGTGCTCCACAAGGTCGATCGCCCGCAGCAGCGGATCAGCCCCGACCGTGGTGCCTTTCGTGCCGTTGGCGATCCCATCCAGACGGTGGAGCAGACCAGCCACGCGGAGCACCTTCCCTGCGGACTTGCCGAGGACAGCGCCCTGGGCGGGGATGGTGGCGGCGGCGGCGGCGAGGGCCTGGCGGTGCTCATAGTCGGCGAACAGCTCCATGGCATCCGGGCCCAGGTGCAGCTGCCTGGCCGGTTCGCGGTGGATTTCCCCGAGGATGCGCTGCAGGTCTGCGCCGGCCCGATCAATGGCGGCCTGCTCCTCAGGGGTGGGGCAGGGCAGCCGCTTCGGCTGCTGGGTCAGCGGGGCGAACAGGAACCGTGCGTAGCGGCCGTCGGCGTCGCTGGTGCTGGCGTTGACCAGCTGGGCCAGCACCGCGGGCTGCATGCACCCAGCGATCGACACCAGGGAATCGGGGAACTCGCGGGTGCCGCTGATCCGAAGGGACGTGTGACCCTCGCCGTCGAACAGCTCGAGGAGGAACTGGCCATCGTTCCCGCCGCCGCCCTTGTACTGGTTCAGGCCGGCGAACAGAGCCGACAGCTCATCGCGCAGCACCAACAAACCCCGCCGGCGTTCCGCCAGGGTGACGAGCTGGGCGGCCAAGGCCTCGCCGGTCACGTCCCCCACGTGGAGGCGCAGCGGCTGGGGGGCATCGGGCTTCTGGCCTTTCGAGGCCTCACGGCACTGCTGGGTCCATTCCTGCAGGTCGCGCCGGTTCCCTTCGGCCATGGTCTGGCGGATCTCGGCGGTTGGGTCCAGCACCACCCGTCGGAGCAGTGGGGATTTCTTCTGGCCGCTGGCGGCGATGATCGCGGTCCAGAGGTTGAGCGGAACGGTGAACCCAGAGGCTGGGTTCCCAGTGATGCGGCTGCCGATCTTCTGGAGGCTGGCGACTGAAGAAAGGAACAGGCAGGCCACCGCAGGGGCATCGGCCGGCAGGTACCGGGTCCGCAGCTCCAGGGCCTGGGCGATCGGGGCCGGCAGCAGGTAGTCGAGGGTGAGGGCCTGGCCGGCCTGCTGCTGGTCGATCCGCTTCTGCAGGCGCTCGGCCTCGGCGGCGATCCTTTCGGCCCCCTGGCCTTCAGCCTGGAGGGCCTCGGCCATCTTGCGGAGGGCCAAAGGGTGCAGCTTCGTCCGCTGCGCCAGGCTCGCCAGCAGGGCCTCCATGTCGGCGCTCCCGATGCCATCGGCCACGGCCTCGCGGAGCTTCCGCTGGGCAAGCGTGGCGGGGTCTGGTGACTCCTCCGCCGATGCCGCTGCCGTTGCGGACTCATCCCGGAACATCTCATCAACCTGGGCGTTTCGGGTGCCGCTGAACGGGATGACGTTGCTGGCAGGCTGCGCTGCCTTCCGGCGGTGGAACCCCAGCCGCTGCAGCAGCTTGTCCTCTGGGGTCCCCGTGGTGGGCTGCCGAGCGGCGGCACCCTCGAACCGGGCCCAGGCGGCACGGGTGTCGAATGGCGCGCCGTTGATCGTGTCGGGGCAGTGGCTGAGGTAGCAGGCGTAAGCGTCATGGGCGGTTTCGTCCGCTTGCGCCCCCTGGGCCTGCAGCCAGGCCTCCACGGCGACCAGCTCCATGGAAAGGGCTAGGCCGTCGTCATTGCAGGACCCCTCGCGGCTGCCGGTTTCGATCAGCTCCGCCGCGGCCTTGGTGATGAAGTCCCGGAACGGCACCGGGGCGCCGGACACCATCGGCGCAGGCCTGGGAGCCTGCAGCAGAGGCAGCGGGGCTGGGGTTGCGGTGCCGGCGGGGATGCACTGCTCCAGCTCCCGGACGCTGTAGCGGGCGCCGCTGTTGTGGATGATCTCGGCCCGGTTGTCGGTCGGCTTGCCGGTGGCCTTGTCGATGTAGGCGAAGCCCGGCAGCCGCATCACCCTGGAGGGGTTCTTGCAGCTGCGGTCGCTGTCGCAGTGTTCGATCAGGCGTGTCTGGAGCTGGCGCCACTCGGCGGCCGGCATGGGCTCGCGCAGGACCCAGTAGCAGTGGACCGACTTCCCACCGGTCGCCACCATCAGGGACGGCTCAGGCAGCCCCAGCTCCTTGCAGGCGTTCCGCTGCCAGTCGATGGGCTTGTTGTCCCACTCGACAAACACGGCCGACACCGTGGGGCAGTCTTCGTCGATGACCGCACCGGTTGGGCGGCCGGTCTTGCGGTCGGTGCCGGTGGCGCCGGTGGCGTTGCCGACGACCACGTAGATCGACTGGCTGGCGTTGTCGCGGACGAGGGCCTCGAGGTTGAAGCCCAACAGGTCCCTGCCGCGTCGCCTCCTGTTGGGCTGTGTGCCCTGCTGCAGGGTGCGGAAGTAGGTCTGCGCTGGGTCCTTGCCCAGTGCCTCAAGGAAGGCCAGAGCATCCTCAGCGGCGGTGAGCGCCGCGGGCGTGGGTGTGGCAGCCATCAGGGCCTCCCCTCCCACTTCGCCAGATCCATGGCGACGGTGAGCCGGTCCACCAGACGCGAGGCCCGAATGGGGCAGTCCGGGTGGGCATCGATGATCCGCCCGGCCGCGGCCTGCAGCCCGGCAACGCCCAAAGCCCGGGGGGCACGGAGCTGGCCGATACGGCGGGCGAGCAGCTGCGACTCCCACCCGCTGAGGAATGGCAGAATCAGCTGGGAACTGTCACAACCTGCCCGGTTCTTTCTTGCCGGGGCACGGCCGCCCGAGGGGTCAGGTCCTCGTCGGCCTTCATCAATGGGAGCCACCGCCTACCTCCCTTCGCTGTGGGGAGTGGCCTCGGTGGTGGTGGTGGGGTTTAGGGCCTCGGGCCGCCAGCGGCTCGAGGGGTGCGGGCGATCGCGGATCTGGCTGCCGAGGTCGAGCAGGTGTTGCACCAGGGCGGGATCCGCTTCAGGCCTGGCAGTTGATACGTAGTGTTCGACGGCGCGACGGAACAGGCTGATCTTCGACTGGCCAAGACTTGCCGCCAGATCATCAATGGCTGCCGCGTAGGCAGGTGGAAGTCGGAGCGAAACGATGCAGGTAACTCCAGGCTGCACCGTCAGGCCTGGCCCGCTTCTTGGGGCGGTGAAGTCCATAGGTATTGGAAAAACAATGGGTGGATAAAGGTGCTGCTCGGCTGGTTGGGGATGGCATGGAACGTCGTGGTGGTGGTGGAAGAAGGCGCTCCACCGGGGGCGGTGCGTCTTCGTGCCAAAGCATAGGTTGGAGCTGCTATGAAGTCAAGGCAATACGCCGAAATTGGATGAACTTGAGACCAGCAATATCCGATTCATCCACAGGACTGAGAGCCCGCTAAACAGACGGCCGTGGTCTACATCCACACTCCTAGGAGTACCCCCTTTGTTTCACTCGAATGGCGGAGGGATTGCGCCGGATGGCTCCCAGCGATGCGCCCGCTGCAGAGCCACGGCCTGGGCCGCGTCCAGCAGGCGGCCCTGATGGAAGCCCCCGGTGATGGCGCCGTCCGGCCCCTGGAGGAGGAGGGCCCAGTCGGCGTGGGGGTGCCGGTCCAGGGGGCGGGTGAGCAGGAGCGGGGTCTCCAGCGCCCGCCGCGGTCTGGTGGTGGGTGGAGCTGGCATCAGCTAGCGAGCAGGGAATCGTCTCCCATCTCCCGGGCCCGTTGCCGCTCGGCCCGCTGCTGAGCTTTCCGCTCAGCTGCCTCCCGCTCCTTCTTCTGCTGCTGGAACTGGCCCATCGCCCAGAGGTTGCTGTGGCCCAGGGCCTTCGCGGCTGCTTTGAACTCCCCCATCGTTCTGAGGCAGCGGCGCAGCTCGGTGTAGATCGCGCCCTTTGGAATCCGCCCCAGCCCGTACAGCCTGCACACCGTTTCCAGTCGCTTGCGGTTGTGCTCCTCCCGCTGGAGCGCGGCCTGCTCCGGGGTGATGTGGACCAGCTGGGCCGACGGGTCCTGCCGGGCCACCACCTCGATGCGGCCATCGGAGGCGCGGATCGTCTTGCTCCGCTCCCCCCGAGGCTGGGCCACCGTGGAGGCGTCCAGGCTCCATGCGATCTCCTCGCAGGGCGGCGGCAGCTCCCGCCAGCTGGGCCCGTGGTCGATCAGCAGCGCCCGCACCTTCCCCGGCGACGGCCGCAGCACCCGCCCCTGGAGCTGGCGCAACAGGCGGAGCGATCGGGTGGGCCGCACCAGCTGGAGGCAGCCGGCCTCCGGCACGTCCAGGCCCTCGTCCACAAGGGCACAACAGCACAGCACCTGGATCTCCCCCGCACGGAACGCCGCGAAGATCCGGTCCCGCTCGGCCGTGGGGGTCTTCCCGTCCACCGCCACCGCCTTGATGCCCGCTGCCCGGAACGCCGCGGCCAGTTCCTCGGCATGCTCCACTGAGACGCCAACGCAGATGGTCGGCATCCTGCTTGTGTTAAGCCGCAGCCAGTCGCGTACCACGGACCCGGCGAGGCCCACGACCCGCAGGCCCAGCTCGCTGATGTCGTAGTCCCCCCGCGTGGTCCGAACCCCCGCCACATCGATCTGGGCGGCGGCGTAGAGGTCGTACATACATAGGTGTCCCTGGGCCATCAGCCACCGGGGGCTGGGCCCCTCGAGCAGCACATCGAACCCGGCCTCACCCAGGCCGCGGCCATCCGGGCGAATCGGGGTCGCGGTGAACCCGATCAACAGTTCCGGCGCCATGGCGTCCCGCACCTTCCGCCAGCTGGGGCTCCCCATGTGGTGGGCCTCGTCGGCGATCAGCAGCACCCCCTGGGGCAGCTGGTCCAGCCGCCGAACGATCGTATGCACCATCGCCACCAGCACCGGGGCGGACCAATCCGGCCGGCTCCCGGCCTCCGCCAGCTGGGGGGCCTCGCCGGTGTGGCGGGTGATGGCCGCGGCGATCTGCTGGAGGATCTCCCGCCGGTGGCAGATCACCACGGTCTGGCGGCCGGTGCTCCGGTTCAGCCGCACGATCTCGGCGATCAGCGCCGTCTTGCCACCACCGGTCGGCAGCACCACCAGGGGGGCCTGGCGCTCCTTCAGCGCGGCGCAGGCCCTGGCGATCAGGTCGGCCTGATACGGGCGCAGGGTGAAGCCCATCAGGTCCCCTCGCTGGCCGTGCCGGGGGGCTGGTGCTGGGCCACCCATGCCGCCACAGCGGCCGCCACCTCTCCGGACTGGGAGCGGAAGTTGTGGACGGCGAGCTGGTCGAGCTGCGCCCTCAGCGAAACCGGGATGCGGGAACGGATCTCAGCAACTGCCGCTCCCTGCGTCGTGTGTGTGCTCAATGTATGAATCAGCGAGTGCGGCGTTCCAGAACGATGAAACCCTGCTGCTGATCCGCTCCCCCTTACTGGCGCGCCACTTCGAAGCGGAAGTCGACCGCCTCTGGCGCGGGGCCGAACTGGGCGTCAGCGGCCGCCTGGCCCGCCGCATGGAGCAGCGGCGGCGCAGCTGCGGCAGCGGAACACAGCGGGCTGAAGCAGCCGCGCCCGCAGCGACGACTACGATTCGGTAACGCCTAGCACAGGATCCATGGACCCGGTGTCCACTCCCGCCGCCACCGCCAGCTCCCGCCAGGTCACCCCACGCCTGGATGCCATCAACCTGATGCTGCGGGACCTGCACACCCGCCACGACGAAATCCGCCACCGTGCCGCCTTCCGGGGCTGCACCAGCGAGCTGCTGACCGTTCAGCAGGAACTGGTCGACTACCTGCTCAGGATGAAGAGCTCCCTCCAGGGGGCGGAGACCGCCAACCCTGAGGAGGGCCTCAACTACAACTCCTTCACCTGAGCAGCCCGTCCGGGGCCCCTGCCAGCCGGGTGGTGGTGGTGGGGGCCGGTCCCGCCGGCGCCAGCCTCGCCTTGCTGTTGGCCCGCCGCGGCCTCCCGGTCAACCTGATCGATACCGCCGGCCGTGGCGGCCGTCCCTTCCGGGGCGAAGGGTTGATGCCCAGCGGCCTGGCGGCCCTGGCCGCCATGGGCCTGCTGCCCCTTCCGCCCTCAGTGGCCCAGCGCCCCCTGGCGGCCTGGAGCTTCTTCCTCGACGGCCAGCTCCTGTTCGAGGCGGCCGAGCCGATGGGCAGCCCGGTCCCCTGCACCCTGATCGACCAGGACGCGCTGCTGCGGGAACTTCTGAGCCAGGCGGGCCGGCTGCCGGGGTTCCGCTTCCACCAGGGCCAGGCCGTCACCGACCTGCTGGAGCAGGACGGCCGCATCGCTGGGGTGCGCCTGGCTGACGGCACCGCCCGGGACGCCGACCTGGTGGTGGCCTGCGATGGCCGGGAGTCGCTGCTGCGCCGCAAGGCGGAGCTGGTGCTGGAGAGCGCCCCCAGCCCGCTCGACGTGCTCTGGTTCCGGCTGGAGCCCCAGGGGGCCGAGGCGCTCGTGCATTGGCTGGCCGGCCACTTCGTGACCGTGGTGGGCGCCGCCGGCAGCTATGCCCTGTTCCCCTCCGCCCGCGGCGGCGTGCAGCTCGGCTGGGCGATCGAACCGGACCGCACCGCCCAGACCCCCACCCCGGCCAGCCCCAAGGCCTGGTTGGAGCTCTGGGCCAGGGACGCCCCCGAACCCCTGGCCCGATTGCTGCGGGCCTTGACGGAGACGGCCGTGCAGGGGCCGGTGCGACTGCCGGTACGGGTGGGGCTCTGCCCGCGCTGGCAACGGCCGGGCCTGCTGCTGCTCGGCGATGCCGCCCACCCGATGAGCCCGCTGCGGGCCCAGGGCATCAACATGGCCCTGCGCGATGCCCTGGTGGCCGCCAGGCATCTGGCGCCCGCCCTGCAGGCGGGTGGGCCGGCCGCCATCGATCAAGCGGCAGCGGCGATCACCGCCGCGCGGCTGCCGGAGATCCGGCGGATCCAGCAGC
>NZ_JAYGHY010000045.1:0-23160 GCF_034931305.1 Cyanobium gracile UHCC 0281 | reverse complement strand
GCCGGCCACCTCCCCGAGCCGACGGCGCGACAGCTCCACCGCCGCCTCGGCCTCGCGGCAGAGGGCTTCGGCCCGGTCGATGGCGCCGTCGTCGGCCTGGCCGTCGAGGGCCTGGCGCTGGTGGCGCAAGGCGGACTGGTTCTGCTGCAGCTCCTGGCGACGGCGCTGCAGGTCCTCGGCCTGGTGGCCGTGCCGTTCCGCCTGGCGGGCCAGCTCGCGGCCGCTGGTCTCGAGGCCGGCCAGTTCGGCCTGCACCGCCAGCAGCTGGTCTTCGCCCAGGGTCTTCACCTCCGCCTGCAGCTTCTCGAGGGTGGCGGCGGCGGCGACCACCTCGGCTTCGGCGGCGACGATCGCCTCCCGCTCCTGCTCCTGCTGGCGGTCGAGGCGCTCCAGGCGTCCGGCCAGGGCCAGCCCGTGGCTGCGGGCCTCCTCCCAGGCCAGCACCTGCTCCTGCAGGCGTCCCTGGTGCAGGCGCTCCCGCAGCTCCTGGTAGGTGCGGGCCTTGGCGCAGTCGCGTTCGAGCTTCTGGCGCGCCGCCAGCAGTTCCTGCTCGACGATGCGGCAGCGCTCCTGCCGTTCGACCACCTCGTCCAGCTTGCACCGGCTCTGCTCGATGCGGGAGTCGAACAGGGCCACGCCGGCCAGCTCATCGATGATGCCGCGGCGGTCGCGGGCGCTCATCGACACGATGCGGGTGACGTCGCCCTGCATGACGACGTTGCTGCCTTCCGGATCGACCCGCAGCCGCCGCAGCTGGGTCTGCAGTTGCTGCAGGTTGCAGGGCACCCCATCGGCGCTGAAGCTGCTGCTGTAGGTGCCGCCCGGGGCCACCCGCAGCCGCCGGGTGACGCTCCACTCCCGCTGGCCCTGCTGCAGCCAGGGTCCCTGCTCGGGCACCTCCAGCCCCTCTTCGGCGCTGTCGGGCTGCCAGTCGCCCAGGTCGAAGCGCACGGTGACGCTGGTTTCGGCGGCCTTTCCCTCCCGCAGCATGGCGCTGTTGATCAGGTCGGGGAGCCGCTCGGCCCGCATGCCCCGGCTGGTGGCCAGTCCCAGGCAGAACAGCACCGCATCGAGGATGTTGCTCTTGCCGGAGCCGTTCGGGCCCGTCACCACCGTGAAGCCCTCCTGCAGCGGGATGGTCATCGACCCGCCGAAGGATTTGAAGTGGGTGAGCTCAACCTGATTGATGTGAACCAACGGGCTCATGCATCAGGCAGCGGCACTTTAGCCGAGGTGCTGACGAACTCAAGTCACCCTCTCTACGGTGAAGCCACGTTGGTCTTGCCACCCTTCCCCATGGAAACGGACACCACCCCTACCGCCACGGACCCGGCCCGGACAGCGGCTCCGGAACCCACAGGGTCAGGTGAGGCCCAGCAGGCGCAGAACCAGTTCCGGGAACGCTTCGAGAGCCTGCTGCCCAGCATCCAGAAGGAGTGGCCCGACGTGGCCCGCCACACCCTGGAGGCCACCCGGGGCAGCTTCGATCACGTGGTGGAGGTGATCAGCCATCAGAGCGGCGTCACCGCCTCCGGCGTCAAGCAGCAACTGCTGGATCTGGTCAACGTCACCGGTGAGCAGGCGGGGCACGTGGTGGACGCGCTGCGCCCCCTGGAGGATCAGCTCGAGCACCTGCTCGATGACCTCAACAGCACCCTGCGGCCCCGGATCGAGAAGCCGGTGCGGGAGCGGCCCCTGATGGCCCTGGGCATCGCCGCCGGCGTGGGGCTGGTGGTGGGGCTGCTGCTGTCGTCGGGGCGACGCTCGGCATGACGGGTTCGAACTTCGCCCGCGTCACGGCGCTGATCAGCTCGGTGATGGACCTGCATGTGCGCATCGCCCTGCAGGAGGCCGATAAGGAAAAGCGGCGCCTGGTGGGCGGCGGGGTGATGCTGGGCATGGGCCTCACCCTGATGACCCTGGCCCTGGTGGCGGCCGAGCTTGTGCTGCTGCTCTGGATCCGGGAGGCTTTCGCCCTGAGCTGGCTGCAGGCCGCGGCGGCCGTGGCGGCCATTGATGTGGTGCTGGCCGGCGTCAGCCTGCGCATCGGCGGCCAGATGCTCAAGGGCCCCTACCTGCCGGAAACCACCGCCGGGTTGATCCGCACCACCCGGGCTCTCACCGGCAAGTCCTGAGGCCCTCCAGGCTCAGAAACTCAGCTCCAGCCGCAGGCTGCGCAGCGTGCCCCGGTCGGCGCGGGCTGTGTCGGACACCTCCAGGGTCCAGGTCCCACTGGGATCGGTGCCCTTCAGGCCCGCCAGGGCGGGGGCATTCACGGCGTCGTAGGTGAGTTTGAGATTGTCGGTGCCGCCGCCGGCCCGGTCGTGCAGCAGCACAGGGGCGGCCCCCAGGGCGGCGGGCGGCAGCAGCCGGACCACCAGATCGCCGATGTAGGTGTGGTCGAGATCCACCGCCACCTTGATCGACTGCAACGGGCCCGGCGCGGCCACCGGCAGGGTCAGGGTGGAGGTCTGGAAGTCGTTGATGGGCACGTCCTGCACCACCTGGAACACCAGGGCCGCCGCCGGTTGGGGTGGGCGGGCCAGTTCCACCGCCTTGCGGGCGCTGACCCGCCCGTAGCCGTAGAAGGGGCTGCGCCCGGTGGCGTCGTAGTTGCCGCCGGCGGTGTCGATCCGGACGCAGGCCTGTCGCAGGATCTCCCGCACCTGGTCCCAGCGCAGGGCAGGGTTTCGCGCCAGCACCAGGGCCGCCACCCCGGCGACGCCGGGGCAGGCGCTGGAGGTGCCGCCGAAGGAATTGGTGTAATGACCCGCCGGGTCGCCCTTCTGGGGGCTGCCCTGGTTGTAGCCCAGCCCGCCGGAGCGGTCAGTGGTCCAGATGCCGGGGGTGAGGGAGGTCCGGCCGTCGCTGCTGGGGAAGCTGCACCACACGGCCTTGCCGTAGTCGCTGTAGGCGCTGCGTTTGGAGAGGTCGTTGCAGGCCGCGACCGCGATCACCCTCGCGTAGCTGGCGTAGCCGTCGTTATCGACGCTCTCGTTGCCGTTCCCAGCCGCGAACAGCACCACGCAGCCCTTGCCGCTGCGGCCCTGGGTGGTGGCGAAGTCGATCGCCAGCCGGGTGGAATCCGGCAGCGGCACCACCTGGCGGTGGGCGGGATCGTTCGGGTCCCACCAGGCCCCGTCCGGCGGACCCCAGCTGCAGGAGATCACATCAGCGCCGTTGCGGGCCGCCCACACGAAGGCGTCCGCTTCCGCCTGGGAGCCCAGGCCGGAGGCCAGCCGGATGGGGATCAGCCGGGCGCCGGGGGCCACGCCGGTGGCACCGAACTGGCCGTTGGCGCAGGCCACCCCCGCGCAGGCCGTGCCGTGGTCGTCACCGCGGCCGGGCCTGGGGTCGCCGCTCTGGCGGGTCACATCCCGCGGCGCGACGACCTTGCCGGAGGAGCGGAACTCCTCGTGGTCGATGTCGAAGCCGTCATCCACCACCGCGATGATCGCTCCGGTGCCATCGCTGAGGGCCCAGGCCGCCTCCACCTCGGCGTGGGCGTCGACGAGCCGGCCGTTGACGGCGGTGGCCTTGAGATGCCATTCGGGCGGGAACGCCAGACGACGCTGCCGGCTCGGGCTCACCAGTTCCGGGTGGCAAAGCGCCACACTCGCTTCCGCCAGCAGGGTGCCGGCCATCTCAAAAATGCTGAGCCCGCTGTTGTCGGGAGCCGCCACGACATAGGCGTTGCGGGCATAGCTGAGGGTGCGTTTGAGGCTGAGGCCGTGGCGCTGTAACAGCGCCTCACAGTCCTCGGGCTCCGCGTCATCGTCAAACTTGACGAACATGTTCTCCGTGTAGACCACGGGCCGGCCGGTGCTATCCACCAGAACGCGGCCGGCGAACTCAATGCCCGGTTCCGCCTTGAGCAGGCTGCGGGCGGTGTCGCGCAGGGCGCTGTCGGCCTGGGGGGTCCTGGTGCCCAACAGCTCAACCCCCGCCTCGCGGAAACGGGTCAGGGTCTCGAACTGATCAAGAATCAGGTGGGTCTCGGCACTGACGGGCGACACCTCGAACGACCGCGCCGGCATCACCGCCTGGCGACTCAGGGTGCGGACGACGAGGTGATTGTCGCTGACATCAAGTGCATAGGGGGCAGCATCTTTGCCGCCATAGCGAACCTGAACCATCGGCGTTCCAGCTGCGGCGGTCACTCTCCGCCGATGGGCCTCTGAAGACAAGCCAACGGAACAGGACGTGATCTGCCGTCACAGGCAGGGGGTTAACGTCTGCAGCCTTGCGGGGCCGGCCGGTGAACCAGGAGCAGGCACTGGTCGCCGCCATGGTCGACGCGTTCCCCCGGCAGATCACCGTGGCGGGGCCGGGATCGGTGCTCCTGGCGCAGAAGCCCGGCTGGACTGCCGTGCATGGGGAGCCCCTGCCGCAGACGAACGTGATCCTGTTGTTTGAGCCCGAGGCGATCGCCGTGCTGGCCGGTCCCCCTGCCGGCCCCCTGGCTACGGGCCAGGCCATCAGCCCGGTCTATGCCCAGGCGGCAAGCGACGAGCTGGCCGTTCCCACCGGGGCGCTCTTCCTGCGTGTCCGACAGGGGGAGCGGGCGAATGACCATCGCGCCGCGCTGGAGCAGCTCGGCTGCCGCATCACCAGCCTGCCCGACCATGCCCCCGAAGCCGCCTGGTTGCGGGCCAGCAGCGGCAGCATCGCCGACGCCCTCGGCTGCCTGGGCAGGCTGCGGGACCTGCCGGGTGTGGAGAGCGTCGAGCCGCAACTGCTGCGGCGCCGGGCGCACCGTTAGCCGCCGGGGCCGGCAGCGTTCAGAGCGTCACACCCATCGGGGCCAGGGCCGCCTCCTCCACCCACACCGACACCGAGCCCCCCGGGCAGTGCCACTCCGCCCAGCCGTCGGCGTTGGTGGTGATCGGGGCCTGGATGTGCCCGGTCAGGTCGCGGAAGGTGGTGTGGCGCTTCCCCACCTCCATCCACTTGTGGCCGGCCGCTCCGTCGCTCATCAGCACCGCCATGGCCCCGGGGTGGCCCGGGGTGCCCAGGCGCGTCCAGCCGATGGTGTTGACGTGGTCGAGGTAGTCGTACTGCGGCCCGTAGGCGCAGTGGCCGCGGGCCAGCAGGAAGCGGTCGATCAGGAAGCGGTGGCTGGGCAGCACGATCCGGTACTCCTGGCCGTCTTTGCTGTCGGTGTAGTCGGCGCCGTAGTAATCGGCACCGAAGATGCAGGGATAGCCCTGGTCGCGCAGCAGGATCACGGCGTAGGCCAGGGGTTTGAACCAGGCTTCCACCACCGATTCCAGCGATTGCAGCGGCTGGGTGTCGTGGTTCTCCACCAGGGTCACCGCCAGCAGGGGCAACTGCTGCATCAGGGTGCCATCGAGCAGCCGGCGCATGTCGTAATCGCCGCCGCTGCGGCTGGCCTGGTGAAAATTCATGTGCAGCGGCGCATCAAACAGGCTCATGTGGCCGCCGGTGTTGGCCGCGTACCAGTGCAGGCTTTCGATGTTGTAGGTCCAGTACTCGCCCACCACGAACAGATCGCGCTGGGCGTGCTCTTCCAGGTCGCTGATCCAGTCGAGGAAGAAATCACTGGCGATGTGCTTGATCGCATCAAGCCGGAAGCCGTCCGCGCCTACGTGGTCGAGGGTCCAGCGGCCCCAGTGCTTGAGCTCGCCGCGCACCTCGGGATGGTTCATGTTGAGGTCGCTGCCCATCAGGTAGTCGTAGTTGCCCTTCTCCAGGTCGACGTTGCTCTCGAAGCCGGCCCCCTGGGTGCGCCAGATGGCCCTGAAGTCGGGATCCAGGCTGTTGTGATCGACGGCGTCGAAGTGGTACCAGTGCCACTGCATGGTCGAGTAATGGTCGCCGCGGCCATCGAAACGGAACCGGGTCCAGGCGCTGATCAGCCGTTCCTCCCCCAGGGGCCGGTTGCGGTCGTCGGGGTCGTAGGGGGTGGCCCGGTACTGCTCCTGATCGTCGGCGTTGAGCTTGTGGTTGAACACCACATCGGCGTACACCTGGATCCCCACCTCGCGGCAGGCCTGCACGGCCTCCAGATACTCCTGTTTGGTGCCGTACTTGGTGCGCAGCGTGCCCTTCTGGTCGAATTCGCCCAGATCGAACAGGTCATAGGTGCCGTAGCCCACATCCCAGACGCTGCCCCCCTTGCCGGCTGGCGGCAGCCACAGAGCCGTGATGCCGGCCCGGGCCAGGGCCGGTGCCTCCTGGCGCAGCCGCCGCCAGTGGCCGCCGTCGCCGTCGCTGTACCAGTGGAACCACTGCATCAGGGTGCCGTTGAATTCCGTCGGTGCCGCCAGCTTGCGGGCGCAGATCTCGGCTTCGTGGCTGGCCAGCCACTCCTGCAGCAGCGCCACCGCCGCCGCGCCGGTGTCGAGGGCCGGGTCCCTCTCGACAGCCAGCACCTCCTGCTTGAGCTCTTCAAAGAGTGAGGCCATGGCGGTCTGCGGGCGGCGGTGGAGGCAGGACCCACCGCTAGCAGTGCTGGTCAGGAGTCGCTGTAGCGGGCCTCAGCGGACGTCGTAGCGGAGCCAGCGGCAGTCGATGCCGCCATTGCTCACCGGCACCCGGCGGCTGGCCTTCATGCGCAGGGCGCCCGTGAGCGCGGGGTTGCCGCTCAGCAGCCACAGGGTCCAGCCGCTGCAGCGCTCCTTGAGCATCCGCCCCAGGTCGCCGTAGAGCGCCTCCAGGTCGTCGTCACCGCCGAGCCGCTCGCCGTAGGGCGGGTTGCACACCAGCACCCCGGGCGTCTCGGGGGGATGGAAATCGCGAAAGTCCCCCTCCTGCAGGTCGACCCAGTCGGCCACGCCGGCCGCCGCCGCGTTGCTGCGGGCCATGGCCAGCACGGCCGGATCCCGCTCCATGCCCACCACAGCCGCCAGGGGTGCCCCATCGGGGAGGCTGCTGCGGTAGATGTCCTGGGCGGCCTGCCGCTCCCGCTGCCAGAGGGCGGCGTCGAAATCGGGCCAGCGCTCCAGGCTGAAGGAGCGCTCCAGGCCGGGGGCGCGGCCGAGGGCCCGGCAGGCGGCCTCGATCAGCAGGGTGCCGGAGCCGCAGAAGGGATCGGCCAGGGGCACCGTGCCGTCCCAGCCGGTGTGGGCGATCAGTCCGGCGGCCAGGTTCTCCTTGAGCGGGGCCAGGCCCATGGCGGCCCGGTAGCCGCGCCGGTGCAGGCTGGCGCCGCCGCCATCGAGGCTCAGCACCGCCTCGGGGCCGCTGCCGCCGGGGCGGCCGGGGCTGAGGTGCAGGTGCAGCACCAGGTCGGCATCGTCCAGGTCGACCGAGGAGCGCGATCCCCACACCTGGCGCTGCCGGTCGACCAGGGCGTTCTTGACCTGCAGGGCGCTGTAGTGGCTGTGGTTGAGGCCCGGCACACTGCCGCTGGCCTCCACCCGGAAGCTCAGCTGGGGCGGCAGCCAGCGCTCCCAGTCGGCGGCCCGCTGCACGCCGTCGTAGAGCTCCTCGCGGCCGCGGCAGGGGAAGCGGGCCAGCTGGCGCAGGAAGCGGAACGGCAGCCGGGCCTGCAGATGCAGGCGGTAGAAGGTGGCCGCATCGGCCCGCAGGCCCACGGCGCGCCGCAGGGGGCGCACCTCAAGGGCGCCAAGGGCTGACAGTTCGGCCGCCGCCGGTTCCTCCAGCCCCGGGGGAACCACGGCGATGACGTCAAACGGGGAGGGGGTGGCCATCCCCCCATGCTGCTGGCTGGCCGGCGGCCCGAAGGTGGCAAGATGAACAAGCTCGTCTTCGGACGAACTAGGTGGTCCACACCAGTGTCTCGGACAGCGGTTCGATTCCGCTCAGCTCCATTCCCCCCACCCAAGCGCGGGGCTGCAATGGTTTCGACGGGGCATGAGGAGGGTGACTGAAGCCTGCTCGGTAAGAGCGAACCCGTAACAGCGAACAACATCGTTCGTTTCTCCCGTCAAGCCGCCCCCGTGGCTGCCTGACACTCTTAACGGAGACGGGGTGAGGTCAGCCTTGTCACCCAAATGACCCATGGGGCCTGGAAGGGCCCTTTTCAGTGTGCGGGCCGCGGGGCTGTCAGCCTTGTGGCGTGGCCACCTGCCGGCGATTCGAATGACCAGCCAGCGCCCCGACCCCATCGCCGTCCTGCGCGAGCAGGAAACCCATCGGTTGCCGTGGCTGCTGCCGATCCGCCACGGGCGCATGGCCCAGAGCCCCTTGGCCTTCTTCCGCGGCGCTGCGGCCCAGATGGCCATCGACCTCGCCTGGCAGCCCCATTCGGGGGTGATGGTCCAGCTCTGCGGGGATGCTCACCTGATGAACTTCGGCTTCTATGCCTCCCCGGAGCGCACGCTGGTGTTCGGCGTCAACGACTTTGACGAGACCCTGCCGGGCCCCTATGAATGGGACCTCAAACGGCTCCTGGCCAGTGTGATGCTGGCCGCAGACAGCCTCGGGATCGCCGCGGACGACGCCCGTTCGATCGTGCGCCGCAGCGCCCGTCGCTACCGGCAGGCCCACCGGGATCTGCTCGGGCTCGGTTACCTCGACCTCTGGTATCACCGCGTCGATGTGGCGGCCTACCGCGAGGGGGTGAAGCACAAGCCCCTGCGGGAGTCGCTGGATGCCATCGCCGAGCAGGCCCAGCACAACGACAACCGCCGGGCGGCCCGCAAGCTCTGCCAGCGGGACGCCGACGGCGTGCTCCGCTTCCGCCATGATCCGCCCCTGCTCTGGAGCCTGGAGTCGCTGGCCAGCCAGGGGGCCGACCCCGTGGCGCTGCGTCGGTCCGTGGAGCAGTCGATCGCGCGCTACCGCGCCTCCCTGCGGCCGGAGATGCAGTGGCTGGTCGGCCGCTACACGGTGCTGGACTTCGCCCTCAAGACCGTCGGCGTCGGATCGGTGGGCACCCGCTGTGCCATCGCCCTGCTGCAGGGCCGCGACGACGACGACCTGCTGATCCTGCAGAGCAAGGAGGCGGGGGCCTCCGTGCTCGAGGCCCATCTGGGAGCGAGCACGGCGGGGTCTCCGGGTGAGCGGGTGGTGCGCGGCCAGAGGCTGATCCAGACGGTGAGCGACAGCTTCCTGGGCTGGGTGGAGGCCGCCCCCGGCGGTGTGGCCAGCTACTGGCGTCAATTCCGCGACTGGAAGGCCATGGTGCAGCTGGAGAACCTCGACCGGGACGCCCTCGCCGACTACGGCGAGCTCTGTGCGGCGGTGCTGGCCAAGGCCCATGCCCGTTCGGGCGACGGCGAGGCCATCGCCGCCCACCTGGAGGCCATGGGGGACCCCGATGGACTCCTGGCCGACTTCGCCGGGGCCTACGCCGACCAGAGCCGCGCCGATCACCAGCGCCTGGTGGCGGCGATCGCGGACGGCGAGCTGCAGGCTCAGTCGCTGGGCTGATCGGTGGGCGCAGCGATCGGCTGGACGGGGGAACGCTCGATCACGATGTGGGGGTAGGGCAGCTCGATGCCCATGGCCTGGAACCGCTCCACCACCGCCTGCACGACGGCGCTGCAGATGCTGCGGTTCTGGAACGGACTGGCAATCCAGAACTTCAGCACGTAGTCGGCCCCGCAGTCCCCCATCCCGTCCAGGTAGGCCGTCGGGGGCCGGTGCGTATCCACCCCCGGCACCGCGGCGGCGATCTCCTCCAGCAGGCCCAGGATGGTGCCGATGGGCTGGTTGGCATCGACGCTGAGGGCGATCTGTGTGTGAAAGCGGGTGCGGCCCACACCGAACTCCACGGTGCTGCTGTTGAAGAAGGTCTGGTTGGGGATCACGAGCTCCGCATTGTCCCGGTCGCGCCACAGCCGGGCCGCCCGCAGACCCAGCCGCCGCACTTCGCAGAAGTCGCCATCGATCGAGACGATGTCCCCGGGCCGCAGCGAGCCTTCGAACAGCAACCAAAGACCGCTGACGAAATTGCCGAAGACCTCCTTGACGCCGAAGCCGAGGCCCACCGACAGCCCCCCGGCGACGGCCAGCATGGCGGTGCTGTTGAAGCCGACCGTCTCCATCACGGCCACGGTGCCGAGGGTGATCACTGCGTAGCGCACCATCAACCCCATGGCCCGCACACTCACCCGGTCGAGGGCGAAGATCCGTTTGAGCAGCCAGGCCACCCCGATCGAGGGTGGCCCCGAGGAGACCATCAGCAGATAGAGGACCACCACCAGCCGCGTCAGGTCGCCGACATTGACATTCGCCCCCATCCATCGCCCCAGGGGGATCAGGGCCAGTTCGGCGCGGGTGTCCAGCAGTTCGATCAGGGACCAGAGCAGCCCGCCGAACAGGAACGGACGGATCAGCAGATAACGCAGGGGCTGAATCTGATCCTCGGGCAGCCAGCGCTCGCCCCACGTCAGCAGCAGCTCCGAAACCTGCAGGCTGGCCAGAACGGTGAGCAGCAGGACGGCCAGCGCCATCGGTTGCCGGGCGATGGCCAGCAGCCCGCAGCCCAGGCCGCCCACCACCGCCGTGGTGCCGAGTTCAAGCGTCCAGGACACGGCGACGGGCGCGAAGCGGCGGGCCATCAGGTGACAGCAGGCCACGGCAAGCGCCACCAGAGCCAGCTGGACGAGGATCTGGGGCCGACCCAGCATCGGCAACCAGCCCATGATCTGACCGAGCAGGTCGTTCATGGCAGCGGAGCCAGGGCCCGGACCACGGCTTCGGTGGCGTCCGTCGCGGTCAACTCACCGAAGGCCACGGCGGTCACGAGGCGACTGAGGGCATGGTCGCGGGGGTCACCGGCGGGCAGAAGCCTGGAGATGTCATCGGTGGCGTCGGCCTGTTGGACGGACCGTTGCATCGCCTTGAGCACGGGGGTGTGCAGCACGGAGGGCGGCACAAAGCGATTGGTGGGAAGCATGTCCTGGTTGTCGGTGGTGAGGGTGTTCTGGATCCAGGGGTTCAGCGAAAACACAGCCAAGGCTTCCGCCACGCGCCGTTGCCGGGCGGTGGAGCCCCTGCCGAAGGCCAGCACCCGCAGCCTTGTGATCGGGGTGGGCGGTCCGTAGGGGCCGCCGGGAAGGTCGCTCACCCCGAGGCTGGTCCCCAGGGTCTGACGCAGCCGGCTGAGGTTGCCGCTGTTGCAGGGGATCCAATCCAGGCGCCGCTCCAGCAGACCTTGAACCAGTGATTCCTGGTCGGGCTCGATGAAGATCTGCTGGTTGAAGTTGGCGGCGGAGAGCCACTCCAGCCAACGCTGCAGCCCCTGGCGTTCGGCGGCGGCCAGGGGGCGGCCGGCGGCGGCGGCGATGATCGCCCGATCAGCCCCCAGGGGGCCGGCACTCCAGAACAGGCTTCGCGATTCCACCGCCAGTCCCACGCGCAGCCCCCCGCGGGCCTGGTTGATCAGGTCGATCGTGGTGGTGGGGCTGGTGGCCACCCGGCTGCGGTTGAAACAGGCGAGCTGCGGTCGCCTCAGAATCGGCAGACCGGCCAGAGCCCGGGGCGGGATCTCCAGTCGCTCGAGGGAATCAGGGTCCACCTGGTGACGTGTGGCCTTGGGAATGTCGATGCTCCTGGCCAGCTGGGCCTCCACCAGGGTGTGGGCGGTGGAGCCCGCCACCAGCATCAGATCAGGCCCGAGGCCCGCGGCCTGGCGGCGGCGCACCTCGTCGATGAACTCGCTTTCGCGAAACAGGTTCGTCTCGATCGCCACGTGCGGGTGCAGCTGACGAAAGGCCTCGACGATCGTCTGCGCCTGCAGCACTTCCTCCTGCAGGATCGCCGCGGTCAGCGGCTGGTCGCCTTCGACGCTGATGGCGAGATAGGCCGTTCCGCTCAACTCGTTGGAACGGAGGCCGCAGGCGGACAGCAGGGTGAGGGGCAGCGTCAGCAGCAGGCTCGCCAGCGCACCTTTCATGGCCTGCCCAGACCGGGCGGCATTGGCGTCGCTGTGGCCGTAGCCCTGCGGCAGGGGGGAAGCAGCCGGCGGTGGTGGTCAGCGGTGCCCATGGGCGTTCTCATCGTGACCACGATCCAGAGGTGGATCAGCCGTGGCTCCTCCATCGAAGCAGCCCTGCCGCCGAAGCGGAGCCCTGCGCAGCGCCGTCGGGCTGTTGATGTCCTTGAGGGGAGAGTGCCGAAGCATGCAGCGCACCATCTAAGGCTCATCGATAGCGTCTGCAAGTGCTGACAGGTCATCGCTAATGACCGATGCAATTCACTGCAGACCTGCTGCACAACGCGGATCATTTCTGACCTCGCAAAGAGCAGGACGTCCTACAGTATGTGAAGTCATTGACGCCATCTTCTGGGGATTTAACTAGACAATGGTTAGGCGAGATTGGTGCCCGGATCGCAGTCTGGGGCGTCGATTCGATGACGGACATGATTTCACTGAGGAGCAAGATTGTGAACAGGCCTGAGAAGGACTTTGCCGATGGGCTTCTGGACAGTTGTGATCCCCCCTGTCTTTCGCTTTATCAGTCAACGCATCGGTGCCACCCAGAGAATCTCCAGGATCCGATACGGTTTGGGAATCTTGTAAAGCAGCTGGAAGCGTCGCTGCGCAAGCAATTCCAGGAGAGCGAAATACGGCCATTGCTGGAACCATTGCTGGAACCATTTCTGGCCTTGGCTGGTGACAGCGACTTCTGGGCCCATACCCTTGATGGCTTGGCCGTACTGGGAGGCAAGGGCCTGTTTCGGGTGTACAAGCTCCAGCGACAGGTCGGTGAACTGGCCGTTGTTGCCGACAGCTTTCATGTCAAACCCCTGATGCGCATCCTTCAGTCCGCTGATCGCTATCAGGTTCTCGCCGTGAGCCTTAAGGAGATCAAGCTGTTTGAGGGCAACCGTGATGTTCTTGACGAGATTGATCTGGCTCCCGGTGTCCCTCGCACGTTGGTGGATGCGCTGGGGGAAGACGTCAGCGAGCCGCACCAGACCGTCGCTTCCTACGGAGGTGTCGGCGTCGGGCGCTCGCCGATGCATCACGGCCATGGCGGCAGACGGCCTGAAGTGGAGATCGACGCAGAGCGCTTCTTCCGCGCGGTTGACGGCGCCGTTCTGGAAGAGCACTCCCGACCATCCGGCCTGCCGCTGATCCTCGCGGCCCTGCCAGAGCATCATCATCGCTTTCATGAAGTCAGCCAGAATCCATTTCTGATCAAGGAAAGTATCGATCTCTATCCTGACGACCTCTCATCAACCGAAGAGCTCTGCCAGCTTGCCTGGACATTGATGGAACCAAACTACCGGGCGCGCCTGGCCGCACTGGTTGAAGAGTTTGGTAACGCAAGATCCGCAGGACTCGGCGACGATGATCTGGAACAGGTCGCGACGGCGGTGATGGACGGACGTGTCGCCAAACTGCTGATCGAAGCGCAGTGGGAACGTCTTGGCCGCATCAGTGTCGCATCAGGCGACATCCAGTTGGACAAACTGTCAAACCCAGAGGTTGACGACATGCTCGACGACTTAGGCCGGACAGCTCTGAAGAAGGGTGCCGAAGTTGTGATTGTCCCCGCTGAGAGGATACCAACGAAAACAGGAATTGCTGCCATTTATCGCTATTGACCCGTCGTTACGATCAGCTCTGATGTCCATGGCAATGGCACCAGCAGGTGTGCAAAGTGTCGTGCACCGGCGGCGTTGATCCCGGCTCTCAACGATGGGACTGGCCATTCCGATGTTGAGCCGCAGTTGCTGAGAGGAAGCTGGCACCAACGCAAGCTGCCTCAAGATTCAACACTTTGCTGCTGAACTACAGGGAGACGATTCAGCCATGACCGTTCCGGAAATCGCCAAGGAACTCCTTCCCAGAGAGGCGGAATCGGTTAGCGGCATCGGTGCCTGGGGCGTGCGCAACTACCACACGATGCTGGAGCAGCGGGCCATCGCGGGCTCAACCAGGACCGGCGGCTACATCGCCATGGTTGTGGCCGCAACGGAGATGGCAACTGCCGGACGGCTGCTCAACAGTGCGGCAGGGGTGATCGGCGCTTGCGTTTCGGCGTTGATCACGTTTGTGTTGCGGATGTACGTCCCGAACATCGCCGTCACCCCAGAGATCCTGATCAGGGCGATGCCATCGTTGAAGGATGTGGTCCTGAGCGCACTGATTGCCGTTTCAGCTGGTGCGGCGGCCTCACTGGCTCTGATCGCCCACCCCCACACCCTGGAGCGCCCATGGGGTCATGCGGTCGACGTGGTGATCGGTGTCCAGGTGGCGATCTCGCCGATTCCACCGGCGGCCGTGATCGGCATCGGATGGGCGCTCGCACAGCCAGAACACAGCTGGAATGCCGTCTGTCTGTTGTTGCTCAACGTCGTGGCTCTCGATAGCGTCGGTAGCATCGCGATCCTGGCCATCAGTGGTGTACGTCGCCGGCATCTTGACCTTGAGAAGAATCTTCGTTTCCTCGTGGCAAGTATCCTCGGTTCGGAGTCTGACTTCATCGCCACCGGCAGCTCGGTGGATGTGACCCTTTTGGGGGAGCGCGATGTGGTCGTGGATGTCAGATTGTGTTGTCGCCTCGGTGGCGCGATGCCAGAGACCCTGGCAGATCAATTCGCCTCAGATCTCCTGGCCAAAATCTCCTGCCAAGCGGATATAACCGTAGAAGTGATCCCCATGTTATCCCACCTGAGCCGAAGACACTGACCCGCTGGCCTTCAGCGGCAGACGCATCGCAACATCTCTCGGGAGTCTGACAATGAGCCCATCTCACCCGCAGCATGGACACCGTGATGCGTTCGACAGTCTGAACGCGCAGCAACTCCAGGCCAAGCTCAGTTCTTCGCCGGCGGGCCTCAGCCAGAGCGAAGCATGTCACCGCTTGTCCCAGTACGGTGCCAACGAGATTCCCGAGAAGAAGACGAATCGGATCCTGAAGTTTCTGACCTACTTCTGGGGCCCTATCCCGTGGATGATTGAAGCGGCCGTGGTTCTTTCGGCCCTGGCCCAGCACTGGCCGGACTTCGCCATCATCCTGCTGTTGCTTCTCGCCAATGCCGTGATCGGCTTCTGGGAAGAGCACCAGGCGGGGAACGCCATCGCTGCACTCAAAGCCAAGTTGGCTCTAACGGCACAGGTGAAGCGAGATGGACTCTGGACCACCGTGGCGTCACGTGAACTGGTGCCGGGCGACGTCATCCATCTGCGCCTCGGCGACATCGTGCCGGCCGATGTGCGCTTGCTGGAGGGTGACCCACTGCAAGTGGATCAGTCTGCCCTGACGGGGGAGTCGTTGCCGGCCACGCGTCAAGGCGATGAAGCCGTGTTCTCGGGGTCGATCATCCGTCGGGGTGAGATCGATGCGATGGTCTTTGCCACCGGAGCGAACACCTACTTCGGCAGGACAGCGGAACTGGTGCAGACCGCTCACAGCGTCAGCCATTTTCAGCGAGCCGTCCTGCAGATCGGTAACGTCCTGATCCTGCTCGCGCTGGCCCTGGTGTCGGTGATCATCACAGTGTCGCTGCTGCGCGGCGATCCACTGCTCACCACGCTTCAGTTCGCCCTGGTGTTGACCGTTGCGGCGATACCCGTCGCGATGCCCACGGTGCTCTCTGTGACCATGGCGGTGGGAGCGCGCCTGCTGACGAAGAAGGGAGCGATCGTGACCCGGTTGGCCGCCATCGAGGAATTGGCAGGCGTGGATGTGCTCTGCTCGGACAAAACCGGCACATTGACCCAGAACGTTCTCACCCTTGGCGATCCTTTCAGCGTTGGTGCGTCGAGTTTCCATTCGTCCAGCATCGCTAGCGGTCCAGGCCTGGTGATCTTCACAGCGGCCCTGGCGTCACGAGCTGACAACAAGGATCCGATCGATCGGGCCGTTCTCGCGTGCATCCACGATTCCCAGAGTCTTGCTGGCTACCAGTTGGTTCATTTCCAGCCCTTCGACCCGGTGCACAAGCGAACCGCAGCCACCGTCAGGGGCTCGGATGGCGTGGAGTTCGAGGTCACCAAGGGCGCCCCGCAAGTGATTCTGGCGATGTCGGCCAATGCTGCCCAGGTGAACGACGCCGTTGAGCGTGCTGTCAGTGGATTTGCGGCACGAGGCTTCCGCTCGCTGGGTGTCGCCCGCACGGATGCCGAACACCACTGGCAGTTTGTTGGTGTCTTGCCCCTGTTCGACCCTCCGCGCGAAGAGGCCAAAGCCACGATCGCCACCGCTCACCAGATGGGTGTGAAGGTCTTGATGGTGACAGGGGATCAATGGCCCATCGCCCGGGAAACAGCCGAGAAGCTGGGGATGGGCTCCGCGATCCTTGATGCCAGTGGGTTCTCGACCACCTCAATCGATCACACGGAGCAACTGGCCGCATCCATCGAGCAGGCGGATGGATTTGCCCAGGTGTTCCCTGAGCACAAGTTTCAGATCGTGGAGGTCCTCCAGCGACACGGCCACATCGTCGGCATGACGGGTGATGGTGTCAACGATGCCCCGGCTCTGAAACAAGCTGATTGTGGTATCGCCGTTTCGGGCGCGACGGACGCGGCGCGCGGCGCGGCCTCCATCGTGCTGATGGCGCCGGGACTGTCCGTGATCATTGAAGCCATCAAGACGAGCCGCAAAATCTTCCAGCGGATGAACAGCTACGCGATCTATCGCATCGCAGAAACGTTGCGTGTGCTGTTGTTCATGACGGCTTCGATCCTGGTGTTCAACTTCTATCCTGTCACCGCTGTCATGATCGTGATGCTGGCGTTGCTGAATGACGGGGCCATCTTGTCTATTGCCTATGACAACGTTCATTACAGCAGCGAACCAGAGCGATGGGACATGCGCACCGTGATGGGAATCGCAACAGCGTTGGGCTTCATTGGGGTCGTTTCAGCCTTTGGACTTTTCTATCTCGGGGAGCGAATCTTCCAGCTCGATCGGGCTCACCTCCAGACGCTGATGTACTTGAAGCTCTCCGTGGCTGGACATCTCACCATCTTTATTACTCGCACACGAGGACCATTCTGGTCCATCCGCCCAGCGAGGCTACTGCTTTTGGCCGTCTGCGGTACGCAATTGCTGGCTACTTTGATTGCGGTGTATGGATGGTTCATGACGCCATTGGGCTGGGGTTGGGCCTTGTTCGTATGGGTGTATGCATTGGCTTGGTTCGTCGTCAACGACCGTCTGAAGTTGCTTGCCTATTCACTCCTGATCCCAGAGCGGCATCGCTAGGCTGGCCTCTCCCAGACATGGCCAGCTGGCGGTGATGAGGGTGAAGAGGCAGCGTCCAGGTCATGACGCTCAGGCTCTCAAGGATCCTGAAGCGTGTTGAAGTCTCAGGTCATCTCAGTCAACAGGGATAGCCAACACCTGAGGCGCAACGGATCCGCCACTGCCCTTGCAGCCTGGTCCATCATCCCCGCAGACCATATCTGGTTCACACGTCTTGCCGTGGCAGTCATTATCTCTACAAAGCCCAAGGACATATAGCCAGCCGACCCGAGCCTGCCTCGTCAGCCAAGAGTTGAGTGGCTGACGGCCAGGTCGATGATCGAACAGCAGCTGGAACTTTCTGGACCCTCAACCCTCGCTCATGAGTTCTTGCCGTTGCCCTGGCTTCGTCAGCAGAAGCCATGGCCGCTGCCCGACGGATGTCTCAAGATCTTCGATGACCAGATTGAGGTGCCCATGACGGGCTTTGCTGGGAGCGCCAGGCTCTGCAGACGCCAGGGTTGTCTCTGGTCCTGGCCAGCCATGCTCAGGTCTGTTCTCCTTTGATCAGGAGTCTGAGAAACGTCTTGGAGATGTCGAAATCTTCTTCAAACCGAAGTCCGGAGTAATGGGCTCCCCTCAGTTGGTTCATCCAGATCAGTTCTCCTTTCGCTTCGACGATCTCAGCGTCGGATGGATCATGAAAGCGAATCTGGGCAGGTGTCCCCATGGGGAGCTGCTGGAAGCTGCGGATGCAGGCCCCTGAACGACTCACATCCCAAAGGTGTCCTGCATAACAATCATCCTGAAAAAATACCTCAACTTTTATGAGGATCTGAAAAAAGGGTGCTGAAAACTTCGGTTCCCGGGCCGGAAGTGTTGATTCCTTCATGTCCCTGAGGGGCGGAGATTGGCTCCAGACAGGTTTCAGTGTTCTGCAGAAATGGGTTTGAGGACTCTACCAAAATCAGCCAGAATGTCTATCTGGACTTCCGCACTTGCGTGCCAGTTGGATGGCACGTTCAGCAGGCGCCAGGGCGCCGCTCAGGGAGTGGTGCCCCCGGCCGGCGTTTTGGCGTAACCGCTCCAGAGCTTCAGCTCCTCGATCGTCTGCACCCCTTCCACCCGCTTGCTGCCGAGGACCCAGGTGGGGTAAGCCTTGATGCCCGCCTCCTGGCAGCGCTCGCGACCCTCCTTGGTCTTGTCGCATTCCACGTAGGGCAGCCGATCGCCCGCCTGTTGACCGAACAGGCTTTTCTGGCGGAAGCAGGCCGGGCACCACCAGGCGCCGTAGAACACGGCTCCGATGCGCCGCAAGTGCTCTGTCAGCTCCATCTGGGCGCTGTCGGAGGGCGCCAGGGCCTCCCCCAGGGTGGGGGTGGTGGAGCCTCCGGCCTGGGCCCCATGGGCAGGGGCGTTGCACACCAGCGCGCACCCCAGCAGGGTGGGCAGCCCGCCCATGAGCAGCAGGGGCCGAAGCCGCGCAGTCCGGCTGGACTTCCAGGAGGGGGACAACAAGGACATCGGTGGAAGGACTGGACCAAAAATCTAGGCCGCACCCGCTGGACCGTACGGGCTTCCGCCCTGCCAGGACCTGTGAATTCCTCGGCAGGACTGGGAGAATCCCCAGGTTGGTCGGTGACGGGCGCCCTGGCGAGATGAGCGTGACGAGATGAGCGAGAACGGGTACCGCGACTATTTCAAGGTTCTAGGAGTCGAAAGGGGCACTGATGCCGATGGCGTCAAACGCGCCTTCCGCAAGCTGGCCCGTCAGTACCACCCGGATGTGAATCCTGACGACGCCTCCGCTGAAGCCCGTTTCAAGGAGATCAGCGAAGCCTATGAAGTGCTGTCCGATCCAGAGAAGCGCCGTCGCTACGAGCAGTTCGGCCAGTACTGGAGCCAGATGGGCGGTGGCGGTGGCGCTCCCGGCGTCGATGTCGACTTCGGCCGTTACGGCAACTTCGACGACTTCATCAACGACCTGCTGGGCCGTTTCGGTGGGGGTGCGGCCGCTGGTGCCCCCGGTGGTTTCGGCTTCGGCAGCGGTTTTCCCGGTGGGTTCCCCTCCGGATTCGGTGGCGGCGGTGCCGAACGCTCCACCCAGGTGCAACTCGATGCGGAAGCCACGATCAGCCTGCCGGTGGCCGATGCCTTCCGCGGCTGCGAGCGCACCCTGGCTGTCAACGAGGAGCGGGTCCAGGTGCGCATCCCCGCCGGTGTCAAGGACGGCAGCCGCCTGCGGCTGAAGGGCAAGGGAAACCTGCAGCCCGGCACGGGCCGCCGCGGGGATCTCTATCTCACCCTCAAGCTCCAGCCCCATCCTGTCTGGCGCCTCGATGGCGACCAGCTGCGGGCCGAACTCCCCTTGAGCCTCGACGAACTGGCCCTCGGCGGTGAGGTGCGGGTGGCCACCCCCGATGGGGAAGCCACCATTCAGGTGCCCCCCGGCATGACGCTGGGCCGCAGTCTGCGGCTCAAGGGCAAGGGTTGGCCGGTGAAGGACGGCAGGGGCGACCTGCTGTTCACTCCCACCCTCAGGCTTCCCGACAGCCTCAGCCCCCAGGAGCGGGATCTGCTGGAGCAGCTGCGTCAGGCCCGCAGCGTCGACCCCCGCAAGGACTGGATCAGCGCCGCCCTGCTCTGAGCGCCGAACCTGGTCCCCTTATCAAGCGCCGGAAGGGCTTTCCGTAGGATCCGGCCAGTCAGATCTGCCCCATGGAGCTCACCTATCGGCCCCGCCGGCTGCGTCGAACGCCGGCCCTGAGGGCCATGGTGCGGGAATTTCAGCTCAGCGCCGCCGATTTCATCTATCCCCTGTTTGTCCACGAGGGCGCGTCCAACGAACCGATCGGAGCCATGCCCGGCGCCCAGCGCTGGAGCCTGGAGGGTCTGGTGACGGAGGTGGGCCGGGCCTGGGATCTGGGCATCCGCTGCGTGGTGCTGTTCCCCAAGGTGGCCGATGGCCTCAAGACCGAGGACGGCAGCGAGTGCTTCAACGAGGGCGGCCTGATCCCCCGGGCGATTCGGCGCCTCAAGCAGGAGCATCCGGCCATGGCGATCATGACCGACGTCGCCCTTGATCCCTATTCCTGCGACGGCCACGACGGCATTGTCAGCAGCGAGGGGGTGGTGCTCAACGACGAAACCATCAGCCTCCTTTGCCGCCAGGCGGTGGCCCAGGCCAGGGCCGGGGCTGATCTGATCGGCCCCAGCGACATGATGGACGGCCGGGTGGGGGCCATCCGTGAGGCCCTCGACGAGGAGGGCTTCGAGCACGTCGGCATCATCAGTTACACCGCCAAGTACGCCTCCGCTTATTACGGCCCCTTCCGTGAGGCGCTGGATTCCGCCCCCCGGGCCGTGAGCAGCAAGCCCATCCCCAAGGACAAGAGCACTTATCAGATGGATCCGGCCAACGGCCGCGAAGCCCTCACCGAGGCCCTGCTCGATGAACAGGAGGGGGCCGACATCCTGATGGTGAAACCGGGCCTGGCCTACCTCGATGTCATCCATCGCCTGCGGGGCGAAAGCGAGCTGCCCATCGCCGCCTACAACGTCAGCGGTGAGTACGCCATGGTGAAGGCCGCCGCCGAGCGGGGCTGGATCGACGAGCGGGCGGTGGTGCTGGAAACCCTGCTGTGCTTCAAACGGGCCGGCGCCGATCTGATCCTCACTTACCACGCCTGCGACGCCGCCCAGTGGCTGCGCGACGGCTGAGCCGCACCGCTTGAATAGGGGAATGATCCGTCGTTCCCCCTTCCCATGACACGTCTCGGCCACGTGGCGGTGCGGGTCCAGGACATGGAGCGTGCCAAGCGCTTCTACGAAGGGCTGGGGCTGCGCCTGACCTGGGACGCCCAGGACTGGGCCTACATGCAGTCGCCCGGCAACGGCGACGGCATCGCCCTGCTCAGCCCCACCTACACCGCCGCCGGCCCCCACTTCGCCTTCCACTTCAGCGACCGGGCCGAGGTGGCCGCGGTGCACGACCGGCTGGAGGCGGAGGGTCACCGGGTGGGGCCGGTGCACGACCACCGCGATGGCACCGCCTCCTTCTATCTGCAGGATCCAGAGGGCAACTGGCTGGAGATGCTCTACGAGCCCGCCACCGGCATCCCCTCCAACGTGGGAGCCGCCGCCATCCCCACCCCCATCTCCCTCGCGCCGGCTGGGTGAGCGCACACCCTGTGAGCGAGATCCATCAGGACACCCTGGAGCTGCTGGAGTGGCCCCGCCTGGCGGAGCACCTGGCCGACTTCGCCAGCACCGCCGCCGGCCGGCGCCATTGCGCAGCTCTCGCTCTGCCGGACCATCCAGCGGAAAGCCGCCGTCTGCTGCTGGAAACCACCGAGCTGCTGGCCCTCGATGGCCTCTGCGAGGGGGGCCTCAGCCTGCAGGGAGCTGGGGACATCGCCGCCACGGTGGCTCTCTGTGCCAAGGGGGGCTGCGGGGGTGGCGAGGAGCTGCTGGCGGTGGCCGCCACCCTGGCCACGGCCCGGCGGCTGCGACGCCAGATCGACGATCCCGAACTGCGGCCGATCACCAGCGCCCTGGTGGCCGAACTGCGCACCCTGCCTGAGCTGGAGCAGCGGCTGCATTTCTGCCTGGAGGAGGGCGGCCGGGTGGCGGATCGGGCCAGTGGGCCGCTGGAGGCGGTGCGGCGCCAGTTGCTGGGGCTGCGCGGCGAGCGGCGGGAGCGGCTGCAGGAGCTGGTGCGTCGCTACGCCTCCCTGCTCCAGGACACGGTGGTGAGCGAACGCAGCGGCCGGCCGGTGCTGGCGGTCAAGGCCGGCGCCGCCGCTCAGGTGAGCGGCCTGGTGCACGACAGCTCCGCCTCCGGCAGCACGGTGTACGTGGAGCCCCAGGCGGTGATTCCCCTGGGCAACCGCCTCCGTGATGCCGAGGCCCAGGAGCGGGAGCTGGAGCGCCAGGTGCGCAGCGAGCTCAGCGCCCTGGTCGGCGAGCAGGCCGAACCCCTCGACCACCTCCAGCAGGTGCTGGTGCGCCTGGATGCCGGCCTGGCCCGGGCCCGCTACGGCCAGTGGCTGGGGGCGGTGCGGCCGGAGCTGGCCGAGACGGCCGACGCCCCCTTCGAGCTGCGGGACCTGCGACACCCCCTGCTGCTCTGGCAGGAACGGCGGGAGGGCGGCCAGCCCGTGGTGCCCGTGAGCATCAGCGTGGGCCGTGAGCTGCGGGTGGTGGCGATCACTGGCCCCAACACCGGTGGCAAGACGGTGACCCTCAAAAGCCTCGGCCTGGCGGCCCTGATGGCCCGCGCCGGCCTGTTCCTGCCCTGCGCCGGTAGCCCCCGGCTGCCCTGGTGCGGCCAGGTGCTGGCCGACATCGGCGATGAGCAGTCGCTGCAGCAGAACCTCTCCACCTTCAGCGGCCACATCCGCCGCATCGCCCGCATCCTTTCGGCCTTATCCGAGGGGGCTGCGCTGGCGGAGGGTGCGGCGGCGCTGGTGCTCCTCGATGAGGTGGGGGCCGGCACCGATCCCACTGAGGGCAGTGCACTGGCCGCCGCCCTGCTGCGCCACCTCGCCGATCGCGCCCGCCTCACCGTGGCCACCACCCACTTCGGCGAGCTCAAGGCGCTCAAGTACGCCGATTCCCGCTTCGAGAACGCCTCGGTGGCCTTCGATGTGGAGACCCTCTCGCCCACCTACCGGCTGCAGTGGGGCATCCCTGGCCGCAGCAACGCCCTGGCGATCGCCTCCCGGTTGGGGCTCGACCCCGCGGTGCTGGCGGCGGCCGCCGCCCAGCTGGAGCCGGGCGGCGAGGGTGATGTGAACCGGGTGATCGAGGGGCTGGAACAGGAGCGCCAGCGCCAGCAGGAGGCGGCCGAGGCGGCGGCGGTGCTGCTGGCCCGGACCGAGCTGCTGCACGAGGAACTGCTGCAGCGCTGGTCGCAGCAGAAGGAACAGTCGGCGGAACTGCAGGAGCAGCGCCGCCAGCGGCTGGAGCAGTCGATCCGCGAGGGGCAAGGGGAGGTGCGGCGGCTGATCCGGCGGTTGCGCGCGGTGGGTGAGGAGGTGCGCGTCGGCGGGCGGGCGGCGGGCGAAACGGCCCGCCAGGC
>NZ_JAYGHY010000044.1:0-24121 GCF_034931305.1 Cyanobium gracile UHCC 0281 | reverse complement strand
GGCCTCCACCGGCTCCCACTCCGGCGGCGGGGGCGGCGGCGGCGGCGCGGCGGCCTCGGGCACCAGCACCACGGTGCGATCGGCCCGGGGCACCGGGCCGGTGCTGTCGGGCATCGCCAGGGACTGGAACGCCACCAGGGCCTGGCCGGCCGACGCGAAGCGCTCGTCGGGATGGCGGCTCAGCAGGCGCTGCAGCTGCAGCCGCAGCTCCGGCTCGGCCTCCAGGGCCGCCGGCCAGCGCCACTGCATCGTGGTCGGATCAAGCAGGCCACCCGGGGCATCTCCGCTCAGCAGCACCAGGCACACCACCCCAAGGGCATGCAGATCCATCCAGGGCTGGGCGGGCTCACCCCTGGCCAGCTCCGGCGGGGCGTAGCCCGGCGTGGCGCCCAGCAGCCGCTCCCCGGGGTTGGCGCCGGCACTGCCCCGCACCAGGCCGAAATCCAGGGGCACCGGCAGCCCGTCGCTGTCACGGCGCAGCAGGTTGGCGGGGCTCAGATCCCCGTGCAGCAGGTCCTGGCTGTGCAGGGCGGCGAGCACCGGCAGCAGCTGGCGCAGCAGCAGCAGCACCTCCCCCGCGCCGAACACCAGCTGGCGTTCCGCCCGCAGCTCGAGCAGCTGCTGGTAGGTGCGACCCGCCTGCCACTCCCGCACCAGCCACAACTGGTCGTCGGCCTCGATCACGGCACCGATGCGGGGCACCTGGGGATGGAGCACCCCCTGGAGCCGCGACCACAGCTCCCGGGCCCGGGCCTGGTCCTGGTCGGGGCCAATGCGGCGCAGGGCCACCGGCGCGTCGGCGGCCAGCTGGTCGCTCGCCAGCCACAACGCCCCCTGGGGTCCGGCGTTCTCCGAACCGAGGCAGCGCTCCAGCCGGTAACGGCCGCCGATCACCTGACCCGATGTTGCCGTCATGGGATCAGGGCCGCGCCGCTGCGCTGGGGTTGCTCCAGGCCGCGGCCCGCCAGCCAATCAGGGTCGTAGAGGCGGGAGCGGTAGCGATCACCGCTGTCGCACAGCACGGTGACGATGCGATGGCCCGGCCCCAGTCGCCGGGCCGTTTCCACCGCCGCCGCCACGTTGATGCCCACCGAGCCCCCCATGAACAGGCCTTCCTGCCACAGCAGGCCGTAGATCGTGCGCAGCGCCATGGGGTCATCGATCCGGACGGCATCGTCGATCGGGGCCCCCTCCAGGTTGGCGGTGACGCGGCTGTTGCCGATGCCTTCGGTGATCGAGTTCCCCTCGCTTTTGAGCGTGCCGTCGGTGGCCCAGCTGTAGAGGGCGCTGCCGCAGGGGTCGGCCAGGATGCAGCGGATCGAGGGATCCTGCTCCTTGAGATACAGGGCCACCCCCGCATAGGTGCCCCCCGTTCCGGTGGCGGCCACCCAGGCATCCAGCCGGCCGCCGGTCTGCTGCCAGATCTCCGGGCCGGTGCTGCCGTAATGGGCGCGCCGATTGGCGAGATTGTCGAACTGGTTGGCCCAGAGGGCACCGGGGATCTCCTCGGCGATGCGGCCGGAGAGGCGCACGTAGTTGGCCGGGTCGCTGTAGGGCACCGCCGGCACCGTGCGCACCTCGGCGCCGAGGCTGCGCAGCAGGCCGATCTTCTCCGCCGACTGGGTTTCGGGGATGACGATCAAGCAGCGGTAGCCACGGGCATTGCAGAGGTGGGTCAGGCCGATGCCGGTGTTGCCGGCGGTCCCCTCCACCACCGTGCCCCCCGGCAGCAGCTGGCCGCTGGCCTCCGCCTCCTGGAGGATGCCGAGGGCGGCCCGGTCCTTCACCGACCCGCCGGGGTTCATGAATTCCGCCTTGCCGAGGATCTCGCACCCGGTGAGGGCGCTGAGGGCATGGAGCCGGATCAGGGGCGTCCGGCCCACCGCGCCGCTGAAGCCCTCGGTGATCCCTGTGCTCATGCCGTCGCTGTGAGCTCCCATGCGGCTGGCCTTCTCCATGGCTGCGTGGCCGGATCGTAGGGAACATCCCTAAGGTCGGCCCCAGAGAAGGGCAGGTCCATGGGCTCCAGGGCACACTTCCCGGCGGAGAGCACCAGGCTCCTGCAACGGCTCCAGGCGGTACGGCAGCACAGCGAGTGCCTGATCGACGGCCTCGAACCGGAGGACCTCTGCCTGCAGGGCATGGCCGATGCCAGCCCGGCCAAGTGGCACCTGGGACACACCACCTGGTTTTTCGAGACCTTCCTGCTGGAGCCCCACCTGAGCGGCCATGAAACGCCCGATCGCCGCTGGGGCCATCTGTTCAATTCCTATTACGAGGCGATCGGCAGCCGCCACCCCCGCCCCCAGCGGGGTCTGCTCACCCGCCCGGCCATCGGCGAGGTGCTGGCCTGGCGCCGGCGTGTCGATGCCGGACTGGAGACGCTGCTGCTGGAGCTGGATCACCGTCCCGCCGAGGCGGCCGCCCCCCTGCTGGCGCTGGTGGAACTGGGGCTGCAGCACGAGCAGCAGCACCAGGAGCTGCTGCTGATGGATCTGCTCGACGGCTTCAGCCGCAACCCGCTGGAGCCCGCCTACGGCCAGGAACCTCCCGGGGCCAGTGCGCCTGAGAGCCCGGGCGGCTGGCGTTCCCACCCCGGCGGGCTGGTGGCGATCGGCCACGCCGGCGATGGCTTCCACTTCGACAACGAAGCCCCCCGCCACCGGCAGTGGCTGGAGCCGTTCCTGGTGGCCGAAACGCTGGTCAGCAACGACGACTACGCCGCCTTCATCGCCGATGACGGCTATCGGCGGCCGGAGCTGTGGATGAGCGAGGGCTGGGCGGTGGTGCAGGAGCGCGGCTGGTGCGCCCCGCGCTACTGGCGCGGGGACTGGGAATTCGGACTGTCGGGCCGCCGGCCGCGCCACCCCCAGGCGCCCGTGCGCCATCTGAGCTGGTTCGAGGCCGATGCCTTCGCCCGCTGGAGCGGCGGCCGGCTGCCCAGCGAAGCCGAATGGGAGCTGGTGGTGACGGAAGCCAGCCAACCGGGCGGCCGCCCCCTGCCCCAGGCCTTCGGTGCCCTTTGGCAGTGGACCGCCACCCCTTACCGTCCCTACCCCGGCTTCCAACCCGCCACCGGTGCGGTGGGGGAATACAACGGCAAGTTCATGACCTCCCAGTTCGTGCTCCGGGGCAGCAGCTTCCTCACCCCGGCGGGCCACGCCCGTCCCACCTACCGCAACTTCTTTGCGCCCCACTGCCGCTGGATGGCCGCCGGCCTGCGCCTGGCCCGTGATGGCGCCAGCGAGCCATGCTGATCGACCTCCATCCCGAGCCGGCCGACATGGCCCGGCTGGTGATCGAGGGCATGGGCCGCCAGCCGAAGCAGCTGCCGGCCTGGCTGCTGTACGACGCCGAGGGGTCGCGGCTGTTCGAGGCCATCTGCGAGCAACCGGAGTACGGCCTCACCCGCACCGAGACGGCCCTGCTGGACACGCGGGCGGCCGAACTGGCCGCCGCCCTCGGACCCGGGGTGGTGGTGGAGTTCGGGGCCGGCAGCGCCCGCAAGGTGAGCCCCCTGCTCAGTGCCCTGGATCCGGCCGCTTACGTGGCGCTCGACATCAGCGCCGACCACCTGGCCCCCGCCTGCCGGGCCCTGCAGCAACGCCATCCGGACCTGCCGGTGCTGGGCATCTGCTGTGACTACAGCCTCCTGGAGCAGCTGCCGGACCACCCCGCCCTGGAGGGCCACGGGCGGCTGGGTTTCTACCCGGGCAGCTCGATCGGCAACTTCGACCCCGCCGGCGCCCGGGCGCTGCTGCGCCAGTTCCGCCAGCTGCTCGGACCGGGCAGCCGCCTGCTGATCGGCATCGACCAGCCCAAGGCGGTGCAACGGCTGGAGGAGGCCTACAACGACCGGGCCGGCTGGTCGGAAGCCTTCGCCCGCAACCTGCTCACCCGCCTCAACCGCGATCTGGACGGCGACTTCCAGGCGAGCGACTTTGCGTACCGGGCCTGGTGGGAGGCCGATCACGGCCGCATCGCCATGGCCCTGGTGAGCCAGCGGGAGCTGGAGGTGCGGCTGGCGGGCCGCTGCTGGCCGTTCGCGGCCGGTGAGCCGCTGATCACGGAGTACAGCTACAAGTACGGCCCCGAAGCCTTCCTCGACCTGGCGGCCACGGCCGGCTGGCGGGGGGTGGGCCACTGGAGCGACCCGGCCGGCGATTTCGCTCTGCATCTGCTGGTGCAGGCAGACTCGGAACAGCAGCGGAGCGATCGATGAGCAGGGAGGAGCAGCGGCAGTCCATGCGCGGGGTGCGCGAAGGCCTGATCGAGGAACTCGAGGATCTCTACCGCAAGGCCTTCGACCGCATCGGCGAGCAGGACCTGGGCGAAGGGGCCATCGCCCGGCTCACCCAGCTGCTGCTGCGCTCCCGCGAGGCCGCCATCACCCCCCTGCAGGAAGAAATCGAAGCGCCCCTGATCACCCGCGCCCCCGGCGAACCCGCGCCATGAGCAACTGGCTGGAGGAACTGGAGGCGCGGCTGGATCAGCAGCTGGAGGGCTTCCTGCGCACCAATCCCCAGCAGGAGGAGCTGCTGCGGGGACAGGCCGCCCGCGACCGGCAGCGGCAGTTGCTGGCCGAACGGGTGCGCCTGCGGCAGCAGGCCGAGGAGCAGCGAAAGCAACTGCTGAAGCTGGCCGAGGAGATTCGCCAGTGGCAGGGGCGGATCAGCCGGGCCCGAACCGCCGGGGCCGGGGAGCTGGCCGGCCGCGCCGAAGCCCATGTGGCGGGCCTGATGGACCAGGGCCGCCAACGCTGGCAGGCTCTCACCGACCTGGGCCAACGCTTCGCCAGTGTCGAGCAGGAGCTGGCCGAGCTCACCAGCCAACGCAGCTCCGGCCCCGCCGCCACGCCCGATCTGGAGGCCGACTGGGCCCGGTTCGAGGCCCAGCAGGAGCTGCAGGAGCTGAAGCGCCGCCACCAGCGCTGAACCGCCCCACGCCATGGGTTTTCTGCTCTCGAAACTGCTGCCGCTCGGCCTCTACCCCCTCGGGCTGTCCCTGCTGCTTCAGATCGCGGGCCTGGTCAACCGCCAGCGCCGCTTCGGTCCGGTCCTCTCCAGCGTGGGGATCGTGCTGCTCTGGCTGGCGGCCACACCCCTGCTCAGCCGCCAGCTGGTGTGGGGGCTGGAGGAACGGGCCGCCCGGCTGACGCCCTCCCCGATCCCCCGGGCCGATGCGGTGCTGGTGCTGGGGGGAGGGCTGCGGCCGGCCCTGCCGCCCCGGCAGGGGGTGGAAGTCAACGAGGCCGGCGACCGGCTGCTGCGCGCCGTGGCCCTGATGCGGGAGGGCAAGGCCCCCTGGCTGCTGGTGAGCGGCGGCAGGGTCACCTTCATGGCCAACGACCCAGCCCCCGGTGAGGCCCGGCTGGCCAAGGCCCTGGCCACCAGCCTGGGGGTGGCGGCCGATCAGATCGTCACCAGCGAAGAAGGGCGCAACACGGCCGAAGAAACCGCTGCCCTGGTGAGGCTGGCCCGGCAGCGGGGCTGGAGCTCTCTGCTGCTGGTCACCAGTGCGACCCACCTGCCCCGCTCACTGGCCACCCTGCGCCGGGCGGCACCGGACGTCCGGATCATCCCGGTGGCCTGCGACTTCCAGCTCCCCGAGCGGCGATCGTTCGGCACCCCCACCCTGGCCGGCAGCGTGATGGGGCTGCTGCCCAGTGCCGAGGCCCTGGTGATGACCACCACCGCCATGCGGGAGCATCTGGGCCTGCTGGCCTACCGCTGGCGGGGCTGGATCTGAACCGTCACTGCCGCAGCCCTTTGGGGCTCTACTTCTTGGGCACTGGGGGCACCAGGCTCACCCCTTCAGGGGGTGGGGTGGGATCGGGATCGGCGATCAGCATGTGCTGCAGCACGATCTCCGGTCGTTCACTGTCCCGCCAGCGGATGCGATAGGCGGGCATCTTGGTTCCACGGCTGGTGGTCTGTTCCACCGGTTCCATGACCCAGCCACGGCGCGAACGCCCCTGGGGATTGCGCTTCACCACCGCATCGGCGTGTTGAAAGCGAAAACCGACGCGCTCACCACTCATACCAGAGCCCCGAGGGGGAGAAGGCCTACTGGAAACCATTATCCCACTGCGTCGGTTCCGGCCCTTTCCCGGGCCTCCGGGCGCAGCAGGGGGAAGGCGATCACATCGCGGATCGAGGGGCTGTCGGTGAGCAGCATCGCCAGCCGGTCGATGCCGATGCCGAGGCCGCCGGTGGGGGGCATGCCCACCTCCAGGGCTTGCAGGAAGTCCTCATCCACCGTCTGGGCCTCGGGGTCCCCCGCCTGGCGGCGCAGCTGCTGCAGCTCCAGCCTGGCCCGCTGATCCAGCGGATCGATCAGCTCACTGAAGGCGTTGGCCGTCTCCCGCCCGACGATGAACAGCTCGAAGCGCTCCACCAGCCCCGGCTTGCTGCGATGGGAGCGGGCCAGGGGCGAATTCTCCACCGGGTAATCCATCACGAAGGTGGGCTGCACCAGCGTGGTTTCCACCGCCTGCTCGAAGGCTTCCACCAGCAGTCGGCCCACGCTGTCGGCCGTCTCGGGGGCCGCCAGGCCGGCGGCTTCCATGGCCGCGGCCGCCTGGGCACGGTCGGCGAAGGTGTGGAAATCCAGCCCGGTGGCCTGCTCCACCAGCTCATGCATGGTGACCCGCCGCCAGGGTGGGGTGAGATCGATCGCCTCCCCCTGGTAGGTGAGGCGGGTGTCGCCGCAGACCTCCAGGCAGGCCGCGGCCAGCAGCTGCTCGGTGAGGTCCATCATCGTGTGGTAATCGGCGAAGGCCTGGTAGATCTCCACCGACGTGAATTCGGGGTTGTGCCGGGTGCTGATCCCCTCGTTGCGGAAGATGCGGCCGAGCTCATAGACCCGCTCGAAGCCCCCCACCACCAGCCGCTTGAGGTGCAGCTCGGTGGCGATGCGCAGGGTGAGGGGCAGGTCGAGGGCGTTGTGATGGGTGGCGAAGGGGCGGGCGTCGGCACCGCCGGCTTCGGTCTGCAGGACAGGCGTCTCGATCTCGAGGAAGCCGCGCTCATCGAGCCAGCGGCGCATGGCGCTCACCAGCCGCGCCCGGCGCCGGAAGGTCTCCCGGGTGTGGGGCGACACGATCAGATCGAGGTAGCGCTGGCGGTAGCGCTTCTCCACGTCCGCCAGGCCGTGCCACTTGTCGGGCAGCGGCTGGAGCGCCTTGGTGAGCATCACCCAGTCGGTCACCTTGACCGAGAGTTCGCCCCGGTCGGTGCGGCGCAGGCTGCCGTGCACCCCGATCCAATCGCCGCCATCCACCAGGGAGGTGATCTGGGCGAAGCCTTCAGGCTCCTCCGGGTGGGCCGCCAGCAGGGTGGCCTTCTCGATGAACAGCTGGATCGGGCCGGATTCGTCAGCGATGGTGAAGAAGGCCAGCTTGCCCATCACCCGACGGGTCATCACCCGTCCGGCAACGGCCACCACCACCGCCCGCTCTTCGCCATTGGGCAGGTCGGCATGGGCCTGCTGCAGCTGGGCGGTGCGGTGGCTGGGGGCGAAGCCGAGCGCATAGGGAGCGCGACCGAGCGACTCCAGGGTGCGGGCTTTCTCCAGACGGGTCTCACGCAGATCCGACAAGGCAGGCAGGGCGATGGAGAAGGGTCGCAGCCCATCCTGCAGGACCGGCCGACGTCAGCTTCAGGGGGTGGGCTGTGGGCTCAGCCGGCGGCGGCCAGGGTGGCTTCACCCATCCGCTGGGAGGCGTAGCCCGTGCCCCGCACCGTGAGGATCAGCTCGGGGTTGCGGGGATCGGGTTCGAGCTTGCCGCGCAACCGGGCCACATACACGTCCACCACACGCAGGTCAGCGGCGCGGCGGGGGGGATAGCCCCAGAGCTGCTCAAGGATCTCGGCCCGCGGCACCACCCGGCCCGGCTCCCGGAACAGCAGCTCCAGCAGGCTGAATTCGGTGTAGGTGAGGGCAATGCGCTGGCCCTCGCGGGTCACCTGCCGGCGGTTGGTGTCGACCACCAGATCCCCCACCCGCAGCACGCCGGAGCCGATGGGCAGCTCGCGCGGTTCGCTGGTGGCCGCCCCCCGGCCCATGCGCCGCAGGATCGTGGAGATGCGGGCCTCGAGTTCCTTGGGGCTGAAGGGCTTGGGCAGGTAGTCGTCGGCACCCAGATCCAGGCCCGCCACCCGTTCGGCAATCGCATCGAGGGCGGAGAGGAAGATGATCGGCACGCAGGATTCGGCCCGCAGGCGCCGGCAGACGGCGAAGCCGTCCAGCTTGGGCAGCATCACGTCGAGCACGACCAGGTCGGGCTGCTCCTGGTGGAACAGTGCCAGGGCCTCCTCGCCGTCCTCGGCGCAGAGCACCCGGTAGCCGGCCAGCTGGAGACGCATCAGCAGCACCCGGCGCACCGCCGCCTCGTCGTCGACGACCAGCAGGGTGGCGATCGGCTGGGAGGGGGAACCACCCCCCGCGGAAGCCTCCAGATCAGCACCATCGGTGAAGGAGGAGGCAACCGTGGGCATGGGCATCGCTCCGGTCCACTCGGATGAAGAATCGCAACCATAACGCGACGACGTTTCAGGCCGTGAGCATGGAATCGGCTCCGGCAGCGGGGTTCTGGGCGCAAGGCAACATTTCTTCGGAATCCCTGCCCCGGTGGCCACGCCCGTCAGGGCCAGCGGGCCTCGGCATAGCGGTTCCACTGCAACGCGGCTTCGGCCAGGGCCGCGTCGCTATCCAGCTGCCCCAACATGGCCCGCTGCAACTGGGTGTAGAGGATCGCCTGCAGCCGCTTCACCCCGGGGGTGGCCGGCACCAGCACCCGGGCCTGGGCCAGGGTCTCGATCGAGAGCAGCCGGGCGTTGTGCACCAGGCGCTCCTGGCCATCGCTGGGGACCGCCCCCCGCAGCCTGCGCTCCAGGCTTTCCAGGGCTCCTCTGGAGGAGGGCAGCACCCGGGCCTCCTCGGCGAAGGCCAGCTGGTTGGCCGCATCGCTCAGGAACAGGGCGAAGCTCACCGCCTCCGGGGCCATGGTGCTCTGGCGGGGCACCACCAGGTTCATCACCGCCACATTGGCTTCGCCGTTCGCCCCCGTCAGGGGCGGGAAGGGGGCAGAGGTGGCGGCGATGCCGGGGGCGTTGGTCTGGAGGTTGCGCAGGAAATCGGGGCCACTGGCCACCTGGGCCAGATCGCCGGCCTGGAACAGCTCAATGGCCCGCCGGTAGCCCTGGCTCACCACCTCCCGCGGCAGCAGCCCGCGGCGGTAGAGGTCGCTCCAGAAGGCGAAGGCCCGCCGACCGGCCGGGCTGTTGAAGGCCGCTCGCTGGCGGTCGTCCAGCAATTGCACCCCCATCTGCACCAGCGCCTCCATCAGCTCACCGGAGTCGTCGGGGACGACGGTCACGAACAGGGCGTAGCGGCCGGTGCGGCGCCGGACGGCTTCGGCGTAGGCCGGCACCTCCTCCCAGCGCCGGGGCGGGGCCGTGAGGCCGGCCCGCTGCAGCAAGCGGCGGTTGGCGATCGTCACCCGGGCCGTCAGGTACCAGGGAATGCCGAATTGCTCACCCTGCTGCTGGCCCGAGGTCCAGATGCCGGCCAGGTAGCGATCCGCGGCGTCGGCGGGGAGCAGGGGGGAGAGATCCCGCAGCCCCCCCTTGCTGGCCAGGTTGGCGGCGAAGTTGGGGTTGAGATTGACCAGATCAGGGGCGGTACGGGCGAACACCGCCGCCAGCAGCTTGCGTTCCACCGAGCCCCAGGGCACATCGGTCCAGCGCACCGTCACGCCGGGATGGGCCTGCTCCCAGGCCGCGATCACCCGCCGCATGTAGGTGTTGAAGCGGGGCGCCAGATCCAGGGTCCAGACGTTCAGCACCTTGCCCGCTTCGGGCCGGGGCCCCCGCGCGCAGGCTCCTGCTCCCAGGGCGAGGGCGACGGGGGCGGCCAGCAGCCGCAGGGCCTGGCGTCGTGGCAGGGATCTGGGCATCACTCAGCGCCGCCAGCCGGAGCCCACCTGGCGCCAGAGCAACAGCTGCAGGGAACAGAGCATCGGGGCAAGCAGGGCCGTGATCAGGGTCTGGGAGAGCAGGACCCGCAGGCCGGGACCTGCCAGATCATCCCAGCGCCACCCCGGCAGGGCCAGCAGAGCGGGGTTCACCCCCTGACCCTCCAGGCGGCGGCCCAGCTCCGGTCCCGCCAGCTGGATCGCCTCCCGGGTGCTCACCCAATCGTGAACGCCCCACTGCAGCATGAGCGTGAGGCCGAGCAGGGCCGTGCCCAGCAAAGCCAGCAGACCGAGACTGAAACTGCGCTGGATCGGCGGCGCCCGCCGTCCCATCCGCCCCCACCACCAGCCCAGCAGCAGCAGGGCGGGCGCCTGGGTGACGCCGCCGGGATACACCGCATCCAGCAGCAGCCCCAGGGCAAGGCCGGCGCAGGCCCCCGAAAACGGACCGTCGCTCAGCGCCCATGGCAGCAGCCACAGCACGGCCCAGCAGGGGCCGACGCCGTCGAGGCTGAGCCAGCCCGGTGAGGCCAGGACGAGCAACGGCACCAGCAGGGCGGAGGCGGCGAGCAGGGGCTGCCGGGTGAGCAGATCCATCAGCGCACCTGCACCTGCACCCAGTCGAGGGCCGACACCGGCGCGATCAGCTGGACCACCGCCTCCGGTGCCGGGTCGGCATTGGCGTCCATGGTCTGGATCACCCCCACCGGCAGGTTCGGCGGCACCAGGGTGCTGGCGGGCGATGTCACCACCACATCACCGGGGCGGGCCTGGGGGTCTTTCTCCAGGAAGCGCAGCAGGGGCCGGCCGGTGCCAATGCCGGTGAGCAGGCCGTGGTGCTGGGTGCGCCCCACCCACACCCCCACCCGGCTGCGGGGATCGGTGAGCAGGGTGACGCTGGCGGTGCTGGGGGTGACGCTGCCCACCAGGCCGACCAGGCCACCCGGACCGAGCACCGCCTGGCCGGCGCGGATGCCGCTGAGGGCCCCCTGGCCGAGCAGCAGTTGCCGCCACCAGCCAGAGCCATCCCGGGAGATCACCGGGGCCGTCACCCGGTTGGGATTCCGCTTCTGCAGCTCCAGCAGGGTCCGCAACCGTTGATTGTCCTGTTCCAGCTGGGCCAGCCGGGCCCCGTCCTCCACCCGTCGGGCCGACCGCAGCCATTCAGCCTGGGCCGTCCCGGGCCAGAAGGGTCGGCTCAGGAAGGCATAGGCATCGGCGACCAGCGCCCCCTTGCTGAGGCGCACGGCCACAAGGGCCAGCAGCACCAGCAGCCAGGGGGTGATCCGTCGCAGGGACGAGCCTTGGACGAAACGCAGCCAGCGCCATGCCGGCATGGGGATCAGGCCGTCTGACGGAGAAATTCGGGGGTGTCGAGCACCCGCTCCAGCCGGCTGTAGTCCTCGAGCACCATGCCGCAGCCGTTGACCACGCAGAGCAGGGGGTCTTCGGCCACGTGGGTGAGGATGCCGGTCTCGTGGCTGATCAGGTCGCAGATGCCCCGCACCAGGGCACCCCCGCCGGCCAGCATGATGCCCCGGTCGACGATGTCGGCCGCGAGCTCGGGTGGGGTGCGCTCCAGGGTGCGCTTGACCGCCTCGACGATCACGTTGAGCGGCTCGGCCATGGCTTCGCGGATGTCTCCGGCGCGGATGTTGATCGTGCGCGGCAGGCCGGAGAGCAGGTGCAGACCCCTTACGTCCATGGAGGTCTCGTCGTGGCCGTCGTCGGGAAACGCCGAGCCGATGCGGATCTTGATGTCCTCAGCGGTGCGCTCGCCCACCACCAGGTTGTGCACCTTCTTGAGGTACACGCTGATGGCGTCGCTGAGCTCATCGCCCGCTACCCGCACCGACTCGCTCAGCACCGTGCCGCCCAGGCTGAGCACGGCCACCTCGGTGGTGCCGCCGCCGATGTCGACGATCATCGTGCCCACCGGATCGGTCACGGGCAGGCCGGCACCGATGGCGGCCGCCACTGGCTCATCGATCAGGTGCACCTGCCGGGCTCCGGCCAGGCCGGCCTGGTGCACGGCGCGGCGCTCGACGCCGGTGACCCCGCTGGGGATGCCGATCACCAGGCGGGGGGCGATCACTCCCCGGCCCTCGTTGCCCTTCTGGATGAAGCTCTTGATCATCTGCTCGGCGGCATCGAAGTCGGCGATGACCCCGTCGCGCAGGGGACGGATCGCCCGGATGTTGCCGGGGGTGCGGCCCAGCATCATCTTGGCCTCCTCACCCACCGCCAGGGGGGTGCCGCGCTCCAGGTCGATCGCCACCACGGACGGTTCCTGCAGCACGATCCCCTTGCCCGAGACGTACATCAGTGTGTTGGCCGTCCCCAGGTCGATACCGATATCGCGGGAGAACTGGAAACGGCGGAAAAACACGGGCAAGGCCTCTGGCAGCGGTGAATCATAGGTGGGGCGATCCCTGTGGACCGGCCAACCCGCCGTGGGTGTGACAACCGGGACGAAGGGTGGAACGGAAAGGGAGAGGCCCCCGATCGGGGTGCCCCATCATTGATCCACTCGTTTCAGGAGCACGCCATGGGCGTCAATTCCATCACCCTCGTCGGCCGGGCCGGCCGCGACCCGGAGGTCCGTTACTTCGAATCCGGCAGCATGGTTGCCAACCTCACCCTGGCGGTCAACCGCCGCAGCCGGGACGACGAACCGGACTGGTTCAACCTGGAGATCTGGGGCAAGCAGGCCCAGGTGGCGGCTGACTATGTCCGCAAAGGGGCCCTGATCGGCATCATCGGTTCCTTCAAGCTCGACCGCTGGACGGACAGGGCCAGTGGCGAGGAGCGCAGCAAGCCCGTGATCCGGGTCGACCGCCTGGAGCTGCTCGGCAGCAAACGGGACGCCGAAGGCGGCGGCGGCTTCAGCGGTGGTGGCGGCTTCGGTGGCGGCGAACCGAGCGAGGAGGAAGTGCCGTTCTGAGGCTTTCGGGCCGGATCTGGCGCCAGGGGCTTGTGCCAGTGGGCCAGCCGGGTTATCAAGCGTCCGAAGCCAAAGGAGGCGCCCCCCGGGGCGCCTTTTTTACTGTTCGGCTGCCGCTGGCGGCCAGCCGGTGGCGATGGATCAGGGGCTGTTGCGGCTCTGCTTCCAGAGGCGCAGCCCCAGCCACACGGCCCCGGCCAGTACCGCCAGCACCAGCAGCACCTTCACCACCCTGGCGGCGGGCTCGATCCAGCGCTCGACAGTGGTGTAGCTCTCGCCCAGCGCCAGTCCGGCCAGCGTCAGCAGCAGGGTCCAGATCAGACTGCCGGCGGTGGTCCAGAGCAGAAAGGGCGTCATTGGCATCATCTCGATGCCGGCGGGGACGGAAATCAGGGTGCGGATGCCTGGCACCAGCCGGCCCCAGAACACCAGGGCCGTGCCGTGGCGGCTGAACCAGCGGCGGCTGCGGCGCAGCTCCTTGGGGCTGATGCCGATCCAGCGTCCGTGGCGCCCGAGCCAGTGCTCGATGCGCTCTTCGTTCACCAGCCGGCCGATGCCGTACCAGGGAAGGGCGCCGAGCACGGTGCCCAGCAGGCCAGCCAGCACCACGGGAATCAGGGAGAGCTGGCCCTGCTGCACGAAAAACCCCCCGAGCGGCATGATCAGCTCGGAGGGAATCGGGGGGAACAGGTTCTCCAGAAACATGGCCGCGAAGATCGCGCCATAGCCCGCTGCCGGGTTGGCCTCAACGGCCGCCCCGATCATCTCGGGGAGCTTCTGAACCAGTTCGATCGCCATCTGGCCGGCCGGGTCAGGGGCGCCAGTCTTCCACGACGGCCCGAGCGCTGCCAGCAGCGCCGGGCCGTTGCCGCTCAGTAGCGGTAGTGGTCGAGCTTGTAGGGGCCTTCGACGGGCACGGCGATGTAGGCCGCCTGCTCGGTGGTCAGCTCGGTGAGCCGTGCGCCGATGCGATCGAGGTGCAGACGGGCCACCATCTCATCGAGGTGCTTGGGCAGCACGTAGACCTCCTTGCCGTAGGCATCGCCCTTGGTGAACAGCTCGATCTGGGCCAGCACCTGGTTGGTGAAGGAGTTGCTCATCACGAAGCTGGGGTGGCCGGTGCCGCAGCCGAGATTCACCAGCCGGCCCTCGGCCAGCAGGATGATCCGGTTGCCGCTGGGCAGGATCACGTGATCCACCTGGGGCTTGATGTTCTCCCAGGCGTACTGCTTGAGCGACGCCACATCGATCTCGTTGTCGAAGTGGCCGATGTTGCAGACAATCGCCTGGTTCTTCATGGCGAGCAGGTGCTCGTGGCGGATCACCTGGTAATTGCCCGTGGCCGTCACGAAGATGTCCACATCCGCCACCACGTCCTCGAGACGCACGACGCGATAGCCCTCCATCGCGGCCTGCAGGGCGCAGATCGGATCGATCTCGGCGATCATCACCGTGGCGCCGAGCCCGCGCAGGGACTGGGCCGAACCCTTGCCCACATCGCCGTAGCCCAGCACCAGGGCCACCTTGCCGGCCACCATCACATCGGTGGCCCGCTTGATGCTGTCGACCAGCGACTCGCGGCAGCCGTAGAGGTTGTCGAACTTGCTCTTGGTGACCGAATCGTTGACGTTGATGGCCGGGAAGGGGAGCTCACCACTCTTCTGCATCTGGTACAGACGGGCCACGCCGGTGGTGGTCTCCTCGGTGACGCCCTGGATGTTGGCGTAGATGCAGGAGTAGAAGCCGGGCTGCACCGCCAGCCGTTGGCGGATGGAGTTGAACAGGGCCACCTCCTCCTCGCTGGAGGGGTTGTCGAGCACCGACAGATCCTTCTCGGCCTTGCTGCCGAGCACCACCAAGCCGGTGGCATCGCCGCCGTCGTCGAGGATCATGTTGGGGGTGCCGCCATCGCCCCACTCGAGAATGCGGTGGGTGAAGGCCCAGTACTCATCAAGCGTTTCGCCCTTGTAGGCAAACACCGGGATGCCGGCGGCGGCGATCGCGGCGGCGGCGTGGTCCTGGGTGGAGAAGATGTTGCAGGACGCCCAGCGCACCTCGGCGCCGAGGGCCACCAGGGTCTCGATCAGGACGGCGGTCTGGATCGTCATGTGGAGACTGCCGGCGATCCGGGCCCCCTTGAGGGGCTGCTCGGCGCCATGCTTCTCGCGCAGGGCCATCAGGCCGGGCATCTCGGTTTCGGCGATCGCCAGTTCCTTGCGGCCCCAGTCGGCCAGGCCGAGATCGGCGATCACATAGGAACTGGTGGCCTGAACGCCAGCAAACGCAGCCTCAGGGCTGGAAGGTGTTGCCACCATGAAGGAAAAGCTCCCGGACGGGAGGACGAAACAATGGAAATATCTGCAGAGACGCCGAGGCTTCGGGCTCGCTGAGAGGCAATCTACAAGGGTGGAAACGCATGACGCGATCGAGGTGTGCCATCTGGCGGACCCCTCCGCCACCGACGCCCTGGGGCGGCGGCTGGCGTCGCAGCTGATCGCCGCTGGTGCCGATGACGGCGCCCTGCTGCTGCTGCGGGGGGAACTGGGCACGGGCAAGACGTCGCTGGTGCAGGGACTGGCCGCCGCCATGGGCATCGCCGAACCGATCAGCAGCCCCACCTTCGCCCTGGCCCAGCACTACGACACCGACGCCGGCCCCGACGCGGGCGCCTCTGCCCTCGTGCACCTGGATCTCTACCGGCTGGAGCAGAGTGCCGCGGCCGACGAACTGTTCGCCCAGGAGGAGGAGGAAGCCCGCCGCATCGGCGCCGTGATGGCGGTGGAGTGGCCCGAGCGGCTCAGCTTCCGCCCCGAAGGGGCCTGGGAAGTGGACTTGAGCCACAACGACGATGGCGAGGGCCGGTTGGCCCGGATCACGCGGCCAGCCGCGCCTGCAACGCCGCGATGATGCGGGCGTTGGCGGCCGGAAACGGATAGGAAGAGAGCTCTTGTGGCGCCACCCAGCGCACCTCCTGGGAAGCCAGCGGCTGCGGCTCCCCCGCCAGCCAGCGGCAGAGATGCACCACGAACCGCAGCCGCTTGTGGCTGTAGGCGTGCTCAAGGGTGATCAGCTCCTCCCCCACCGTCACCTCGATGGCCAGCTCCTCGCGCAGCTCGCGCCGGATCGTCGCCTCGATCGCCTCGCCCGGTTCCTGCTTGCCCCCCGGAAACTCCCACAGGCCCCCCAGCAGACCCTCCGGAAGCCGCTGGTCGATCAGCACCCTCCCCTCGGCGTCGAGCACCACCCCCACCCCGATCACCTGGAACGGCACGGGCGGGGGGGTGTCCTTCACAGGGAAGCGGCCGGGATCGCCGGCAGCGTAGGCAGCGCAGTGCGGCTGCCACGGGCAGGCGCCGCAGGCGGGCTGGCGGGGGGTGCAGACGCCGGCGCCCAGGTCCATCAGGGCCTGGTTGAAGGCGCGGGGCCGCTGCGGGTCGAGCAGGGTCTCGCTGAGCCGCCAGAAATGGGGCAGCTGCCGCTTCGGCGCGACCGGGTGGGCCACCAGCCGGGCCAGCACCCGCTGGACGTTGCCGTCGAGGATCGCGAAGGGCCGGTCGAAGGCGGAGGAGAGGATGCTGCCGCCGGTGCTGCGGCCGATGCCCGGCAGGGCCATCCAGCCCTCGAGCGTGCGGGGCCAGGGATCCCGATCAGCCGAAGGCGCAGGGGGCTCGCCGTCGACCAGTCGCTGCGCCCCGCCGTGCAGGCGTCGGGCGCGGGCGTAGTAGCCCAGGCCCTGCCACACCATCAGAACATCGTGCTCACTGGCGGCGGCGAGGGTTCTGAGGTCGGGGAAGGCGGCCATCCAGCGGTGCCAGTAGGGCAGCACCACCGCCAGCTGGGTCTGCTGCAGCATCACCTCGGCGACCCACACGCCGAAGGGGTCGAGGGGCTCCCCGGGCCCGGGGCGAGATCCGTCGGGGTGCCGCTTCCAGGGGATGTCATGGCGTCCGTGGGACTCCCACCAATCCAGCAGAGAAGACCGAAGCTCCGCCTCCGCGCCTGAGGGGCTGGCGGTGGCGGTCGGTGGCGTACGCGGCGGCATTGCCTCTCTGCCGGCGCCCCATTCTCGGGAATGGTCTGCGGGTTGGCGCTGAGCGGAAGGTCCTGGGGCCTTCAGATCACCGACAGGCTGTTGAGATTGCCGCTGTAGCCAGTGATCTCGATCAACCCATCGTCCATGGCCGAGAAGGCAGCGGTGCCGTTGTTGAGAGCCAGGAACGTGCGCGTACTGGCCAGGCCGCCGGGCACGGTATCGGTGAAGGTGAACACCGAGGCCCCATGGGCCAGGAAGTTGCCGCCGCTGAGCATCGCGCCAATGGAGGCTTCATCCAGCCCCGCCACGGCACCCAGTTTCTGGACGTCCGATGCCTTCACCCTGTTGGGCCCATCGATCCGATCGATGCCGATCGCAAAATCGGTGATGCAGTCGAAGCCGAGGAGGTTGGAATCGCCAAAGGCGAAGCGGAAGCTGTCGGCGCCACCCCCACCGGTGAGAAGATCGGCTCCGCCGGCACCCCGCAGCACGTTGGCTTTGTCGTTGCCGATCAGGCTGTTGGCAAGGCTGTTGCCGGTGCCGTTGATGCCACGGTTGCCCGTGAGAGTGAGGTTCTCCACGTTGGCCGAGAGCGTCGCACTGACCGAACTCATGACCAGGTCGATGCCGCCGGTGAGCGGATCGGCATCGGTCTCGATCACCAGGTCCTTGGTGCTGTCCACCACATAGGTGTCATCGCCGCCGCCACCGAACATCCGGTCATTGCCCTTGCCGCCATCCAGGAGGTCGTTGCCGTCCATCCCGTACAGATCGTCTCTGCCGGCAAAGCCGGCCAGCGTGTCGTTGCCAGAACCGCCGATCAGGATGTTGTCGCACCTGGTACCACTCAGGTTGAGGCCCGAAGGGGGCGGCGGCAGGGCCACAACCGGCCCGATGCCGGCCGAGGCCACCTGCTCAGCGGTGCCGTAGCCATCGACGTAGCTGGCCCTCACGGTGAAGGTCTTGCCAACATCGCCCTGGCCGAGGCTGTAGCTCGTGCCGCTGACGCCCGTGTCCACGCCATCGGCGAACCAGCCATAGCTGATCGTTCCCAGACCATCCGCGTCGCTCAGGTTGTCGCTGGCAACAAGCACCTGCCCTTCGCTCGCTGTGCCACTGATCGAAACCGCACCCACCGGCGCATCATTCACATTGGCGATCGTCTGGGCCGCACCGGAGAACGCCGTACTGCCACCAAGTGCGTCAGTGCTCGTCGCCACGACGCGCACTGACTTGCCCACAAAACTCTGATCCGAGGGGATCGCCAGCGTGGCGGACGTCTGGCCGCCCAGGGCCGTCCAGTTCCCTGCCACGGCTTCCTGCCACTGATAGGCCGTGGTGGTGGCACCGTCGGCATCCACCACATCGCTGAGCGCTGCCGTCAGGCTGCCCCCTTCCTCCGCCGCTCCCGTCACCGTCAGCGTGCCCGTGGCTGGGGTGTCACCGCCAGGGGTGCTGCTGCCGGCCACCCCGAACAGCTGGGAGCCACCGATCGAACCGCCCAGGCCATCAATCACGGCGTAGGAGAGTTCCACCGCACCGGCGAAGCCCGCCGTGGGGGTGAACGTCCAGCTTCCATCGCCATTGTCCACGAGGACGCCGCCGCCGCTGGCCGTCAGATTGCTGATGGAGAGCGGATCGCCATTGGGATCGCTGAAACCGGCCAGAAGATCAGCGCTGCTGATCAGATAGGGGGCATCCGGACTGGCCACGGCCAGGGTGGCGCTGGGCGAACCGATCGGATCGAGATTGAGCAACACCGTGAAGATGGAAATCCCAGCCGTGGAACTGGCATCGATGATGCTGAGAACGTCCGTCCACTCCTTATTCAGCGAAGCGATCACGGGCTTGCCGTCTGCAAGATCACTGGCAATCGAACTGTTGCGATTGAGAATCTCATTATAGTTTGCATAATTGGTTGGATCAACGTTGTTGATTCCCAGGATCGCCGCGAGATCAGCACCATTACCGAGATCCAGCGTGGTGTTGTTCGCCGCCGCATTCAGAATCGCCAGGGCCAGCTGAATGCCCGAATCGTCATCGGAGAGGGAGGTGAGGATCCCGGCCTGCACCGACACCGTCTCCACCCGCGCGGCAATCGGATCGTTGGGATTGACCAAAAGGGCCGCATAGGCGTCGTAGCTCTGCAGCTTCACCTCCGCCGGAATCCCCAGCACGGTCTTGATCGTTTCGGCGGCCACACTGGGGGAAAGCCCCAGATCGATCGCCCGCTGCAGCAGGGTGGTGAGCGGCGTGGCCAGGCTGCTGCCGGCCGGCGCCGTGAGCTGCAGCAGAGTGACCTTCAGATCACCACTGAAGGAATCCAGAATCGGCTTTGGAACACTCGTCGAGACCTCGCTGAAACCGGCCCCATCGGTGTAGGCGGCGACCACCCGGATCAGTTGACCCTTGTCGGCCGGTTGCACGTCGTAGGTGGCGGCGGTGGCACCGCCGAGATCCGTCCAGCTGGCGCCGAGATCGCTCGAGCCCTGCCACTGGAAAACGATCGCGCCAGACAACCCATTGGCGTCACTCACCGTGGCGGTGAGACTGTTGCCTGCGGCGGCGATGCCGGAGACGATCACCAGGCCCACAAAATTCGTCGGCGGCGGCGGCGGGGCAACCGCGCTCAGGGCTCCGCTGCCATTGAGGAAATAGAGGCCATCGCTGAACTTGACTTTCTCCACACCAGTGAGGGTGTCGGTGCCCTCATTGCCATCCACCAGATTGTTATCTGTAATGGCGTAGCTCTGCAGCACGGCGTCATAGCTGATGCTGTAGCTGGTGCTGGCACCGGCGTAGACCGCCGTATCCGACACCCCATCGCCACCGTCCAGCAGGTCGTTGCCCGCATCTCCTTTGAGTTCGTCGTTGCCGCTGCCACCGAAAACCTGATCATCGCCGGCTCCGGCCACCACAATGTCGTCGCCGGCCCCGGCATAGACGATGTCGTCCCCACCTTTGAGATCGAAGTACTCGTCTTTGGAAGAACCCGTGATCGTGTCGTTGCTGTCGGTTCCGCTCGTGGGCGGCGTGATCACGACACCGGAGCCGGGAATCGTGCCGGCGGCCATGTTGGCGATGAAAATACCGCTGTCGTAGATGTGGTCGCCCGTGTCGGCGATGCCGATCTTGATGTGGTTGGTCTGGCCGGGGATGATCGGCGCAATGATCTTGAGCACATGGCTGACGCCGTCGTATTCGATCGGCAGCACGCCGGCGGCATTGTCCTGGAAGTAGCCGGCCGCCAGGTTGGCGCTCACCACACTGAGCGGGTGCAGGGGATCGTGGTTGAACAGGGCGTAGTTGACCCCGTTGACCAGCACCACGGCCGAATCCACGAACTGATCCACCCACTCGGGATACTCATCGGAGCCGAACACCACATCGAAGCTGATCGAGGTAGCCGTGGGATCACTCACCGTGAAGTCGAAGGCCAGGGTGGTGGCATCGAACGATTGGGTGGCGAACACCGTGTTCACCACGGCATCGATGTCGGCGTCGCCGTTGTAGTAACCGGCCGGGGTCGTGGGATCCGTGTTGTCGGTGCCGAACCAGCCCACGGTGTTGCTGGTGCCTGGGGTGGTGCCTGAGGTGAGCAGCAGACCACTGCCGATACCGAGTGGTGCCAGGGAACCGTCGTAGAGGTTGACCGCATCGCTGGCGGACGCGTTCAGCACCACGCTGCTCTGCTCGATCACGATGCCGCTGGCTGGTGCCAGCAGGGCGTCCGTCAGCAGGGACGGAGCGGATCCGTCGAACACAGAAAACGTGGCCATGCGGCACCTTCAGGACGAAGTGTGTCCGTTGTGACACAACAGCCGGGGAGAACTCGTGAAGTTGGCTCAGGCCTGTCGGGCCAGGGTCAGCTGCATGCGGCAGCCGCCCCCCGGGGCCTCGATGGCCTGGAGCTTGCCGTGGTGGACCTCGGCGATGCTGCGGGCGATGGCCAGTCCCAGCCCCGTATTGGCGCTTCCACTGCGGGAGGCATCGGCCTGCCAGAAGCGCTCGAACACCAGCTGGCGCTGCTCAGGCGGAATCCCGGGCCCCTGGTCGTCCACCCACACCTGGACGGCTTCCCCCTGAAGCCGCAATGCAAGGGTCACGGTGCCAGCTCTGGGCGAAAATCGCAGGGCATTGACGAGCAGATTCCCCAGCAGTTGGCGCAATTGCTGGGGATGGCCCACCACATGGGCCGGTCCCTGAAGGTCGGTGATCAGCCGCAGACCCTGCTCGCGGGAGCTGTCCTGGTAGAGGTCGGCAAGATCCTCGACCAGTTCCTCGAGCTGGAAGGGAACCATGCCGATGCGGTCATCGATCTGCCGATCAAAGCGGGTCAGCAGCAGCAGATCGTCCACCAGGCGACCCATGCGATCGGTGGTCTGATCGATCAGCATCAGCTTCTCGCCCACCACCGGCTGGGCACCCTCCAAGCCAGACCCATGGCGCAGGGTGCCGATCAGGGCCCGGATCGCCGTGAGCGGATGACGCAGTTCATGGGAGGCATCGGCCGTGAAACGCACCAGCTTCTCGATCTGGCGGCGTACGGGCCGCAGCGACACCCCCACCAGCCACTGGCCGCCGGCCGCCGCCACCAGGCCAGCGACCACGATGCCGATCAGAAGTCCCTGGCGCAGGCGCGTCAGCTCCGCCTCCGCCGCCGCCGAGGACAGAGCCACCGACACATACCCATCCAAGGCGGGCTTGCCGGTGCCTGGTGCCGAACGGCTGATCACGGGGCGCCAGATGGCCATCCCATTGGCCAGCGGCAACACGGTGGTGACGCCACGGCGGGCTGGGGGCGGCACGGTCGTTCCCGCGGGCTGGAAGTCACCTTCGGCCACCAGCTCCTGCAGATCGGGATCGAACCAACGGATGCGCTTGTGGTCCGCACCCCATTCGACGGTCGCGAAGTCAGCGGTGAGGGGCACCTTCGGATGCTGCGGCAGGTTGCCCCTGGCCATCTCATCGTGCTCGTGGTGCAGCAGCGGCAGTTCTGCAGCAGCGGTCGAAGCCAGCTGCTGGAGTTGCAGCGACAACAGGCTTCGACGTGCCTCCGACACCTGCCGGTAGACCGCGGCGGCGAACACCAGCAGCAGCAGGACCGAGAACAGGGCGTAGCGCAGCGTCAGCTGGCGGCGGAGGCGGGAAAGGTCAGGTCGCATGCTTTGGATTCAGGCGAAAGCCCACGCCATAGACCGTCTCCAGCAGGTCGAGGGGAGCCCCCGCCGCCGCCAGCTTGGCCCGCAGGTTCTTGACATGGGTCTTGACGCTCTCCTCCCCCGGCGCGTCGGTCCAACTCCAGGCGGCACTGAGGATCCGGTCCTTGGAGCAGGTGCCACCGGCCGCTTGCAGCAGGTTTTCCAGAATCAGGTGCTCCTTGGCGGTGAGCCGCAGTTGCCTCCCCCCGTAACGGGCACCGTGGCCATCCCGATCCACCTCCAGCCCACCCCACTGCCAGACGCTGCGCAGGGGTCGATCGGCACGACGCAGCAGAGCCTTGACCCGGGCCCGCAGTTCATCCGGATCGAACGGTTTGACCATGTAATCGTCAGCGCCGTCATCAAGGCCCACCACCCGGTCGAGGTTGGTGTCGCGTGCCGTGAGCATCAGGATCAGCGGCTGCTCGTCGAGCTGGGTACGCAGACGGCGGCAGAGGCTCAGACCATCCAGCTTCGGCAGATTGAGATCAAGCAGCACCAGGTCGTAGGAAACCAGCCGGGCCAGATCCCAGGCCAGTTCACCGTCGGCAGCGACATCGCAGGCATGTCCCCAGGTGGCCACCAGTTCGCCAAGCGCCTGCAGGATCACGGGATCGTCTTCGACGACGAGGAGCTTCATCGGCCCAGCGTCCCTGCCGGTCCAGCCGCACCCACGGTTCCGGATCGGGAACGAGCGCTGACGTGCAGCCGCCCACGTGGGAGGACTCCCAGGGGAGGAACCCCAAAGACTTGCCTGTGTCTGCCGGCCATGGAGCGCCCTACACGAATCCCCCCGGCCGGGGCCGGGCGCTGGAGAGGGACACATTGCCCTGGACGGCCCCCTGGACGGCTACGGGCGAAGCGGCAGGCCGGGGCGGCGGCTGGGGCACGGCGACCACGTTGAAGGCGATCGACCAGCGCTCCCCTTCGCCGCGGAAGGGGGGCACCGAGTGGGGTTGCCAGGCCGGAAACACATAGAAATCTCCTGGCACCGGCAGCACGTAGTGGGCCATGCCGGTGCGGAAGCTCTGGATGTGCCATTCCTCCGGGCCATGGAAACAGAGCTGGCCGTCGAAGCGATCGGCGCTGATCTGGGGCGGCACCTGCAGGAACAGCACACCCGAAAAACTGCCGCCGTGGGTGTGGGTGGGGTTGTAGTCGCCGGCCCGCTGGGCGTTGAGCCAGAGGTCGATCATCTGAAGGCCGTAGCGGCCCGGCGTCCAGGGGCCCCGCCCCTGGGGCGGCTGCTGGTCGATGACGTGGCGGATCCAGCGCTCGCAGGCCGGCAGGATCACCGAGCGGCAGAGTTCGGCGGCGGCGGGGTGATCGGGCCCGAGCTCACGCTGCTGGGAGAGCTGGCCCGCCAGTTTCACCGAGACATCGGGACTGCGTTCGGGCTGGGCAAGCACGGCGCGTGCCATCGCCTGCAGGTCCGCCAGCTGACCTGGGGGCAGCTGGCCCTGCAACAGATAACGGGGGAAAAGGCTGACCACCTCCATCGAGGGCTCTTCCGGGGGCGTGCCGGCCATGGAAGCAGGGGGTGCGTGCAGACCCCAAGCCTCGCAAACGGCGGGATCAGATGGCCACGTAGGCCTCGACGGCATCGCTGAGGCGGCGCAGGCCGGCCAGGCCGTCGCGCTCCAGGTTGCGCACCCGGTCGCGGCTGATGCCCAGGATGCGGCCGATGCCGGTGAGGCTCATCGGCTCCTCGCCGTCGATGCCGAAACGCATCTTCAGCACGCGGCCCTGCAGGTCCGGCAGCTGCTCGAGCAGGGCCCTCAGGTCGCCCTTGAGGCACTCGCCATCCACCAGCTCGGAGGGCAGCAGGTCGTCACCGGCCAGCAGATCCAGCAGTTCGGTGTCCTCGCCGTCGCCCACCTTCGTCTCCAGGCTCACCGGCTGGCGGGCGCGGCAGAGCAGATCCTTCACCTCCTCCTCGGGCAGTTCCACCGCCACCGCCAGCTCGC
>NZ_JAYGHY010000043.1:0-24427 GCF_034931305.1 Cyanobium gracile UHCC 0281 | reverse complement strand
CGGCCTGCCGGGCCGCCGTGGCGCAACACCGGCCCGACTGGGTGCTCAATGCCGGCGCCTACACCGCAGTGGATCGGGCCGAGGCGGAACCGGCGCTGGCCGAGGCGGTCAATGCCGGTGCCCCCGGGGCCTTCGCCGAAGCCCTGGCCAGCGGCGGCGGGCGGCTGCTGCAGGTGAGCACCGACTTCGTCTTCGACGGGGAGCAGGGCCATCCCTACGCCCCGGAGCAGGCCCTGGCCCCCCTGGGGGTCTACGGCGCCAGCAAGGCGGAGGGGGAACGGCGGGCGGCGGCCGCCCTGCCAGCTGAACGCCTCTGCCTGCTGCGCACCAGCTGGGTGTACGGGCCAGTGGGGGCCAACTTCTGCCTGACGATGCTGCGGCTGCACCGGGCCAAAGCCGCCGCTGGCGAGTCCCTGGGGGTGGTGGCCGACCAGGTGGGCTGCCCCACGGCCACGTCCGGGCTGGCGGCCGCCTGCTGGCGGGTGATCGAGCGGGGCGTGGCCGGGCGCCACCACTGGAGTGACTGCGGCGCCGCCAGCTGGTACGACTTCGCCGTGGCCATCGGCGCGCTGGCGGCCCGGCGGGGGCTGATCGACGCCCCGGCGCAGGTGCGGCCGATCAGCACCGCCGACTACCCCACGCCGGCCCGGCGCCCCGCCTATTCGCTGCTGGATGGCACCACCACCCGGCGCGCGCTGGACCTGGAGGGGCAACACTGGCAGGCCGCCCTGGCCGAGGTGGTGGCGCAGATTCCCCTGCCCCAGGCCTGAACCCTTTTTCTTCATCTCGCTCCGCCCCGATGGATCCGTACCCCGCCCTCGACCTGCCGGTGCTGCTCGCCGGCCGTCGCCGCATCCTGGTGACGGGGGGGGCGGGGTTCATCGGCGGGGCGCTGGTGCGGCGGCTGCTGCGGGACAGCACGGCGACGGTGTTCAACCTCGACAAGATGGGCTATGCCAGCGATCTGCTGGGGGTGTACAACACCCTGGCGGAGCTGGGTGAGGCGGCCGAGCGCTCCGACGGGCCGCGGCACCGGCTGCTGCAGGTGGACCTGGCCGATGGTGAGGCCACCGCCGCCGCGGTGCGGCAGGCCGATCCGGATCTGGTGCTGCACCTGGCGGCCGAAAGCCACGTCGACCGTTCGATCGACGATCCGGGTGCGTTCCTGGTCAGCAACGTGATGGGCACCTACCACCTGCTGCAGGCGGTGCGGAGCCACTGGGAAGGGCTGGCGGCGAAGCGCCGGGAGCAGTTCCGCTTCCACCACATCAGCACCGACGAGGTGTTCGGCTCGCTGGGGGCGACCGGGCGATTCTCGGAAACCACCCCCTACGACCCGCGCAGCCCGTATTCGGCCAGCAAGGCGGGCAGCGACCACCTGGTGCAGGCCTGGCACCACACCTACGGGCTGCCGGTGGTGCTGACCAACTGCAGCAACAATTACGGCCCCTGGCAGTTCCCCGAGAAGCTGATCCCGGTGGTGATCCTCAAGGCCGCCGCCGGCGAGCCGATACCGCTGTACGGCGATGGCGCCAACGTGCGCGACTGGCTGTACGTGGAGGACCACGTGGAAGCGCTGCTGCTGGCCGCCACCAGCGGCGAGCTGGGGCGCAGCTACTGCGTCGGTGGCCATGGCGAGCGCACCAACAAGCAGGTGGTGCAGGCCATCTGCACCCTGATGGACGAGCTGCGGCCCGCCGGCTCCCCCCACGCCGGCCTGATCACGCCGGTGGCCGACCGGCCGGGCCACGATCGGCGCTACGCCATCGACCCGGAGCGGATCAGCACGGAGCTGGGCTGGCAGCCCCGCCACGACTTCCACCAGGGCCTCAAGGAAACGGTGCGCTGGTACCTGGAGCACGGCGACTGGTGCACCAACGTGCGCAGCCGGGCTGGCTACGGCGGCGGCCGCCTGGGCCAGACCACGACGGGGACAGGGCATTGACCCTGCGGCTCACCAACACCCTCAGCCGCCGCTGCGAGCCCTTCGAGCCGCTGCAAAGCGGCCAGGTGTCGATCTACTGCTGCGGGGTCACCGTCTACGACCTGTGCCACCTGGGCCATGCCCGCAGTTACATCGTCTGGGACGTGCTGCGCCGCTATCTGGTGTGGAGCGGCTACGCCGTCACCTTCGTGCAGAACTTCACCGACATCGACGACAAGATCCTCAAGCGGGCCGAGGAGGAGGGCAGCAGCATGGAGGTGGTGAGCGAGCGCAACATCGCCGCCTACCAGGCCGACATGGCCGCCCTGCACATCCTTCCCCCCGACCGGATGCCGCGGGCCACCCGCAGCCTGGACGCGATCCGCGGCCTGATCAGCGAGCTGGAAGCCAAGGGTGCGGCCTATTCGGCCGACGGTGATGTGTACTTCGCGGTGATGCGCCAGGCCGGCTACGGCAAGCTCAGCGGCCGAACGCTCGAGGAGCAGCAGGAGGGGGCCAGCGGCCGCACCAAGGAGGCGGAGGAGGCCCGCAAGCGCCACCCGTTCGATTTCGCCCTTTGGAAGGGGGCCAAACCCGGCGAGCCCAGCTTCCCCTCGCCCTGGGGGCCGGGCCGGCCGGGCTGGCACATCGAGTGCTCGGCGATGGTGCGCGAGGAGCTGGGCACCACGATCGACATCCACCTCGGCGGCGCCGACCTGATCTTTCCGCACCACGAGAACGAGATCGCCCAGTCGGAGGCGGCCAGCGGCCAACCCCTGGCGCGCTTCTGGCTGCACAACGGCATGGTGAATGTGGGCGGCGAGAAGATGTCCAAGTCGCTGGGCAACTTCACCACAATCCGGGCCTTGCTGGAGAGCGGTGTCAGCCCAATGACGCTGCGGCTGTTCGTGCTGCAGGCCCACTACCGCAAGCCGCTGGACTTCACCGGCGAGGCCCTGGCGGCGGCCGCCACGGGCTGGAAGGGGCTCGACGCCGCCCTGGGGCTAGGCGAACGCCACGGGGCGGCCCTGGGCTGGGGGACCGAGTCAGCAGCCGAAGCCTCCGAGGCGCTCACGGAAGCCCGCGGCCGCTTCGCCGCCGCCATGGACGACGACCTCAACACCTCGGCGGCCGTGGCGGTGCTGTTCGAGCTGGCCCGGCCGCTGCGGGCCCTGGCCAACCGGCTGGAGCGGGGCGACACCGAAGAAGGCGCAGAGCTGGAACCCCGCTGGCGGCTGCTCACGGAGCTGGCCGGGGTGCTGGGACTGGAAGCGGAGAAGGTCAAGGAACCGGCGGCGGTGGAGACGGCGATCCAGGAACGGATCGAGGCGCGCCGGGCCGCCAAGGCTGCCCGTGATTTCGCCACCGCCGACCGGATCCGGGCCGAACTGGCCGCCGAGGGCATCGAGCTGATCGACCGGCCGGGCGGCGTGACCGAGTGGGTGCGCACTAATATGCGCATCAAGTGAAGCGGCACCCATGCGCACCACCCTGGAGTTGCCCGATCCGCTGTTTGCGCGCCTGAAGGCCCATGCCGCCAGCCGGCACCTCACGCTCAAGCAGCTGTTGCGCACCTACGTGGAGCAGGGGCTTGATGGAGAACCCCCAGCCCAGCGCCCGCCACGATCGGCCGCAACGCTGCCCCGAATGGACGGTCCCTTGCCCATTCCAGGGGAACAACTGAGCAATTCAGGGCTGTTCAGCCTGATGGAACCATGACGAGCCACACGGATCTTCCAGATCTCAATGTCTGGCTGGCGATGACCTCAGCAGGCCACGCGCATCACACCCAGGCCGTTCACTACTGGGAGACCGAGGCCGCCGAACGGGTTCTGTTCTGCAGCGTCACGGCCCTGGGCCTCGTGCGGCTGGTGAGCCAGCCGAAGCTGATGGGTTCCGCCGTGAAGAGTTCTGCCGAAGCTGCTGCCCTCCTGCAATGCCTCTGCGCCCAACCGGGGGTGTCGATTGCAGAGCCTGAGCAGAGCGCCTGGGACATCTTCCATGCGCTCGTCTGCGACCTTCAGCTGCCTTCAAAGCACTGCACCGATGCCTACCTGGCAGCCCTGGCGATGGCGAACGGCTGGCGGTTGGTGAGTTTCGATCGAGATTTCAACCAGTTCAAGGACCTCGATTGGCTATCCCTCTCATGAGTCACCGCTGGATGTCACCGGCGAAGCCCCGGGGGCATCACCGACTGGGTGCGGAGCTGAGGACATGATGGACGACCTCGACATCCGCTGGCAGCAGAGATTCTCGAACTACTGCCGGGCGCTGGAGCAGCTGGAGACGTTCTTCCAGCCCCCTGAACTGAACGCCCGGGAGCAGCAGGGGTTGATCAAGGCGTTCGAGTACACCTTCGAACTGGCTTGGAACACCCTGCGCGATCTCCTGCTCAGCCAGGGAAACGAGCAACTGCTCGGTTCACGGGATACGTTGAAGGAAGCGTTCCGTCTGGGCCTGATCCAGGACGGCGAAGCCTGGATGCTGATGATTCAGGACCGCAATCTCACCAGCCACACCTACAACCGCTCCACCGCCGACGCGATCGCCGGGCACATCGGCCAGAGCTACCTCGCCTGTTACCGGCAGTTGCGGGCTTCTCTGGAGACGATGCTGCCGGAGTCGCCGCCATGAGCCCCCAGCCCTCCACCACACCGATGGGATCGATCCCCGGCATCCCTGAGCGGACCCAGCAGCGGCTGCAGCAGGTGTTCGACACCCAGGCCCACCTGGAGGCCGTGTGGCTGTTCGGTTCCCGGGCGATGGGTCGCCATCGGGAAGGGTCGGACATCGACCTCTGCCTGGAGGGGCGCGAGCTCAGCCATCGGGACCGGCTGCGGCTGATGGCGGCGATCGATGAGCTGCTGCTGCCCTGGCAGGTGGATGTGGCGTTGCGCCGGGAGATTTCGGCTGACCTGGAGGCCCATGTGAAGCGCGTCGGCCGATGCCTCTGGAGGCGGAGCTGAGGCGATGGCAAGTGTCTCGGTGGTGATCCAGTTCTTCGAGGACTTCGACTTCATCGAGCGGGTGGTGGAACGGCTCGCCTGGGTGGACGAGATCGTCGTGAATGACGGGCCGTTCACCTACACGCGGGAGCTGCTGGAGCCCCTGGTGGGGCGGGATCTGGATCAGCCCTCACAGCGGGCGGCCGGCCTGTTCGCCCTGCTCTCCCGGCGGCTGGCGGTGCCGATCCACTACCACCACGGCGTGTTCGTGGGCGAGCGGGAGAAGCGGATCCACGGCTACGGGTTGGCAACCAGCGATGTGGTGCTGTCGGTGGATGCCGATGAACTGCTGCTGCTGGATCGGGACGCAGTGGAGCACTTCTGGGCCAGCGCGGCGGTGGTGGCCAGCTTTGATTGCGTGAATTTCACCTACCTGAACCTGGTGTGCGGCAAGGCGGACAGCCCGCTGGTGGCCCGCAAACCTTTCGCCTTCAAGCGCGAAGCGATCACGGCCGAACACCACCTGGATTACCTGTGGCTGGTTGGGGTGGAGCAGGCGGCGGTGGCCAGCGACGACTTCCTGCCGGAGGCCCTCTGCGGCGGCGCCCACCTCACCACCGTGCGCAGCGCCTACGGGGCCAGCATCAAATTCGGGTTTTACAACTGCCTCTACTTCCAGCTACACGGCGAGCGGGGCCTGGAGGGCAGCTTCCAGGCGGCGCGGCAGTTTTTCGCCCAGGGAACTTTCGATAGCGCGGCCCAGGCGGAGGTGTATGGCCGGGCGATGGCCGATGCGATCGGCTTCCCGAATGAGCAGCAGTTCCGGCGAGCCGAGGCGCCGGAGGTGCCGGAAGCGATCCGGCACGTGGCGGAGGAGGCGTGCGCGCCGTTCAACCATTCACTGCCCCACCGATGCCTCAACGGCCGCCTGGTGCCGGGGGTGCCGCTCTACGCGCTGATGGCGGCCGGATCGGCGCTGCGGGTGTCGCTGGCGATCGCCGGCGAGGCGCGGCTGCGGGTGCTGCCGCTGCTGGTTGACGACCCGCCGCTGGACCTGGGCCAGCCGGCCGTGGAGCAGCGCTGGACGGCGGAAGCCCTGATGCCGCACGAGGTGCGGCTGGATGCAGCAGACACCGAAGCCGGCGAACGCATCGGCCACCTGGTGGAACTGCTGGTGTGGAGCGGGCCCGAAGCCGTGGCCGCCTGGGCGGGGGCCTCGCTGGCGCCGCCGTTCAGCCTGCAGGTGGTGGATCCTGCGGGAGCTTGATCGCGTGCAGGGTCTGGGCGTCAGCGGCCATCCCCTCGAGGTGAAAGGCGATGGCCTCCCGGATGTGCTGAATCACCTGTTCCTGGGTTTCTCCAGTCGCCACACAACCCGGCAGATCAGGCACGTGGGCCGAGAAATTGGCCCCAGCCTGTTCAATCACGACGGCAAAGGATTGGCTCATGGCAGCGGGAGTCCGGATTGCTTGGCGATGCTCTTCAGGGTTCCTGGGGGCGTTGGGCCATGAACACCAGGATCCAGGGGATTTCGGCGCCGAGGATGCCGTAGGTGGGGGAATGGATGGCTTCGATGCGGGGATCCTCGAAGCCGGCGTGGCGCAACTGATCGAGAAACTCCCAGCCGGGAATGCGATAGACGAGGGAGCCTTGCTTCGGCTGCACCGGGTCGCCGTGGTACTCGGCTTCGGCCAGGAGTTCGGGTAATAGGTCGTCGCCGAGGTGCAGGGCCTTGACCGTGGAATCGGCCTGGCCATAGGCGAAGGGCACCGTGCCGAGAAGGGAACCACCGGGCACGAGCACCCGCCGCATCGAGCGCAGCGCAGCCGGCAGGTCGTAGACATGCTCGAGGATCTCGTTGCAGATCACCGCATCGAAACTGGCGTCGGCAAAGCTGAGGGCGCAGAGATCTTCGTGGTGGACGGTCTCACGCCGGGGATCCTGGGGATCGGGCAGGTATTCGCTGCCCTGATAGTGGGCCACCAGGCTCCGCAGGCGCTCGGCGAAGGCGGTGATCGCTTCCGGGCAGTAGAGCCGCAGCGACTCGAGCAGCGGCAGTTGGCCGGCTTCGATCAGCTGACGCAGCAGCAGCAGCACCGCCCGTTGCCGCGACACCAGGCCCTCGTGCTGCAGGCTCTCGCGGAAGTTGGGCGCCACCACCTGGAGCGCATCGGCGGCGATGGGGGCATCGTTGAGGGGGTCTTGGATGCCGTTGAGGGCCATCAGGCGCAGGCTGGTGCGCACCTGGCGTTCGAGATCACTCCACTGCGCTGCAAAGTCGTCCTGGAAAGCGGCCTGGTGGCGATAGGTGCGCTGATCAAGGGTCGGAGGGGCCAGGGGCACGGCGCCGGTGCAGACCATGGGGCCACGCTAGTGGGAGCTGGTGGTGGGGTCACCCGGGCCGAGACTCGACGGGCACGGGCAAGGCCCCTAAGCTCACTTCGATGAGCCAGACACCAGCCACCACTGAGGATCCGCAGGTTCTGGCGGCTGAGATCGCCAGCCTGAAGCGCCAGCTGCAGGAGGCACGCGATGATGCCGATCTCAATCTGCTGCAGTTGCAGCAGGTGCAGGAAGAGCTGGAGTTCTATTTCCTCGCGCACCAGGAACAGCTGCAATTGCTGGAGCTACACCAGCAGGAGGAACTGCGGGCTGAAGTGCTGATCGCTGCCCTTCTGGAGCGAATCGGAGCGGCCGGGGGCTGAACGGGAGGGGCCTCAGGCTTCCAGGGCAAATTGCGCCTCGGCCTCGCTGAGGAAACGCGAGAAGCCGCCCAGCCGCTGGCGGGCGCCGTCGAGATCCGGCACGGGATCCCCGGAGCCGGGGATGGCAGGAGGCAGGGAAAGGCCGAGGCGGGCGGCGGCTCGCTCCAGCAACTGGCGGAAGCGCTGCAGTGCTTGGTCGGCCACCACCTGGGACGTCCCGCCCGCCGTTGCGGCGGCTTCGGCCTGCTGCAGCAACGATCGCAGCGGCTGCCACTGGGGGTCATCGGCCACCAGCCGCAACAGCAAAGTCAAAGCCGCCGAGGCATCGCCGCTATCGAGGAGGGATCGGACATGCAAGACACCGGGGCCTCGCCTGGCCTCACGGCGCCGCTGGCGGAACACTTCGGCCAGCTCAGGGGTCGCTTCGGCGATGGCCTGGCCCCAGTGATCCAGAGCTGTGCTGATGGCACCGGCTTCGAGGTCCGAGCGAGCGGCGATGTCCCAGTACCAGGGATTGCGGCGGGTGTCGGGGGAAGCGGTGGCGATCCAGGCGGCGCAGCGCGCCCGGTCTCCGATTCCCAGAGCCAGATCGGTGGCTTTGAGGCGGGCGTGGTCCCAGTCCGGCCGGAGATCGGTGAGCAGGGCCCAGAACCGATAGGCCTGGCTGGGATCGACCGCGATCAGCTCCTCCCCCACCAGGGAGGCAAGGAAGGGCTCGATCGGTGAGTTAAGAGCCTGCTCGTGGCGGAGTAACAGGATCAGTTCATCCAACCCCGGCTTGGTGAGGGGGTACGTCCAGTCGGCCTGGGCCTGCTGCCGCCAGCTGGCATCGAGGGATCGGGGGTCGAGCCGGCGCCATTGGCGGATCCGGGCCGCCAGCTCGGTGACCTCGGCAGGGCGCTCGCCCGGCACGGCCGGCCACAGCCCCCAGAGATCGGGTACCAGGCCAAGAGAGGGATCGAGATCATCCGCCTCAAGGACGGCCAAATCGGCTTGGTGCGGCTGGCCGGCAAGCAGCCAAGCCAGACTCACTTCCAGGGCCAAGGGGGCGCCCCAATGAGGTGAGCTCCGGAGCTCCCCAACGAACGTCTCCAGCTCCTCCACCAGGCAATAGCGGCCGATCCAGCGCAGCTGGTTGAGACGTACGGAGCAATCGGCAGGAGGCTCGCCGGCCAGCTCCAGCCGGAGTTCCGATGCGGTGGGCCAACCGATTCGGTTCACAGCCTGGGGATCACTGGCACCATTGTGAGGTGAATGGCCATGGACCGCATCGAGGAATGGCGGATGGAGCGCGGCGGACGCGTAGTGATCGTAGATCCGAGCTTCGCCAGCGACGTGGGGCACCACAGGGATGTGAACACCCAGCTGCTGAATGCCCTAGGCAAGGAAGGATGGCAGGCCGAATGCTGGGCCGATGCGGCCGTGAAGGCCAGCGAATGCCGAGGGGTGTTCCGTGGTTGCGGTTACGTGGATCCACGCCACTGGGCCGATCTGGGGGGGATGGTGCACCTGGCTCGGCAACTGGAGGCGCAGCTGCTGGATCTCTTGGCGCGAGATTCCGTTGCAGGCGCTGAGCCGGTTGGCGGCTGGGTGGTGCACACCGTGCTGCCGTACCAACTGCTGGGGCTGGCCCGGGCGTGGCGCCACTACCCCGCGTCCACGATGGTGGTGAGCCTGATGTTCCCTCCCGGGGAAACACTGGAGGGGAAGGGTGGAGCAGCCTCAGCAGCGACCAACTGCCAAGTGGCGTTGAACGCCTTGGCAAAGGTAGTGGAGCAGGGCGGGCATCGGCTGCAGCTGGTCCTGCCAAGCCAGCAGAGCCAAGAGGTGTATGGCCCTCTGCTGGCGGCGGCGGGCCTGGAGTGCGCCGGTGTGCATCCATCGGTGGTCGGTGCTGGGCTTCCGGTGGAGTCACTTACCATGACCGAGCTTGATGAAAAAGGGCCCGGGCCGAGGATCCTGCTGCATTGGGGCGACCTTAAACCCGGTAAGGGGCGCCAAGAAGCATTGGAGGTGGTGGCAGCGCTGCTGGAAAGAGAAGCCGTGCCGGCAACGCTGCAAGGAGCCAGTTGGTTGTTCCATCTGCACAGCCAGGAACCGTTGCCGGAAGCGGAACACGCCCTGCTTTCGAGTGCACGTGAGCGGATCAACGGATTCCATTGGCTGGACGAGCGGGTGGAGGAGGGGCGGATGCGCACCCTGTTGGCAAGTTGTGGTGGCGCCCTGCTGGCCTACGACCCGGTGATCTACAGGGAGCGCAGCTCAGGACTGCTGTGGAGCTACGCAGCTGCACGGTTCATGAGCGGACGGCCTGGTGCGCTGGTGGGCCATGCAGGCAGCTGGCTTGAGCGGGAAGCCTTGGATTTAGGCCTCTGCTGGCATAGCTCAAGGAATGAGAGATGGATCGATTGCATCGCGGAAGCAGTCGACATAAACAGCGTAGAGAACAACTACACGGAATATGGCGAATGGATTCTCGGATCGACCTTCGGAGGGCATGCCTCCGGACTCCTCATGAAGACTTAGAATGAGAAAGATCAGCTACGCATTCCACCTGATAAGCCCAAGGAAAGAATGTCCCAAATGGCCATTCTGCAGTTTTGAGCATCGAGTGTGAACCATTGCGATCATCTTCCACATCAACGCACAAGCGATGAAGCATGGGAGACTAAAGAGGCGAGCCTGATTTCGTTATTTGGCTGAGGATACTCGCAACGAGGGCAGATGAAGCGGCTGTGCCATGAGATACTTGGAGATCAAGACAGACTTAAGTAGCATAGTTTCCAGAAGCAGACAGTTCACTTCATTAATTCAAACGAGCAGCGTAGACAAGACGCTCAGAGAGAGTTTGCAGAGATCATCGGAGAGGTGGCTGATGACAATCATGGCCAATAATTGCGTCATCCAAGCTGTTACCTAAGAGAGTGAGGCGGAAGAATCGAGGGATTACCAGAGATAAAGAACATCTTGCACAAGATGGGCGAACTGATTCCTGCACAAGCTGAATTGAGACTGCCGTCTCTCGGGTAACTTGTCAAAGATCCCGTCTGAGCCTAGAATGGTGATGAATTGAAAGGCCCGACAATGCCTATTGAGAATACAGGTAAAAAGAACTTGATCTGGCAGTACCACGTGAATGTAGTGAACGGCTACTATGGACCTCACAGGTTTAATATAGCCAAAGCTTCGTCAAGTCTAATGTCTATGTATGCAATGAAGATCGGGGCTGAATACAGGCTTGTAACTCAACCACAGTTTTCCGAAAGAAGACTGCCTGGGGGTCCTGCAATGGAAAGATTCCAGCTTCTCGGCAATGAGTATGAAGCCTACGATAAGATCTTGTACATTGATACGGATATCCTCCCTTCGGCTGAAGCACCATCAATATTTGATGATTATTCCTCAGCAGATATTGCAGGGATTCATCGGCCTCACCCAAGAGATTTGGAAATACTGAAGAAAGGATGGCTATCGAAGGCAGTTGATCACAATAAGTATATTGAAAACTACGTCAATGGAGCAATTCTACTAATGAGCAGAGAGTTTAGGGCTTACCTAATCGAAACAATAAATATAGATGATATACAGTGTGATGCCGGAAAACACTGGGATACTCATGGTATCGACGTCAAGTGGCCGGTCTATGACCAAAGCATGGTTAGCTATGCAATTGCAATTTCCTCATTTACTCTTTCGAGAGTTAATGAGACATTCATCAAGGGACCATACTTCTTTAACTATGGTGGCCAAAAGAGCCATTCAACATCGAAAGAGTTCTTTGAACGCTACAGATCGCTTCGTGATGATTGGTTAGCAGGGGATACTTATCTTTGAGACATTCACTGTAGCGCTTGCTCGATATGCATCCGCAAGTCTCAGCCTTATACCTAATTCAAGCAGAGATGTATCAAACAATAATCGAGGATCCATTGACTAGATAAATAGCTACGTGCATGCCACTCTATATTTTGAATTATGGTCATTAGGAAGTAAGCCAATACCAATCCTCACAGGCCTATCGCACGATATAGCCTGGCTTAGATCATAAGTTTAAATGCATCAACACAAGACCAACAAAGCATTGACATTTGAGTAATATCTGCGTGTTCTTAGTCTAGGAATAAGTGCCATACATCGATTTGACTCCCATTCATGGCCAGTAGCAAGATTGGATTATATATTGCACTTAGTAACGGGCTCAAGAGTCATCCATCAATCGAATAATGATGTTAACGCTGAAAAGAATGTTCGTCGACATGACCACATGTGTGAGCAGAGAGACTTCTTTTTCTCATAGACTAAGTCAAAAAGACTATTGGGATTCAAGTCACACAGAGCTTTAATCGAACTCGATACATCGGTGGGTTCAATATCATAGAAATCAGCCAGACGAGCCATCGATGCAAGTCGTGCCGGCAGCCGGATACCACCCAAACCAACAACGTCATCCATTGGGAAGCCACCAGTATAGATCGGAATTAGACCATACTGACATGCTTCAAAGAGAGAAAGACCAAGTCCCTCGAATCTACTTGGATACAGGAAGAATGTGCAGGACTTGTACATTGAGACAAGCTCTTTCCTTTGCAAGAAACCAGACATTGGCTGTATCAGACTAGAAGGATGCAAGTTAAGTGCTTCGAGATCCTCATCCCTATTGCACTTAAAGTATATCTTTGCTGATTGGTAATTTGAATCTGTTAGTTGGCGCAGGGCAGAAGCCAAGATGTCAGCACCTCTTCGCTGCATCCACCCGTTATTCCCTCCCGAAAAGAAGAAGCTTGGCAAGCTGGATAGTTGCTCATGCCGAAGAAATAGGTGTGATGGAATGATCGGTCCAGGAACGGACCAAGAGATGAATATACTGTCAATTCCAAGGCTCATCAAGCGTCGAAGAATGCACAAAGAACGAGCCAAACAGATCACATCATATTCTCTGATTATGCTGATCCACTCGCCAATCGCACTTGGACAATCATATTCGGTCGTCTTTGGATAGACGCACCATTCGAGATTAACAAGCAAAAAGTATCTGATGCCAATATTAAGAGCCAACTTAGCGATGCTTAAGTTGAGGGACTCAATCTGAATAACCGCACAAGGATCTTCTAGGATATCCGAAAATAGCAAGTCATTGCTAAGGAGCTTAGGATTGGGTTCAACGTCTATTGAATAAGGTCCATAGTGAGTCAAGCTATATACGGAAGTCGATTGTTCCGTAAAGTCCTTATTGTGGCTGTACTTATCTAAGACAAGAAGGACCTCATACCCACATTTATGCAAGGCCCTACTAAGATTAATCGCATCATTATAAATGCCCTGTGACCTGTTATCGGTCGAAACAATTATGATTTTGGGCTTCATGGCTGCTTATCAGACGATTGCCCTAATAGCCCAGAGTTTTGACACAGTTTGAGAAGAGTCTTGTGCAGCTCCGCATAGTCTAGGTCAGGATTAATGCTGGCATGGCGCAGCAAGCCTCTTAGATACCCCGTCTGAAAGAACATCTCTTTGGCATAATCAATGACCAGAAACAGGAACTCCTTATCAATACCTACACTGATTCCTTGTTGAAGAATCTTGTCAAGGAGAATGGCAGATGATTCGTTGTCGTGAGACTGGCGTTTCATATTCTCCGCAAAGAACTCAGATTCAAGAATCTGCTCAGACCGGCCCCTACCATACTTTGTAAACTGCTTAGCAAAGCTGATTGAGTCGTCTCTGTGGATATGTCTTACATATGCATCCACGCAATGGACAACTTGAAAGTTTGGATGGGCTTGAGCAAGCCTCCAGCAGATTTCGGAATCTCCTCCTGATGTCATGTTCTCATTAAATCCACCAACGGATACAAAGTCTGCCAACGACATCAGGCAATTTGCTGTTTGCGCAAATGGCCGAAAGGCCCAGCCAGTAGCTGCAGACTTCTGATTTAGAATCTTCCTAGACTCGGCATACGCAAGAAACAGTGAAATGTCAGCATGCGAAGATTCTTGATGATAGGGGAGGATATCTCCTGCAAATACAGCATGGACCCCCTCAGGCTGATTAGAAATATATGCACGGTAGCACTCTAGTATTGTGGCGCTCGGAATTACATCTGCGTCAATAAACAAAAGATACTTTCCGAACGCATGTTTAGCCCCACAGTTTCTAGCGAAGTAACTTGAAGCTTTGCCAATTGCATCAACAAGGCGAACTCGTGGGTAACTTGAGAATTCAGACAGATATTCATCACTAGAGTTGTTATTAACAAATATCACTTCATAGCTGAAGCCAGAGGCCTCTAAGCGATTGACTGATCGCAATAGATCAGCGAGGCGATTTCGCTCATTGTAGAAGGGGATAATGATGGAAATGAGTGGAATATTCATGACGATGGCTTATATGTTAAAGCAGTAGTCGGATAGCTTCCACCGGAATATGTTATCCTCCTTTACACCTTCATTGGACTGATTAGCTGTATCTGCGATATCGCTTTCAGAGACATCCTGGATAAAGAGATTCGGGAAAACGACAAATGTCTGAGATGCATACTTACGCTTCAGGTAGTGCAAAGCACCAATATCAAGAGGCAGAGTTGAATCATCAATTAATTGAACGAACTCAGGAACTAGAGTCTTATGGATCATTGTTGCATGTGAAGCAATGCTAGTGCCATTGCAACGGTAAATGTTATTGCTGATCCAACTTATATCCTTTTCGTTCCAGAAGTACTGCATGGCCCCAAGTGAAATTATCATTGGATCAAGGCCACTGACTTGCTTCCATGCCTCTTGCCAGATTGCCCAGAAGTCCGTATGTGGTCTGACATCGTCATCGCAGATTACTATGAAATCTGAGACTGATAAACGCTGATTAACTGACGCATCAATTAGAGCCTTACGATAACTCAGCAGATACCCGATTGATCCCAGACTGAGGAGCTTTTGATTCCACTTTTCGTAAAAGTAACGCTCGCGAGAAGGAACACTGCCATAGTCCTTATATGCACTGATACTATACTGAATGCCATGCTCTGGAACATTGGCGACCAACGTCTTTGCGTACTCCTTATTATCTTCGTAAATGCTCTTGGCGAGATCTGAACTTGCCCCATGAATTGCCGAGATGAATGCAGGGTTAATACTAAGCTTGGCGGCAATCCTTTGGATTAGTTTTCTTCTATCTTCTCGAGATTTCAAGTTCAAAAAATAGAATACTGGAAATCCGCTGCTATCAAGATGAAAAGCAGACTGGTCGCTTAACTGCCCATTCGGAACATCATCTCGAGTCTTCTGTAGGTCATGCAGAAATTCAATAGTACGACAAACCTCATGATACAAATATGAGGATTCCGACACGGCTTCTTTAACGGCCTTTAGGCGGTGATAGTCATAATCAACAAGCCCTTGACCATGCATTGAAACAGAGCTCGACATTGGGCAGTTCTCTCTAAAAATGAACCAGACTAATACTTGCTTAGACGAACCTTATGAAATCCATAAGGATAATTCAGGGTAAGTTCAGTGGCTGATTAAGTACCGGATTGTATGAACAATAGATGCGACAACGGAAATGAATGTAGCACAGGCTACGAATCAATGTCTAGACTCCGATTATATGCATCTCAATCGTGATGCATGTTGCGTGATCACTTTCTACATTCCAATTGCATCTCAGTATCTATTTAGTCGATACGATCGGAGTTATGATTTGTTAGTGGTAGATCCTATGCTCGACCTGCATCATAAACATCAGTCAGATGGTAGGATTATACTCAATTGGTTCATCAAAACATGAATCAGCTAACTTGGCAAAGACCTAACAAGACAGAGGAGTATGCGTGGGAAGCCATTGATAGGCTTCAACTATCCTGTAAGTCAATTAGGTTTTTTCGTTATCCGTGGGCATCGTGGATAGACAAGACTAGAGACTCGTACACCATCGGAATTCCAAAAGATGGGCAGACCTTTAATGGAATAACGGCAACTGTATGCCAGCATATCGACGCATTGAAGCATATTTACCAGTTTAAAGAGTGTGGAATAACTGATTTGTTTTGGAGCCATGCTACACATTGCTCAAACTACTGCGAAGGAGTAAGAATTCACCCCTTCCCTCTTTATCCAGTTCGTTGTAGCGATTATGTTAATGCTGATCATATTAAGGCATCGGACAGATTATTGCTCTACTCGTTTCAAGGGGCTTATCAGCCCGATCTCTATATTTGTTCTGTACGTGCGTGGATTGCAAAACTACCCGATCAAGAAAATGCCATAGTTCGCCAGACTGATGAGTGGCATTTCGAACAGGTAGTGTATAGAGAACAGGTTCACGACCAGCTTCCAGATCCTATAAGGCATCAACAGCTAAAACGTAATGCTGATTTCTATGTTGAGCTAATGAGGAAGAGTGTATTTGCCCTTTGCCCATCTGGTTCTGGTCCAAATTCGATAAGGTTATGGGAGGCTTTGGGGTTTGGCGCAATACCGGTGATTCTGTCTGATAGGCTTCGACTACCCGGAGATCCCTCACTATGGAAGCAGGCTGCAGTCTTTGTTCCCGAAGAGGAGGAAGCGGTCATGAAGCTTCCGGAGTTACTTGGCAGTTTAAGTTCAAGCCGTGACTTGCTGAATAGCATGCAGAAGGCTGGAGCACTTCTGTATCGACGCTATGGTATTCCACTCTTTTGCTCAGATCTAGTCAGGTTTCATGAAGACCCAGATGGCTTTCTATTGTCACAAAGCATTAAGCGGTTGTCCGGCAATTGTGTATTGAATAGTAACGAGTCTCCAGCTGACCCCATAATTATTAGCAGCTCAGATTCAAGTACACTACCTAAGAATCTAATGAAAGTTCTACGCGGAGCCCAATCAGACTTGTCTCTAATTATACAAGTTATTTCCAACGACCCATTACCTCTTATTAATGCACGATGGAGATCATCAATCAAACTCTGCAAGACGCTTATTGGTGAGTCTGGCATTCAAAACTGGGCTGTTTCATCTCGATCACCGGACATTGAGTTACTTACACGCTAGTTGTACTATGAGCAATGAAAAGCCTTTTGATTTAGTTGAGATCCACAACAGACTCGAATTACTCGAAGGGAAGCTTCGTCATACAATTGAAAAATCATGTCTTAACGTTGTTAGGCAACTAGAAAACTTTCAACAGTTGCATTCGCTCATTGGAGACATTCCAGCTGATCTTCATGGATGGCCACTCAGTGCTGACGTATCCTTGTTCTTGGTACGTCTTGTACTTCAAAATAGATACTCGTTTATTGTTGAGTTTGGTTCTGGCACCAGCACATACATCTTATTAGAAGCTCTTGCGAAGTCCTCCTTGCGCCCCTCTCATGCTTCAAATTCTCCAATCATGCTTGTTTATGAACATTTATCTGAGTACTTCCAGAAAACTTCAATCCTCGTAGAACATTGCACATCTAGAAAACATTGTGTCCTTAGCTTGTCACCATTAGAAAGCTGGTCAGACGCAACTGGTAATTATTTCTATTATAGCAAAACTGATCAGATTCGTACCTTTGCAACAGTACTCAAGCGGAAGCGTAAGTTTCCGCTAAAGAAGGTTCTTGTTCTTGTAGATGGCCCACCCGGAGCTACAGGCAGATGGGCTCGATATCCTGCCTTGCCAATCATATTAGACTCACTAAATGGGTGCAGGGTTTCGGTAGACTTAGTGCTTGATGATACTCTTAGAAAGGATGAGCAAGAAGTAATTGCTGCGTGGATAGATATCCTCAAGGTTCACGGGTTTGACTATACTTTAAGCACTTTGCCCTTTGAGAAGGGTGCGGCATTGCTTAGTTTCTCGACTTTTCAATGACAGGCAAGCATATCATTCCTTTCTCTGTGTAGAGGTTGGTCATATAGGTGTAACTTCCGTTGCTAGGAATGCTGATACTTCTCCAACCCCGCCCTTTCACCCTCCTACAGCCTGAGACTGGCTCGAGATTTCCTGGATTCGCTATTCATGAAATCGTCTGCACTCAACTAAGACGACTCTGTTCCGTGACTAGGGGGGGGGGTAATCAGTTAGTTCCTCCTCTGCATTCTACCTGTCTAGCGCTACTCCTCAACCAGATTGTCGCCGGTCAGAGCTGATTCATGAGCACCAGGAAAAGATCGACGATGCTGAATCCCTTGCGCTAGCAGGGTACCTTCCATCAAGGTGCTCTACCCTTTCGCCGGCAGGGTGTAGGCCACAGCCCCCATGGTCCCATAAGCGATGATCCTCCCCGGTGGTTCCCGCCTCACCTGGCTCTGGGCCCTGCTGATCGGCCTGTCCGTCCTTCGCGGCTCCAGCCCGTTCTGGTTGCCACCGGGGTCGCCGCTGCATCCGTCCCTGTGTCGCCTGATGCCTGGGTTGCCGGCCTGTGGGCGTTGACTCCCCCGCAGCACCTGGCCGCCAACACCATGCTCGGCTCGAAGCGGAGAGCTGAGCGCGATCCGACCCTGTCCGTCCGGCCAGATCCCAGACCTGTACAACCTGTACACAACCCCGGATCCGCCCACAGAACCCACCAGCCCCCACAGCCACGCCTGCGGCAGACCAAGCAGCCCATGGGGCGTCTACACGCTGGCGTGATGGCGCTGAACATCCGCAACCCAGAGGCCGATCGCCTCGATGAGCTCGCCCTGCGGAGTGCAGCGCGACCACGGAAGGACAACCGCACGCCCGAGGAAATCCTCGTCTACGACGCCATCGTTCTCGAGGCCCGCTTTGGCACCGATGTCCAAGGAGATCTGGATGTGTTTGTGGCCGCCGCAGAGATCGAAGTGGTCAGCTTCGACCGCGACCAGGCGCAACTCGCACGCATGGCATGGCGTCGTTTCGGCAAGGGTCGCCATCGAGCCGGGTTGAATCTGGGCGTCTGTTTCTCCTACGCCCTGGCCAAATCCCTCGCTGCACCCCTTCTGTACAAGGGCGATGACTTCATCCACACCGATCTTGCACCGGCGATGGAAGCGGGCCGCTGAAGGGTGCTCGGCCTGCCATGCCGCCAACACCATGCTCGGTTCGAAGCTGCGCCCCATCGCTGATGAATCCCTTGAGCTGAGCGCGATCCGACCCTTTCCCCCCAGCCAGATCCCAGACCTGTACAGCTTGTACAGAACGCTGGATCCACCCGCAGAGCCCATCACTAAGTGGAACCACGGATGCGCTTCCCCTGGTACTGGCGTACTATGCAATCAGTCCAGACTTGGCGTCGCTACGGTCATGCCAGAGAACAAAGCGCCAGTTTCCGCGAGTCCGGCCGATCCGTTTCCTTTGCTCGATCGAGTCGGTTATGCCTCCCTTGTCGGTGGTTTCCTTGTCGTCCTGATCACGTTCTTTACCTCCTACAGCCATGTCGATGTCTTTGGAGTCCACGTCAACGTCAATCAGCAAATCGGAATTCCTTGCCTCTTTGCCGCCTTGGCGGCGCTGGTTAGCGAAGTTAAACTGGCATCCAACGATCGATGCGCAGATCAGAGAGCACGAGAGCGAGAAGCGCACGAAGCTGCTCGAGAAAGAGGACAAACGACTCGCCGTTATCGAATCCAAGCTCGATGCGTTGTTGCTCAATGCCGATTGAGGCCTTGGCTTTGTTGATGGAAACGATCAAGACGTCTGAGCCCTGAGATCAGTGCGCCGAACTCACCCCACCTAACGCACCACCACCACCCGCAGCCCCGGCACCTGCCGAAACGACGCATCGCCTGTGATCATCACCGCCCCATCGCCGAGCTGCAGGCAACAGGCGGCCTGCAGCGCATCCGGCGTACGCAGGCTGTGTTGCCCGCGAAGGTCAGTAGCCAGCTCCACCACGGCCGCCGTGAGCTCGACCCAGATCAGATCCGTGCGGCAGAAAAAGGAATCAAAAGTGGCGAGGGTGGCTGGATCGCGGCGACGCAGAGGGCCGACACGGCATTCCAACCAGCTCAGGCGGCTCACGGCCGTACCCATGCCTGGGTCGCTGGCCACCAGATCGGCCAGCACCTGCCTAACGCCATGAACCCACGGCTCGCGGCCCTCCAGCACATAGATCAGGGCACTGGCATCAAAAAAGGCGATCACCAGTCGCGCTCCTCCTCCAGCGCCGCATCGATCTCCTCCTTGCTGCGCCCCACCGCGGCCACTGGACAGCTGAGCAACCACGCCAATGCTGAAACCTCAGGCGGCGGGGCCAGGGCGGCGCGCTGACACAGCTGCTGGTACTGGCGTTCGCTGAGCACAACCGCAGCCGTGCGGTTGCGTTTCATCAGCTGCACCGGGCCCCGTCGCAAAGCCTCTTCGATGGCGGCGATCCCGCGCCGCTTGAGCTCACTGGAACTGAGCCGGCTGCCGTCCACCCGATCCACCTCTCGCCAAGGCCAACGCTTGACCCACAGCCTAGCCGCGATTCAGTACTGAAGGCAGTACTGAATCCTGCGTGGCTGGAAACGGCGGGCGCGATCCATCCGCCAAAGCACCACGACCATGGGGCCTTGGCAGCGCTCAGGTCGCGGTGGGCAAGAGCTTGCCCAGTTGGGCCTCCACCCCGGCGCGATCGGCGGCGGCCAAAGCACCCAGGCCCCCGGACACCAGCCGCTCGTCAAGCGTGAACAGCTTGAAGCGCACCAGGCAGGGTTGGGGCAGACCTGCAGCCTGCAGATCTTCCAAGGTCCAATCGAGGGGCCACGAGGATTGCCGCGCCGATGTGATCATCGCCAGCAGCAGATGGCCGCAACCACGCTGGAAATCGCTCTGGGAGAGCACCACCGCAGGCCGCAGCTTCTGGGCGTGCCGATCCGTGAAAGGGAAAGGCACCCGCACCACCGCGTACCTGTCAAAGGTGCTCATAGATCCCGGAACGCCTCCTCATCTTCCGGACTGCTCCACTCGCTCAGGCTGCTCTCCAGCCCCTGCAGATAGACAAGATCCAACGGCGCCACGGCCCGCACACGCACCGAGCCGTCTTCCAACTCCCAACTGAGCTGATCGCCTTGCCGCAATCCCAGGGCCTCACGTACCGCCTTCGGCACCGTGACCTGCCCCTTGGCGGTGAGTGTGGCAACCTCCATCGCTGGCAACCCAGTCACTGGATTTCACCCTAGGCCGGATGTCTCCTTGTCGTAAGGCGTCCTTACGAGCATGCGGCAAAGCTGCGGGCTGACACCGATCCATCCGCAGAACCCACCACCGCCAGCGTCAGCCATGTCGATCTGGCGCGGCGTGAGACCTTGGCTTTCGTGCCGCACGAAAGTTAGAATCGCGTGCAGCACCAAACCAGAGCATCGCCATGGCCAGGACCACCCGTGCCCCTGCGGTCAAGCTGGTTGGCGCCAATGGCCAGATCTCCCTCGGCAAGCAGTACGCCGGCCGCCAGGTGTTGGTGGAAGAGCGCGAGCCCGGGTTGTGGATCGTGCGCACCGCCACCGTGATCCCCGACAACGAGCGCTGGCTGCACGAACCGAAGGCCGCCACCGCTCTGGAAGCCGCGATGGCCTGGTCGGCCAGCCATGCGCCTGATGATGCCGATGTGGACGACACCCTGAGCCGCCTTGGCCATGCCGAGCGATGACGCGAAGGTAAGGCTCGACCTCAACAACCCCGTCTTTCAGGAGCAACTGCTGATGCTGCAAAAGCCTGAGCGCCATGCAGCCCTCGACACGCTCAACAAGATTCGCCAACTCACCTGGAATCAGCTCTACCGAGACCCAGGGCTCAAATGGGAGAAAATCACCAGCATCAAGCCGCCCAAAGGCATGGATTCCCTGTATTCACTGCGCATCAGCAGGGCTCGGCGCGCCACTGCCCATCGTGACGGCGACTTCATCCGTTTGCTCACCATCGCGCCTGATCACGATGCCGCCTACGGCAAGACGTGAAGCTGGAAGCCAACCGGGCTGCTTCTGATCAATCCCAGAAAGGCGCTTGGCGCCAGCGGCCATCGGCGGTAAGGGCAGAACGCCTTACAGTGGTGCTCCTGGTGGTCTGGATCCATGGCCCATCTCACCGTCACCGCCAAGGGCCAGGTCACCCTCCGCCGCGAGCTGCTGCGCCATCTCGGGGTGCAGCCGGGCCAGCAGATCGAGGTGACGACGCTTCCCGGCGGTCGGATCGAGGTGCGCGCCGTCCAGCCCCCCGGCAGCATCGAGGCCTTCATCGGCCACCTCGCGGGCCGCAGCCCGAAGGTGGCCAGCCTTGAGGAGATCCAGGCGGCCGCCGCGGCCGGCTGGGCCGGCGAACCATGAGGATCACCGCCGACACCAACGTGCTGATACGCGCCGTGGTGGGCGACGACCCCTCCCAGTCGGAAGCGGCGATCGCGGCACTGCGCAGCTCCGAGCAGATCGCCGTGGCCCTGCCGGCCCTCTGCGAGTTCGTCTGGGTACTGCGCCGCGTTTACGGCTTCCAGGTGGCTGAGATCGCCGCCGCGATCCGGGCCCTGATGGCCGCCAGCAACGTCAGCCTCGATCGCGCTGCTGTGGAGGTGGGTCTGTGGCAACTGGAGGCCGGTGGTGATTTCGCCGATGCGGTCATCGCCCACCAGGGTCAGTGGCTCGGTGGCGACACGTTCCTGTCCTTTGATCGGCAGGCCGTGACCCTGCTGCAGCAACAGGGCCTCGCCGCCGAGCTGCTCGGCTCCAATTAGCCCACCACTACCAACCGCAGCCTCGGCACCTGTTGCAGGCAACAGGCGGCCTGCAGCGCCTCTTCGATGGCGGCGATCCCGCGCCGCTTGAGCTCACTGGAACTTAGCTGGCTGCCATCCACCCGATCCACCTCTCGCCAAGGCCATCGCTTGGCTCGGGGGCGATCCGGTCCTGCCCGGCCGACCAGTTCCCAGACCTGTACAGCCTGTACAGAGTGCCGGATCGAGGCCTTCACCGGCCACCGGGGTCAGTGGCTGGGCGGCGACCCGTTCCGCTGAAAGACGCATGCAATCGGCATGCATCTGACTAACCTGACCTCACAGCCTCCACCCATCCGGTCGGCCGATGCCCTCCCTGCAGATTCGTGATCTCCCGGAACCGCTGCACCAGCAGCTGCTGCTCCGATCACGGCAGCAGCACAGGAGCCTGGCCCAGCAGGCCATCAGCGATCTGCAGGCGGCCTGTGGTCAGGCCCCCCGCGAACGGCGGCGAAGCGTGCTTCTGTCCATCGCCGAACGGCTGCGAACCCATGGCCCACTGACCTGCACCGAGAGCCCGGAAGCCATGGTCCGCTCCGATCGCGACCGGTGAAGGGCTCTCCGCCGCCGACCCGGGTCGTTCTTGATGCCTCGGCTGCGATTCGCGTGCTCACCGGTCAGCCCGATGCCGCGCCTCTGATCCAGACCCTTTCCTCCGCCACCCTGGTCATTGCCCCGGCGCTGATGCTCACGGAGGTGACCAATGTCATCTGGAAGATCGGCCGAACGGGAGGACTGGGGCAGGCCGATCCGCAGGAGCTGCTCCTTGAGGCCCGCCATCTGGTCGATCATCTGGAACCTGATCAGGCGCTTCAGCCTGAGGCCCTCGCGCTGGCCCTCCACCTGGATCACTCCGTCTACGACTGTCTCTATCTGGCCTTGGCTCGGCGGGAGGCGGCCAGCCTGGTGAGCATGGACCGTCGCCTCCTGGCCCTGGCTGAGCGGGTGTTGCCCTGAGCCTCACGGCTCCACCAGCCTCCAGAAGCCCCAACGCCCCCCGAAGCGCTCCTGCAGCCGTGAAACGAAGGCGGCATGGTCGGGGTGGCCTTGCCAGTCGTCGAGGCGGTCGGCCAGCAGATCGCAGCTGCGCAGGTGCTCGGCGACGTGGCGGTAGCGCTGGCTGCGGCCCGTCTCCAGCGCCCCCCACACCATCGGCCGCAGCAGCAGCGTGGCCGCCAGCGGATGGTCGGCGCTGAGCCGCTCGGCGGCGGCGCTGTGGAGGGCGTAGGCCTCCCCGTCCCAGGCGGTGGCGTGAGCCAGCACCAGCCGGGCGGCCCGTGCGAGCGCCCCCCAGCCCACCAGAAACTCCAGCGCCAGCAGGCGGCTCGGGTGCTGCTCGGCCACCCCGAGGGCGCGCTGCTCCGCCTCGCCATCCTCAAAAGCCTCGAGCCGCCGCAGGTGGTCGCGCAGGTGCGGGATCGAAAGGGTGCGGCAGAACCACTGCCAGCGCATCTCCTGGGCCTCGCCGTGGCGATCCAGGGCTTCGAGCACGGCCAGGCGGCTGTCCAGCCAGGCGCCATCGAGCCGGCCTGGGGCCTCCGCCGTGGCGCCATCGAGGATCTCCAGGGCCTGCGCCGGCCGGCCGTTGGCCAGCAGCACCCGGGCCACGTCGGCGGCCACAGAACGCCGGCGCAGATCCGCGGCGCTGAACTGGCCCAGGTAGCCCTCCCCATCCCCCCGGGCCTCGGCGATCTGCAGCAGCAGCCGGCTGCCGCCCACGGCACCGCGCTCGCGGCAACCCTGCTCCAGCCGCTGCAGGCCAGCGTCGCCGAGGGCCTCCTTCAGGGCCGGCACCAGAGCATCGAACGCTCCGTGGCTGTCCTCCAGCAGCAGTTCTGCGGCCTGCTCGGCCAGGGTCTCGGGCGCCAGCCGGGCCGCCAGCGCCAGCGCTCCGAGCTGTTCAGCGGCCCGCTCGAACACACCCACCACCACACCGGTGCCGTCGGAGCAGCGCGCCAGCACCCCGGCGGAGATCTCCAGAAAGCGCAGCAGCAACTCGCAGGCCCCCCGGGGATCGTCGGCCGCGATCGGCCCGGTGATCGCCTGCAGCTGGGCCTCCAGATCGCTCAGCAGCGCCGGGCGCCGGGCCGACCCCACCCAGGTCCGGGCCCGATCGATCGCCGCCAGCCGCTTGCGCACCTCCTGGGCGGCGCCGCCGGCCCCCTCCGCCGCCGCCAGCGCCAGGCGC
>NZ_JAYGHY010000042.1:0-24524 GCF_034931305.1 Cyanobium gracile UHCC 0281 | reverse complement strand
CGCTGGCGGTGGCCTGGCAGCAGCGCATCGGCGGGGCCGCCGAACCGCTCCAGCTCGACTACATCAGCGGCACCGTGCTGGCGGAGGCCAGCGACGAGGAGGGCCCCTGGCGCCAGGCCCTGGAGGAGCAGCTGCGCCAGCAGCGGCCCGAGGAGGAACGGCTCGGCCAGTGCCAGGTGGGTCCGCACCGGGACGAGGTGGCCCTGCTGATCGGCGGCCAGGCCGCGCGGCGCTACGGCTCCGCCGGCCAGCAGCGCACCCTGGTGCTGGCCCTGAAGCTGGGGGAGCTGGACCTGGTGGGGCAGGTGGTGGGTCAGCCGCCGCTGCTGCTGCTCGACGACGTGCTGGCCGAGCTGGACCCGGGGCGCCAGCAGCTGTTGCTGGAGGCGGTGGGGGACGGCCACCAGTGCCTGGTGAGTGCCACCCATCTGGAGGCCTTCAGCAGCGGCTGGCGGGCCCACAGCCAGGTGGTGGAACTGCGCAGCGGCGCCCTGGTGGCCTGAGGCCCGAGCCCCCAGTCGCCGCAGGCGACCTGGCGAACCACTGATCCGAGCTCCTGGCGCGTATGGTGAGACCTGTTTGACCGGATTCGATGAACCAAACCCTGTCCAGCCTGCATCCCAACCCGGGATGGAAGCCCGCCGCCTCCCCCACCCACGCCATTGCACCCCCAGGCGACATCACCGACGCGGTAGGGAAACACTGCATCCTCGAGCTCTACGACTGCGATTGCGCAAGGCTCGACGACGAAGCTTTCCTCAGGGACACCATCACGACAGCAGCCAAACGCGCTGGTGCCACCCTGCTCAACCTGATCACCCATCGCTTCGAACCCCAGGGCGTCACGGGCCTGGCGTTGCTGGCGGAGTCCCACATCTCCATCCACACGTGGCCCGAATCGGGCTATGCGGCCGTGGACGTGTTCACCTGCGGTGACCACACCATGCCCGAGAAGGCCTGTCAGGTCCTGTGGGAGGAACTTGGGTCCGGACGGCACAAGCTCACCAGCTTCCGCCGCGAGACGCCCGAGGCCCTGATCGACAGCCAGAGGGAGCCCCACCTGGCCGGCGCCTGAGCCAAGAGGGACAGGGGTACGCCCGGGTGTCGGTCAGTCCCGATGCCCCCCCAGGGAGCGGTTCAGCTTGCCGCTCACCAGCCCCTCCAGATCCAGGGCCACGGCCGTGAAGCCGAGGTGCCTGAAGGCCTCCACCAATTGGGGGCGCAGCTCGCCATGGGCGAGAGACTCCAGCGCCGCCGGCAAGCCGGCGGTGGGGATTTCAATGCGCGCCGTTTCCCCCTGGCTGCGGACCCGCAGTTCGGGGAAGCCGCACTGGCGCAACCAGTCCTCCGCGGCGGCCACCCGGGTCAGGCGGGGGGCGTCGATCGGCTCGCCGTAGGGGAAACGGGACGCCAGGCAGGGCTGGGCCGGCTTGTCCCACCAGGGCAGGCCCAGGGCTCGGGAGAGCTGGCGCACCCCCGCCTTGTCGATGCCGGCCTCGGCCAGCGGCGAGCGCACCCCGAACTCCCGGGCGGCACGGATGCCGGGCCGATGGTCGCCCAGATCATCGAGGTTGACCCCGTCCAGCACCTGGGCCCCCTGGGCGGCAGCAGCGATCGGGGCCAGCAGGCGATGCAGCTCCCGCTTGCAGGCATAGCAGCGGTCCTCCGGGTTGCTGGTGTAGGCGGGGTCGGCCAGCTCCGCGGTGGGCAACTCGCGGTGGCGCAGCCCCAGCCAGCGGGCCTGGTCGCTGGCCTCCCGGCGCAGGTGGGGGGCCAGGGCCGGCGAGACACCGGTGACCGCCAGGGCACACTCCCCCAGACGGTCGCCGGCCAGGGCGGCCACCAGGGCGCTGTCGACACCGCCGGAGTAGGCCACCACCACCTGGGGAAAGGCGTCGAGCTGGCGGCAGAGGGCCTCCAGGCCCCTCTCCAGTGGAGCCGGCAGGGCTTCGAGCAGGCTGAGGCGGCGGGTGGCTGGCATGGCCTCGATCCTGGCAAGGCTCAGTAGCATCCGGGTCAGATCCGCCCTTTGACGCTCCCCGCCACCCGCCGATGACGCCCGCAGCCCGCAGCACCCAGACCCCGCAGCGCGGCACTGGGCGGGGCATCGGCATCCGCACGGCCGCCGGCAGCGACGAGCGCGCCCATGGCCAGCTGCACGTCTACGACGGGGAAGGCAAGGGCAAGAGCCAGGCGGCCCTGGGGGTGGTGCTGCGCACCATCGGGCTGGGCATCTGCGAGCAGAAGCGCACCAGGGTGCTGCTGCTGCGGTTCCTCAAGGGCCCCGGCCGCGCCTACGACGAGGACAGCGCCATCGAGGCCCTGCAGCAGGGCTTTCCCCACCTGATCGACCAGGTGCGCACCGGCCGCGGCGACCACTTCAGTGCCGCGGAAGCCACCCGCTTCGACCACCAGGAGGCCCAGCGGGGCTGGGACATCGCCAAGGGGGCGATCGCCAGCAACCTCTATTCGGTGGTGGTGCTCGACGAACTCAACCCCGTGCTCGATCTGGGCCTGCTCGACACCGAGGAGGTGGTGCGCACCCTGGCCACCAAGCCGGCGGGAATGGAAATGATCTGCACCGGCCGGGGGGCGCCGCGGCAGCTGGTGCAGCTGGCCGACCTGCACTCGGAGATGCGGGCCCACAGCGGGCCCCAGCAGGGGCTCGAAGGCCTGGAGATCTACACCGGAGAGGGCAAGGGGAAATCCACCAGCGCCCTGGGCAAGGGCCTGCAGGCCATCGGCCGCGGCATCAGCCAGGACAAGAGCCACCGGGTGCTGATCCTGCAGTGGCTCAAGGGCGGCGCGGGCTACACCGAGGACGCGGCGATCGCCGCCCTGCGGGAAAGCTACCCCCACCTGGTGGACCACCTGCGTTCAGGGCGTGATGCGATCGTGTGGCGCGGCCAGCAGCAGCCGATCGATTACGTGGAGGCGGAACGGGCCTGGGAGATCGCCCGGGCCGCCATCGCCAGCGGCCTCTACAAGACCGTGATCCTCGACGAACTCAACCCCACGGTGGATCTCGAACTGTTGCCGGTGGAGCCGATCGTCCAGACCCTGCTGCGCAAGCCCACCGAAACCGAGGTGATCATCACGGGCCGCTGCAAGAGCCGGCCCGCCTACTTCGATCTGGCCAGCGTGCACTCGGAAATGGTGTGCCACAAGCACTACGCCGAGCGCGGCGTCGACCTCAAACGCGGCGTCGACTACTGACCCCAGCCATCGCGGGACTGCTGATCACGGGCGTGCCGATCACGGGCTGTTTTCTGGCGCCCTGGGCGGGCCCAGCTCCTCGTCCTCCAGCATCTCCACCTCCTCTGAAGCGATGAAGCGGCCCAGCAGCAGCCCCACCAGCAGGGCCATGTACAAGGTGCTCGCGACGCTCAACAGGATCACGAAGCGCTCCCCCACCGCATTGGCCGGCAGCACATCGCCATAGCCCACCCCGGCGACGGTGACGAAGCTGAAGTAGGTGAGCCGATCGAGCAGCAGCTGCTGGCCGGCGGTCTCCCCGAGGCTGAAGCTGCCAGGCACGAGCACCTGCGTGGCCGTGGCAAGCACCCCTCCGGTGAGACCCAGGTGCAGATAGCCCGCCGCCGCGCCGGCCAACACCTGCCCATTGACCCGGGGCACCCTGGCCAACACTCTGACCAGCCGCGTCGAGGTGATCAGAAAAAAGAGGCTCAGCAGGACCATCTCCCCGGCGTGGAACGACCCACCGGGCCATTCCCCCGAGGCCACCGGCGCCCAGAGCCCGATGCTGCCGACCAGGCCGATCCCGCGGAAAAACTCCTGCCGCAGCCGGGCGTAGGGCACCCCAGGCATCACCGGCAAGGTGCGGATCGACTGGACGATCAGCAGATTGAAGACCAGGGCGAGAAGGACGTGCCCCTGCCAGCCATACCTGGCCGTGAAGGGCATCAGCAGGATCGGCAGCACGGCCGTCAGCAGGAGCGGCAGGAAGCGCTTCTCGAGGGCGATCAGGCGCTGGGCTTCGAGGCGGCGGCGCTCCCGCCACCGCTTCCTGGCCGGGGAAAGGGCGTCAGTAGCGGGGAACGGCAGGATCCACCTCCTGGCTCCAGGCGTCGATGCCGCCCTGCACGTTCACCCCCTCGATGCCGTGACGGCCGAGGGCGATCAGGGCCTTGGCGGAACGGCCGCCCAGCTTGCAGTGCACGTAGAGCCGCTTGCCGCTGGCCAGGCGCCGCACGTCCTCGATCGCCTCGCCGCTCTCGATGCGATCCAGGGGCACCAGCACCGAGCCAGGGATCACGGCGATGTCGGCTTCCTGGGGGTTGCGCACGTCGACCAGCAGCAGATCCTCCATCTTGCCGTCGATCATGGTCTTGAGTTCGGCCACGGTGATGGTGGGCACGCTGCCCGCCTCCTCCTGGCCAGGGGCCGAACCGCCCACGCCGCAGAACTCCTGATAGTCGATCAGCTTGTCGATCACGGGGCGCTCCGGATTGGGGCGCAGCCTCAGCTCCCGGAAGCTCATCTTGAGGGCATCGAAAAGCAGCAGGCGGCCGCTGAGGCTGGTGCCGATGCCGGTGATCAGCTTCACCGCCTCGGTGGCCTGGATCATGCCGATGATGCCGGGGAGCACCCCCACCACACCCCCTTCGGCGCAGGAGGGCACCATCCCCGGCGGGGGCGGCTCGGGGAAGAGATCGCGGTAGTTGGGGCCGCCTTCGAAGTTGAAGACCGTGGCCTGGCCCTCGAAGCGGAAGATCGAGCCGTAAACGTTGGGCTTGTCGAGCAGCACGCAGGCGTCGTTGACCAGGTAGCGGGTGGGGAAGTTGTCGGTGCCGTCGCAGACGATGTCGTAACCGGCGATGATCTCAAGGGCGTTGTCGCTGGTGAGGGCCGTTTCGTAGAGATCCACCTGGCAGTGGGGATTGATCTCGTGGATCCGGGCCCTGGCCGATTCGATCTTGGGCTTGCCCACCCAGCTGGTGCCATGGATCACCTGGCGCTGCAGGTTGCTGTGGTCGACCACGTCGAAATCGACGATGCCGAGCCGGCCCACCCCGGCGGCGGCCAGGTAGAGGAGCAGGGGCGAACCGAGGCCACCGGTGCCGACGCAGAGCACAGAGGCCGCCTTGAGCCGCTTCTGCCCCTCCATGCCGATCTCCGGCAGGATCAGGTGGCGCGAGAAGCGCACCACCTCATCGGGGCTGAGCTGGACGGCGCTGGTGTCGGGAGGAAGCATGGCGGTGGAGGCCCACGACGCACTAATCGTCCATTCTCCACGCCAACCGCCGGGGGCTGCCCTGCTCCGGCAACCACCAGCAGGCCAGCTCACGCGACGTCGCCCCTGCAGCCGCTGCGGTGGCGGGGCGATCAGCCTGCCCCAGGATCAGCATCAGGGTGGGGGCGAAGGCCATGGAGCGATCCAGGGCCGAGGGGACGGGCTCCGAGAGCGGATGGCTGTGGGCCGATCCCAGCACGCTCAGCCCCCGGGAGCGGGCCCACTTCTGCGCCAGCAGCTGCTCACGCGGATCGAGGGCGAAGCGGCGGCGGCGCTCGGCGGCGGGCTCCCAGACATTGAGGCAGGGCCAGACGCGCCGGACGCACCAGGGATCGCGGCCCCCGAGCAGCAGGGCACAGCCCTCCTCGGGGGCGGCCGCCACCAGCACGGCCTCCAGCAGCGTCAGCGCCTGCCGACCGAGCCGCAATTCCGCTGGCGTCTCAGGGTTCACACCGGTACGTTATGCATCATTCCGTCAGGAGACCGCTCCTTCCATGATCGACAGCACGACCGAGGTGAAGGAGACCATGCATGACGACACCACCAGCAGCGCCGCAGAAGTGGATTTCACCGAGCGTTACAGCGAGGTGATCGGCAAGGTCAACGAAACCCTCGACAAGGTGGACTGGAGCCAGGTGGGCCGCGTCGGCAAGGCTTCCGGCGTCCTGCTGGCCGTGATCGTGGCCCAGATCCTGATCAAGGGGGTGCTGGACACCATCAACCTGCTGCCGATCGTGCCGGGGCTGCTGGAACTGCTCGGACTGGTGGTGGTGGGCACCTGGAGCTGGAACAACCTCACCACAGGTGAAAAGCGCTCGGCCGTGATGGCCAAGGTCCAGACCCTGCGCAAGGAATACCTGAGCTGAACTCACGTTCGGGCCGCTAGCCGGGCAGGGCCAGCAGACCGTCGATGCTGGCCTGGCACTGGTTCAGATAGGCGCCTCCGAAAAGGTTGGCGTGGTTGAGAAGGTGATAGAGGTTGTAGAGATTGAGGCGCCGGCGGTGGTCCGCCGGCAGAGGCCATTCCTCTGAATAACCGTCGAAGAACGCTCTAGGGAAACCACCGAAAAGGCGGGCCATCGCCAAGTCCACCTCGCGGTCGCCCCGGTACACCGCTGGATCGAAGATCGTTCCCCGCCCATCGCAGGTGACGGCGACGTTCCCGCTCCAGAGATCCCCGTGCACCAGACAAGGGTCTGGACGGTGCTCACCGAGACGTTGCCCTGCCCACGCCAGCAGGCGTTCGGTCCGCTCCAGGGGGTTGCCGCAACGGCCTAGGCGCTCCAGCTGGGGGGCCAGACGCCTTTCCACAAAGAACCGCCCCCAGTGCTCCTGCCAACCATTGGGCTGGGGGCCGGAGCCGATGAAGTTGTCCATCGGCCAGCCGTAGACCCGCCGCGGGCTGTCTGACGGGACACACGCATGCAAAAGACTGCGCCTGTGCAATTGGGCCAGCGCAGCTCCCAGACGAAACCAATGCAGCATTTTCGCTGCTGATTGGCCGCGCTCCAGATCGAGCCAGGAGAGCACCAGCACAGCCGATCGGCCTGAGATGCCGTGGGCCAGGGGCACGGGCACCTGCGGGCCCTCGTCGCCTGCCGCCGCCGCAAGGGCCTGGAGACCCTCCGCTTCAGCCGCAAGGAGCGGCAAGCACGATGTGGTGTTGGTTTTGGCGAACAGCCTGCGGCCATCGGCCAGATCCAGACGCCAGGCTCTGTGGATGCAACCACCACAAACGGGCCAGCAATCCACCAGTTCAACGCCAAGGCGCTCGGCCAGCCAGGGGGTGAGGGTGTCGGGGGGCGGCATGGGGGCCCTGGGGGAAGAGGCCACAGACTGACTGGATGCAATACAGACAGTGTCGCTCACTGGAAGAGAAGGTCGATAGCAAAGAAACACGAAAGCCTGAGAGAGCCTTGGGCTTGACTACGAATCGATAAGTCATCCGAACAGAAGGGTGATTCGCAAGCATGCTAAGAAAGTCAAAATCAAAGCAAGAGCGATGGCGAAAGAATCCACACCCAAGGAATCCAATGAACTCGTTGGATATCAGAGGCATGAGTTGGCATGGACCCTCCACTGGGTGGGGGTAGCACTGCTGGCGTATTTTGTTGTTGATCTTTGTTTTCAGGCCTGGCCGGTAGCCCTTCTCAAACCAGCCTGGCTGGACAGGATGAATGGATTTCTTGTGAGCCGCGGCACCATCCCCTTGATAGGCGGGCTTTTTGTTGCAGGCGCCGCGAGCGTTGATACACATTCGAAGGAAATCACCAACCGGGCCAACTTATTGAGGCGCTTTGCCAGCTGGGCCGCAATCGGATATCTGCTACTGGTCCCGATACAAGTCTATTCAGGCGTCATGTTACTGCGTGCTCAACAACAACAAGCTACACAACTACTTGCCAATGCAACAAAATCCGCTGAAGCCATACAACAATCGAGCAATGAAGCTGAGCTCCGCATAGCTTATGCACAGATTCCTGGCAGCAAGGAGGCGCTGCCTGAACAGCTACCCCTCCCCCTGAACGTGCTGAGGGATCGGCTGGTTGAGATGATCAATGCAAGAAGCAAGCGCGCCGAATACGACTTTGAGCAACGCATGTCAAGCCTTTGGCAGAGATCCCTCGGACTGATCTTCGGCAACATCCTGAGGGCACTGATCTTTTTCCTTGGCTTTGCTGCCATTGGTCGATCCTCACCAAACCAACCCACCCTTTTACTTCTCGTGTTGACACGTAACTGGGGAGTGACTAAACGGAATAGAAGGCGCGGGGGGCAAAAGCTTGCGCCTGAAATTCCCGAGGAGTGGATGGTGAGCGACGACAATACTTAGGGAAACTTTGGAGAACAGCAGATTGAGCGGCACTTCATCTGATGAATCACCTGAACTGCGGCCTCTGCCGGAACGCTCAGAATGAAGTGGGTGGTTTTTTTAGCAGATAGGCCTCCCATGCCCCGCATGGCAAATTGGTTGTCCGCAGTCACTGCAGCAAAGAAGGGGCTTAGGGCGAGGAGAATCCGCAATGATGACCATTTCAGCCACCAATGAAGCGCAAGCGCAAGATACAAGAGCCATGAAGCTGATCAGCAGAAGCTCCAACACTCTCATTCAGCGTCTGTCAAAGGAAAGAAGCTACGAGTCCAGCAGAAGATGCTTCAAAGCCAGAGAGGCGTTTAGGCGCCCAACCAATGAATACTCTATCTGGCATCATGAGAAGAATTCAGCGGACGAGTGTAGTATCAGTCATACACTTGCATGCCCTTGGCAAAATCCGGGAAATCTTTCATCAGACAGGGACGAGCGGTAAATCCGATAGGCTTCGGAAGACCTTCCCAGATGGACAATAAAAAGCCCGTCTAAAGACGGGCGAAATATCCACAAGCTAAGAATCAAGAACTTGATTTCGAACCGTTGAGCTTCAGGCGGGAGCGAAGCTTTCGGCTGTAGCCGAAGGCTGCACCTGCACCAAGGATGGGGAGAGGACCAGGGACAGATTCTGGGGGAGCGACATCAGGACCCTGCGTAAAGTTGTTGGTCACAGCCGTCAAAACCCCTAAGTCAGCCTTCCAACTATCAGTGATGGTAAGGGTCTTGAATGCCGTAAGCGGGGGGAAAGCAAATACTGGTTCAGCGCCCGTCTGGTCGACTGCCAACGTGAAAGAGTCTAGGCCCCAATCAATCTTCTTGGTAGCGTCGTAAAAGGAACCAGTCGACCCATCTGCCGTAAGCTGGACTGTCCTGAAAGAAAAATCAGGGAGAGTCGTTTCAATATCATATTTAATGCTACCCATTTCAGATCCACCAATAGGAGATGTGAACCCAAGAAAATTATACTCCAGAGTGCCAAGCTCATTGAAGAAGATTAGGACGTCACTGCTACCTGCGATATCGCCGGTGCAGCTGATATTGGAGATCTTCATCCCCGCACCGATCAGCGGAGCGAGTGAGGAACAGTCCGTACCAAGCGCCTGAGCCTGACCTGCCGAGAGCACGGAAACACAGGCGGCAAATACGGCACTACCTATGAGTGCCTTACGAGGGGAGCCTCTGGAAACAAGCGCCTTTAGGCCGAATCCAGAGCTTGGTTGAGAGGTGAGCATTCCCAGAAAGCTGAGTACAACCCTAGGAAGCTAACCCGATTAGCTCACTGATATCTCACTTGCTGCACATCCGCATCGCTCGACGCTGCACTTTATGTGTCTGATGATACGAACTACTTCGATCCCCTAGGCAGTCCCCAAGCTGAATCTCAGCCCAAAGAGACGGTGGGAGAAGCAATTTCACGATTCAAGAAGGGGGCTGTGTTTGCCATGGGAGGAAGGCCACCCACATTCGTATCCCGAAACCGACACAGGCTCGGAAACAAACCTTCAAATGAGTCTCTCTTGGAGCTCTAGGTCCATTCGCACTGCTTCACAACCTTCAGACCAAGGAGCTTAAAGCTCCCACCCCACAAACGGCGACGGCTGTGGCCCATCTCCAGCCCCATCCACAGCCCTGAGCACTGGCCTGCCAGCATCGGCCTTGCGCGTCCGGGCCGCCTTGAAGACCAGCGATGGGGCCAGGACAGACGTGGCGGTGGTGGGCGCCGGCATCGCCGGCCTCACGGCGGCGGCCCTGCTGGCGAAACAGGGGCTCCAGGTGGAGCTGCTCGAGGCCCATCGCCAGAGCGGCGGCTGTGCCGGCACCTTTTGGCGCGGGCCCTATGTGTTTGACGTGGGGGCCACCCAGGTGGCGGGGCTGGAGAACAGTGACGGCGCCCCCGCCGGCATCCATGCGCGGCTGTTCCGCCATCTCGGGGTGGCGCCGCCGGCCGCCGTACCGCTCGATCCCGGCTGTGTGGTGGATCTGGCCGATGGCCGCCCACCGGTGTCGATCTGGCGCGACCCGGAGCGCTGGCACCAGGAGCGGCTGAGGCAGTTCCCCGGCAGTGCTCGCTTCTGGGCCCTCTGCGACGCTTTGCACCGGGCCAACTGGGCCTTCGCCTCCCAGGATCCGGTCCTGCCGCCGCGCACCTGGTGGGATCTGGGTCAGCTGCTGGGGGCGGTGGGGCCAGGCACGCTGGCCAGCGGTCTGTTCACCACCGCCACCGTGGCCGACCTGATGCAGCTCACCGGCTGCGCCGCCAACGGGCGGCTGCGGCGCTTCCTCGATCTGCAGCTGAAGCTTTACTCCCAGGAGCCAGCGGATCGCACGGCCGCGCTCTACGGGGCCACGGTGCTGGCGATGGTGCAGGAACCACTGGGCCTCTGGCACTTGGAGGGTTCGATGCAGGCCCTCAGCGACAGCCTCGAGCAGGCGCTGAAGCAGCACGGTGGTCGGCTGCGGCTGCGGCATCGCGTCGAACGGCTGCGGCCGCCCGTTCAGCCAGACAAGTGCTGGCAGATCACGGGCCGGCGACGCACCGCACGCCCCGGGGATCCCCGTTCTCCGGAGTCCGATTTCAGCCTGGAAGCCACCGAGGTGGTGGTCACGCTGCCCCCCCAGAGCCTGCCGGCCCTGCTGGGGGACGCCCTGCCGGCCGGCTACCGCCGGCGGCTTGAGAGTCTGCACGAACCCAGCGGGGCCCTGGTGTTCTACGGGGCCATCGATCGCAACAAGCTGCCGCCGGAGTGCCCCAGCCACCTGCAGCTGGCGGCCCCGGAACCGGGCTCCTTGTTCGTCTCGATCAGCCAGGAGGGGGATGGCCGGGCTCCCGCCGGGCGGGCCACGGTGATTGCCAGCGTGTTCACCCCGGTCCACCCCTGGTTCGGCGCGGAGGAGGCCGACTATCAGGCCCGCAAGCAGCAGGCGATGGCCTCGATTCAGAGGGGCCTGGAACAACTGCTGGGGGTGGGGCCTGACGACTGGCTGCACGGGGAGTTGTCCACCCCCCGGGGCTTTGCCGGCTGGACAGGCAGACCCATGGGCTATGTCGGTGGCCTGGGCCAGCACCCCAGCCGGTTCGGGCCCTTCGGCCTGGCCAGCCGCACTCCCCTGGCGGGCCTGTGGCTCTGCGGCGATGCCATCCACCCCGGCGAGGGCACCGCCGGGGTGAGCCTCTCGGCCCTGATGGCCTGCCGCCAGTTGCTGGCCCAAAGGGGGGTGGACCTGCGGCCCTGACCCCCCGGGCACTGACTCAGTTGACGCTGACGCGCACCACCCGGCCGCCGAGACGCTGCACCCGCTGCAGGGCCTCGTTCATGCGGCTGTAGGGCACCCGCATCACGTAGGAGCCGCTGCGCACCACGGCGTTGTTCACCAGCCCGGTGGCGGTGATGGTGGCCACCCGGCCACTGGAGCCGCTGGTGCCACGCACGCCGGCCGACACCACCAGGGCTTCCTCGCGGTGGCCGCGGGAGGGATCGGTGGGCTGGCCGTTACGGGACACCGGTCCATCGACCCTGGAGCCGCCTTGGCCAACATTGGCCTGGAAGAAGGATTCACCGCTGAAACGGGGACTCTTCACCGACACCGTCACAGCCCGATCCTGGTGCAGGGCCCGGCCGAGCTTGAAGCGGGTGCCGGCGCTGTCGCCTTTCACCGAAGCGGCAGCCCCACCGGCCAGCTGCATCAGCCAGGAGAACTGCTGACCCTGGTGGCCGGCGGAATAGTCCCAGCCGTGGAGATAGGGCACCACATCGGAGCCGAAGCGCTCCTGATACTCGGGGCTGTCGATGTAGGAATCAATCTCAGCGTCGTAGCCGTGCTCCTGCAGGATCGTGAAGTGGTGCAGCATCTCGGCCTTGTTGTGGGGTGCCCGGCCGAGCAGATGCTTGTGGTTGAGCTCGATGAAGCGGTAGGGGTTGCAGGATTCGAAGAAACGGGAGCGATAGAGCCCGCTTTTGGCGAGCGTGCGCACAAATTCCTGAACGGTGAGGTAACCGTTTCGGAAGAGAGATTCAGCACCAACTAGGCGCTCATTCTGCATCACATACTGCTGGCCCAGCACCTGCTGATAGACCAGCCTGAGGATGCCATCACGATCCTGCGGCGACGCCTTTGACCAGTTCTCCTTGTTGCGATCATCCGCGAAACGCTCAATGCCAAGGGAAGGGGCTTGGACCAGGGCCATGGGAAAAACAACGCAAAGGGCAGAGAGAAGAGCATCGCCATGGGCAGGAGCAGGATGAAAAGAGCTCCTCAGGAGGACTTTCCCGCCGGCGATGTCAAGCCGCGATTCTTACTGGATTCAGAGCGAAGAAACGCGAATCGTTACAGCGCTCAGCGAGCGGAGGAAGATCCATACAATCCTTCACCACGAAGGATTGAGAAAGAACAAGAAAAGCTCAGGAGGCCAAGCGCAGGGACACCTCAGCCAGGCGATTTCGCTGGCGCAGGGGACGCTGGCCGCCGACAGGCGGCTGGAGGGGACTGGAGAGGCTGGGTAACTGGAGCGATGTCCCGGCACTCGCCGCGTCCTGGCAGAGGCTCTCCCAGACGGTCTCAAGGGCAGCGAGCTCGTCAGCCTGCGACCACCCCACTCCGGTGAGGGGTGTTTCAGCTGGTCGTGCCTCGGAGCAAAGGCGCGACATCCCCTGGGGCCAGGACTGGGACTGTCGCCTGGGCTGCGGAAGCTCGATCATGTTCCAGGCCCCCGACAGCGTGCGACCCTCTTTTACGACATCTCACGGCCCCGTCCAGAGGCAAGGCAACACAAGCAGACGAAAGAAAATATAAAGACGGTGCCAACCTGTACATACTGAAGCCTGGGAAAAGGGGAAGAACATCCTCGATGAGGGAAAAGAAGCGCGTCATGCAAGCCTGAAGATGTTGCCAGGTGCGCCTGCCGGACATCAGCGATAGCCTGGCGAGTTCAGCCTGTTCAATGTGAGAGAGTCTTGCCATTCTTCGGCTCCTCCAGAATGAAGAGTGCCCAACAGAGCACTCCGGGGGCCTACTCGTCGCTGGGCAACAGCACCAGGGTGTGCAGCTGGTCGGTGCCGAGATCATGGGTGAGGATCCACACCTGCAAGCCCTGGCCGAGATCAAAGACGCTGCGCAGCGAACCCTGCTGGCGGTAGGCCGCGATGGTGTTGTCCCGTGCATCGCGGGCATCCACCACGCCCCAGTCGCCGCGGCGGTGGCGGGCCACCAGGCGCTGCAGCGTTTCACGATCCACCCACTCGCGCACCTCGGGACTCACGTCCACCGGGCCGATCGCGAGGCGGGCTGCCATGGACGTTCCTTCGCTCTGATCGACCTTAAGGGGGAATCCGCTGGGGGTCCTGGCCGGTAGTCCAACCATCCACCGCGTTTCCCCCGATGCGACTGTCGCCGCGCCTCAACACAGCCGCCGCCCTCTCGGCCCTGGCCGCCAGCCTGCTGGCGATACCGCTGATCGCGCCGGGCCTTGTGCCCCGCCTGGGAGCCTCCAGCGCCGTGGCCGCCAGCCTGCCCGATCCGGCCACAGGGCTCACCCTGGCGGCTGGCCCACGCGCCACGGCGGTACTGGCAGGCGGTTGCTTCTGGGGCATGGAGGCGGTGTTCGAGCACGTGAAAGGGGTCACCGAGGTGGTGACCGGCTACACCGGCGGCAGCCCGGCCACCGCCGCCTACGACCGCGTCAGTGGCGGCGGCACCGGCCACGCCGAGGGCATCCGCATTTCCTATGACCCGGCCAGGGTGAGCTACGGCCAGCTGCTGAAAGTGTTTTTCTCCGTCGCCCACGATCCCACCGAGCTGAACCGCCAGGGTCCGGATGTGGGTTCCCAGTACCGCTCGGCGATCTTCCCCACCGACCCTGAGCAGCGACGGGTGGCCGCGGCCTACATCGCCCAGCTGAACCGCTCCGGCGCGCTGCCGCGGCCGATCGCCACCACGGTGGAGGAGTGGCGGGGCTTCACCCCCGCCGAGGCCTACCACCAGGACTTCGTCGCCCGCAACCCGGCCCACCCCTACGTCGTGATCCACGACCAGCCGAAGGTGGCCCGGTTGAAGACGCAGTTTCCGGAGCTGGCCCGCTAGGTGGGGTCGCCCTCAGCGCAGATGGTCGAGGGCGCCGCGGCCGTGCAGATCGGCCAGGGCGTCGTAGCCGCCGATGGGCTGGCCATCGATGAACACCTGGGGCATGGAGCGGCCGCCGCTGCGTTGGGCGACCTCCTGACGGACGCCCTCGTCGTCGGCCAGCTGCACCGTGTGGGGGATGCCGAGGGTGCGCAGCATGCGCAGGGCCCGGGCCGAAAAGGGGCAGCCGCTGCCCACGGCGATCTCCACCCGCGGCTGGGCGGGGGTGGCCGCCGCGGTCACTGGCTCCTGGGGTGCGTCGGTGGGCAGGAAGCCCACCAGCAGGTCGGCGCCCCTGAGCACCAGGCTGCCGTGCTCGAGGTGGCCGCCCCACACCTGGCACTCGCCATCGGACAGGCTGAGGTGCAGGTGCACCCCCTGGGGCGCCACGGTGCCCTGCAGGGTGATGATCTCCAGGTGACCCTGCAGCACGGTGGGTTCGGCCTGGCCCGGGCACTGGAAGGCCGCCTGGGAGAGGTCGCCGACCACCCCCAGCACGAACCCGGAGGCGCCGGCCTGGGTCCCCAGCTGCTCGAGGCTGGCGCGCAGATCACTGCCCGGGCCAAGATGCAACGGCAGGGGATGCATGGCGGCAGCAGGCGTCGAGGGGGTCAAGGTAAGTCCCGGCCCGCCGGCGCCAGCGGACCGAACCGACAGCGCAGCAGCGCCAGGGCCTCGTCGGGCAGACCCAGGAACCGGTCGAGGAAAGGATCGCCACTGGGGGCGATGGTGGCCACCCCCACCAGCTGCGCCAGGCCGTCGCCATCGAGGGGCTGGCCTGTGGCCTGGTGGCGGCGACCCTGCACCGAACCGGTGCTGAGCGTTGTGTCGACGATCAGATCCGGTGCCCGGTAGAGCGAGCCGATGGCGAAACGGAAGCGGGCGTTGAACCGCAACGCCATCGCTCCGGTGGCCCCATCGAGGCTCCCCTCGAGCCGCTCAGGATGGATGGTGATCTGCAGCCCAGGGGGCAACGGCAGGCCCAGGAACCGGGTGGTGCGCCAGTTGAGCGGCGGGATGTTCAGAGCAGCGGGGTCGAAACGGAGCCGCTGCGAACCGGTGCTGTCCCCGTCGGTGAGCCACCCCGGGCCCCCGCCCCCACGGGCGTCGTACCTGAAGCGGGGATAGGCAGCGATCACCAGGCCACAGCCCGCCAGGGTGTTGAGAACGCAGTCAGGCATCGATCTGGATCTCCGCCTGGGTGGGGTAGGGGATCTCGATCCCTTCGGCAGCGAACAGGGCCAGCAGGGCCCGGTTGAGGCGGGCCACCTCATCCTTGAACGCCGCGTAGGTCGGCTGAGCGGAGCGGTAGTCGTAGGTGAAGTCGTAGCTGAAGTCGTTGATGGCCAACAGGCGACAGGAGCGGAAAGCGGCCAGGGGTTCGTGATCGAACAGCGAGGCGATCAGGTCGGGGATGCGCTGCAGTTGCTCCTGGCTGGTGTCGTAGGCCACCCCGATCACCATCCGGGAGCGGATCACCTGATCCGTGATCTGCCGCAGTCGCAGCAGGACCGCTTCCCGCAAGCTGAGGTAGTCGGTCCAGTTGGGGGCCTGGATCTCTCCGCAGCAGCGCAGCAGCAACTCCCCATCGCCGGCGTCCTGGTCGAGGAACACCTGGGCAGCAGTCAATCCCGGCAACCCCGTGAGGTAGGAGCGGCCGTAATGCAGCAGGTCATCCAGCTGATCGGGGGTGAGGTCGGCCGGCAGGGGAAGGTGCAACTCGAAGACATGCAGCACCGCCTCCTGCGCCTGATCCGAGCGCAGGGAGTAGTTGACGATCGTCTCCTCATCGACGACCGAATTGGGGATCGTGACGCGACTTTCGTGGGTCTGCAGCTCCAGGGAGCGCAGGCCGATCTTGGTGACAAAGCCCAGATTGGTGCCGATGCGGCAGAACTCCCCCACCCGCAACGGGCGGTCGGTCTGGATCGACAGACCGGCGAACAGATTGCCCAACAGCTTCGAGGCCCCCAAGCCGATGGCCAGGCCGGGTACGGCGGAAAAGGCCAGCACGGTGGAGCCCGGCAAGCCCAGCAGGATCAGCAGCCGGTACATCAGGGAGATGCCGATGATGGCCCCCATCACCCGGCAGATGGGCATCACCAGATTGCTGATGCGGCTCAACTGCAGGGCGTTGCGCCGTCCGCGCAGAATCGTGATCCACTCGGCCAGGCTGCGACCGAGGGCCTCCATCAGGAAGAAACTGAACAACCCCGCCCAGCAGAAGTAGAGCGTGTACAGCAGGTACACCAGCACCTGCAGCGGCAGGCCGGTGACGTTGACGTAGTGATCCAGCAGCAGTTCCACCAGTCGGGTGATGGGCAGGGCCACGCCCGCCAGCAGCACCCGATGCCAGGCGATGTTGTCAACGCGCCAGACCGCCATGGGTGTGAGTGGTCTGCTGGCGGCCCGTTCGGTCATCCGATAGCTGGCCAGAAGGGCCAGTACCAAGCGAAGCTGCACCCCAGCGAAGGCCGTCAGAGCCAACAGGCCCAACACGATCTGGAACAGGGTCTGGTCCCAGAGATGGGCCTCCAGCACGCTGCGGCGGAAGCCAGCGGGAATGCTCAGATACCACTTGGGCGGCAGGATATGGCCGGGCCTGAGGCTGAAGGCGTCATAGATCTCTGGCGTCAGCAGGCTGGACTCGCCGGCAGATGGCGCACGTTGATGCTTGATTTCCTCGTAGAGACTGGGGATCTGGGCCACCGTGAAGGCGGAGAACCTGTAGCCGCGATCACGGACCCCTTCTGTCCCCTCATCCGTCAGGGTGATGGAGGTGCCTGGGATCGTCCAGCTGCCGCTGGGGTTCAACCGTCCCTCGTTCAACGCCTTCATCCCAGCCGCATCAGGGATCTCGAAAGGTTTGCGGCTATGGGTGAAGACGTAATCAAGAATCACCTTGAGCTTGAGGGCATATTCATCGGCGAAATCCGCCCGGATGCTCTGGGGGATCTCCGACACATCCAGAGCCTTCACCGCTTCGGTGAAGTAGCTGTCGATCAGCTCCAGTTCGTTGCGCACCGCACGCGACCAGAACAGCCCGGGTGTCGCCGCCGCCCTGGCCTCGATCCGGGTGATATCGCGGCTCACCTGGGCCATCACCACGTAGAAGTTGAGCAGGGTGGCCCGCGGGCTGTCCCCCACCACCTGGTTGAGGGGCGCATCCGTCCATTGCTGCTTCAGGTCCAGCAACTGGCCATGGAAGGGTTGGCTCTCCAGGGGCACGTAGACCGCCAGGCCCGGGTCGGGGGGGGCCGCCCCCGGGCCGGCGGAGAGCGCCGCCGTTGACAGGCCCATCAGCGGCAGCAGACAGGCGGTCAGGAAGGCCAGCAGCAGACGGATCAGACGGGGCACCCAGACGCCACGGCACATGTCCCGAATGATGGCGGCTCAGCCTGCCGGCAACACCTGGCGGTAACCGTTCGCCTCGCACACCCGCAGGGGAGTGGCGAACAGGGCGCTGAGGGGGGCGTCCTGCAGCAACTGGGCAGCGGGCCCGTCGCCCACCACCTTGCCCTCGCGCAGCAGCACGCAACGGCGGATCTCGGGCAGGATCGCCTCGATCTGGTGGGTCACCAGCAGCAGGGTGGTGCCGGCCTGGACCAGCTCGCGCAGGAGCGCCAGCAACTGGTGTTTGGCCTTCAGATCAAGCCCGTTGGTGGGTTCATCCAGCACCAGCACCTCGGGCCCATGCACCAGGGCCCGGGCCAGCAGCAGGCGCCGCCGCTGGCCATCGGAGAGCTGGCCGTAGGGGCGCTCGGCCAGCTCGGCCAGCCCCAGCTGCGCCATCAGCGCCGCCACGCGCCGGTGCTGGGAGGTGGTGGCCACCTGGCTGCGGCCGATGCCCACCGAGCCGAAGAAGCCGGAGAGCACCACATCGGCGGCGGGCACCCTGCCCCCATAAGCGGCCTGCAGATCCTGGGACACCAGGCCGATGCGGCCGCGCAGCTCCCAGAGGTTCACCGTTTCGCTGCCGAAGATCCGCAACGAGGAGCCGGGTTTCACCACGGGGTAGAGCTCGCGGCTGAGCAGCTTCACCAGGGAACTCTTGCCGGAGCCGTTGGGGCCCAGCACCACCGTGTGCTCACCGCGGTGCAGCCGCAGGGAGAGATCCTCAAACACCCGGCGCGGGCCCAGCCAGGCCTCGACGGCCTGCAGCTCCAGGTAGGCCGATGGCGCAGGAGCTTCGCTCACGACCTCACGTCGGCGGCGGCCTCCTGGCCGGCGGGACGACCCCAGCCGAGCTTGCGTTCCAGCTTCTGGATCATCTTCCCGGCCAGATCCAGGCCGGTGGCCGCTTCGATCCCCTCGAGCCCGGGGCTGGAGTTCACCTCCAGCAGCAGGGGGCCGCGGTGGGAGCGGAGGATGTCGACGCCGGCCACGTCGAGCCCGAGGGCCTTGCAGGCCTTGATGGCCATCTGCTTTTCGGGGGCATCGAGCTGCACGGTCCGGGCCGATCCCCCCTGGTGCAGGTTGGCCCGGAACTCCCCTTCAGCGGCCCGGCGCTCGATGGCGGCCACCACCTTGCCGCCGACGACGAAGCAACGCAGATCCGTGCCTCCGGCCTCCTTGATGAATTCCTGCACCAGCAGGTTGGCGTCGAGGCTCTGGAGGGCATTGATGACGCTTTCCGCCGCCTTCTGGGTTTCGGCGAGCACGACACCCTTGCCCTGGGCACCCTCCAGCAGCTTCACGATCAGGGGGGCGCCGCCCACCATGCGGATCAGATCCACGGTGTCGAGCGGGGAATCGGCGAACCCGGTGACAGGGGTGTTGAGGCCCGCGCGGACGAACTCCTGGGAAGCGAAAAGCTTGTCGCGGGAGACGGTGATCGCGTGGGCACTGTTGAGGGACGGCACCCCCATCGATTCGAACTGGCGGGTCACGGCGCAGCCGTAGAAGGTGACGCTGGGGCGGATGCGCGGGATGACGGCATCCACCGTGCCGAGCACGTCGCCGCCGCGGTAGTGGACCTCCGGGTTGCGGGGGTCCAGGCGGATGTAGCACTGGCGGATGTTGAGGAACTGCATGTGGTGGCCCCGTTCCTCGCCGGCCTCGATCAGGCGGCGGTTGCTGTAGAGGTCGGGGTTGCTGGCCAGCAGCACGATCCGCAGGCCGTCGTCGCGTTTGCGGACATGGGAATAGAGGGCGCGGCTCTCCTCGGCACTGAGCGTGCGCAGGTGATGGCTGCCCTCCGGATCCACGAGGATCCGGCCCACCATGGCCTGCCGGCCGAGCAGCATCCGGTAGCCCATGGCATCGCGATTGGCCAGCGTGAGTTCCACCTCCCAGCTCTGCTCACCGAGCACCAGGCGCTCCCGGATCACGTAGCGGCTCTCCGGGACGCCGCTGGTGTTGCGCACCTCCCGCCTGGCGACCACGGGCGCTTCATGGCGCACCACCACCACCCGATCACCCTGGAGCGGGTGCACCTCGAAGCTCACCCAGGGCTGGCCATCGCGGTCGAAGGCCACGATGTTGGTGGCATGCAGGGCCGAGGTGGCCGCACCGGAATCGACGCGGGCCTTGATCGCCGGCAGCCCGGCGTCCGGGAAGCTGCACCACTCCTCGCTGCCCACGATGATCTTGCCGTCGAAGCTGTCCATGGGTCCGGAGCGGGTGGCGTGGGACGGGCCCACGAACCCCCATGCTCGCCGGGCTCTCTGACGTTGTCGACGCCGATCCAGCAGGCTGGGGGCTGTGTGCGGGCGATGGTCATGGCGGAGGCTCCCTATCTGGTGGCGCTGGCCCTGCTGGAGCAGGAAGGGACGCGGGCCCTGCCCCTCAACGGCAAGTCGTTGGCCCTGGCGGCGGCTGAAGCGGCGGATCCCGGCGATGACGGCCGCACCCTGGTGCTGGAGCTGCTGCTGCGCCTCTGGCAGCGCAGCGAGGAGGGCGCCCTGCGGCGGGCCGCCGGGGACGGGAGCCTGCTGCTGGTGGAGCTGCCGCTGGAGACGCTGCAGGAGCAGTTGCCCCGGCTGAAGGCGCGCTGGGTCGGCGGCGGCAGCAGCGCCGACTTTCATGCCGAGCTGGGTGCCCTGGCGATCCGGGGCTGGCGGGTGTCGATCGCCCGCTATGAGCCGGTGCGCTTCAGCGCCTGGCCCTGAGGCGCTCCCTGCGGCGGCGCCGGGGCCGGGTCAACGCAGAGCTCGTCCACGAGGCGGAAGTAGGCGGCTGGATCCCGGCGGGCCATGACCCTGGCCTCCGCTTCCCGCTGCCAGCGGCCCTCGCCGTAGAGCCGGGCCAGGTCGCGCCGGTCGTGTCGGCTCAGGCCCCGACGCAGGTCCTCCTCACCCAGATGGGGCCGTCCCCGCAGACAGCGGGACTGCACCGCGTGCCAGCCCTCGTGCAGCAGGGTGTCGTTGAGATGGCCGCGGGGGCAGACCACGATCCGCCGGCTCTCGCGCAGGTAGAGCCCGTACAGACCGCGCTCGGCGCAGCGGGGGTGGCTGCCGAGCACGCTGAAGCCGCGCTGCTCGAAAGCCTCCACCAAACGCTGGTACGACCAGTTGTCCGCGCGGGCGGCCAGGGGCACAAGAGCCACCAGCGCCAGGCCAGCAGCGGCAGGCTTCAGCCAGGCCATGGCGGCTGTGATGGGCTGGGACGTGCCCTTGAAGGTATCCCGGATCCGCAGCAGGCTGGGTGACCCATCGCCAGCGCTCCGTCCATGAACTCCCCCACGACCCTCTCGGAAGAGGGGCGGCTTGACGCGCTGAGGCAGGAGTTCGAGCACGACGCCAGTTTCAACCAGGTGTTCGTGGTGCTCACCGTCGGTGCCACCTTGATCGCCACCCTGGGCCTGCTGGCCAACAGCCCCGGTGTGGTGATCGGCGCCATGGTGGTGGCCCCCTGGATCATGCCGCTGCAGGCGATGGCCTTCGAGATCCTGCGGGGGCGGCTGCCGATGTTCCTGCGGGCCTTCAGCACCTTGATGCTGGGGGTGGTGATCTGTGTGGTGCTGGCGATGGCGGTGGGCCGTCTGGTGGCCTTCCCCAGCTTCGGCAGCGAGGTGATGAACCGCACCAGCCCCAACCTGCTGGATCTGGGGGTGGCGCTGGTGGCCGGTGCCGTGGCGATGTACGCCAAGCTCCGAAAGGACGCGATCACGGCCCTGGCCGGCCTGGCCATCGCCGTGGCCCTGGTGCCGCCGATGTGCGTCGTGGGGATCCTGCTGGCCTCCGCCTACTGGTCGCAGGCCTACGGGGCGTTGTTGCTGTTCGCCACCAACCTGCTGGGGATCATGGTGGGGGCGATGGCGGCCCTGGGGATTCTTGAGAAGGTGTACCGCACCCGTCTGTTCCGCAGCAGGCTCGGTTTTACCAGCCTGGCCCTCACCGCCCTGCTGGTGATCCCCCTGGGCAGCAGCTTCTTCGCCCTGGTGAACCGATCCCAGCGGGAAACCCAGGCCCAGAAGCTGGAGACCGTGATCGAGCAACAGCTGCGCAGCAGCACGATCACCCTCGGCGGCGATCCTGCCATCGATCTGGTGGGCATCAGCATCGACTGGCAGAAGAATCCGCCGCTGATCCGGGCCCGGGTGCGGGTGACCGACCCCAAGCTGCCCACGGCCCGGCAGGTGGCCGGCGTGCAGGACTTCATCAACAAAACCCAGGCGCCCCTGCGCTTCCGGCTGGTGGTGCAACGCACCGCCGTGGACCTGATCGGACCGGACACCGCCCCCAACCCCCCCGGGCTGGAGGTGCTGCCGCCACCGGCGCTGCCCCCCCTGCCAGCTCAGACCCGCAAGCAGGAGGCGGAGGATCTGGAGGAAGAGCCGTAGCTGGCCCTGATGAGCTCTGTTCCCGCTGTTGCCTTTGTCACAATTGGCACCTGAATTAACCAAAGGCCTGCTCAACACCGCCTAAAGGAAGGCATTCAGTGTCGTGAAGCCAGTGACTCTCCACCTCCAGCGGACCATCCCCCAGCTGCGCCGTGCCTGCCTGCCGGTGGGACTGGCCGCTCTGACGCTCACCATCAGCGCCTGCGGCTCCGGCGGTCGCCGGTTGCCTTCGCTCAACGGCGCCGGGGCCTCCTTCCCCGCCCCGGCCTACCAACGCTGGGCCGCCGACTACAAGACCGCCAAGGGATACCTCGTCAACTACCAGTCGGTGGGATCCGGGCAGGGGGTGCGCTCGTTTCTGGCGGGTTCGGTCGATTTCGGCGCCACCGATGAACACCTCAGCGACGCGGATTTCAAGGCCGGCATGGCCGGCAAGCGCGGTGCCGTGCAGATCCCGATGCTGGGCGGCACGATCAGCCCGGCCTACAACAATCCCGACTGCCCCGGCCTCAAGCTGACCCAGGCCCAGCTCGCCGACATCTTCCTCGGCAAGATCACCAACTGGAGCGCCCTGGGCTGTCCGGCCAGGGCCCTCACCGTGGCGCATCGCTCCGATGGTTCGGGCACCACCTTCAACTTCACCAATTCCCTCGCCTGCTTCTCGGAGGAATGGAAACAGAAAGTGGGCGTCGGCAAAGCGGTGCGGTGGCCCGTGGGGGTTGGGGCCAGGGGGAATGAGGGCGTGGCCGGACTGATCCAGAACACCCCCGGCGTGATCGGGTACGTGAACCAGGCCTACCTGCGGGGCACCGTCAAGCCGGTGGCGCTGCAGAACAAGGAGGGGCAGTTCGTCCTGCCCGATTCCAAATCGGGAGCGGCGGCGCTCAACAGCGTCAAGCTCGACGAGCGCCTCGGAGGCGCGGACTGCAACCCCGAAGGGGCCGAAAGTTTCCCGATCGTGGCCTTCACCTGGATCGTCGCCTATCGGAGCGGCCAGGGGGAGGAGAAGGCCGAGGCCGTGCGCACCTTCCTGAGCTGGTCGCTGGAGGAAGCCCCCCAGAAGCAGGCGGCGGAACTCGGCTTCGTTCCCCTCACCGGCGATGTGCTGAAGCGGGCCCGGGAGGAGGTGGCCAAGATCAAGGACTGATCCAGTCGCCTCTGGCACCGCCGAGACTGCCAGCGGTTCGCCTCGAGACGATGAACGTCCATGCCATGGATCTGCTGCGGCGGGTCTGGTTCTTCGGCCGGGTGGGTCTGCTGCTGCTGGGCATCGAAGCCTGCAGGGTCCTGGTGCACCGGCAGCACTGGGAGGTGCTGACCCCCAATCCCCTCTTTTCAGCCCTGGTGGCCTCCGGGGTGTTCCTGCTGGGCTTCCTGCTGAATGGGGTGCTGACCGATGACAAGGGAGGGGAGAAGCTGCCCGGTGAACTGGCCGCCGCCCTGGAGTGCATCTCCCTGGAGGTGCAGGGTCTGCTGTTGCTGCAGCCCGACGCCGAGGTGAGGGGGAGCCTGGCGCTGCTGGCGAGCTTCAGCGAAGCGCTCCTGGCCTGGATGCAGAACGCCGGGCCGACCCTGGCGCTGCTGGAGCGGCTCAACGACCTGCAGCTGGCGATCGAACGGCTGGGCTGCCTGAATCCAGCACCACTGCAGGCGCGCCTGCTGCTGGAGCTGGCCCACATCCGCCGGGGGGTGCAACGCATCGATGTGATTCGCAGCACCACGTTCGTCCCTTCCGTCTACGCGCTTGCCTACATCGGAACGGGGGTTCTCACCGTCGGGCTTGTGCTCTCGAGGATCGAGCCCTTCGCCGAATCCCTCTTTTTCATCGGTGTGATCTCCTTGATGCTGATCAAGTTGCTGCTGCTGATCACCGATCTCGACAACCCCTTCGGGGCCGGCCATGCGCTGTCGGTGGAGAACGTCTCGCTGCTGCCCGTCGCCGCTGCGGCAGAGCCAAGCTCAACCGACTAATCAAGCAGCTTTGATTCAATCAACGGGCCACGGGCAGGGACGAGGAAAGGACCGTGCTGGCCCGGTTGTCGCTGCTCGACCGGTTCCTGCCGCTCTGGATCCTGCTGGCCATGGCCGGCGGCCTGCTGCTGGGCCGCTTCTTCCCGGCCATCCAGGGGTGGCTCGATGCCGTGCGCATCGGCAACACCACGTTGCCGATCGCCCTGGGGCTGATGATGATGGACTCGGTGCTGGCCAAGGTGCACTACGAGGACCTGGGCCGGGCGGCGCGGGATCGGCGGCGGCTGCGACTGTCGTTGCTGCTGGTCTGGGGCCTGGGGCAGGCGCTGATGTTCGCCCTGGCCTGGCTGTTCCTGCCCGGCCAGCCGGAGGTCCGCACCGGCCTGATCCTGATCGGCCTGGCCCCCTGCATCGCCATGGTGCAGCCACTGAGCGCCTCCATGACGACCCTTGCCTTGAACTCGGGGCTGTGGGTTCGGCGTTTGCTCATGGGTGGGAGCCCCTTCTCAGGGGGGGGGGGGGGGGGGGTG
>NZ_JAYGHY010000041.1:0-24744 GCF_034931305.1 Cyanobium gracile UHCC 0281 | reverse complement strand
GGCGGAGGCCCTGGAGCGGGCCCGGCCGGTGCTGGCGGCGCTGGGCGGCGAACCGCGGCTGCTGGGCCCGGTGGGGGCGGCGCTGACCACCAAGCTGGCCCTGAACCAGCTGATCGCCAGCCTCACCCACAGCTTCAGCCTGAGCCTGCACCTGGTGCAGCGGGCCGGGGTGGACGTGGAGGCCTTCATGGCGATCCTGCGCGCCAGCGCCCTTTACGCCCCCACCTTCGACAAGAAGCTGGCCAAGGAACTGGCCGACGATTACGCCAACCCCAACTTCCCCACCGCCCACCTGCGCAAGGACCTGCTGTTGTTTCTACAGACGGCCCGGGGGCTGGGGCTGGAAACCGAGGGCCTCGATGGGCTGGCGGCGCTGCTGGAGCGGGCTACGGCTGCAGGGCTGGATGAGCTGGATTACAGCGCGCTGCATCGGCTCACGGCGGGGAGGTAGTTGGGCAGACTGGAGGTGGGAGACTGCCTTCGCCTCAAAGATACTTCAGCCTGGCAGTTGCGTCTGCACCAGACGCATTCATCAGAATGAACAAGTGGTTCACGGGTCCGAGAACCACTTGTTCATGGTGGACAACCCGATGTGAAACACGATGCCCTGCCGTGATGATCAACCGACACCCACCTGAAGACTCGTGGTGGTTCACGGAAGGGAGGTGAGCCTCGGCCGTGGTTCTCGGAAACCATCCAATAAGCGTTATGCAACCAAATCAAAGAAACCAAGTGACTGAAAGATTAGACTATTTTGATGTATTACGAGCTTTGGCTATATTTGCCGTTGTCGCCATACATTCTTCAGGCTCAGGCCTTCAGCTCAGCGAGGAAAGTATGGGTTTTAATCTTACCGTGTTGTGGCGTAATATTCTGAATTTTGCAGTTCCAATGTTTCTGGCCATTTCTGGATTCTTTTTGGCAAAGAAAACAATAGGCACCTATGGAGACTATGTAGCATTTCTAAGAAAGCAAATTCCAAGAGTGTATGTCCCGTTTTTCATTTGGTCGTTAGTATGGCTTGCATTTGCCGTTCTGATTCAAGATAAGTCAGTAGTTCATGAGATTATCAAGTTAGCAACATTTCAATCATCTGGACCATACTATTTTATCGCATTGATTATTCAATACTACTTATTGCTGCCCGTTCTCAAGAAATTTGCCAATGCTAAAGGGTTGGCTATCAGTATGCTTGTAAGCATGGCCATGACATTTTGGATTTTCTACCTAAGATACCATACCGAAATAAGTCTACCCCTTATTCTTTACGCTGGTAATTTTGCTACTTGGCAAATGTTCTTTGTCCTTGGCTTATGCCTTGGCACATCACAGAAGATAAGAGTTTCCAGCAAGTATCTTCTGGCTCTTATATTAATATTCTATATTTTATCTTGTATTGAATCATATGTATTAATAGGTGCGTTTCACCAAGCAGGAGATGCAGTTACAGCGGTCAAGGCGTCTTCATTTATGTATTCTTTCTTTCTAATTGTTTTTCTTTCCAAGAATCGTGACTTAATCAAGTCGAAATTGCTGAAGGAGATCGGTGTGATGTCATTTGGGATTTATCTAACTCATATGTTTGCCCTTATGGTTATATCCCGAATGCTGTCGCGTTTGCATTCACCACTACAAGGCACAGCCTATGCTTATCAATTATTCTTGGCTGGTCTAGTGACACTGTCTTGCTTTCTATGTATTTCAGTATTTAATAGAGTGTTTTCTGACAGACAAGCTCGATTTTTAGGATTCAAATAAATGCATAACAATGCCATGCACACGGACGAGAATTCCGCTGCGCTCCATTCCGCCGGTGATGGCAGGCGTTAGGCATTCCTGGAAACCCAATTGAACCAACCTGGTACGTGAGGTTGCCAAGCTCCAAAGCATTGCGATAATGCAACGGCAGTAGGGCAGTTCGCGCGATCATGTTGACCACGCTCGGCCAGTATCTCTACCTTCCATAATGAAAAGAACCAATTATGTCCTTATTGACTACGAGAGTGTTCAGCCCAGCCAGCTTGAGCTGCTGAATAGAGATGGCTTTGTCGCCTATGTCTTTGTGGGAAAGGCGCAGACAAGACTCTCGTTTGAGACTGTGGCTGCGATTCAAGATCTTGGTGAACGCGCAAAGTACATAAAGATCTCCGGCGCAGGACCCAACGCGCTTGACTTTCATATTGCATTTTACATAGGGCAAATTGGCGCTACCGATCCAGATGCTTTCTTTCACATCATATCTAAGGATAAGGGCTTTGATCCATTAATTGAGCACTTAAGGGAGCGAAAGGTGTTTTCGGTCCGCAGCGAAACGATTGGCGAGATTCCCATTATTCGAGCGTCAACAGCTAAGACCCCGAAGGAACGCATGAGTTTGGTTGTTGATCGCATGAAATCCGGGAACTCAAGACCTCGGACAGTGGCTACTCTACGATCTGCAATTGACGCTATCTTCTACAAGCAGGTTGGTGAGTCAGAAGTACAAGCTGTGATTGACCAGATGATCAAGGCGGGGTTGGTTACAGTGACGGACGAGAAAGTATCATACAAGCTTCCAAAGGATGCCTAACACCGCGATCCACCTGAGCCGCCACCATCAGGAATCCTGTCGCAGCAAATGCACCTTGCGGCCAGGTGATCGCGAGCGTTGGACAGACTAAGGTTGCATGGTGGCTACGTAGTCCGTATCACCTGGGGCACTTAGCATGAACTAGAAAGTCATTCATCTGGAAACATGGAGTTGCTGCCCATCCTGAGATCTTTATCAGCATCTTTTCTTGCCTTTGGTTCAATGGGCATTTTTTCAGCTGCCGTAGCAGCCCCGCCAACCCTTACTGGCTTCGCCTATCGAGAAGCCGGGTTTAGCGGCTGCCAGGGAAGTGCTGTGCGCAAAGGGCAAGATCCAGTCAAGGGAGTGCAACTGGCTGCATGGGAATATGGAGGAAGTGGACCAGGGGTTGTAAATTTTGTCATTGCTTTGGATGGGGCCATGCATAACCTGGCAGCCCGCAATGCGCAATTTAAGGATGGTGATGGAAAGATTCGCTCGACTTACGAAGCGGAATTTGGCGTTTATAGAATATCGGTAGTTTTTGTGCTTGCGGGCCTAAGAGGCAGCGAAGTCTTGGCTGGTGATGGTTCGATTCGAATCGAAAATACTACTCAGCCGGGGGATGCCAATGTAATTCTGATTAGCGCGGAGGAAGGATGCTGACACGGTGGCAGCCCAACATCCAGATCCAGAAGGCGGGAGCAGATGTTGCTGAGTTTAGTTGATAGGCCTACGCCCGCTTCTGATCTGGAGCGTTCGGAAGTGGCTCGGTACTGATCCTTACCGGCGCTTGGCTGGCTTCCTCCACAACAGGCCGGCGATTCCGGTCCCAATACCGGCTCCGCCCAGGAGATAGCCGATTGGAATCAGGGCGAAAGCCTCCCTGAGCGTGCCATCGGCCTCTACCCGCGCCCCGATCAGTCGGTAGGCCACGGCGCAGACCACCGCGCCGGTGAGCAGCAGCAGCGCGAGGCGGATGAGCGGGCGTTTCATGGCCGCAGCTGCTCCAGCAGGGTCTGGGTGAGCGCCAGCTCACAGCGCGTCGTGAAGATGCCGTAGCCCGTCCCCTGGAAGCTCACCGACTTGGCGTAGGCGCACACCTTGCGGCGTTCGGCTCGGAAAGCACGCGCCTGCTCGTTTGGGTCGGCACTCGTCTTGTAGAAGCCGGTGAGGTTGTCGCGCCAGAGCGTCTGGAAGGTTTCGCTCGGCACTTGCCTGGCCTCGCTGGCCACCCGCACCAGGGCCTTCTCCAGCTCCCGATCCTTGGCTTGGAGGGCTTCCATCACGCAGCGGGTTTCGGCCACGCTGCTTTCTGATGGGGTGCAGACCTCCGCTGCTGGTGCCGGCAGCGGCAGCAGCAGCGGCACCAGGGAGGCAGCCAGCAGCAGGTGGAGACAGGTGCGCATCGTGGGCCTTTTCTCCAGACGGATTTGCCACCAGACAGATTGTCATGCTGGGAGCTGGTTTTCAGAGTCGCCGCGCCTCTTCCCCATGACCAGCCTGTTCTCCCGGCTCCCACTGGTGCTCACGGCCATCGCCGGCTGCCTTGTCAGCCACCCGGCTGCCGCATTGGCAGCCCCGGCAGGCAGCACCTGGCGGTGCTGCTTCAGGCAGCGGGCGGCCAGCCCATGGGCCTCTACGACGGTGTGCGCTTCGTGCGGATCAACGCCACCGACGGCACCCGCATCACCGTCACGATCAACTGCGAGCAGGAGCTCTGGCGGGTGGCCCGCATTGAGCCCAGAACCGGCCGAGCGGACTTCCGCGACGATCGCTTCCAGAGTGCTACCGGCATCGGCCGCAGCCGCTGGTGCACCACCCCCGTGCGCACGATGGAGTGAGTCTGGACTCACACCTCCAACATCTGCACCTGGTACACGGCCACATTGCTGTGGGCAAGCGAGCGCACGATCTCAGGCACCATCTGCATCGGGGTGCAGAGCGTCAGCGAGCGGCGCCTGCCGGCGGCCATCTCCGCCAGGTGCTGGGGATCGATGCTGGTGGAGCGCTGCTGCGCTGCAGCCTCAAACACCTCCACCGCTGGGCTCTTCCCGGAACCCAGCACAAACAGCACCCGCCGGGGCGTCTCGCTGTAGTCGCGGCTGAGGGCCTCCAGGGCAGGGATGTCCGGGTGTGTCATGGCCTGCTGGTGGCGGGGGATTGCTACACCCACCTGGATAATCGATTGGCTTTCCTTTGCTCACGCATGCTCCACCGCCGCTTCCTCGCCATCGCTGCTGTCAGCGCGAGTGTCATCGCCGGGGCCTCCCTGGTGCGTCCTGCCACGGCCGCCCAGACGCTGGACTGCTGGATGAACGACAGCAAGCAGACCTGTCAGGTGAAGCCCTGGGGTAACGGGGGATTTGAGATCAGCTTCAGCGGCAGTGCCATCTATCGCTTCGTGCCGGCCGGTCCACCCACCACCGACAACCGCCGCATGCGTGATGAGCAGGGCCGCATCTGGCTGATGAGCGGCCACCACAGCTTCACGCTCAGCGAGCAGAACGGCGATGGCAACCGAATCGCCGTCTCCAACGTCAAGAGTCGGCCCGCAGCGGCCGCGGATCACCAGGCCCACAGCAAGGTGAAACTCAGCGGCCATGGTCAGCCCACGGTGACCCTGTACGCCAAGCCCAACTACGGCGCCGCGATCGCGGGGATGGGGGTGTCGGGGGAAACGCTCGACAAGCTGGCTTGCACCTCAAACAGCCAGGGCACCTGGTGCCGGGTGGGCTACCCAGGCCAGAGCGGCCGGGTGCTGTGGGTGAACCGGGACTCGCTGATCTTCCTGGGGGACGGGGAGTAAGTCATCGCCCCTGCATTTGCTTGCCCTGGCCGGGTTCTCTGCCCTGGCCATTGCAGCTGCCCATGCGATCGGGATGGAGAAGCGCATCACCCAGCACTACGGCCGCTCCGGCCGTCCCGTCCAAAAGCCCCGTTTCGTGCCTGCTGAGCGGGCCCATGCGCTGCCGGGCCTTTCTGGGCTGCTGAACGCTGCTGCTCAGCGGTGGGAGCTGCGGCCGCTGGTCACGAAGCCGGCCCGGTTGAGCTCACTGGTGCCGCCGCCAGGGCATAGGCGCCCCCCATTGCCCCGCGCATCCACCGTGGCTCTGCATCACGCTGCGAGGCTGCTGTCTTCATCGATCTGGGAGAGCCGATCCCTGGTCAGTCAGCTCTTCTAAAGCCCCGAGTGGGGCTTCCCCGTAAGCAGGCGATCGAGCAGTGGCAGAAGCTCCTCGATGCGGGCTGGTTCAGCATTGGGGTCCAGTTCACAGGGCTCATGGATTGGGACTGAGCGGCCAGAATCGTGCCGATCGGCCGCAGCATCGCCTACAAATAGGTTTCGAATGATGCAGTGAACCTGATTCAGCCGACGCTGGAGGTCTGGGACGACTGCCTGAACTGCTCAAACAACAAGCACGGCAACCAATGATCCGCACCACAATCACCGCTCTGGCCATCGCCACCAGCGCTATCGCCACCCCTGCCCTGGCCGACTCCGCCAAGGCGTATTGCGAGATGGTTCGCACCAACGGCGAAATACTCAAAGGAAGCTGTACCTGGTCCCAGATGCAGGGAAACGTTTACATCGATAATTTCAACCATTACGCGTTTGCCTTCCCTGCCGCCGAGGAGGGCAAGACCTACGAACGCACCAACCGTGAAGGTGCTGGCCCCTCCTTCAAGCGCCCCGGCTACGTGATCAACGTGTACTGGGAGAAGCCGGTCCGCGAGCCTGGGGGAATCTGATGCCGGCTCACTCCACAGGGAACCTGAACAGCGGCTGCGGGCCTGGCCGTTCACGGGTCGCCAGGATTGAATTCCCTAAGCGGTCCGGGGGGGATGGTCGTCAATAACACGTCGGTCACAACGGGTGCTCGGCGGCATCCTCGACAACCCCCTCCCTGGTTCTTGCAGTGGATGAAGGCAGTTTCGTTCGTAGCCACCTCTGTGCTGGGTGCGCTCCCGGCAGGAGCGATCCCGCCACCACCCAACTCATTCGATGGAGAAACGATCCACTGCCACCCCGCAGGCAGCGCCGCCACCGTGCTGATCTGCAGGGACGCCGAACTCACCGCCCTCGACGGCGAGCTGCGCGCCGCCTTCCGCCGCCTGCAGAACGATGCCTCCTTCACGGAAGCCCAGCGCGAGGCTCTGGTGGAGGACCAGCGGCGCTGGGTGGAGAGCATGGATCAGTGCTGGAGAGCCCAGGAGAGGATGCGGGACTGCGTCAAGCGCAGCCAGAGGCGGCGGCTACAGCACCTGCAGACCTGGGAAGCAGTATCCCCAGTGAAGCCCTGAAGCCACAGCGCGTGACCACATGGACCTGCCTTTGTCCCCATGTCTGTCGGGGAATCTGGCCCATGCTGTTGATCCTCTCGGCTTGGTCGTTCCTGGGGGCATTTCGATCGTGACCATGGCCGATCACCCCACGCGGAGCGTGTGCACGCTTGCCGCACTCACGAGCCTGATCCTTGTGATCACGGGTGTCCCCGGCGTCCGGATGGGCGATCTGCCATTCCTGGTCTTCCTGCTTGCCCCCTACCTTCTGCTGGGACTACTGGCCTGGCGGGACCGTGAGCGCCGGCGCCTCTCAGCAGTGCTGTTTGTTGCCGTGCTGGTGCTTTCCCTGGCAGGCACAATCCTGCTTGGACTGGACAGCTACCGCTTTCACACGGTGCCCGAGCACCGACTGGTGCAGCGGATGACCGTGATCGTCGTGCCCATGCTGCAATCGGCCGCCGCGATCGTGATCGGCCTGATGCTCCAGGCGAACCGGTCACGGCGGGGCTGAGGTGACTGGGGGCCTTCCTTCCACTCAGAACTGGGCGGAATACACCGGCTTGAGTTGCCACATCGCCTCACCCGGCACCAGCTTGTAGGTCACCTGGCGGGTGCCACCGGTGGGCTTGGCGTTGCTGTCGCCGCTCCTAGGGAGAACTCCGGTGCGTCGCTCACCAGGCCAGCACCCACTGTGAGCCGCCCGGCCTGGCGCAGTGCCATGACCAACCTGGCCTCCAAGGCATCGTTCATCAGCTCGTTCCTGGTCAAGGATGGGCAGCTGCATCAGTGCCTTCTCGCCTGTGGCGGCATTCTGGTCTGGGAAAGGAAACTCTCACGCTCCTGTGGGAGCCCTCGGTCGTGAACGGTGGCCCTCCTCGCTGAATTCCTGGTCGGACAACCCGGACACAGTCTGATCGTGGCTCTGGTCCTGCTGGCTGGCTGGTCCCAGCTGCGCTTCTCCGGGGCCATCAGCAGGCGATCGGCCCGGCCCCTGCTGTGGTCCTCCGCGGGCTGGGGGTTGTATGCCGCCTGGGAAGCGCTGGTGCAGCTGCGCACGCCGGAGGCCAACATCCGGGTCGATCTGCTGCTGATCTGGCCGCTGCTGGGCGCGCTCACGCTGTACGGGTTGATCAGGTGCGCGATCGCTGTCAGACGGTGAGCGGGGGGGCATGGGAATGGCCGGGCCCGGAATGGTGTGTTAGGACACGTTTTTGGGTCGCCCAGCGAGGCGATCCGATCCGAGTTCCGACTCCCTACTTCCCTGATGATTCGCAGCCTTCGTCAAACCTCCGCAGCCCTCGGCGCGGGCCTTCTTCTGGCGGGGCTTTCCGCCCCCTTCGCCCCAGCGGCCATGGCCGAAGTGCTGGTCAGGGCCCAAGGCCGTTGCAAGCTGATGAGCGGTGGCTACGAAGCCTTCAATGGGCACTGCACCTTCAAGCACAAAAAGGCAGGCAACACCGATGCCTACGTCGTCAAGCTCGATGACGGAACGGATTTCAACTTCTCGGGCCCAGGCGTGCAGGCCCTGAGCGTGCAGACCTACGCCGGTGTCCGCAACGTGAAGCACAAGGCTCAGGCGGATCATGAGGTCTTCAGCTGGAACGATGGCGAAGCCCGCAGGCTCTCGGTGCGTCTCGACCAAGTCCAGAATCCCGATGTCCGCTTCGACGATGCACCCCAGAAGGCTGACGCCGGCTCCCTGCTGGGCGCGGCGGTGGGTGCCCTGATCGGCGGCCTGATCACAGGCAAGCCGGTCACCACCACGGAGCCTGCCCGTGAAGGTGCTCCGGTGTCCGATCTGCAATCGCTGGTGGGCGCCAGGGGGGGGCAGGCCGAAGGAACCCTGACATCGAAGGGCTACACCTACCGCGGTGGCACCAAGTTGGCCGACAGTTCCTTCACCTACTGGGAGCAGCCCTCCACGAACAACTGCGTGACCATTCGCACCACCGACGGCCGTTATCAGTCGATCACCTACACCAAGCGGAGCGACTGCAACTGAGCCATCAGCATGCTCAACCCCTGGGGCCATCCAGCCCCAGGTTTTTTATGGGGCCTCGCCCTTCAGGCGCGCCTGATCACCCGCAGCACCACCAGAAGGATCACGGCGCCGAGCGTGGCCACCACGATGCTCCCCAGCACACCCCCTCCGACGGCACCACTCAGACCGCTGAAGAGCAGGCCACCGATCAGGGCCCCGATGATGCCGACAACCAGGTCACCGATCAGGCCGAAGCCACCGCCTTTGACCAGGACACCAGCGAGCCAACCGGCAATGACCCCCACCAGCAGAAACCAGAGAACGTTCATGAGCCTCATCCTTGTTCGTAAAGATCAACAAAAACGTAGACGCGAGAACAAGCCAAGAGCCATGCAGGCTTAAGTTCCTTACAGACTTGTTGCAAGTCCTGAGCATTCGCCAGATCAGAGAGAATGGGGGCACTCCGAACAAGCCCCTGGAGTGGTCAGGCCGCCGCAGCTCTCTGCTGCTCCAGTCACCGCTTGCCTGCCACTCAGGGTCAGCGTTGGATGGAGCAGCGGAGGGTGAACCGGGGAACGACTTGCCAAAGATTGCAACCACGGACAAAATAGATATAGGTATCAAGCGGGCACTTCTCCGGATGAAGCGCAATGAACATCGATGAGATCTTTACAGGATACAAACAAGGCGGCAACAACTACATCATAAAAGCAGACTCCAAGAACAAGTGGTGTGGATTCAGCAAAGGAGTGATTGACGCGCTAAAGCAGAGACTCGGCTTGTCGTTCAATATTGTGCCTTGGGGCAATACACCAGTTGATCATTACTTTTGCATCCCCTTCTCAAAGCTTGAGCACTTGTTCACGGAAGACCTCATGACAAGTGGAGAGCTGGCAGATAAGGGCCTGCAGCGCTGGACCGCCACCATTGTGAATAATGTCTTCATGATGCGAGCCAACTCGCACTATTCGGTTGATATCAGTGAGTTCTACGTTGATGCCAGCTCAAAACTGGCACCCGTCTTTGGGACATTATCCAACCAGTATGACGTAGACTATGCAATCGAAGATGCGCTTGCAAATGTTAAGATACGGATCGGTCAGTCGGAGTTTCGATCGTTAGTCCTTTCAAATTTTCAATCTAAGTGCTGCTTGTCTGGGATCTCTGAGGAAGGCCTGCTTGTCGCTAGTCATATAATTCCGTGGAGCCGCGACAAGAGCAAAAGAGGCGATCCTGGTAATGGTCTTTGTCTGTTTGTTGAATTCGACAAATACTTTGATAAAGGCATGATTTCCATAGGTGATGACTTTTCGGTGATTGTCTCAAATCGGTGCTCCTCTTTTTCCCGGCCACTACGGGACCGGCTTGCGGCGTTAGAAGGGCGAAAAATGGCATCACCAAGTGTTACCCCGATCAACCCGGCTTTCCTGCAGTATCACAGGGAGAACATCTTTGACCAGTTCTAGAGAGCCCATCCAACCAGCCCCTCGAGTGGACAGGCCACCATTTAATTGCTCTCCAGCCTCCATTTGCTCCCTGCCTGCCACTCAGGGGCAGCGTTATTCGTCACTGCTCAATAGGCGATGGCAGAGCTAATCGAATTTGAAACTGATCGCCTTTCGCTACGCCAGTGGCTCCCACGAGATCGCGATCCGTTCTTTGAGCTCAACTCCGATCCGAAAGTCATGGAGTATTTCCCCTCTTTGCTAACGCGCGAGGAGAGAGATCGAATGACTGATAAATGCCAGGCACTTATCAATGAGCGGGGCTGGGGATTCTGGGCTACCGAGCTGAAAGAAACAAATCAGTTCGTTGGGTTCGTCGGCCTCCACATTCCATCGGAGCACCTTCCGTTTTCTCCGTGCGTAGAGATCGGATGGCGTTTGGCGTGCCGGCATTGGGGTAAGGGTCTGGCAACGGAGGCGGCTAACGGTGCTCTGAAAATCGCGTTTGAAGCATTAAAGCTGAAAGAAATCGTCTCTTTCACCGCAGTCGGCAACTACCGTTCCCGCGCAGTTATGGAACGCCTTCGCATGCAGGAGTCGGGCACCTTTGACCATCACCAAGTCCCGGAAGGTAGTCCGCTACGGAAACATTGCTTGTATCGTCTCGCGTATGAAACCCGTTAGGCATAACACTGCAGTCGAGAGGGACAGCCAAAAGCGGCGCTTTTTGTTCCCCCCGCTTCGCTCCGGCTGCCCCTCACTTACACGTTAGAAGGATCAGAGGAAAGCCGGCAGCCACGCCGTCTTGACGTCAGAACGTCAAAGCGCTAAGGTCGTGGGATGGATGAAACAAAACGGGCCACGGTCTACTTCGACGCGGATGTACATCGTGCACTGCGCTTAAGAGCTGCTGCATGCAACCGCTCAATATCAGACATGGTCAATGAAGCAGTTCGCATGACATTAGCCGAAGATGCTGATGATTTAAGAGACGCTGATCAGAGAGAGATCGAGCAAAGTTCTAGCTTCGAAGAGTTTGTTACAAGTCTAAGAGATAGTGGCCGCATATAGCCTCACGATTAAGTCATCAGCTGCCAAGGAGCTGCAGGGGGTATCGGACAAAGCGACGTTGTCTCGATTGATTGAGAAGATTAAATCACTGGCAACTCAGCCTCGACCATTAGGGTCTGAAAAGCTGGCGGGCAGGCCGAACCTCTATCGTGTCCGCCAAGGCAACTATCGAGTCATCTACTCTGTCAATGATCAGTCGCGTATCGTCGACGTTGTTAAGGTGGGACACAGAAGAGATGTCTATCGATGAGTAGACCTTCTAACATCAAGATACAGAAGACGGGAGCGGAGGAAATCGGCAACGGCCATTGTCGCCTGCCCGCTTCTGATCTTGAGCGTTCGAAGGATGTGCTGTCCTTGATGGGAGCCAGCAAGGCAGCGTTGCATGGTCGTAGCCAGGAGGCTACAGTTGTTGTATGGTTGAAGTCCGCCAGACAGAGCGGTTCGTCCGATGGCTGGAGGGTCTCCGTGATCTGAGAGCCCGAGCGAAGGTTCAGGCCAGGATCAAGCGCCTCATCGGCGGCAATCCTGGTGACGTCAAGCCTGTTGGGGCCGGCGTGTCGGAGTTGCGAATCAACTACGGCCCTGGATACAGGGTCTACTACCTGCAGAGGGGAACCGCCTTGATCATCCTTTTGGCTGGCGGAGATAAGAGCTCACAAGCAAAGGACATTGATGAGGCCCTTCTGCTGGCAGACAACCTGACAGAGGAGACCTTATGAAAACCACGACCACCCCCTACGACGTTGCCGAGTATCTACGAACACCGGAGGAGATGGCGGCTTACTTGGAAGCCTGCATCGAGGAGGCGGATGGTGATGCAGCTTTTATTGCCAAGGCCTTGGGCGACATTGCACGGGCCCAGGGGATGACCCAGGTGGCCAGAGACTCAGGACTTTCCAGGGAGAGCCTCTACAAGGCCTTGTCTGGAGAGCGCAGTCCTAGCTTTGACACCATCCTGAAAGTGGTCACGGCCCTGGGTCTGAAGTTGAGCGCGAGTGTGAGAAGCGAAGCGGAGGTGACTTGAGCTTTGCAGACGAGGCGTAGGTCAGTAAACGCTGCCTGTGGACATGCAACACCTTCGAACAACCCCCCTGGAGTGGAAAGGCCTCCACGAGTTCGCTTCTGGTACCAGACACTCTTGGCCTGCCACTCAGGGGCAGCGTTAGACAGACCGAAGGCCGGTTGCGGCGCCGTATCCCTGGGGATACAATGTTGGCATGGTGGAGATTCGGGAGACCCCTGTCTATGCCGCATGGTTCAGTGGGCTGCGCGACCGAGCGGCAAAAGCCCGCATCGACATTCGGATCAGACGTTTGTCTCTGGGAAATCCAGGTGATGTCCGTCCAGTCGGAGAAGGTGTCTCTGAGCTTCGGATTCCTTATGGCCCTGGCTACCGGATCTATTTCATAAGCCAAGGCTACATGCTTATTGTTCTTCTCGCTGGTGGCGACAAAGGCTCTCAAGCTAAAGACATCCAGCAAGCCAAGGACCTTGCCCGTAACCTTTTAAGGAGAAGCAAATGACAAAAACCGAAACAACTGCCTGGGATCCAGTCAATCATTTCAAAGACCGTGAAGACATGGCAGCTTATCTTGAAGCCGCTTTGGAGGATGGAGATCCAAGTCTGGTGGCTGCTGCTCTGGGTGATATTGCTCGTGCCAAGGGCATGTCGCTGATTGCACGTGAAGCTGGACTGGGTCGAGAAAGTCTGTATAAGGCTCTCTCATCAAGCGGCAATCCTGAACTGGCAACCGTCCTGAAGGTTATCTCTGCACTCGGACTTCAGCTGCATGCCAGTCCTGCTGTTGAGGCGGAGACTGCTGTCTAACACTGCCATACACCTGGGCCGCCTCCTAATGACTGCCTTTCGTCGTAATGAATGCTTGTGGCCAGGTGATGGCAAGCGTCAGGTCTCTCAACCGAAAGGCTGTGCCCTCTCCGCTTTCCATGAGCTGACTACCCGAACCGACCACCGATGTATTCCCCAACCACTGATGGTTTCTCGATTCGTGGGTCGGACGTGCGCTACAGCGAGTGCCCGCCGACCGACGACCTGTCCGAAGTGGTCCACTGCTTCTGGGAACTGCGAGCCGTTGCCACGCTGCCGGATGACTTTCACTATCACGCGCTACCCGACGCCTGTGTCAACCTCTTGTTCAATCTGGTCGACCCCACGATTGCCGGAGTCACGGCGCTCCATACGCAAGCAACAACACTCAACCTTGGAAGAGCATTCCACTATGCAGGAATTCAGTTCTATCCAGGAGCCTGGCAGGGAGACCGGTCTGAGATCGTCGACAGGTATGTCGGAACGCCATACCTGGGTACGTTGCCGCTCGTTGAAACGTGCCGACGACTCGTAGGTCTCGAATTCTCAGACATGGTGCCAGTCATGGCCGAGCAAGTGCGGTGGTGCATGATGCATGGTCACGCACGAGCGAACCCAATCACTGCGTGCATACTGTCGAATCTTGATGCCATCCGATCTGTCGGCGATATGGCCGCCTTGGTCGGGCTGTCCACTCGGCAGTTGCAGCGTACGCTCCAGCGACTCACGGGATTCGCACCGCATGATCTGATCAAGGTTCTCCGAGTGCAAGAGTCATTCCGCAAGCACTACCTTGATCTGTACGCCGACCAGGCCCACTTCACCCATGCCTTCCGGCAAGCCACCGGCTATACCCCGGGCCAATACCAAAAGCGCTTCGGTGTCTGATCCATACAAGACGGCCTCGGGCGACACCGATAACCTCACGGCTTCACTTGCAACAACGGAGCTCGCGATGGTCAAGCTGAACGCAATTGGTTGGTTCGATTTGTATGTGGACGACATGGATCGCGCCACGGCCTTCTACGAGACCGTCTTGCCGCACCGGCTGGAGCCGATGGAAGACCCGACCGGAGACACCCTGATGCGGGGCTTTCCCGCGAACATGACCGCCTACGGCGCTGCTGGCGCACTTGTGAAATCTCCCCATGGTCGTCCAGGAATTGGCGGCACAATGATCTACTTCAGCGTCAATGACTGCGCCGTGGAAGAAGAGCGGGTAGTGGCGGCAGGCGGCAAGGTCCTGCGCCCTAAGTTCTCCATCGGGCCATTCGGTTGGGTCACTCTGTGCATGGATACGGAGGGCAACATGTTCGGATTGAACTCGATGCAGTAGCTGCCGCGCCGTCGATGGCGGCCTAACCCCTCCTTGGAAACGCGCCTGCCTCAGCGGTCAGGGTTGACTCGAAGGCCGCATCGGATGGCCGATACCGAGGCGCCGCTCACCATCACCTCCGGAGACAGCCTGCGGCTGGTGATCCGCGAAAATACGGGCCTCAGCCCAGGTCCGCCAGCCGCTGCCGCGCCAGGGCGGCCTGAGCCTCAGCCTCCGCCAGGTTCGCCTGGCACTCGGCCACCACCTCCGGCGGCGCCTTGCCGGCGAAGTTGGGGTTGGCGAGGCGGCCGGCCAGGCCGCCGATCTCCTTGGTGGCCTTGGCGATGTCCTTCTCCAGGCGGGCGCGCAGGGCGTCGAGGTCGACCAGGCCCTCCAGGGGCAGCAGCACCTGCAGCTCGCCGCTCACCGCGGCCAGGGCCCGGGCCGCCGGCCGGGCCGCCGCGGCCGCCGGATCCAGCACCATCACGCTCTCGGCGCGGGTGAGGGTGGTGATGTCAGAGGTGCCCTCCCGAAGCACCGCCGCCAGGGCGTCGCGGCCGGTGATGAACAGCACCGGCGCCCCCTGGGAGGGCTTGAGACCCGCCACGGCCCGCAGGTTGCGCACCACCCGGATCGCCTCGATCAGCTCACCGAAAGAAGCCTCCAGGCCTTCATCCAGGGCGGCCTCTTCGGCGGCCGGCCAGGGCTGGAGGGCCAGGAAGGTGCCGGCGGGGGCGCCGGTGAGTCCATGCCAGAGCTCCTCGCTCAGGTGGGGCATCAGCGGGTGCAGCAGCACCAGCAGCTCCGCCAGCACCTTGGCCAGCACCTGCCGGGCGACCCGCTGGTCGGCCAGAGCTTCGGGGCTCAGGGGCTCCCCCTCGGCGGCGGGACGCGGGTTGAGGCGCCGTTTCAGCAGCTCGATCGTCCAGTCGCAGACCTCGTTCCAGGCGAACTCGTACAGCCCCTTGGCGGCTTCCCCCAGGCCGTAGCTGGCGTAGCGCTCGGCCGTTTCCCGCTTCACCCGCTCCAGCCGCGAAAGGATCCAGCGGTCGGCCAGCTGCAGGTGCGCGGGGTCCGGGGCGCCCAGGCTGGCGGGCGTCTCGCCGCCCAGGTTCATCAGGGCGAAGCGGGTGGCGTTCCAGAGCTTGTTGGCGAAGTTGCGGGCCGCCTCCACCGTCGCTGAGCTGCCGTCGCTGCGGTCGTAGTCGAGGCGGATGTCCTGGCCGGCGCCGGCCACCTCCCGCACCAGGGCGAAGCGCAGGGCATCGGCGCCGTAGCGCTCGATCAGCGGCAGCGGATCGATGCCGTTGCCGGCGCTCTTGCTCATCTTGCGGTTGTTCTCGTCCCGCACCAAGCCGTGGATCATCACGTCGGCGAAGGGCATCCAGGCCTTGCCAGCGCCGGCCGGTTGCATGGCTCCGGCCAGCATCGTCATGCGGGCGACCCAGAAGAAAATGATGTCGAAGCCCGTCACCAGCACGCTGGTGGGGTACCAGCGGGCCAGATCGGCCGCCTCCGCCTCAGGCCAGCCCAGGGTGGAGAAGGGCCACAGGCCGCTGGAGAACCAGGTGTCGAGCACGTCCGGGTCCTGCTCCAACTGCACGTCAACAAACTGCGCCTCGGCCTTGGCGGCGGCTTCCGCGGCGTCGCGGGCCACCACGTAGGGCGTGGCCTCGGTGATCACGCCGCCGGTCTCGCTGACCACAAACCAGGCGGGGATGCGGTGGCCCCACCAGAGCTGGCGGCTGATGCACCAGTCGCGGATGTCGGTGAGCCAGTCGCGGTAGACCTTCTCCCAGCGCTCGGGCACGAAGCGGGGCGCGCCGCCATCGAGGGCCTCCCGGCAGCGGGCCGCCAGGGGCTCGGCCCGGGCGAACCACTGGGTGGAGAGCAGCGGCTCCACCGGCACCTTGCCGCGATCCGAGAAGGGCACGCTGTGGCGGTGGGGCTCCACCTTCACCAGGAACCCCTCCGCCTCCATCGCCGCCACCACCGCCTTGCGGGCCTCGAAGCGATCCAGGCCGGCGAAGCGGCCGGCGGCGGCGTTCATGCTGCCGTCCTTGGCCATCACCGTGATCAGGGGCAGGCCGTGGCGGCTGCCGATGGCGAAGTCGTTGGGGTCGTGGGCGGGGGTCACCTTGACGCAGCCGGTTCCGAAGGCCGGATCCACGTGCTCATCCGCCACGATCGGGATCTGCCGTCCCACCAGCGGCAGGGTGATCGTCTGCCCCACCAGGGCGGCGTAGCGGGGGTCGCTGGGGTGGACGGCCACGCCGGTGTCGCCCAGCAGCGTTTCGGGGCGGGTGGTGGCCACCACCAGATGGTCGGTGCCGTCGGCGGCGGGGCCGCCGGAGAGGGGATAGCGGAAATGCCAGAGGTGCCCCTCCATCTCCTTCATCTCCACCTCCAGATCGCTCACCGCCGATCCCGAGGCCGGGCACCAGTTCACCAGGTACTCGCCGCGGTAGATCAGCCCCTGCTCGTGCAGGCGCACGAAGGCCTCCACCACCGCCGCGCTCAGGCCGGGATCGAGGGTGAAGCGCTCCCGGCGCCAGTCGACCGAATAGCCCAGCCGGCGCAGCTGGCCCACGATCGTGCCGCCGCTCTCCCCCTTCCAGGCCCAGGCCCGCTCCAGGAAGGCGTCGCGGCCCAGGTCGTCCTTGCTGCCGCCCTCCGCCTTGATCTGCTTCTCCAGCAGCGTCTGCACGGCGATCGAGGCGTGGTCGGTGCCGGGCAGACACAGCACGTTCCTGCCCTGCAGGCGCTGGAAGCGCACGATCGTGTCGATCAGGGCCGTTTCGAAGCCGTGGCCCATGTGCAGGCTGCCGGTGACGTTGGGCGGTGGGATCACCACCGAGAAGGGCTCACCCGGGGCGTTCGGATCGGGATGGAAGGCGCCGGCCTCCTCCCAGGCCGCCTGCCAGCGCGCCTCGGTGGCGGCCGGGTCGTAGGTCTTGGGCAGGGTGCCGTCGGGGGCAGCGGCAGAGGAAGCTCCGGCGGTCACGGTGGGAGGAGGAAGATCCGCCCATGCTCGCAAAGGGGATGGGCTCAGCCGGGCTGGTGGGGGAGGTAGACCTCCTGGCCAAAGACGTTCTGCACCACGAACAGCAGCACGAAGCCGATCACCGCCGCGATCAGGGGCGTGGTGACCCAGCCGGAGGCGATCCCTCCAAGGACCCTCCAGCGAATCTGGCGCACCCCCTTGAGGCCCTGCAGCAGGCCGATGCCAAGCACCGAGCCGATCACCGCCTGCGATCCCGACACCGGTAACAGCGGAATCGTGGGCAGTCCCAGACCGGCCAGCAGGCTCTCCAGCGCCGTGGAGGAGAAGAGGAACAGCACCAACGAATGGGACACGACCACCACGAAGGCCGCCAGCGGCGAGAGGGCCAACAGGCCGTCTCCCACCGTCATCATCACGCGTCGTGAGTAGGTATACACGCCCACGGCCACGGCGATGGCACCGATCAGAAACAGCTGCTCCACGGACGAAACACTGAAGCGTCCAACGGCAACGTCACGGAAGGGCGATGCTTCCACGAAGAAGCCCATCACGTTGCCGATGCCGTTGGCGCCGATCGCATAGGAACCGAAGATGCCCGCCAGGAGCAGACCGGTGCGGGTGTTGCGATCGAGTACGAGCAGGTGGGGCTGACGGAGGCGTATCCACTCCAGGAGCAGCTTGTAGAGCACCATCGCGAAGATCGCCCCGAGCACCGGTGAGATCGCCCAGGTGGCCACGATGCGGCGCAGGGTTGCCAGGTCGGTGGGGGAGCCACTGAACAGGTTCCAGCCGATGATCGAACCCACCACCGCCTGACTGGTGGAGGCCGGCAGGCCCACCTTGCTCATCCAGGCCACCGTGACCGCAGCCGCCAGGGCAGCGGTGAAGGCGCCCGGCAGGGCGTTGATGGCGCCCAGCTGGCCCAGCCCCTCGGCGGCGCCGGCGCCGCTGGTGACCGCACCGATGATCACGAACACGCTGCACAGGAAAGCGGCGGTGGAGAACCTGATCATCCGTGTGGCCACGGCGGTGCCGAAGGCATTGGATGCATCGTTCGCCCCCATCGACCAGCCCAGAAACAGACCACTGGAGAGGAAAATCAGGGTGACGATCAGGGACACAGCGGAACCTCCAGCTCAAAGCGAGCGCTTGATCGCGAAGATCGAGAGGTCATCGCCGATGTTCTCCGCCTTATCAGCCATGGAGTCGATCATGACCACGGCTTCCCGCAGCTGGAAACGCTGCTCGAAGCTGAGTTCGGCGGCGAAAATCCTGCGCTTCAGCCGCCAGGCGATCTTGTCGGATTCATCTTCGAACACCCGCACTTCGTTGATGTGCTCACGCACAGCCGCCGGCATACGGAAGAACGTGCGGGCCGCCACCACCACCGCCTGCACGCTGCGGATCGCCATGCCGGTGAGATCGGCGAAATCCTGACCGAATTCCGGCAGGCCGCGGGGCTGAACGATCATCAGCTCCTGGTAGTTGTCGCCCATCTCATCGAGCAGTTCGAACAGACTGCCGAGCAGCTGCAGCACGTCGCCGCGGGCATCGGGCAGCAGCATCTCGGTGTAGAGCATCGTGACGATCGTGCGCCGCAGCTCACTGCAGCGGCTCTTGACCTCAATGATCTGATTCAGCTTTTCAAGGCAGATCTCCGACTCCTCATGGGCGATCAGATAGGCCCTGATTCCCATCTCGACGATGATCACACCCTCGGAGATCTTGTCGAGGAACTCATCAATCAGCCCGACCAGAAACCTGGTTTTTCCGAAAAGCGGTGGGGTTTCGCTTGACACCGGTCCCCCCTCACGCCTTTCCTGCATGGTGGAAGTGTATCGGACCTGACTCAGCACGTTTCCGCCTGCCGAAGGTGCGTTGCCACCTCAGCCACCTGAACGGCAGCCGCCAAGTGACGCCGGACAAGCCAATTCCGCACCGGCCCGTTGCACGATGGTCTGGGGGTGCTCGGTGCGGGAGCACTCCCTCTCCCCGGATCCTGGCAAGCCCCGAGCCAGGCAGCCATGGAAGATCCTGGCCGTCAGCACGGCGGCGGAGTTGTGCTTCGGTTGGAGCGATCAGGGCCTTCACGAAGCCGTGGCCCAAGGGCTGAACGCAGTCGCCACGCCTAGCCTGAGCCCATGGCTGACGGCTGGGAATCACGGCTGGAGCGCTGGCGGCAGGCCGGCCTGATCGACCCCGCCACCGCCGCGGCAATCCGCGCCTGGGAGCAAACCCAGCCAGGGACACATCGGCTGCGGGTGTCCGTTCTGGTGGCCGTTGCCCTGGGGGGCGTGCTGGTGGCCGCCGGGCTGCTGCTGTTCGTCTCCACCCACTGGCAGGCCCTGGCGCCGGGGCAACGCTTCGCCCTGCTTCTGACCCTGGTTGTGGGACTGCACGGGGGCGCCGCTGCTGTGGAGGAACGCTTCCCGCCCCTGGCGGTGAGCCTGCACGGCGTGGGCAGTGTGACTCTGGGGGCCGGCCTCTTCCTGGCCGGCCAGCTGTTCCACCTGGAAGCCCACTGGCCCCTGGGGCTGCTGCTTTGGGGCCTGGGCGCGGGCCTGGGCTGGGGATTGCTGCGCCAGTGGCCCCAGCTGGCGCTGCTGGCCCTGCTGGGGCCGGCCTGGCTGATCAGCGAATGGCAGCTGGCCGTTGACGGAACCACCCAGGGACTCCAGCGGGGATCCGGGGATCCGACGGCCGTGCTGGCGCCGGCGGCGGGCCTGGTGCTGCTCAGCCTCTGCTATCTGGGGGCGCCGACGGGGCCAGGCTCCGTCGCGCCGGCGCGGCGGGTGCTGCTCTGGCTGGGTGGGCTGGGGCTGTTGCCGGCGGGCCTGCTCTGGCAACTGCTCAGCCACGGGGGCCCCACCAACGCCCCCTTGCCGCTACTGCTGGCGCTCTGCGGCTGGGCCGTGGCCCTGGGAACTCCGCTGCTGCTGGGGCTGCGCCTGCGGGGCCGGCGCGCCTGGCCGCTGGCGGTGGCGATCGGCTGGCTGCTGCCGGGGGTGGCGATGGCCTGGGGGAGCCATCAGGACGCCGGCCTCTTCACCTACCTCTGGTGGGCCGTCGGCGGCCTGTTGCTGGTGGCCTGGGGCGTGATGGAGGGTCGCTCCGAGCGGGTCAACTTCGGCGCTGCCCTGATCGCCATCGACGTGCTGACCTTCTATGTGTCCCAGGTGATGGACAGCCTGGGGCGCTCCGCCAGCCTGATCGGCCTGGGGGTGCTGTTCCTGGGCGGGGGCTGGGGGCTGGAGCTGCTGCGCCGCCGGTTCGTGGCCCGCGCCCTGGGCCGGGCGACCCCATGAGTCCCACGAGGCGGAAGGGACTGCTGCTGGCCCTGCTGCAGGGGGGCCTGCTGCTGAGCCTGGCGGGCCAGCTGCTGCTGGATCGGGTTACCCGGCCCCGGGGCTGGATCCTGACCCAGCCGGTGGATCCCCACCTGCCGATCCGGGGGCGGTACGTGAACCTGGCCCTGCTGGTGCCGGCCCCCGAACCGCCGGCCGGCCAGGCCAGGCCCTGGTCGGGTGAGCGGCTGGTGCTGCACTCAGAGGCCGATCAGGTGCGGGCCGACCTGGCCGGACCCGCCACCCCCCGCTCCCGGAGCCTTGCGGCGACGCCGCAAGGCAACCTGTGGCGCCTTGGGCCATCGGTGGCCTTCTTCATCCCTCCCGAGGGGGCGGATCCCTCCAGCCGCCCGGCCGGCGAGCAGCTCTGGGTGGAGGTGACCCTGCCGGCCCAGGGTCCGCCCCGGCCGATCCGGCTGGGGGTGCGGCGGGGCGACGGGCCAATCACCCCCCTGGAGCTGCGCTGAGGCCTGCTCTGGACACAGCCTGGCCCCGTCACCCCGCCTAACCTCCGCCGATGGCCACCGCCCCGCCCCTGGAATTCCTGCCCCCCCAGCTCGATGGTCGGGTGCTGGCGGTGAGCCGTCTGGTGCTGCCGCTCTGGCTGCGGTGGCGCTGCGGGATCGAAGCGGTGGAGGTGGAAGGCATGGCCTCGCTCGTGGAGGCGATGCGCTCCTTCCAGGCCGGGGAGAGCCGGCTGCTGCTCGCCTTCCGGCACCCCAGCCTCGACGATCCGCTGAGCATGGCCCGGCTGCTGTGGGTGGACCTGGCCAGGGCAGGCCGGCAGCAGGGCCTCCGTTTCGATCCGGCGCCCACCGGCCAGTTCCTGTTCGACCGCGGCATTCCCCTGTGGGCCGGGGCGTCGATGGGCTGGCTGTTCACCCGCCTGGGGGGGGCCTCGATCCAGCGGAGCAAGCTCGACCTGCCGGCCCTGCGAACGGCCCGGCGGTTGCTGCTGGAGGGGCCCCATCCCTTCGCCCTGGCGCCGGAAGGGGCCACCAACGGCCACAACGAGCGGCTCACCCCCCTGGAGCCCGGTGCCGCCCAGCTCGCCTTCTGGACGGCCGCCGACCTGGCCGACGCCGGTCGCCACGAGCGCATGGACCTGGTGCCCATCGGCCTGCAGTACAGCTTCATCGCTCCGGCCTGGGGAGCGATCGAGGCCCTGCTCTGCCGGCTGGAGGAGGGGGCTGGCCTGGCGCCCGATCCCAGCCACGATCTGGCCCCTTCCCGGCTGCTGGAGCGGCTGGTGCACCTCGGCGAGCGGATGCTCGAGCAGATGGAGGCCTTCTACCGCGACAAGGTGCACCTGGCCCTGTCTGATGCGGACAATCCTGCTGGCGATCCTTCCCGGGAGGCCGCCACGCCCGCCTTCGGGCCCCGGCTGCAGCGACTGATGGATCTGGCTCTGCGGCGGGTGGAGCAGTCCTTCGGGCTGCACCCCTGCGGCAGCCTCACCGACCGCTGCCGGCGCCTGGAGCAGGCGGGCTGGGACCGGCTCTACCCCGCCGAGCCCGCCTCCGACCCGCCCCCGAGCCCCCTGGCCCAGGCCCTGGCCGACCGGCTGGCGGATGAGACCGCGGCCCAGCTGTGGCACATGCGCGTGGTGGAGTCCTTCGTCGCCGTGAGCGGCAGCTACGTGCGGGAGCGGCCCAGCCAGGAGCGGTTCGCCGACACGCTGCTGCTGCTCTGGGACACCCAGTGCCGGATCCAGGGCCACACCGCCAACCGCCGCCCCCGGTTGGGCCGGCGCCGGGCACGGATCAGCATCGACACCCCGATCGTGGTGGATGAACGCCTCGCCGACTACCGCCGCGATCGGCGCCGGGCCGTGCAGGCGCTCACCGACGACCTGAGCCTCCGGCTGGAGCGGCTGATCGTGCCTTCGCCGCTGGCCTGAGGCCTCAGCCGGCGGCCAGGCGCGCCACGTAGGCGTCGAGCGTGCCGACGTTGATCCAGCCGGTGGCGATGGTCTTGGTGTGGGTCTGGCTGATGCGGCCTCGATGCAGGTGGGACAGGCCGGCGGGAAAGATCGCCAGCGTTCCTTTGACCGCCTCCACGTGGTGGTCCTGCCAGTGGAATTCGGTGCCGCCGTCCGGCACCGTGTTCAGGTAAAGGATCCAGGCGAGAACGCGCCGGATCGGCTCGGTGGCTTCCTCGCTGGTGTTCCAGTCGCAGTGCCAGCTGTAGAACCCCTCGCCTGGCGCGTAGCGCTGCAGGTTGAAGATCGGGTTGACGAACAGGGAACGCTCAGGGGCGCAGGAGAGGAACAGGGGTCGGTCGGCCAGGTAGCGCTTCAGACCGGCGGAGACGCCGCGCATGATCACATCGGCCAGGCCCTGGGCCTCCGGGTCGGAGCGGTCCAGCCACACCAGGCTGATGTCGGTGGAGATCTTGCCGGGATCGCCCTCCGCCTCAGCGCCGGAAGAGAAGGCGACACCACGGCGCTGCAGGTCGGTGCGGCGGTCGAAGAACGCCATCGCCGCATCGGCCAGGGCCAGGTAGCCGGGATCCTCGAAGCTGCCGATCAGCCGCATCCGCGCCCGGAGCTCGCTGGATGCCAGCTTAGAACGACCCCATCGGGCACCCGAAGACTCCCCAGGGCTTCAGATGTATTGAAAGATGCTTGACGGGGCGTGGGGCATCGGCAAAGTGCCGCCCAATGCAGCATTGCCGATGCAACCGTTTCAGCAGAGCATCCCATCAGGTCGGCGCCAGCGGATCCTGGTCCTGGCCCTGGGGGCCTGCGCCACCGCAGGCCTGATCGCTCCGGGCGAAGCCGCTGCCGCCGCCCCGGCCTACCGGGTCCGGACCCTGGCGACGGGGCTGGAGAATCCGCGGGGGCTGACGATCGCGCCGAACGGCAACCTCGTGCTCAGTGAGGCGGGCCGGGGCGGCACCAGTGACTGCATCCTCGCCGGCAGCGGCAACACCCTCTGTTACGGCACCACGGGAGCCTTGGGTCTGTTCGATCGTTCGACCAACGTCTATTCCCGGGCCCTCGCCAACCTGCCATCCATGGCGGTCCAGTCCTCCCCCCTGTTTCCCGAAGGAACGGGCCTCCAGGACCTTGCCTTCAACGGCTCCGGCCAGCTGTTCGGCGTCTTCGGCTTCGGCGCCGATCCGACCCTGATTCCCGGCGCCGGAAGCACGCTCTTCGGCCAGACCGTCGCCATCGACCTGGCCGCCGGCAGCCTGACCCCCCTGGCCGACATCGCCGGTTTCGAAGCGGCCCTGAATCCCGACGGCAAGGATCTCAACAGCAATCCCTTCGCCCTGGTGGTGCGCGGGGGGGACACCTATGTCACCGATGCCGGCGGCAACAGCCTGGTGAAGGCCGACGGCGCCAACCAGGTCTCGCTGGTGAACGTGTTCGAGGAGGAGCTCGTCACCACCCCGCCGCTGCCCTTTCCCCTCCCCCCCAAGTTTCCGGCCCAGGCCGTGCCCACCGGCATGACCATTGGCCCCGACGGGGCGCTGTACATCACCCAGCTCTCCGGCTTCCCCTTCGCCCCGGGGAGCGCCGACGTGTTCCGCTACGACTTCATCAACCCAGTGACGACGTTGGCCGGGGGCTTCAGCAACCTGATCGACATCGCCGCCGGGCCCGATGATTCGCTCTACCTGCTGCAGTACAGCGATGACTTCTGGGGCCCCCCGTCGGGCAGCATCCTGAAACTGGGCCTCGATGGCAGCGTCCGGAGGATCTTCGATGACCTGGTCAGTCCCACCGGTCTGGCCGTCGGCCAGGACGGCACGATCTACGTGGCCAACGATGGCGATGGGGTGAACGGCGAGCTGCTCGCTCTCACCCCGGTGCCGACGCCCGGCCCCCTGCCCCTGCTCGGCGTCGGCGTCGCCTTCGCCCAGGCCCGGCGGCTGCGGCGCCGATCATAGCCGGGCAGGCCAAGCTGCACG
>NZ_JAYGHY010000040.1:0-24943 GCF_034931305.1 Cyanobium gracile UHCC 0281 | reverse complement strand
GCGCAGCACCACCGCCGCCGGCCAGCCGGGGGCCCTGCTGCGCCGGCTGGTGCGGCAGGATCCGGAAACCCGCCGCTGGCTGGGCGAGTGGCAGCAGGAGGCGGGGGAGCGGACCGCCGGCGGCGGCCTCCAGCCGTGAGCCGTCTTGCCCTGTTCGGCACCAGCGCCGATCCCCCCACCCGTGGCCACCGGGCCCTGCTGGAGGGGTTGCTGGGCCTGTTCCCCCAGGTGGTCACCTGGGCCAGCGACAACCCCCTCAAGCAGCACGGCGCCCCCCTGGAGGTGCGCACCGCCCTGCTGGAGGCCCTGGTGGGAGCCATCGACGACCCCCGCCTCAGCCTTGAGCCGCAGCTCAGCAGCCCCTGGGCGGTGGAGACCCTGGAGCGGGCCCGGGTCCGCTGGCCCCAGCGGCAGCTGGTGTTCGTGGTGGGCAGCGACCTGGCCGGCCAGATGCCCCGCTGGAAGCGGGCCGACGACCTGCTGCGGGGTTGCCGTCTCGGCATCGCCCAGCGCCAGGGATGGCCGCTGCAGGCGGACGATCTGGAGCGGTTGCGCGATCTGGGAGCGACCGTCGACCTGCTGCCCCTGGCGATCCCTCCCAGCGCCAGCTCCCGGATCCGGGAGCGGCCCGATCCGGCCCAGGTACCGTCCGAACTCTGGCCCGTGCTGCTGCAGCACAATCTCTACGGCCTCTCTGAGCCCTGATGCGCCTCGCCCTGGCCCAGCTCAATCCCCTGGTGGGCGACCTGGAGGGCAACGGCCAGCGGATCCTGGCGGCCGCTGAGCGGGCCCGGGCCGGCGGGGCCGACCTGGTGCTCACCCCCGAACTGTCGCTGTGGGGCTACCCGCCGCGGGACCTGCTGCTGCGGCCAGCCCTGATCCAGCGCCAGGAGCGGGTACTTGCGTCTCTGGCGGCGGCCTGCCAGGACGATCTGGCGCTGCTGGTGGGGGTGGCCGAGCCGGCGACGGGCCGGCGCCAGCCCGGCCTGTACAACGCCGTGGCCCTGGTGCAGCGGGGCCGCTGGCGCCATGTCTGTCGCAAGCGCCTGCTGCCCACCTATGACGTCTTCGATGAGCGCCGCTACTTCCTGCCCGGCGACGCCCCGGCGGTGCTGGAGCTGGAAGCGGGTGGCCGCCCATGGCGGCTGGGCCTGACCATCTGCGAGGACCTCTGGGTGGAGGAGAACCTGCGCAACCGCTGGCCGGATGCGGTGGACCCGATCGCCGATCTGGTGCCGGGTCGGATCGACCTGCTGCTCAACCTCTCGGCCTCCCCCTTCGGCCGCGGCAAAGGGGAGGTGCGCCAGTCCCTGGCGGCCAGGGCGACGGCCCGGCTCGGGGTGCCGGTGGTTTACCTCAACCAGGTGGGTGGCAACGACGAGCTGGTCTTCGACGGTGCCAGCTTCGTGGTGACGGGAGCGGGGCGGCCGCTGCTGCGGCTGGCCTGCGCCAGCGAAGATCTGGGCTTCTGGGACGCCACCCCCCCTGCGGCGACCCGCCTCGCGGCCAGCACCGCCACGACGTCCGCCGCAACGCCGCCGGACCCCTGGGAGCAACTGCTGCGGGTGCTGGTGCTGGGGGTGCGCGACTACGCCGCCAAGTGCGGCTTCCAACGGGCCCTGCTGGGGCTGAGCGGCGGCATCGATTCGGCTCTGGTGGCGGTGATCGCTGCCGCGGCCCTCGGCTCTGAGCGGGTGGAGGGGCTGCGGATGCCCTCCCCGTTCAGCTCGGCCGGCTCTCTCGACGATGCTGAGGCCCTGGCCCGCCGGCTCGGCCTGCGCACCGCCACCCTGCCGATCGCGCCGCTGATGCAGGCCTTCGCCGCCGGCCTCACCCCCGAGCTGGGGGCGCCGCCGCGGGGGGTCACCGAGGAAAATCTGCAATCCAGGATCCGGGGCACGCTGCTGATGGCGGTGGCCAACGCGAAGGGGGGCCTGCTGCTCTCCACCGGCAATAAATCGGAGCTGGCGGTGGGTTACTGCACCCTCTACGGCGACATGAACGGTGGCCTGGCGGTGATCGGCGACCTCTACAAGACCACCATCTTTGGCCTCTGCGACTGGCTGGATGGGGCGGCCTCCGGCCCCTGCCGCGCCGCCCTCGGCTTGCCGCCCGATGGGGAGCTGATCGGCGCAGCGATCCGCACCAAGCCCCCCAGCGCCGAGCTGCGTCCCGACCAGCGCGACAGCGATTCCCTGCCCGATTACGGGGTGCTCGACCCCCTCCTCAAGGCCTTGATCGAGGCGCTGCGCACCCCGGAGGACCTGGTGGCCGAGGGGGCCGATCCGGCCCTGGTGGCCCGGGTGGCCGGGTTGCTGCGGCGGGCCGAGTTCAAGCGACGCCAGGCGGCACCGGTGCTCAAGGTGAGCGACCGGGCCTTCGGCAGCGGCTGGCGGATGCCCATCGCCTCGGCCTAGGGTTTGGCCACGATCGCCTTCGGGCGGCAATCCTTTTCGGCCCATGCCAGCTCCCGGCCCGGCACCCCTGGCGTCTCCGATGGCGAGCATCGGGGTGCCCACGGAAATCAAGCGCGACGAGCAGCGGGTGGCGCTCACCCCCGATGGCGTCCATGAGCTGGTGTCCCAGGGCATGGAGGTGCGCGTCCAGGAGGGGGCCGGCCTGGGGGCCGGCATCAGCGACGACGACTACCGCGCCTCCGGTGCCCGCATCGTCAGCTGTGAGGAGGCCTGGGCCGCCCACCTGGTGGTGAAGGTGAAGGAACCGCAGCCGCAGGAATTCGGCTTCCTGCGCAGCGACCTGGTGCTGTTCACCTACCTGCACCTGGCGGCCTACCCCGAGGTGGGCCGGGCCCTGCTGGAGGCGGGCACCACGGCGGTGGCCTACGAGACGGTGCAGCTGGAAGACGGCAGCCTGCCGCTGCTGGCGCCGATGAGCGAGGTGGCAGGACGGCTGGCGGCCCAGGTGGGGGCCCACCTGCTGGAGAAGCCCCACGGGGGGCGTGGCGTGTTGATCGGTGGCTGCACCGGTGTGCGGCCGGCCCGGGTGGTGGTGCTGGGGGCGGGCACGGTGGGCTGGAACGCGGCCCGCATCGCCGCGGCGATGGATGCGGAGGTGTTCCTGCTGGATCGCTCGCCGCACCGCCTGCGGGGGCTGGAAGCCGCCCGGCGCGGCCGGATGACGGGCCTGGTGAGCAGCCGCAGCCTGATCGAGCGGCTGGTGCCTGGGGCCGATCTGCTGATCGGCGCCGTGCTCCTGCCGGGCGGCCGGGCTCCCACCCTGGTGGGGGAGGACCTGGTGCAGCGCATGCGGCCCGGCTCGGTGATCGTCGATGTGGCCATCGACCAGGGGGGCTGCATCGCCACCAGCCGTGAGACCACCCACACCGATCCGGTGGTGACCATTCATGGCGTGCAGCACTACGCCGTGGGCAACATGCCCGGCGCCGTGCCCTTCACTTCCACCGAAGCCCTGGTGAGCGTCACGTTGCCCTACATCCTGGTGATGGCGGGGCGGGGCCTGCTCGAGGCGGTCACCGACCGGCCCGAACTGCTTTCCGGTCTGAACACCGTGGATGGGGCGGTGTGCCATCCCGGCGTGGCCAAGGCCCTGGGCGTGGCACCCCGCCATCCGATGGCCTGTCTGCGCTGAGTCGGCGGCGGGACCCTCAGGTGGCGGACTGGGCGGTAGCGAGAAAGATCACGGATCCGGGCTGGCCGCTGAGGGGATCAAGGGGTTCACGCATCTCCCTGACGACCAGGTCGTGGCGACTGAACAGCCGGATCCAGGATTCCATGGTGCGGAAATACCAGGGAGACGGCGCCCGGAAGGCCGGGGAGAAGCCGGCCCAGGAGCCCTCGCGCCATCCGTCTTCGTAGGGGTAGTCGGCGCAGACCAGCAGGGGGTGGAGGGTCTGCACCAGCACACAACCACCGGGAGCGAGCAGCTTCGGCAGGGCCTGAAACAGCTCGGCCAGACTGCCATTCCCCAGCAGGGAGAAGTTGGCCACCACCACGTCGAACTGTTCGTCGAGGCCGCCGGCAGCGATCTGCTGGTAGGTGAGTGCCTGGAAGCGGGCCCCGGGCGGGGCGCTTTCCGCTGCGATGGTGGTGAACTCGGCCACGGCGTCGATGCCGAACACCTCGATTCCCTGGCGGGCGCACTGATGGGCCAGCCAGCCTTCACCGCAGCCCAGATCCAGCAGGGTGCGTGGGGAGGCAGCGGTGATCGCTTCCAGGATCGCGCCATTGGTCACCCGTTCGCGGCTGAGAATCTCACCGCGGCGGATGGCCCGGGCCCAGGCGGCGGCATTGACGACCCAGGAGGCCAGGATCTGCCCCTCCAAGTCCGATTCCTGGGATGTCTGGTCCGAGGCTGGGGCAGCGTCGGCGTCATGGGACAGAAGCATGGGGAGCCTTGGCCAGGCCAAACTTAATCAGAGCTTAAAGGATGGATGAATGTTTGCTGAAGAGGCGTGGCGATGCCGCCCCCGGTCAGCGACTTCAACACGGCTGCCGTGAACTGTAGTCAATACGAATCAGAATCCGCATTGGAGCCTGACACCCAACCTCGAATCGGAGGACTGGGTCAGGCTGCCGGCTCAACCAGCAGCCCGGTGAGGTCATCGCTGCCGAACACCTGGCGGTAGGCGGCCGTGCTGGTGCAGAGGATCACCGGCACCGCCACCAGCAGCCCCACGAAACAGGCCAGCAGGCCCAGCAGCAGGATGGCGAATTCCACCAGCGCCAGCAGCAGCACCGAGCCCCACTGGGGATCGAGCAGGGTGCGCCCCTGGGTGATCGATTCGATCGGTCCGAGCCCCTGCAGCAGGGCGATCTGGGCCATGAATTTCTGGTTCACCGCCAGGTAAATCAGCACGGCGAACGCCACCAGAAAGGGCAGCACGGCCAGGACCTGGTTGAGCTGGGCGGCGCCGACCCCCACCAGGGCCGCCACCACCAGAACCGCGCCGAACAGGATCCCCAGCACCAGTCCGTTGCGGAACAGTCGCCAGCTGGCCTGGCCATCCCAGCGGATGAAGGTGCCAAGGTTTGGCTTGCCCCCCGCCAGGGCGCTCCAGGCGCCCCGGATCAGACCGGTGGTGCTCCAGAGGCTCACCAGCACGCTGAGGATCGAGCCCAACACCAGCCTGGCCAGCTGAAGCGTGGTGATGGCGTTGGCGGCTTCGGGGTCCACCTGGCCCTGGATCAGGGAGCAGAGGCTGCTCAGGACCCCTGCCAGCAGGGTGAAACCGATGAACACCCAGGGGGCCCGGGCGAAGGCCTGCCAGCCCTCCTTCACCGCCTCGATCACCTTGAGAGAGGACCCACCGGAGGGATCCTGCATCAGAGACACGGCCATCGAAGCTGGAGGGGGAGCGTTCCCGGGAGATTAGGCAGGGGGGCCCAGGCGGACAGCCTGCCGGTGGGAAGCGTTGCATCAGCTTCATTGGGTACGGATTCCCCGCGGCTGCTCGGGAGCCGGAACGCCGATGCCACCATGGCGGAGGCACCTCTGACCCCCTGAGCCATGGCGCGTGCTGTTGAGCGGGTGCTGGCCATGGTCCGGTCGCGGCTGTCGCGGCGGGTCGCCTTCTGGATCTTCCTCAACTTCCTTGTGGTGGAAGCTGTGGTGCTCATCCCCTCGGTGCTGCGCCAGGGCGAGCGTCTGGGGGAGCAGCTGGCCGCCGTGACGAACGCGAAGGTCGAATGGCTGGTGGCCAACGACCAGGCGAGCTCGTCCAAGCAGCTCCTGGACGCCGTGCGCCGGCTGCAGGGGCCGACGATGGTGCGGGCCATCGAGGGGGCGGCGCTCTACCGCGACTCCACCGGTGAGCTCCTGGGCCGGTTCGGCATGGACCCCGAGTTCGCCCCGGCGGCTGGGGGTCTGGAGGGGGCCACGGGCAGGTGGTTTCCTCTGAGCGGTGCCTACGACGCCGCTTGGGGCCCCGCCAGCCTGCAGGGTGATCATCGGCTCGTGATCCGCCATGCCGACGGCAGCCTCCGCGAAGGGCTGCGGGGCTACATCCTCAACATCGCCCTGATCGTGCTGGGGATCGCGGCCTTCCTCACCCTGATCACGATGCTGGTGATCCATCGGCTGGTGATCGGCCGGATCCTCGCTTTGCGCGATCGGCTCGATTGGGCCGGAGAGGCCCTGGGGCAGGGTGGTTCCCCGGATCCTGAGCAGTTCCTGCTGCCGCCGGGGCGACAGGATGAAGTCGGGGAGGTGGAAGCGGCCTTCAACCACTCCTTCCTGCGCACCTCGGCGGAGATGCAACGGCGGGTGGCGGCCGAGCGCAGCGCCCAGATCGAGCGCGACCGTGCCGAAACCCTGCTGCTGAACATTCTCCCGGCGCCGATCGCCGAGGAGATGAAACGGGGCCGACAGACCATTGCCGAAACCCACGAGGATGTGAGTGTGCTGTTCGCCGACATCGTCAGTTTCACCGAGCTGTCGTCACGGCTGTCGTGCCATGCCCTGGTGGATCTGCTCAACCGTGTGTTCACGGCCTTCGATCAGCTCAGTGATCACCACCGCCTGGAGAAGATCAAGACCATCGGCGACAACTACATGGTGGTTGGGGGTGTGCCCTCTTCCTCTCCCCACCACGCCGAAGCGATTGCCGCCATGGCCCTCGACATGCAGGCCTGGGTCGCGGGTTTCCGATCGCCGGAGGTCGGGCCGCTGGCCCTGCGCATCGGCATCCACAGCGGGCCGGTGGTGGCGGGTGTGATCGGCAGCCGGAAGTTCATCTACGACCTCTGGGGCGAGACGGTGAACATCGCCAGCCGGATGGAAAGCCATGGTCTGCCGGGGCGGATCCATGTGAGCGGAACCATGGCCCGGAAACTGAAGGACAGGTTTCCGCTGGAGGAGCGGGGACAGTTGCCGATCAAGGGCGTCGGTGCGATGACCACCTACTGGTTGCAGGACCCTGGCCTTCAGGGCAGCTGAAACGAACTCCGCTGGTCTCCCGAAGTCACGCCCACGGACTCAGCAGACCCCGGGAAGCAACAGCGGCAGCGTGACCCATGGGCCTAGGGCGTGGTTTCGGCGGCCTCCAGCAGCGCCATGGCCGCCTGGCGGGCATCGCTGGCCGCCCGGGGATTCCGCTGCAGGAAGGCCATCACCAGCGTTCCTTCGAGCAGCAACTGCAGCTGACGGGCCAGACCTTGCGGGTCACCGGCGCCCACGTCGCGGCTGAGGCCTTCCAACAGCTGGCGGCAGCCTTCCTTGAAGGCGAGGGCCGCTTGCCGCGGCAGATCGTCCGGAGCGGGGTACTCGCTGGCGGCCTTGATGAACAGGCAACCATGGAACCCCGGGGATCGAACCGCTTCTTCCAACCAGTCGAAAACGGCCAGGAGGCGCTCCCGGGGGTGTCCCGGTGCCGCCGCGATCCGCTCGGCCAGCGTGGCGGCGACGGCATCGGCACGGCGCTCGAGCACGGCGGCGATCAGCTCCTCCTTGGAAGCGAAGTGCTTGTAGAGAGTCATCTTGGCCACGCCGGCCCGGGCCAGCACGGTGTCGATGCCCACGGCCCTGTAGCCCTGCCGGGCGAAGAGCGCTTCGGCGGCATCCAGCAGCGCCTCCCGCTTGCTGGAGGTCCTGATGGCGGCGCTGCTTCCGGACATAGAGACCGATGAATCCGCTTCACCCTATCGAAGTAGACAGACCGGTCTGCTACTTTCAGTGCAGACAGACCTGTCTGTTCGACCGAATACCGGTTCCGTCCTTCCACCTCGCGTTGGTCCCATGCTCAAGCTCCTCGGCCACGAACTCTCCGGCAACAGCTACAAGGTGCGTCTGCTCCTGGAGCTGCTCGGTCTCGACTACGACTGGGTCCGCGTCGACCTGATGGCCGGCGAGCACAAGGGCGCCGCCTTCCTGGCCCTCAACCCCTTCGGCCAGGTGCCCGTGCTCCAGGACGGGTCCGTGACCCTGGCCGATGCCCAGGCCATCCTCTTCTTCCTGGCGGCGCGCCAAGGCGATGGGCAGTGGCTACCCAGCGATCCCCTCGAGCAGGCCCGGGTGGTGCGCTGGCTTTCCACGGCCGCCGGTGAGGTGCGTCAGGGCCCCGAAAGCGCCCGCCTGCACCATCTCTTCGGGGTGAAGGCGATCCCGATCGCGCGGGCCCATGAGAAGGCGGCCCTGATCCTCTCCCAGCTGGATCAGCACCTGCTCCACCGGCAGTGGCTGGAACTGGAGCGCCCCACCATCGCCGACATCGCGGTGTTCCCCTACGTGGCCCTGGCGGGAGACGGGGGGGTCGATCTGGCCCCCTATCCCAACGTTCGCGCCTGGATCGGGCTGATTCAGGCGCTGCCTGGGTATGTACCGATGGCCGGCCTGGAGGCCTGAGCGGAGTTTCCACCGATGAGCCAGCACTACCTGCATCGCCACCTCACCCCCGCCGTCCTGGAGGCCCAGCTCCAGGCCTATGGCCAGAGCCACGGGCCACCGCCGGCCCCGGAACCCGATCGCCTCAGTGCCAGGGAGATCACCTTCATCAGCGCCCGCGACAGCTTCTATCTGGCCAGCCTCACCGAAGCGGGTGCCCCCTACCTGCAGCACCGGGGCGGGCCGGTGGGCTTCCTGCGGGTGCTCGACGAACGCACCCTGGGGTTCGCCGATTACGGCGGCAACCGTCAGTTGCTCACCGCCGGCCATCTGCGCCGCGATCCCCGGGTGGCGCTGTTCCTGATGGATTACCCCGCCCGTCGCCGGCTCAAGATCGACGGGGAAGCGGAGGTGGTGCCGCTCGCTGATGATCCTCAGCTGGCGGAGCCGCTGGGATCACGGGCTGCGGTGGAGGTGGAGCGCCTCTTCCGCATCCGGGTGGAGGCCTTCGACTGGAACTGCCCCCAGTTCATCACGCCCCTGTTCACGGAAGCGGAGCTGGAGGCGCGGCTGCGGCCGTTGCAGGAGCGGATCATTGCCCTGGAGGATGAGCTCCGGGGTCTGCGCCGGCCCCGCTCATGACGATCCTTCCCCCCCTCGCTGGGGAAAGGGCCATGCACCTCCCCGGGCGGTCGGCTGGCGTAGTGCCCGCTCTCCAGCCACAGGCCGAAGGCCGCATCGAACAGGCGCCCGCTCACGATGAAGATCTCCTCGGGGAAGGCGTGGGCCTTGCCTCCGAAAGCGGCGGTGTCGGCCCCGGGCAGGAAGCGGGTGAGGCGGGTGAGTTCCCCGCTGGCCGGATCCTCACTGAGCACCAGTTCCTGCACCTGGTCCTCCAGGCCCTCGATCCAGCGCCAGCGATGGGCCTGCTCCGGCGCCAGCGGATTCCAGTAGGGGCTGGTGGTCTTGCTCATGGTGAGGGGATGGGAGCGGCCTAGGCGTGGTGAGCGTTGCTGAGGTGGGACTGGATCAGCGGGGCCAGCCGGTCGGCGTGATGCAGGCCGAGATCATGGTCGCCGCCCGGGATCACCTGCAGACGGGCCCGGGGCAGCCGCCGGGCCAGGCGCTCACCCACGGCGACCGGGCTGAACGGGTCGGCCTCCCCCCACAGCAGCAGGGTGGGTGCCGCGACCTCGGGCAAGCGCTCGGAGAGGTCCGTCGTTTCCGTGGCGAACCAGTCGGGGAGCTGGGACAGGCTGGTGCGGAAGCCGGGCCTCCAGTCGGCGGCCCCCAGCTCTGCCATCGGCAGGCCGCCGGAGGTGGCGCAGAGCACCAGGTGCGTCACCCAGCGGGGCCGGGCCAGGGCAGCCCGCAGGGCCAGGACCCCACCCATCGACTGGGCGATCAGGGCGCAGGGGCGATCCAGCGGCTCCAGCACCAGAGCCAGCAGGTCCTCAAAGCCTTCGACCCCCGGCCGGGACGGGGTGTCGCCGAAGCCCGGCCAGCCCAGGTGCAGCCGCTCGGCGCGGCAGACCAGCCGCTGCTCCAGGGGACGCCAGAAGTTGGTGTCGCCCGAGGCACCGGGGAGGAACAGCAGCCGCTCGGGCAGGCCCGTCAAGGCCAATCGGCCTCCACACCCACCAGGGCCGCACTCGCCTCCCAGAGCCGCCGGGCCAGATCGGCGTCCTGGCCTTCGGCGCTGGTGGCGGTGGCCTCGAACACGTGCCGGCCCGGAGCCGTGACGCGGTTGCGGAGGTAGGTGAAGCCGTTGACGGCGTAGGTGTCGTCGACGGCCAGGGCGGCCAGCAGCGCCCCGGCGTTCTCGACACTTTCGGTGAGGCGCAGCAGCGAGCGGGCCGCCAGGGCGAACAGCCGCTGGCCCAGCTCATTCGACTGGCGGCTGTAGCGCCAGAAGCCGCCTTCGCTGGTGGGCGGAATCACCAGCCCGGGGCTCCAGGCGATCACCGGGCAGGGCGTGCCGCATGCCTCCAGGCGGCGGGCGAACTCGCGGGCAAACAGCACGTTGCAGAGTTTGCTGTCCTTGTAGGCCTTGTCGGCATTGAAGCCGTCCGTGCCGTTCACCATCGTGGTGGCCTGGCCCGGCTGCAGGCCAGCGAGCGCGCCGAGGCCCGCGGGGGCGCCCACCTTTCCCCCCGCAGTGGTGGGGTCGTGCACCTCGCTGGCGGTGACCACCAGCCGTGGGGCTTGTCCGGCCGCCAGCAGGGGCCGCAGCTGGAGGGCCAGCAGGACATGGCCCAGATGGTTCACCCCGAAGCTGAGCTCATGGCCCTGGGCGGTGCGCCGCGGCTCGCGGGCACCGGCGTACTGCAGGCCGGCATTGAGCACCAGTGTGTCGATGGGGGTCGCCTGGGCGAGCAGGGCGGCGGCACAGGCCCGCACGCTCTCCAGATCGCTCAGGTCGCAGGCCTCGGCGGCGGGGGGCGTGCCCGAACCGGCCCGCTCCAGCACCCGCCGGCCGGCCGCCTCGGCGCTGGAGCGATCCCGGCAGAGCAGGGTGAGCCGGTGGCCGGCGCGGCAAAGAACCACGGCCGCCTCGAAGCCGATGCCGGAATTGCCGCCGGTCAGCAGGATGTGGCGCGCTGCGGCCAAGGGCGGACTCCTGCGGGCGGCGAAACGGGTGCCGTGATCCGGCACAGGCTAAGGAGCCGCGCCATGGGCAGCGGGCCGCTGGCTTGCCACGGTGCCTGATCTGGCACGGCTCACCCAACGCCCGTCCCAGGGCTGATCAGAACAGCTTGAACAGGTTGAAGCCCCCCTGCTTCTTGGGCTCCTCCTTCCCTTCACCCGCGACCGGATCAAGGCCCTCGAGGCCCTCCCCGAGGGGACGCATGGCGGTGGAGCGGCGCTCCAGGCTAAGCCGCCAGGCGGGGGCGCCCTTGGCGCTGTTCAGCAGCAGGGTGTCGCCGTAGGCGGTGAAGGTGAGCATCGCCATTCGCATCGCCGCCATGGCCTGGGCGCAGACCGCGCAGGTGGTGCGCTCCGGCCCCAGCAGCACGCCGCGCTGCACCAGCCGGGCCGCTGCCGGGGCCCGCAGATCGCCCGGCACCGAGCTGTCGGCCCAGGGCGCCTCGCTGGAGGTCCACACCACGATGTCGCCCTCCTGGCGGCCCAGGCCGGTGGCCATGGCCTGGTAGCCCAGGGCGGTGGGGATGGTCTGCCAGGCCAGTCGCTGGGCGCCAGCGGCTGTGGTGGTGGTCAGTGTCACCGGGGCCAGGAAGTCGTGGCTGCTCTCCACCTGGAAGCGGATCTCCGGCGCGTAGTTGCTCGCCACCACATGGCGGCCCACCAGCGAGGCCTGCAGCGGCACCGCCGGAGGCTCGTTGCCGGACGGCCAGCGGCCGCTGGTGAGGGGCGCGCCGCCAGCGGCGGGGCTGGTGGCCAGACGCCTGAGGCCCTCCAGGGCCTGGCGACGCTGCTCCGGCAACAGACCCTTCAGGGTGATGATCTCCGGCTGGCCGGCGCCGGCGCTTTCGGCACAGCCTCGGTAGATCAACAGCCGCCCCTGCGGCTCGGGGATGTCCTTGTCCTGCCACTGGCCGGGCTGCCCAGGGCTGTCGCTGCCGCTGCGCAACGGCAGTGCCGTGCCCATCGCCATGGCGGGCGCCTGCAACTGCAGCTCCAACTGGCGGCTGGTGCTGTTCAGCGAAGGGCGCCCGCCCATCATCATCCGCATGATGTCGGCGCCGCCCATGGCCATCGCCCCCAGGCCCGAGCTGGTGACGGCCTCGATCCCGTAAGTGGCCACCGGGGCGGCCTGCGGGGCGCCCGCTTTGGGCGTTGCCGCCAGGGCCGGCAGGCTCAGGCCGGTGCCGAGCGCAACCACCAAGGGGGCCGCCGTCTGCCGGATCCTCCGCTGACCTGCACCCATGCCGCCGCCGCCGCCCTAAGGGCGATCAATCTATGGGTCGTTGCCGATGGCTGCCCGTGCCCCCGCTGGAGTCCGCTGCCCCCTCCCCCCTGCAGCGCATCGATCAGGCCCTGTTCGACACCGTGGCGGCCGGCGCTGCCGGCTCACCGCGCCGGCGCCTGAACCACAACTTCCACGCCCCCTCCGATCGGGTGCAGCGCTTCCTCAATGTGTTGCAGATCGGCACCTACGTGCGGCCCCACCGCCATCGGCGCGAGCCACCCGGCGCCGGTTTCGAGTCTTTTCTGGTGCTGCAGGGGGAGGTGGGGCTGCTGCTGCTCGATGGCGGTGGTCGGGTGCTGGTCCGGGAGCGGATCAGTGCCGGCGGTCCCCTGTTCGGGATGGAGCTGGCCGAAGGGGTCATCCACACCCTGGTGGCCCTGAGCGCCGATGCGGTGCTGATGGAGATCAAGCAGGGTCCCTACGAGCCATCCGCTGACAAGGACTTTCTGGCCGGGTTCCCCCTGGAGGGCACCGAGGCCGCAGCGGTCCAGGAGCAGGCCTGGCGGGCCCTGTTCGACGACCGTCCTGCGGCTGGCGGCCCCTGAACAGCCCCCGGCTGAGGCCGTCAGGTCAGTTCAGCGCGGCGGCAGAAGCTGCAATGGCCCCAGCGGGCCATCTCCCCGGCCGGGGCCGGCCGGCCGCAGGCCGGGCAGTCCGCCATGCCGTGAACATCGCAGCGGCTGGGATGGACGGCCCAGACGTCCGCCTCGCTCTGGCCGCCCGGCGTGCTGGGGGCGCCGGGGTGGTGCTGCTGCACCCGCACGTCCCGCACCACGAAGCCAGCCGCCCGCAGCGAACCCAGCAACTGGTGGCGGTTGTACTGCAGGGCCTGCAGCCACGGCCCCGGCGCCGCACCCACGGTCAGCAGGCCCCCCTGCAGCTGCAGGGGGCGGCAATGGGGGGCCAGCTGGGGGCCGGCGATCCGGGGCCATTCCCGCCACAGACCGGCCAGGTGGCCGTCGCGGCGCCAGTCCTGCTGGAGGTTGTCGAGGCAACTCGCCAGGGCGCTGACCGGCGCTCGGGGGGGTGGCATCAGCAACGAGATGTTGCCCACCCGGCGCGTCTGCACCGCCTCGCTGATCCTGCGACGGGAGCCGCTGCCATCGGCTTGGCGGCGCTGGCGGGAACGGGAGGGCTCCATGCGCTCACGCTAGGGGTGCGGCAATCCGCTGGCCATTGGAGGGGGCTGACCGGCTGCTTCTGGCTACTGTTAAGTACTGCAATAGCCCCGCTTCCATGGGTTTCTTCGATCGGCTCAGCCGCCTCCTGCGCGCCAACCTCAATGACCTGGTGAGCAAGGCGGAGGATCCGGCCAAGATCCTTGATCAGTCCGTGGCTGACATGCAGGCCGACCTGGTGAAACTGCGCCAGGCCGTGGCCACGGCCATCGCTAGCCAGAAGCGGCTGCAGAACCAGGCCGAGCAGGCCGAGGCCCAGAGCCGCACCTGGTACGAGCGTGCCGAACTGGCGCTCAAAAAGGGTGAGGAGGACCTGGCCCGTGAGTCCCTCTCCCGCCGCAAGACCTACACCGACACCGCCGCCGCCCTCAACGCCCAGCTGACCGGCCAGGCCGGCCAGGTCGACACCCTCAAGCGCAGCCTTGCCGCCCTCGAGGGCAAGATCGCCGAGGCCAAGACCAAGAAGGACATGCTCAAGGCCCGCGCCCAGGCGGCCCAGGCCCAGGAGCAGCTCCAGAACGCCGTGGGCAGCCTGAACACCAACAGTTCGATGGCCGCTTTCGACCAGATGGAGGAGAAGGTGCTGAACATGGAGGCCCGCAGCCAGGCCGCCGCCGAGCTGGCCGGTGCCGATCTGGAAAGCCAGTTCGCCGCCCTGGAGGGCAGCAACGTCGATGAGGAGCTGGCGGCCCTCAAAAACCGGCTGGAAGGCGGCAAGACCCCCATCTCCCTGCCCATGGAGGGCGGTCCGGCCCCCCAGCTGGAGCCGGTCAAGGTGGCCGAGGTGAATGCCGAGCTCGAGGAACTGCGCCAGTCCATCGACAAGCTCTGAATTCATACAATCGGGCCACAGCCGTCCCGAACGCCGTGCCCGCCGACGTCGATTCCCCCGTCCTCGCCCTCACCGATGCCAACTTCCAGGCGTCGGTTCTGGAGGCTCCGGGCCCGGTGCTGGTGGACGTCTGGGCGGCCTGGTGCGGCCCCTGCCGCCTGATGGCTCCCCTGATGACCTGGGCCGCCACGGCCTATGCCGATGCCCCCGGGGGCGCCCTCACCGTCGGCAAGCTGGAGGCCGATCCCAATCCGATCAGCCGCGACAGCCTCAAGGTGCAGGGTCTGCCCACCCTGGTGTTGTTCCGCGATGGCCTCGAAGTGGCCCGCCATGAAGGCGCCATGGCCCAGTCCCAGCTCAAGGCGTTTCTTGATGCCCATCTCTGAGCGCCTGTCGCGGCTCGGCAGCGGCGTCTTCGCCCGCAACGACCAGCGCAAGGCCGCCTACAGCGCCCGGGCCGCCGCCGGCCGTGGCCCCGATGGCGCTCCCCTGCCGCCACTGCTCGACCTCTCCCTCGGCTCCACCGACCTGCAGCCTCCGCCCGTGGCCCTTGAGGCCATCACCGCGGGTCTGGCCAGGCCCGAGAGCGCGTCCTACTGCCTCCACGCCGCCACCTTGCCCTTCCGCGAGGCGGTGGCGGCCTGGGCGCAGCGCCGGTTCGACGTGGCGGTGGACCCGGAAACGGAGGTGCTGTTGCTGGTGGGGTCCCAGGAGGGCACAGCCCATCTGCCGCTGGCGGTGCTCAATCCCGGCGATCCGGCCCTGCTGCTCGATCCTTACTACCCCTCCCACATGGGCGGATTGCACCTGGCCAGCGCCGAGCCAGTGCTGCTGCCCCTCGATGCCGAGGCCGGGTGGCGACCGGATTTCGACCGGCTGTCCCCCAGCCAGTGGCAAGCCCTCAAGCTGATGGTGCTGGGCTTCCCCCACAACCCCACGGCCACGACCGGCGAGCAGGCCTGGCTGGACGCGGCGGTGGAACGGGCCCTGCGCCACGACGTGGTGCTCGCCCACGACAACCCTTACGTGGATCTGGCCCTGGAGGGGGAGGCCCCTGCCCTGCTGCGCCACCCCGCCTGGCGGCGCTGTGGCATCGAATTCTTCTCGTTCTCCAAAAGCTGGTGCCTGGGCGGGTACCGGCTGGCCTTCGCCATCGGCGCCGAGGAGCTGATCACCGCCCTGCGCCAGCTCAAGGGGGTGGTGGACTTCAACCAGTCCCTGGCCCTGCAGGCCGGAGCCATCGCCGCCCTGGAGCAGGCCCCCCACTGGCCCCAGCAGCTGCGCGGAGTCTACCGGGAGCGCCGCGACCGGATGGCCGCCGCCCTGGAGGCCCAGGGCTGGCCGCTGCGGCTGCCGTCGATGGCCCTCTACCTGTGGCTGCAGATCCCTGAAGTGGCGCGGGCTCGGGGCCTGGATTCGGAGCGTTTCTGCGCTGCCCTTCTGGAGGGCACCGGTGTCTGCCTCACTCCTGGCAATGGCTTCGGCCCTGGTGGCGAGGGCTGGCAGCGGCTGGCCCTGGTGCACCCGGCTGGCGAGCTGGAGGATGGGGCGGCCCGCATCGGCGACTGGCTGCGGCGGTTTTGATCGGCGCGATCGGGGCCCAGCGGCGGGCGCTGCCTGACGCCCCTGCGTCTCCCCTTGCCTGGCGGCTGCGGGCCCTGCCGGTGTGCGCCAGTACCGAGACGGAACTCGATCGCTGGCTGGCCGCTGATCCGCGTCTTGCCGGCTCCGGGCCGCTGCGGACCCCCCGGGCCGTGGTCGCCGGCCGCCAGCGCTTCGGACGCGGCCAGCAGGGCCGCCCCTGGTGCTCGCCTCCCGGAGGGGTCTGGTTAAGTGCGGCCCTGCCCTGGCCCGCCGCTGCCGATCTGGCTGCCGCTCCTGGCCTGGCGGCGGCGGTGGGACTGTGCCTGCGGCTGGAGGCCCGGGGGCTGACGGTGCGGCTCAAGTGGCCCAACGATCTGCTGCTGGTCCCTGCTGATGCTGCCAGCGATGGTGCCGCACCGCTGAAGCTGGCTGGCCTGCTGCCCCGGCTACGCCTGCGGGGGGGCGCCTGCCGCTGGGCCCGCGTGGGGGTGGGGCTCAACGCCGCCAACCGGGTGCCTGCCGGTGCAGTGGCCGTGGCAACGGTGCTGGGCCCAGGGCGCGCCGATCCATTGCTCTGGTGTGGGGAAGTGCTGGCGGCCCTGGAGTGGGCCATGGCCTGGGCCGGGCAGCCCGAGGAGGTGCGCCGGCTGGCGGAGCGGCGCCTGATGCTGCCCGCTGGCCCCATCCGCCTTGACGGCGACGATTGGCGCCCGGCCGGGCTGGCGAGCGATGGCGGCCTGCGGTTGGTTCACGGACCACGGGAGCGGGTGCTGCGCCGCTGTTTCGGCGCGGGATGAGCGCCCCCCTTACAGTGTGTTTCGCCTTTCCCTGACATGGCCCCCAAGCCCCTCACCGCCCTGACGGCCCTCACGGCCGGCGCCACGGTCTCCTGGCTGGCCATGCCCCTGGTGCTGGCCCAGGCCGTTCCTGGTGCCGAAGCGCAGGCTCCGCCGGCCGAGGCCCCAGACCCGGCGCCGGTACTGCGCCCGTCAGTGAGGATCGCCGCGCCGGTCACCCGCCCCGAGTTCCAGGCCCCGGTCCAACCCTTGGCGCCGCCACCGCCGGTCAGCGGCGAGGCTCCTCCGGCCACCCTGCGTCCTGGAACGGCGGAGCGCCGCCCCGAGCCGGTGCGCCGCTTCGATGCTTCCCTCGATGCTCTGGTTCGCGAAGGGGTGGTCACCCCTGGCGAACGGGTGCGGGTGCGCGGCTCCCTGCTCTCGCCCCAGGAGGCGGCTACCCGCAGCAAGGCCTGCCGTGCCGGGGCCCTCTCGGTCCAGGAATGCAACAGCGGCGTGATCATCATCGGCCGTGGCCGCAAGGATGGTCTCTCGGACGGCCTGGGCGAGGGGGATCTGGTGGCCGGGGGGCGCGGCATCGGCTTCGGCGGTTTCGGCCTCGACGCCTCCCCCCTTCCGCCGATCACCGTCCCCGTCAGCGCCCTGCTCACCGGCGCCGGCGGCAGTTTCCGGCTCACCGACGTGTTCCGGGTCACCCCCCGGCCGGCCCCGATCGGCGGCAATGGCAACCAGCGGTTGCTCTTCCCCCTGATCGGCTCAGCGGTCACCACCAGCAATTTCGGCTGGCGCCTGCATCCGGTGATCGGCAGCTGGCTGATGCACGCCGGCCGCGATCTGGCGGCCCCCGAGGGCACCCCGGTGGTGGCGGCCCTCTCCGGTCGCGTCGTCAGCAGCGGTCTGGCCGGCGGCTATGGCCTGGCGGTGGAGATCGAGCACGACCGCCCCCGCCGCCGCACCCTCTACGGCCACCTGTCCGAGCTTTACGTCAAGGACGGCGAGATGGTGCGTCAGGGTGAGGTGATCGGCCGGGTCGGCAGCACGGGCCTGAGCACCGGTCCCCACCTGCACTTTGAGCTGCGCCTGCCCGAGGATGGCGGCTGGGTCGCGACTGATCCGGGTGATCTCGACCCCGGCGGCAGCCTGTTCGCCGGCCTGGCTGGTCCGGATGGCCGTGGTGCCACCGACGCGGTGGCGTTGCTGATGGGCCAGCTGATCGCCACCCTGGAACGGCCCCGCTCGCCCCTGCCCCTGCCCGGTGAAACGCTGCCCCTGCCGGCGGGACGCCCTTCACCCGGCTGAGTCCTGGGCTGTTGCTGCCGTCGCGTTGCGCAGAGTGCTCAGCCGCTGATGCGGCCGTCACGGAAGTGCACCACCCGGTCGGCCCTGGCGCCCACCTCGCTTTCGTGGGTCACCAGCAGGATCGTGATGCCCTGGGCATTGAGATCACCGAAGAGGCTGAGCACCTCCTCGGTGGTGTGGGAATCGAGGGCGCCGGTGGGCTCGTCGGCCAGGAGCATGGCCGGATCGTTGATGATCGCCCGGGCCAGGGCCACCCGCTGCTGCTGGCCCCCTGAGAGCTGGTTGGGCTTGTTCTCCAGCCGGTTGGACAGACCCACCCGATCCAGGGCCGCCAGGGCCCGCCGGCGCCGCTCCTCCTTGGGGATGCGGGCATAGATCATCGGCAGCATCACGTTGTCGATGGCACTCAACTGGGGCAGCAGATGGAACTGCTGGAACACGAATCCCAGCTGCTGGTTGCGTAGATCGGCCAGTGCGTCGTCGTCGAGGCTGTCGACATCGGTGCCGTTCAGCCGGTAGCTGCCAGCACTGGGCCGGTCGAGGCAGCCGAGGATGTTCATCGCCGTGCTCTTGCCGGAGCCACTGGCCCCCATCACCGCCAGGTAATCGCCCTGCTGCACCGTCAAGGAGAGGTCATCGAGGGCTCTGACCTCGGTATCGCCACTGCCGTAGATCTTGGAGACGTGGACCAGCTCGGCCACCGGTGGGTTGGGAAGATCCATGGTCTGCAGGCTAGGAACTCAGCCCAGTGGAGCGATGGCCGCGGCGGCGATGGCTTGCTGCAGGATCGGGGTGCCGGCCACGGTGGAACTGGCCCAGTCGAACAGCGGACTGGAGAGAACGCCGCCGACGGCCGTGATCACCACGCAGCCCACCAGGGCCGCCCGCAGGGGCTGCATGCCGGCCAGATTCCAGGTGATGGCGGGGTAGGCCTTGACCACATCGGAGGCCTCCTGGGGTTCTTTGACCACCATCATCTTGATCACCGAGATGTAGTAGTAGATCGACACCACGGAGGTGACCAGACCCACCACCACCAGCAGGTATTGATGGTCGGCCCAGCCGGCGAAGAAGAGGTAGATCTTGCCGAAGAAGCCCAGCATCGGCGGGATGCCACCGAGGGAGAGCAGGCACAGACTCAGCCCCAGGGTGATCAGGGGATCCTTCTGGTACAGGCCGGCGTAGTCAGCGATGCGGTCGCTGCCGGTGCGCAGCGAGAACAGGATGATGCAGGCGAAGGCGCCCAGGTTCATGAACAGATAGGCCGCCATGTACAGCACCATTGCCGAGAAGCCATCCTCGGTGCCGCACACCAGACCGATCATCACGAAGCCGGCTTGGCCGATGGAGCTGTAGGCCAGCATCCGCTTCATCGAGGTCTGGGCCAGGGCCACCACGTTGCCCAGCACCATGCTCAGCACCGCCAGCACGGTGAACAGGAACTTCCACTGGGCATCGAAGCTCTCGAAGCAACCCACCAGCAGCCGCACCGCCAGGGCGAAACCGGCGGCCTTGGAGCCCACCGACAGAAAGGCGACCACCGGCGTAGGGGAACCCTCATAGACGTCAGGCGTCCACTGGTGGAACGGAACCGCCGCGATCTTGAACGCCACCGTGGCCAGCACGAACACCAGGGCCAGGGCGGTGATCGGCGAGGCGCTGGTCTGCAGGGCCAGTCCGATGGTGGCCAGGCTGGTGGCACCGCCGCTGAGGCCGTAGAGGAGTGAAGCGCCGTAGAGGAACACCGCGGCGGCGGCCGATCCCACCAGCAGATATTTCAGGGCCGCCTCGGAACTGCGGGCATCCCGCTTCATGTAGCCCGCCAGCAGGTAGCTGGCGACCGAGAGGGTTTCCAGGGAAATGAAGATGCTCACCAGGTCGGTGGAGCCGCACAGGAACATGGCCCCGAGGGTGGCGGCCAGCAGAATCGCGGCGTATTCGCCCATCGGCGTACCGCTGCGCTCCACGTAGCGCCAGCTCAGCAGCAGGGAAATCAAGGTGGAGGCGGCCACCACCGCCCGGAAGGCGATCGCCAGGTTGTCGGCCAGGAAAGAGCCGAGGAAGGAGGGCTCCAACGGGCTGTCCCACTGCAGGGCCAGCAGCACCAGGGAGGCCCCCAGGCCGCCGTAACAGATGGGCGGCACCCAGCGGCTGGCGGTCTTCTCACCGGCCAGGTCGACCACGAGGCAGACGACCAGGGTGAGCAGGACGGCCACTTCCGGAGCGATCGCCCCGGCATTCAGCTGCAGGGCCAGTGCGCCGGTGCCCAGGCCCGAAGCAATCGCCTCGGCGGCGGAAGCGGCCGTGGTGACGGAGCTCGCTGCTGCCAGAAACAGGTCTGCCACAGGGTTCGGGGAGGCACGCGATGTGGCGGACTGTAGCGGCCATCTGGGGGGGAGGTCTGGTGCTCCGATACCCGCCGGGTCCGCCGATGCGATAAAGAAGGAAGCGGTATCGCGCCTTCCCGTGGCCCACACCCTGGTCATCGTCGAGAGCCCCACCAAGGCCCGCACCATCCGGGCGTTCCTGCCCAAGACCTTCCGGGTGGAGGCGTCGATGGGCCATGTGCGCGACCTGCCCAACAACGCCAGTGAGATTCCTGCGGCCCACAAGGGCGAGAAGTGGGCCAACCTCGGCGTCAATACCGCCAACGCCTTTGAGCCCCTCTACGTGGTGCCGAAGGACAAGAAAAAGGTGGTGAAGGAGCTCAAGGAGGCCCTCAAGGATGCCGACCAGTTGCTGCTGGCCACGGACGAAGACCGGGAAGGGGAGAGCATCAGCTGGCACCTGCTCCAGCTCCTGGGGCCGAAGGTGCCGGTGAAGCGGATGGTGTTCCACGAGATCACCAAGGAGGCCATCGGTCGCGCCCTCGACCAGACCCGCGACCTCGACATGGAGCTGGTCCATGCCCAGGAGACCCGCCGCATCCTCGATCGCCTGGTGGGCTACACCCTCTCGCCCCTGCTGTGGAAGAAGGTGGCCTGGGGCCTGTCGGCCGGACGGGTCCAGTCGGTGGCGGTGCGGCTGCTGGTGCAGCGCGAGCGAGCCCGCCGCGCCTTCCGCAGCGGCAGTTACTGGGATCTCAAGGCCGGCCTTGCGCAGGCGGCCATGCCGTTCGAAGCCAAGCTCACCCACCTGGGGTCCGAGCGCATCGCCGGCGGCTCCGATTTCGACGAGACCACCGGCGGCCTCAAGCCGGGCAGCAAGGTGAAGCTGCTCAGCGAAGCCGAGGCCGGTGCCCTCAAGGCCGCCGTGGAAAGCTCCCCCTGGCGGGTGTCGGCGGTGGAGGAGAAGCCCACGGTGCGGCGGCCCGTGCCCCCCTTCACCACCAGCACCCTGCAGCAGGAGTCCAACCGCAAGCTGCGGCTCTCGGCCCGCGACACCATGCGCACGGCCCAGGCCCTTTACGAGCGGGGTTTCATCACCTACATGCGCACCGACTCGGTGCACCTCTCCGACCAGGCCCTGACGGCGGCGCGCAACTGCGTCGGCGCGATGTACGGCAAGGAGTTTCTCAGCCCGGAGCCGCGCCAGTTCAGCACCAAGGCGCGCAATGCCCAGGAGGCCCACGAGGCGATCCGGCCCGCCGGCGAGAGCTTCCGCACGCCCAAGGATTCCGGCCTCGATGGCCGCGATCTGGCCCTCTACGAGCTGATCTGGAAGCGCACCGTGGCCAGCCAGATGGCCGACGCCCGGCTCACCCTGCTGGCCGTCGACATCGAAGCGGCGGGCGCCACCTTCCGGGCCAGCGGCAAGCGCATCGACTTCGCCGGCTTCTTCCGCGCCTATGTGGAGGGCAGCGACGACCCTGACGCGGCCCTGGAGGGCCAGGAGGTGCTGCTGCCGTCGCTCGCCGTTGGTGATGCCCCTGTCTGCCGGGCCGTGGAGGCCCTCGGCCACCAGACCCAGCCCCCCGCCCGCTACAGCGAGGCCGCCCTGGTCAAGACCCTGGAGAAGGAGGGCATCGGCCGACCCTCCACCTACGCCAGCATCATCGGCACCATCGTCGACCGGGGTTACGCCACCCTGCAGAACAACTCCCTCACCCCCAGCTTCACGGCCTTCGCGGTGACGGCCCTGCTGGAGGAGCACTTCCCCGACCTGGTGGACACGGCCTTCACATCGAAGATGGAGCACACCCTCGACGAGATCTCCACGGGCAAGGTCTCCTGGCTGCCCTATCTGGAGGGCTTCTACAAGGGGGAGAAAGGCCTGGAGACCCAGGTGCAGCAACGGGAGGGCGACATCGATCCCGGCATCTCCCGCACGGTGGTGCTGGAGGGGCTGCCCTGTGTGGTGCGCATCGGCCGTTTCGGTGCCTACCTCGAGACCAAGCGGGTGGCCGACGACGGTAGCGAGGAGCTGCTCAAGGCCACCCTGCCCCAGGAGATCACCCCCGCCGATCTGGACGCCGAGAAGGCCGAGCTGCTGCTGCGCCAGAAGGCCGAAGGTCCCGAATCCCTCGGGGAGGACCCCGAGAGCGGCGAGCAGGTGTACCTGCTGTTCGGCCAGTACGGCCCTTATGTGCAGCGCGGCCAGGTGAGCGAGGAGGTGCCCAAGCCCAAGCGGGCCTCCCTGCCCAAGGGCGTCAAGCCCGAGGACCTCAGCCTGGAGGACGCCCTGGGGCTGCTGCGGCTGCCCCGCCACCTGGGTGAGCATCCCGATGGGGGCAAGGTGCAGGCCGGTCTGGGACGCTTCGGCCCCTACGTGGTCCACGACAAGGGCAAGGGGGAGAAGGACTACCGCTCCCTCAAGGCCGAGGACGACGTGCTGGCTGTGGGCCTCAGCCGGGCGCTGGAGCTGCTGGCCATGCCCAAGAAGGGCCGCGGGGGTCGTACGGCCCTGAAGGATCTCGGTGCCCCGGAGGGTTCCGAGGAGTCGATCCAACTGTTCGACGGTCCCTACGGGCTGTACGTCAAGCAGGGCAAGGTGAACGCCTCCCTGCCGGAGGGCACCACCGCCGACACCATCTCCCTGGAGCAGGCCGTGGAGCTGCTGGCTGCCAAGGCTGCTACCAGCAAGAGCGCCGCCAAGGCCCGCAGCGCCACCAGGGCTGCCACCAAGACCACCTCCAAGGCGACGGCCGCCAAAAAGGCAACCCCCAAGCCAGCCGCCGCCAAGAAGCCCCCCGCCACCACCAAGTCCGGACGGCTGCGGGCCAGCGCCGTGCGGGTGATCAAACCCGCGGGCAGCTGATGGCACCACCCCGCCCCTCCCTTTCGCTGGCGGGAACCCTGCTGACCCTGCCCCTGCTGCTCTCGGCCTGTGGTGGTACGGCCTTCGGCGACGCCCTGTCGCGCAGCTTTTCCCGTGCGCCAGCCGCACCAGCCTCCCCCCCGGCCACCACCCCCAGGACAGCGACCTCCGCCACCCCAGCGCCATCTCCAGCCGCCCCGGCCCGCCCTGCGGAACCCCTCGCCCGTCCGGCGGCCCCGGCCACCCCGGTGACCCCCGTGGCGCCGGCCGTCCAGCCAGCCCCCTACCGCGTCACCATCCGCCTGCCCCTGGCGGACCCCTCCGCCCCGGCTGAGGTGGTCACCAAGGCGCTGCGGGCCGCCGGGGTGCCGTTTGAGGTGGAGACGATCGAGCGCATGCCAGCGGCCGGCACTCCGGCCACGGAGACCCCCGCCACCGGCAGTGTCGCCCCCGCCACCGGCAGCGCGGCCCCCGCCTCCCGTCCGGCGCCGGCGCCGCGCTGAGCCGATGACCCCTCCCTCCCGGCGGCAGCTGAGCCCTCGTCAGGCGCGCCAGCTGATGGACACCGCCTACCTGGCGGCCTCCACCGCCCTGTTGTGGGTGGCGCTCTACTACCTGCCGGTGGGCAGTCCCCTGTTCCGCCTTGCCCTGCCCCTGCCCCTGGCCCTGCTGCAGCTGCGCCACGGCTGGCGCTGCGCCCTGGAGGGGGTGGTGGTGACGGCCCTGCTGCTGGTGGCCCTGATGGGGCCGATCCGCGGCCCCCTGGTGCTGTTCCCCTACGGGCTGCTCTCCCTCTGGTTGGGCTGGGGCTGGCGCCGCCGCAGCAGCTGGTGGCTGACCCTGGGGGTGGGCGCCCTGATCGGCGCCGGTGGCTTCCTGGTGCGGGTGGCTGTGCTCTCGGTGCTGGTCGGGGAGAACCTCTGGGTGGTGATCACCACCGCTGCCGCCAACCTGCTGGACCGCCTGGCGGGGGTGGTGGGCCTGGCCGGGGGCTTTGACCTGGCCCAGGTGCAGGTCGCGGCCCTGCTGCTGGTGCTGTTGCAGAACCTGATCGTGGTGTTGGCCCTGCATGCCGTGGCCTACTGGATCTTCCCAAGGCTCGACCTGCCGATCAGCGAACCGCCGCCCGCCCTGCGCGGCCTGGTGGCCCTCGACCCCCTTTGAGCCAGTTGCGGCGGATCTGCGGTTCCCCGGCCGCCGCCGACCGCTGGTGCGGGCCCTGGCGGCAGGGCTGGCGCCACTGCGAGGTGCTGGTGCTGCTGGCGGCCACCGACACCGCCGCCGTTCCCGGCATCTCCGCCGCCGGTGCCACCCCCAGTTCCCGGCGCCGTACGGCGGCGGCTGATGCCGAACTGCTGCTTCTCGGTCCCGCCGGGGAGCGTCCCCATGCCCTGCCGCCCCTGCCGGCTGGGGTGTCCCCCGCCCTGATCAGCCATGTGGTGCTGCGGGAGTTGGCCCTGGACCCCCTGGTGGTTGATCTTGGCTGCCCGGTGGCCCCGGCGGTGGCCCACCTGCGGTTGCCGGGGCTGGCCGGTGGCGGTCCGGCCCGCTGCCTGAGCAGCGGCGAGGCCCTCGATCCGGGGCGGCTGGAGGCCCTGCTGGCCCTGGGCCGCCGCTGGGGCGAGGGCCTGTCCCCCGGGCGCCCCCTGCTGCTGGCGGAATGCGTTCCCGGGGGCACCAGCACCGCCTTGGCCGTGCTGGTGGGGCTGGGGGTGGCGGCCCACGGGCTGGTGAGCGGCAGCCTGCGCCACCCTGACCATGGCCGCAAGGCGGCGCTGGTGGAGCGGGGGCTGCGGGCAGGGGGCCTCTCCGGCAGCGCGGCAGGGGA
>NZ_JAYGHY010000039.1:0-25707 GCF_034931305.1 Cyanobium gracile UHCC 0281 | reverse complement strand
GTGCGGGGGCCGCCGCCTTGGCCGCCGCGATCTCCGCTTCGGTTTCCACGATCAGACCGATCGTTTCACCCACTGGTGCGGTGCTGCCCGCTTCCATCAGCACAGCCGCCAGAAAACCCTCCTGGAAAGCCTCCACGTCCATGTCCGCCTTGTCGGACTCGACCACGAGCACCGACTCGCCCCGCTCGACGCGTTCACCGGGCTTCTTGAGCCACTCCACGATCTTGCCCTCCGTCATGGTGGAGCTGAGGGCCGGCATGAAGATTTCGTGGGTGGCCAACGGGGGACTGCCTCTGTGATGGGGGGGATTTTAGGCGGCGGAAGGATCAGCCCCCCTCGATCGCCTCAATCACGCCGTCCCGCACCAGCACAGCCACCTGCAGCTTCTGCACCAGGTTGTCGCCCACCTGGACATCGCAGAAGCTCTCGATCTGCCCCTGCTCCACCACCTGCTCCATCTCGAGTTCGCGCACCTGGCGCTGCTGTTCGAGCACCTGGCGCTTCTGCTCCTCAAACTCGGCCCGCTTGGCCGCCACCTGCTGCTGCACCGAGCCCACCTGCTCCTGCACCCGGGGATCGAGGGGGTTGGCGCTCTGGCGACGGATCTCGTCGATCAGCCGCTGCCCCTCCTGCTCCAGCTGGGCCAGCTGCTGGTCGAAGTTGGTGAGGGCCGTGCTGAGCTCCCGCTCGGCATCTTCCTTCCAGCGCGGCGTCACCACGGCTCGCACCGTGATCGATCGCTTGATGTTCAGGCTGTTGCCGTCGGCCATGGGACTGGAGGTGCAGGGCTCAGGCTGTCAGGCCACGGGCGATCCGGTCAACCATGGGACCCGCTCTCCCCATAGAGCGCCGCGATCGCGGCCCGGTCCCGATCGGCGATGCGATCCCGTCGTTGCTTCAGGGTCTGGGTGAGCAGGCCGTTGTCGATGCTGAAGGGCTCCACCAGCGTCACGCCGCCGAGGCGCTCGTCCGGGCGTGACCCGGGACGGGCCGCCAGCAGACGATTGCACTCCCGAGCGAGGGCCCGCAGCAGGGCCGGATCGGCACCCGGGTACGGCAGGTTCGCCTCGGCGGCAAACGCTTCCAGGGTCTCCGCCTTCGGCACCACCAGGGCACCAAGCTGTTTGCGATCCTGGCCCACCAGCATCACCTGCTCCACCAGCGGCGAGGCCACCAGGGCCTCCTCCAGGGGGCCGGGCTCGATGTTCTCGCCGCTGCTGAGCACAATCGTGTCCTTGGCGCGGCCGGTGAGCACCAGGGTTCCATCGGCCAGCAGCAGACCCAGATCGCCGGTGTCGAACCAGCCCTCCCCATCCAGCACCTTGGCCGTGGCCTCGGGCTTGTTGTGGTAGCCCGCCATCACCTGGGGACCTTTCGCCAGCACCAGCCCCCGCTCCCCCACCGGCAGCAGGTCCCTGGTGGCGGGGTCCACCACCTTCAGGCCGGTGTCCGGCAGCGGCAGCCCGGCGCTGCCGCGGCGGTTGCTCCAGGGCCTGCGGCAGGCGAGCACCGGGCTGGTCTCGGTGAGTCCGTAGCCCACCAGCAGCTCGATGCCGACGGCCTCGAAGAAGCCGTCGACGTGGATGGCCAGGGCCCCGCCGCCGCTGATGGCGGTGCGCAGCCGCCCCCCCACCAGCTGGCCGCGCACCTTCGGCCAGAGCAGGGCCCCGGCCGTGGCCTGCAGCGGCCAGATCAGCAGGGCACCCGCCGCGGCCACCAGCCGGGTGGCAGGAGATTCCTGCGTCAGAGTGAGGTTGAGGGCCACCCGCTTGCGCCGGTGGAAGGACCGGCTGGCGGCCAGGGCCTTGCGCAGCAGACGCTGGCGGGAGGCCGGCATGGCCGCCAGGGCGTCTTCGAAGCCGGAGAGCAGGGCCTCCCACAGCCGCGGCACGCTGATCAGGTACTGGGGACGCACCTTCTGCAGGTCGGTACGCAGTTGCTTGAGGGTGGTGTAGGTCTGGCGGCAGCCGCAGCTCAGCAGGAAGTATTCGGCCGTGCGCTCGTAGGCATGCCAGATCGGCAGCACCGAAAGCACGTGATCCCCCGGGCTCGGCGACACCGCCACCCCGAGGGTGCGCAGCTGGTGCAGCAGGTTGGCGTGGCTGAGGGGCACCCCCTTGGGCTGGCCCGTGGTGCCTGAGGTGTACAGCAGGGTGGCCAGCCGCTCGGGTCCCCCGGTGGGGGAGGGCGGCAAGGGCCTGGAGGCACCACGGGCCAGGAAGGCCGCCCAGGTGAGGCAAGGCAGGGCCACCGCCGTGGTGGGGGCCTCCCCCTCCAGCAGCACCACGAAGCGCAGCTGCTCCAGGGCCGGGCCATCGAGGGCCAGCCGCTCCAGCAGGGCGGCCGACTCCAGCACCAGGCCCACGGCGCCGGCGTCCTCGAGGATGTACCTCAGCTCCTCGGCCGGCGCCGCGCTGCCACGCACGGCATCGGCCGCTCCGGCCCGCATCAGTCCCTGGTCGGCCACGAGCCAGCGGGGACCGTTTTCGGCAAACAGAGCCACCACGTCGCCGCTGGCGACCCCCAGATCGGCGAAGGCCGCCGCGGCCCGATCGATCGCCTGGCGCAGCTCGTCGAATCGCAGTGTTTCCGGATGGCGGCCATGGGGGGCATCCAGCGCCACCTCGGAGCCATAGAGGCGCTCCAGCTCAGGCCAGAGACCTTCCAGCCCCATGAGCTGGCTCCAGTCGCGGCGGCTGGCAAGGGCGCGGCGGTCCTGGTCGCTGCCGCTCCAGTGGATCTCGGCTCTGGCGTTCATGGGCAGCCGGCGCAGCGCAACGGATGGTCAGGATTCTCCCAGTCCTTCCTCCGGGTCGGGGGGCCGCAGGGTCAGGCCGAAGCGGCGGGCGAAGGCCGCCAGCAGCAGCGGCGCCACCTGCTCCGGGGTGAGGCTGGGCCGCCAGTCCGCCAGCCGTCCCACCGGCCGGTCGGCCAGACCACAGGGAACGATGGCGCCGAAGCCTTCCAGGGAGCCGTTCACGTTCAGGGCCAGGCCGTGCTGGCTGATCCAGCGCCGGGCCCCCACCCCGATCGCCGCCAGCTTGCGGCCCTCGAGCCACACCCCGGTGAGGCCCTCGATGCGCTCCCCCTCCAGCCCCAGCTCCTGCAGCACGGCCAGCACCACGTCCTCAAGCGCCCTCAGATAAAGGTGCAGGTCACCGCCGTGGCGCTGGAGGTCGAGCACCGGATAGAGCACCAGCTGGCCGGGCCCGTGGTGGGTGACTTCCCCGCCCCGATCGATGCGGTAGAGGGGCAGGGGCGGGTGAACGGGGTCGAAACCGAGGTGGGACAGGCTCGCCCCCCGGCCCAGGGTGTAGCAGGGGGTGTGCTGCAGCAGCAGCAGGGCGTCGGGGGCGGAGGGGTCGTCGAGCCGGCGGCGCTGCAGACGGCGCTGCCAGTCCCAGGCCAGCGGGAACGGCACCGGGCCCTGGGCTTCAAAAAGAATTGCGGGAGTGTTGGGGGCCATGCACCTGCGTTCCTAGCCTGGGGGCGTCCCAGAGCCAGAATTCCTCTGGAGACGAGCACCCGCATGAAACTGCTGATCCACGGCCGCAACCTCGACGTCACACCAGCGATCAGGGAGTACACCGAAACCAAGCTCAACCGCGCCATCAGCCACTTCGATGGCATCGTCAAGGAAGCCGACGTGCATCTGTCGGTGGCCCGTAACCCCAGGGTTCCGCAGCAGACGGCCGAGGTCACCGTTTTCGCCAACGGCGTGGTGATCCGGGCCCAGGAACGCAGCGAGAACCTCTACGCCAGCATCGACATGGTGGCCACCAAGCTGAGCCGCCAGCTGACCCGTTACAAGGACCGTCTGCAGGAGCGCACCCAGGGACCGGTGCACCGCTCGGCCGCGGCCGAGGAGGCCGGAGCCGCCACGCTGCCCAACCCCGGGGACACGCTCACCGATGGTCTCGAGCCCGCCGTGCCCCACCGCGGCGTGCGCCGCAAGTACTTCGCCATGCCGGCGATGGAGCTGGAGGAGGCCTTGCACCAGCTGGATCTGATCGACCATGACTTCTACATGTTCCGCGATGCGGGCACGGGCCAGATCCAGGTGGTCTACCGACGCAACCACGGTGGATTCGGCGTCATCCAGGCCCGTGACACCTGAGCGGCAAGCGGAACGTCCCGATCTCGCCCCCCTGATCGACCATGCCCTTCTGGACCCGCACCGGGGCCAGGAGGCGATCCTGCGCTGCTGCGATGAGGCCCGCCACTTCGGCTTCGCCGGCGTGTGCCTGGCCTCGCGCTGGTTGCCTCTGGCCCGCGAACGGCTGCCGGTCGATGGAGCCGTGAAACTGATCGCTGTGGTGGGGTTCCCCTTTGGGGCCATCCCCGCGGCGATCAAACGGGCGGAGGCGGAGTGGGCCGCCGCCGCCGGTGCTGACGAACTGGACGTGGTGCCGGATTTCGGCGCCCTCGCCGATGGTGATGGCACCGCCGTGCTCGACGACCTGGCGGCCATCACCGACCTGGGCCTGCCGGTGAAGGTGATCCTGGAGGTGGGCCGCCTCGACCCCGAGGCCCTGGCCCTGCTGGTGGAGATCAGCATCGATGCCGGCGTGCGTTACCTCAAGACAGGCAGCGGTTTCGGCCCCCCGGTGACGACCGACCAGGTGGGCCAGCTGGTGGCCCTGGCCAGGGGCCGCGCCGCGGTGAAGGCCTCCGGCGGCATTGCCGATCTGGAGCAGGCGCTCGCCCTGGTGGCGGCCGGTGCCAGCCGGTTGGGCACGAGCCGGGGCGTGAGCCTGATGCAGAACCTGCGCGCCGGTGCCTGAAGGCCACCTTGAGGGCCTGGCACTCACCTGTCGCCCCCTGGGGGAACACGACCGGCTGCTCACCCTGCTCAGCGAGGCCGAAGGCCTCACCCGGCTGGCGGTGCCGGGGGCACGCCGGCCGAAGAGCAGCCTGGCGGCGGCGGTGCCCCTGGCCCACCTGTTTCTTCAGGTGGGGGGCGGCAGTGGTCTGCGGCGGGTGCGCCAGCTGCGGATGCTGCGCAATTACAGCGGCCTGGCCCAGCGGCTGGAGACCCTGGCCGCCGCCCAGGCCCTGGCCGAGCTGTGCCTGAAACTCGTTCCCGCCGATGCTCCCGCCCCGGGCGTGCTCGCCGATCTGCTGCTCCAGCTCGGGCGCCTGGAGGCGGTGGTGACGGACCGCGCTGAGCGGGTGGAGGCCCTGGCGGTGGCCGTGCAGGGGAGCGTCCACCTGCTCGCCCTGGGGGGCTTCGCCCTGCCCCTGCAGCACTGCGTCCGCAGCGGCGCCCCCCTGCTGCCGCCGATCGGCGACTGGGCCTGGCGCTGCAGCCTTCTACCCAGCGAGGGGCTGGCGATCGGCGCCATACCGGGGGCCCGGGTGATGCTCAACCCCTCCGAGCTGGCCCTGCTGCAGCGGCTGACGCGACCCGCTCCGCCCCGTCGCCGCGACGGCCAGCTGATGGGGCCGGAGGTGGTGTGGCTGCACCTGCTGGATCTGGTGGAGTCCTGGTGCGGGGAGCATCTCGGTCAGAGACCCCGAGCCTTCAGACTGCTGCGGACCGCCTGCGACCCCATGCCCTCCCAACCGTCCGAGCCAGCATGAGCCCGAGCGGCAAGACCGAGCGTGGACTGGCCGGAGTCCTGGCCCTGCCGGGGTTCCGGCGGCTTTGGATCGGCCAGGTGTTTTCCCAGCTGGCGGACAAGTTCTACATCGTGCTGATGGTGTTCCTGATCGCCCAGTACTGGGTGACGGACACACCACAGAGCAACGCGGCCCTCGCCGAGGCGGCCGCGGCTTTCCGGATGAGCTTCGAGACCCGGGCCCAGATGATCACCCTGCTGGCCACCGGCATCTACGTGGCCAACACCGTGCCGGCGATGCTGCTGGGGACGGTGGCGGGCGTCTGGGCCGACCGCTGGCCGAAGCGCACCGTGATGGTGGCCTCCAACGGCCTGCGTGCGGCTCTGGTGATGCTGGCCCCCCTGTGCCTGCTGCCGGGGCCGATGTGGCTGGGGCTCAGCTGGGGCTACTGGGCCCTGGTGGTCATGACGTTCTTTGAGTCGGTGCTCACCCAGTTCTTCGCGCCGGCCGAGCAGGCGGCCATCCCCCTGCTGGTGGGCTATCCCCAGCTGCTCGCCGCCAATTCGGTGTACCAGGCCACCAGCATGGCCGCCACCATCGTCGGTTTCGCCCTCGGTGATCCGATCCTGCGCCTGCTGCGCACCCTGCTGGCCCAGGTGGGCATCCCCGGCGGCGAATTCGTGCTGTTGCCGCTCTGCTATGGCGCCGCGGCCGTGGCCATCGCCGGCATCGAGATCTCTGAACCGCCGCGGGAACCCCGCTCCATCTCCGTCTGGGAGGAGATCGGCGAAGGGGTGCAGGTGCTGCGGGAGCGACCCAAGGTGCGCAGCGCCATGCTCCAGCTGGTGCTGCTCTACAGCCTGCTCGCGGCCCTCTACGTGCTGGCGATCAGCCTGGCGGCCGCGATCGGCGGTCTCGGTCCCACCCGCTTCGGGGTGCTGCTGGCCATGAGCGGGCTGGGGTTGGCCGTGGGGGCCCTGGCAATGGCCCAGCTGGGTGAACGTTTCAGCCGGCGTGGCCTGGCCAGCGCAGGACTGGGAACCATCGCCTGGTGCCTGGTGCTGCTGGGCCAGCTGCGCGGCAACCTGGTGTTCACCCTGCTGCTCTGCGGCCTGCTGGGGGTGGGCGCGGCCCTGCTGGCGATCCCCGCCCAGACCACGATCCAGGAAGACACTCCGGAAAACCAGCGGGGTCGGGTGTTCGGCCTCCAGAACAACCTGATCAACATCGCCCTCAGCCTGCCCCTGGTGCTGGCGGGCACCGTGGTCAGCCGCTATGGGCTGCTGCCGGTGCTGTGGGGGCTGGCCGCCATCGCGGCCATCGCCGCCCTGAGTGAACGCCCCTGGCGCAGCAGTTGATGGCTCGCAAGGCGCTGCTAAATTCTGCTGTTGCGTGATGCCATACAGGTGATGCACATTGCCTGGTTGGGCAAGAAATCCCCGTTCTGCGGCAACGTCACCTACGGCCTGAGCACCACCGAAGCTCTGCGGCAACGCGGCCACTCGGTGAGCTTCATCCACTTCGACACCCCCTCCCCCTCCCTGGGCCGGCCGGAAGCGGGGGCCGGTGAGCTCAGCGTGCTCGGGCGGCCGGATGAGAACCCCGAGGTGGCCCTGCCTTACCTGGTGAAGTCGCAGGTGTACACGATCCCCTCCCCTGGCGCCCAGAGGGAGTTGCGCGAGTCCCTGGAGCGACAGCGGCCCGATCTGGTGCACGCCAGCCTCACCCTCTCCCCCCTCGATTTCCGGCTGCCCGACCTCTGTCAGCAGCTGGGGCTGCCGTTGGTGGCCACCTTCCATCCCCCCTTCGACGCCGGGCTGCGCAACCTCACCGCAGGCACCCAGCAACTGACCTACCAGCTCTACGCGCCCTCCCTGGCGAAGTTCGATCGGGTGATCGTGTTCTCCGAACTTCAGGCCGAGGTGCTGGTGCGCCTGGGGGTGCGTCGGGAGCGGCTGGCGGTGATTCCCAATGGCGTGGACACCGACACCTGGGCGCCAGCAGCCCAGGGCAGCGAACCCGAACTGGCCCAGCTGCGCCTCAAGGTGGGGGGCCGACGCGTGTTCCTCTACATGGGCCGGGTGGCCACGGAAAAGAACGTCGAGGCCCTGCTGAAGGCCTGGCGGCTGGTGCGCCCCCAGGGCTGCGTGCTCGTGATCGTGGGGGACGGCCCCCTGCGCTCCTCCCTGCAGAGCGGAACGGAAGCCGACGTCATCTGGTGGGGCTACGAGGCCAGCCGGGCCCGGCGGGTGGCCCTGCTGCAGCTCGCCGAAGTGTTCCTGCTGCCCTCGCTCGTGGAGGGGCTCTCCCTGGCCCTGCTGGAGGCCATGGCCTGCGGCACCGCCTGCGTGGCCACCGATGCCGGTGCCGATGGGGAGGTGCTGGAGGGCGGTGCGGGCATCGTGATCAGCACCCAGGGCGTCACCACCCAGCTGCGCACCCTGCTCCCGGTGTTGCGGGACCAACCAGTCCTGACGGCGGAACTGGGACGGCGAGCCCGGCACAGAGTCCTGGAGCGCTACACCCTGACCGGCAACATTGACGCTCTGGAGAAGCTTTACCAGGAACTCTGTCCCCAACCGGTGGCGGCATGATTCCCATTTTTCTCAGCCACATTTCATCCCTGCCGATTGACTCGGATCACGCCAAGATGAAGCACGGTTCCAGCCTCCATGAACTCACCCCTCTCCCTTCAGGGACGTTCGGCACAGCGGGCGATCGTCCCCACCGCCACACAGGTCATGACCTGCCCTGAACGGCCCAGGTCGGAACGGCCCACCGTCTCGATCGTCGACGACGACCCCCACATCCGGACCATGGTGGCGGAAGAGCTGGCGGACGCCGGCTGCGACGTCCGCACCCTTACCAATGGCCTGGGCCTCCAGAAGGTGCTGGGGGAAGGGGGGATCGATCTCGTCATCCTCGACGTGCAGATGCCCGACTGCGACGGCATCGAATGCCTGCGTGATCTGCGCGCCCACGGTTTCACCGTACCGGTGGTGATCTTCACCTCCCTGAACGATCCCGAACGGCGTCGCCAGGCGCTGGAGGCCGGCGCCGACGACTACGTGCTGAAGCACGAACTTCTCGACCGGCTGCCCGACCTGCTGGAGCGGCTCTTGCCCAAGAGGAGCGAGAACAGCCCCCTGTGATAACCCAGCCACCCATCCCCCCCCAGGCTGGGACGCCTCCCCATGGCTGGCGGCAACGCCTGTTCGGCAGCTTGCTCGGCCAGCTCAGGCTGGCGGCCTTCACGTCGGTGTTCCTCGGCTACACCGCCGCTTCCGCTTTCACCCTGCTCATCAATCAGCAGTGCCTGCTGCGCCAGCAACAGGCGGGGCAACGGCTGACGGCGGGCTCCCTCACGCTCTCGCTCGATCAGAGCAGCAGCGACCCATCCCCCGGAACAGCCAGTCAACTGCGCCAGGAACTGGATCGCCTCAGCGCCAGGGAGCGCTTCTTCTGGGTGCAGCACAGCGACGGTTCCCTGGTGCTGCCAAGGCCCAGCTCCCCACAGACCACTCCCTTTTCGGGGCTCGTCGAGCAGTCCATGGCGGCACCCAAGGGCCCCTGGCCCGGGCCCCGCATCACGCCGCTGTTGATCGGGACGGACTACCGGCTGGTGAAGGACCTTGAGGGCAACAGCTACCTCAGCCATCCCTTGCATCGCTCCGCCGACGGCAGCCGGCTGTGGGTGGCCGAGGACATCAGCCCCAACATCACCGCTCTGCACACCATGCTGCTGGGGCTGCTCGGGGTCTGGATCCTGTGCCTGGTCCTCACCCTGGTGGCGATCTCGATCCTGACGCGACGCCTCCTCCAGCCCCTGCGGGATCTCCATCTGATGGCGGCTGGTGTGACGTCAGAAAGCCTCGCCACCAGCCACCTCAAGCTGGAGCGGGCCCCCCTGGAGGTGGCAGAGCTGGCAGGGTCCTTCAATGACCTCCTCGACCGGCTGGCGCTGGCCTGGAGCCAGCAGCGGCACTTCGTGGGGCTTGTCTCGCACGAGCTGCGCAATCCGCTGATGATCATCGGTGGCTATCTGCGCCGCCTGCAGCGCCGCGGCCAGAACCTGGATCCGGAGCAGATGCGTGCCCTGGCCACCACCGAGGCCGAGACGCACCGCATCACCCGCATGCTCAACGACCTGCTCGATCTGTCCCGCAGCGAATCCGGCCAGCTGCAGATGGTGCTGGCGCCGGTGGCGGTGGATGAAGTGCTCACCACCGCCTGCGACCTCGCCCGCAGCCAGCTCTCACGCCCCCTGCTGCTCACCCTGCCCAAGGAGGCCGCCGAGGGACCGATCAAGGCCGTGGCGGAAACCGATCGCCTGCAGCAGGTGCTGCTCAATCTGATCGAGAACGCCGACAAGTATTCCCCTCCGGGCCGACCGATCAGCCTCGACCTGTCCCAGGGCGCGGGGACGCTGTGCATCAGCGTCAAGGACCAGGGCATCGGCATCGCCCCTGAGGACATCCCCAAGGTGTTCGATCGCTTCCACCGCGGCCGCAATGCCATCGAGCACGAGCGCGGCTCGGGCCTGGGTCTTTCGGTGGTGAAGCTGCTGGTGGAGGCGATGGGGGGATCGATCGACGTCGAAAGCGAGATCGCGGTCGGGAGCCGCTTCCACATCCACCTGCCGGCGGCCTAGTAACGCTCCGGCCGGGGCGCCTGCCAATCAGGAGCGAAGCCGTTGCGCCGCAGGTTCGCCACCGACGCTTCAAGGCGGCGGCGGTCGAGGCGCCAGAGCCGATACACCCCGGCACTGGCGATCTCGCTGGCCCCAAGGTGGCGCCAGAAGGGAGCGCGGGCGGTGGTCTGGTCGATCACCACCAGAACCGTGGGCTGGGCGTCCGGGGTGCTGGGCCGTTGGCCCACGCGGCGTTCCCGGCGCAGCCGGTCCGCCAGGTTGATGGGCCCCTCCACACCGATGCCCTCGTAGATCACCACCCGCCGCCCGTAGTAGTGCAGCGAAGGTTTGAGGACGCCCACCATCGCCACGGGCTCGCCGGGGCGGCCCTCCCGCTGCAGGGCCGCCGCCATGCGGCGCACGGGCTCGCCCCTTAGGCGATCGCCCACGCTCCACAGGGGCAGCAGGGCCGTGGGAACGAACAGCACCAGCGGCAGTTGCAGGGCCAGCAGCCGCAGGGGGGGGCGGCGGCGGCGGCAGAGCCAGCCCAGCAGGGCCGCCAGCAGCCAGCAGGCGGCCACCAGGGGCACCAGCGGGCTGCCGTCGAGCTCCGCCGCCAGGGTGGGCATCTCAGGATCGTTGATCAGGGGCACCCACAGGCGGGCCAGCAGGAACACCACCCCCAGGCCCGCCACCAGCAGCAGGCTCAGGCCCCAGGCCCAGCGCTCCCAGGGGCGGCCGCCACCGCCGGTCCAGGCCGTCTGGGCCGCCAGGGCCACTAACAAGGCGGCGGCGGGGATGGCGGGCAACCAGTAGCTCGGCAGCTTGGTGGCGGCGGCGGTGAAGAACAGCAGCACCGCCAGGAGCCAGCAGGCGGCGAAGCGGGCCAACGAGGCGGCGGGGGGCTGCGGCAGGGTGGGATACCAGGAGCGGCGCAGCGGGCCGATGGCCCGGGCCAGTCCCACCAGGAGCAGCGGAGACACCGGCAGGCTGGCAACCAGCATCACCGGCAGGAAAAACCACCATGGCTGCAGGTGGCGGTTCACCACCTCGGTGAAGCGCTGCAGGTTGTGGTAGCCGAAGAAGCTGTCCCAGAAGGGGCGGCCTTCGCTGTGGAGTGCCAGGAGATACCAGGGCAGGGACACCAGGGCGGTGAGCGCCAGGCCCCGCAGGGGCCGCAGCCGCCGCCAGAGCCCACCGATGTCGGCCTGCAGCCAGCCGAACAGCAGCAGGGTGATCGCCAGCAACACCACCGCCACCGGTCCCTTGGTCAGCACGGCCAGCCCCAGGACGGGCCACGACAGCCACCAGCGCCGCGCCGGGTCGGCATAGGTCTGCCAGCAGAGCAACAGCGCCAGGGCCACCAGGCCACTGAACAGGGAATCGCTCACGGCCGTGCGGCCCCAGGCCAGGGCCAGGGGGGAGAGGCCGAAGGCCAGGGCGGCGGTGAGGGCGGTCAGGGCCGGGCGCAGGCTCACCGCACCCGGCCCCCGGCTGGCGAAGGGTGGCTGGGGCCAACGCAGCAGGGTGTCGGCCAGGGCCAGCATCACGCCGATGGCAGCCAGGGCGGAGGGAAAGCGGGCGGCCCAGGTGCCCAGGGGATTCCACTGCTCCTGGCCGGGCAGGGCGTAGACGAGCCCCATCAGCCAGTACACCAGCGGCGGCTTGTCGTAGCGGGGCAGGCCGTTGACCCGGGGGATGAGCCAGTCGCCCGTTTCCGCCATGGCCCGCGCCGATGCCGCGAACAGGGGCGGCGTTTCATCCACCAGGCCCGTGGTGCCCAGTTGCCAGCCGTAGAGCACCAAGCCCAGCAGCACGGTGATCAACAGCAACCGACGGCGCTGGGGGCGGGGCAGGGCTGGCAAACCGGCGGGGCGAATCGGAGGGAACCTATCGCTCCCCAGCCTTCCGCTCCTGTGTCGACCGTCAGGCCATCAGCCGGTCCACAAGTTCGAGCTGCCGGGGCAGGCACACGCGGGTCAGATCAAAGCGCTCCACCACCGTCCGCCTGGCTTCCCGCCGCAGCCCGTCGTGGGACGAGGCCTCGGCCAGCACCGCCGCCAGCCGCTCGGCCAGGGCCCGGTGGTCGAAGAAATCCACCAGCAGGCCGTTGTGGCCATCCGTGATCACGTCCTGCACCGGTGCCGTGGCCGAGCCGATCACCAGGGCGCCGCAGCTCATCGCCTCCAGCAGGCTCCAGCTGAGCACGAAGGGAACGGTGAGATACACGTGGCAGGCCGTGACCCGGAACAGCTCATGCAGCACCGGGTGCGGCACGCGGCCGACGAAATGGACGCGGCGCCGATCGAGGGCATCGCCCAGCTCCCGCAGCATCGCCTCCTTCCAGCTGCCGCCGCCGGGGGGCGCGGCGCCGTAGCTCACCCCATCGCCGCCCACGATCACCACCTGGGCCTTGGGCCGCAACCGCTGCAGCAGGGGGAGCATGCGCATGAAGGTGTGGAAGCCGCGGTAGGGCTCCAGATTCCGGGCCACGAAGCTCACCAGTTCGTCACCGGGAGCGAAGCTCACACCGGCACGCTGCAGCTGCAACTGGGCGGACCCCTGCGGGGCGATCGCGGCGGTGTCGATGCCTTCATGGATCACGCTCAGTCGCTGGCGGAACGGGACCGGCACGGTGCTGGCCTGCCAGGGGGTGGGGGCCAGCCCCCAGTCCAGATCCTGGAGGGCCAGCAGCTGTGGAGCCCGCCGCAGGCGCAGCCGGGCCCGCAGCCGCCAGTCGGCATCAGCGAACTCCGGGTCGAACCCCACGTCTGCCCCCTGCAGCTGGTAGATGAACTCCACCTGGTGCAGGACCGGGACGTCCGGCAACAGATCCTTGACCACCAGCAGCTCGCCCCAGCCGGGATGGCCGATGACCAGATCGGGCCGCAGGCCTTCCTGCAGCAGGGTCTCCAGACAACGGGCCACCGCCTCGGCCCGCAGCACCTTGGTCTGGAAATCAGCTGCCCAGGGGTGGCAGGGGGGCACTCCACCGGCCGGCAGCGCATCGTAGCGGTGCAGCGGAACGCCAGGCAGGGGACGGCTGGTGGGGCCACCGATGGCGACCACCCGATCGCCGCGGCGCTGCAGGGCCGGCACCAGGTGGCGGTACTGGCCGGGGAAGTTCTGGTGCACGAAGAGAATCGTGCGCGTCATGGCGGCACGGGCTCCGTCCGCCCGCTCACCTGCCAGAGCCGACCGCGCTGGTTGATCAGCAGCACCGAGATCAAGGCGAGCACGGCACCCAGCCACTGCAGGGGACCCAGCCGTTCCTCAAGCAGCAGCACGCCGCAGAGCACCGCGAACACCGGAGTCAGGAAGGTGAGGGCGGTGAAGCCGGTGAGATCGCCGCTGCTGGCGAACCAGAAAAACAGGCCGTAGGCCAGGGCACTGCCCAACAGGGCCGCGTAGGCCATCAGGCCCCACTGGCCAAGGCTCCAGTGGGGCCAGAAGGTGACAGCCTCAGGCCGCAGCAGGGATTCGCCGCCGGCCACCAGCAGCAGGGGCATGCCGCCGAACAGCATGTGCCAGCCGGTGATGGCGACAGGGTCGCTGCGCCGCGTGGCATAGCGGCAGAGAACCGTTCCCACCGCCATCGCCGCCGCCGCCGCCAGCATCCAGGCCTCGCCATGGCTCCAGGCCTGCCCCTGAAGGGCCGGGGGGCCCTGCAGCCACCAGTGGCGCAGCACCTCCCCCGGCAGTCCCAGGCAGAGGATGCCGAGCAGGCCGATCAACAGGCCCAGCCAGCCCACCGGATTGATCGCTTCGCCGAACAAGGTACGGGCCAGCAGGGCCACCAGCAGGGGCTGGGAATCGATCAGCACCGAGCCGAGGCCCGCCCCGGTCTGGCCCAGTCCCCGGGCCAGCAACCCCTGGAACAGGCTGCCGTCGACGGCGGCGAACAGCAGCAGCCAGGGCCAATCCACGGGATCGATGCGCCAGGAACGCCCCAGCAGGCGGGCCGCCAGCAGCAGCACCAGCCCGGCGGGCAGCAGCCGCAGGCTGGCCAGCATCGCCGGGGACGCCCCCACCAGCAACGGCTTCATCGCCGCCATCGCTGTGCCCCACAGGGCGAAGGGCAGAAGCATCAACACCCAGCGCAGGGTCCGGGGCATGGGGTGTGCGACCTGGGGCGTCGGTGGAGGTGGAGGGGTGGCCGGCGCGGGAGCAGGCCTCTCCAGGCCTTCTTTTTAAGATCCAGCCACCGCGCATCTCCACAATGCCCTGGCCCTGGCGCCGCAAGTCCCGACGAACCCTGGCGCGCATCGCCATCGAAGGGCCGATCGCCGGGGGCACCCGGGTCCGGGTGCTGAAGGCCATTGAGCAGGTGCAGGAACGGGAGTGCCCCGCGCTGCTGCTGCGCATCGACAGCCCCGGCGGCACCGTGGGCGATAGCCAGGAGATCCATGCGGCCCTGCTGCGTCTGCGGGAGAAGGGCTGCCGGGTGGTGGCCAGCTTCGGCAACATCTCCGCCTCCGGCGGGGTCTACGTGGGGGTGGCGGCGGAGAAGATCGTCGCCAACCCCGGCACCATCACCGGATCGATCGGCGTGATCCTGCGGGGCAATGACCTCTCACGGCTGCTGAAACGGATCGGCATCCGCTTCGAAACCGTCAAGAGCGGCCTCTACAAGGACATCCTTTCGCCCGACCGCGGCCTTTCCGAAGCGGAACGCCAGCTGCTGCAGGAGCTGATCGATTCCAGCTACAACCAATTTGTCGCTGCGGTCGCCGCAGGGCGTGGCCTGGAGGAGGCGGCGGTGCGTGTCTTCGCCGACGGCCGGGTCTTCAGTGGCGCCCAGGCCCTGCCCCTTGGCCTGGTGGACGTCCTGGGGGACGAGGAGAGTGCACGCCTGCTGGCGGCGGAGCTGGCGGGGCTGGATCCGGAGAAAACCCGCACCGTCAGCTTCGGCAAACCGCCCAGGAAGCTGCTCGGCCTGCTGCCGGGCGCCACACTGCTGCAGCAGTTGTCCCAGTCCCTGAGCCTGGAGCTGGCCTGGAACGGCCAACCCCTCTGGCTCCATCGCCCCTGACGTCATGAAGCCTGGTCTCGAGCTCAGGGCGCTGCGGGGAGCCACCACCGCCAGCGCCAACAGCGGCGAAGCGATTGCGGAGGCCGTGGCGGAACTGATCGAGGAGTTGCTGCAACGCAACGATCTGGCGGGGGATCGGGTGCTCTCGGTGACGTTCTCCGTCACCGCCGACCTGGACGCCTGCTTCCCGGCCGCGATCGCCAGAAGGCGTTCCGACTGGGGCCAGGTGGCCCTGCTGGACTGCCAACAGATGGCGGTGGCCGGGGACCTGCCCCGCTGCATCCGGCTGCTGGCCCACGCCTGGATGGAGGCCGGCCGGGCGGTGGTCCATCCCTACCTGCGGGAGGCGGCCCGGCTGAGGCCCGATCGGGCCGAGCCCGGCCAACCTGCGACCGCAGCCAGCTCCCCCGCCGACCACTGAAGGCGCGACAGGCGCATGGGCGTGTTGAGACTTTCAACATGACATTCTTCCAAGCCATGCCCTCCTTTCCGCCAGAGCGGTCCACGGGCCTGATCGGCCGTCTGGGTACCGCGGCCCTCGGAGCCCTGGCGGTCGCCACCGCCACCGTCCTCTCCCCTGTCGGCACCGCTCCGGCTCTCGCCCAGGGCACGCCAGGGCTGATGGAATTCCGCTGGGAAAACAACAAGGATTATCGCAAGCTTTACTTCTTCTCCACAGACACCACCCGCATGCAGCGGGCGGAGTACTACCTGATGCTGCGGCCGAAGGACCGCAAGACGGCGATTCTGAAGTTGAGCATCAGCGTTCCCAGCCACTTCGACACCAAGATCGATCCCAAGCAGGTCAAGCTCTGCAGGATGAGTGAAGGGGGGATGCTGAAGAGAACCCGCTGTCTGGAAACTATCCCCGCGACGATCGAAGTGTCGGAGAACGGCAGATCCATCGACATTTTTCCTGAAACGCCTGTCTCTGACAAGGACACCATCGGTGTTTACATGAACGTGTTCAACCCGTTCAACGCCGGCATGTATCAGTTCAACGCGCTGGCTCAGGCCCCCGGCGACATCCCCGTCTCCGGCTACCTGGGCAGCTGGCTGATCCAGATCGTGCCAAGCAACACCAACTGATAGGGTGACCCACTGAGCAGACAGCAGCATGACGAAGCGCACACTCGAAGGGACAAGCCGCAAGCGCAAGCGGGTTTCTGGGTTCCGGGTGCGGATGCGCACCCACACCGGTCGTCGCGTGATCCGCACGCGCCGTCGCCGGGGTCGGGCCCGCCTGGCGGTCTGAGGCTGACCGTGAGGGGCCATGGCCCTGCCACAGCAACACCGGCTCCGGGGCCGACGGGTTTTTGATCGCCTCTACCGCCAGGGTCGCCGGTTCCAGGGCCCAGCCCTGGTTCTGCGCATTCTTGCCGCGGACCCGTCCCTGCTCCCCCCCGGTACACCTCCACGCCCTAGCCCTTGGCGCTGCGGCATCGTGGTCAGCAGCAAGGTCAGCAAGCTCGCGGTACGCCGTAACCGCCTCAGGCGCCTGTTCCACGACCAACTGCTCCGCCACCCGCCGACACCGGCCAGTCCCCTCTGGTTGCTGATCACGCTCAAGCCCGGCTGCCTGGAGCGCGGCGAGGTCCAGCTCCTGGGAGAATGCACCCATCTGCTGCGCCAGGCAGGATTGCTCCTTGACCCCGGAGGACAGGGTGGAGAACAAACTTGAGATCAATGAAACGGTCTTTTATGAGGGAGGCCCCGCCAAGGGCGACCTGGTCATCAACCTGCTGTTCGGCCTGACGCTGATCGGCATCCCTTTTGCCGTTGGTGCCATCGTGCGGGCCCTGTGGCTGCGGTTCCGCATCACCAGCCGGCGCATCAGCGTCAGTGGCGGCTGGCTCGGCCGTGATCGCACCCAGGTGGTCTACAGCCAGATCCGCGAGGTGCGCTCGGTCCCACGGGGCTTCGGCGCCTGGGGCGACATGGTGCTGGTGCTCAACGATGGCGCCAAGCTCGAAATGCGTGCGGTACCACGCTTCCGTGAGCTCGAGACCTACATCGAAGAGCGTCGCGACAGCCGCAGCAAAGCCGCCCCCCGCACGCCCGGTGCCACCGGTGCGGCCGGCTTCGCCCCCCCGGCCCGTGAAAGCGCCTGAGCACCTGACCCCCATCCGGTCTCCCCGGTCGGGCACACTGGCAGCCGAGAGTCCCCACCCCAGCGCACCCCTGCCGTGATCGGCTACATCTCCGACAACCTGCTGCTCCCGATCCTTGACTTCTTCTACGGATTGGTCCCCAGCTATGGGCTCGCGATCGTGGCCCTCACCGTGGTCATCCGCCTGGCCCTGTTCCCGTTGAGCGCCGGCTCGATCCGCAGCGCCCGGCGCATGCGCATCGCCCAGCCGGTGATGCAGCAGCGCCAGGCGGAGATCAAGGCCAAGTACGCCAACAACCCCCAGAAACAGCAGGAGGAGCTGGGCGGCCTGATGAAGGAGTTCGGCAGCCCCCTGTCGGGCTGTCTGCCCCTGCTGGTGCAGATGCCGATCCTCTTCGCCCTGTTCGCCACCCTGCGGGGATCGCCGTTCGCCGATGTCCCCTACCCGATCAACCTCAAGGTGCTGCCGGCCGAGGAGATCGCGGCGGTGGAAACCAAGCCCTTCAACAGCGCCAGCCACTCCATCTTCATCAGCGAAACCGACCACGTGCCGGTGATCGCCAGCCTCGACGGGGGCACCAAGCTCGGCGTCGGTGACAGCACCAAGGTGGAGCTGCACGGCAAGGACGGCACCAGCTTTGCCTCCCTGCTGGGAACCGTGGAGCACGGCGACAGCTTCATCCCCAGCTGGGTGGTGACCAAGGGCGAGGGCGTGGTGCAGGTGGATGACCAGGGCAAAATCACGGCCCTGGCCCCCGGCGACGCCACTGTGGAGGCGCGCATCCCAGGCCTGGCGGCCCGCAGCGGCTTCCTGTTCATCAAGGCCCTCGGCCAGGTGGGTTTCTATACCGATGGGGCGATCAACTGGGACATCGCCATCCTGGTGGGAGCCTTCGGCGCGTCCCTGTTCGCCTCCCAGCTGCTCTCAGGCATGGGCATGCCCGCCAACCCCCAGCAGGCCACGGCCAACAAGATCACGCCCGTGATGATCACGGCAATGTTCCTGTTCTTCCCGCTTCCCGCCGGGGTGCTGCTCTACATGGTGGTGGCCAACGTGTTCCAGGGTGTCCAGACCTTCCTGCTGACCCGGGAGGCCCTGCCCGACAACCTGCAGGCGATCCTCGACAAGCAACTCGCTCAACAGCCGGCCACGGCCACGGCCGGCGCAGGTGGCGGCGGCCGCTTGCCCTTCGAGCCCAAGGCCAAGAAATGACTCCCCGGCTGCAGCCGCTGCCCCTGCAGGAGTTGCGGTTGCTGGGCGAGGGCCGCCACTGGCCGATCGACCAGCCCATCGCCGGGCTGGCCAGCCTCACCCCGGTGCGGGGCCAGATGCGGGCCATCCATCACGGCACCGTGCTCGAGCTGGAGGGCTCGGCCGAAACGATCATCACGCTCTGCTGCGACCGTTGCCTGCAGACCTACAACCACGCCCTGACGGCCAAGGCCCGGGAGCTGCTGGAGATCGCGGTGGCGGGTCCAGAGGAGGAGGAGGTGGTGTTCGCGGCCGAGGACCCTGTGGAATGCCTTGATCCCGGCAGCAGCTTCGATCCGGAGCGCTGGCTGTTCGAACAGCTCAGCCTGCAACTGCCCCTGGTGAACCGCTGCGGAGCCGACTGTCCCGGCCCGCCAAGGCCCACAGGCGACGCCAGCGGCGAAGGGGAGGGTGATCCCCGCTGGGCGGCCCTTCGCTCCCTGCGCTGAGCCATGGTCCACGGCCTGGCCGATCAGCTGGATCTTCTGATCCGCTCCCGCACGCCGATCCTCTGGATCCGCAGCCTGGAGGAGGAGCGGGTGGAGGGGCTGCTGGAGCGGGCCGCCGAGCGCCTGGGGGGGCGCACCCTGCTGCGCTGGGACTTCATCGGCGGCTTGGCCGGCGCCCCCAACCTGCAGGGGCAGGCCGTGCGTCAGCCGATGGCGGCCCTCGGCGGCCTGGACGGGCTTCCCGCCGAGCAGGGGGCGATTCTGCTGCTCAAGGACTTCCACCGCTATGCCGATGATCCCGGCGTCTGCCGGCGGCTGCGCAACCTGGCCGTGAGCCTGCGGCAGGTGCCCCACACCCTGGTGATCAGCGCCCCTGAATGGCAGATGCCGCGGGAACTGGAAGACAGCGTCACCCTGCTGGAGCTGCCCCTGCCGGAGGCCCGCGAGATCGGCCGGTTGCTGCGGGCGATCGCCGAGGCCAGCGGCCAGCCGCTGGCCCCAGAGGTGCTGGAGCAGCTCACGGCCGCCTGCCACGGGCTGAGCGAGCAGAGGGTGCGCCAGCTGGCGGCCCGGGCCCTGGCCCAGCGGGGACAGCTGGGGATCGAAGACCTGAGCGAGGTGCTGGAGGAGAAGCGCCAGGCCATCGCCCGCAGCGAACTGCTGGAGTACTGCCCCACCGAAGCCACCCCCGCCGACATCGGCGGCCTGGAGACCCTCAAGCACTGGCTGGAGCAACGCCACCGCGCCTTCAGCGAGGAGGCCCAGCGCTACGGGCTACCCCTGCCCCGGGGGGTGCTGCTGATCGGGCCCCAGGGCACGGGAAAGTCGCTCACCGCCAAGGCGATTGCCCACAGCTGGGCGATGCCGCTGCTGCGGCTCGATGTGGGGCGCCTGTTCGCAGGCCTGGTGGGGGCCAGCGAGGCGCGCACCCGGGAGATGATCCAGCGGGCCGAGGCGATGGCCCCCTGCGTGCTCTGGATCGATGAGATCGACAAAGGCTTCGGCGGTGGCGACGGCCGCAGCGACGGCGGCACCAGCCAGCGGGTGCTGGCCAGCCTGCTCACCTGGATGGCGGAGAAGAGCAGCGCCGTGTTCGTGGTGGCCACCGCCAATGCGGTGGAACGGCTGCCGGCGGAACTGCTGCGCAAGGGCCGCTTCGACGAGATCTTCCTGCTGGAACTGCCCGACGCCGAGGAACGCCGGGCGATCCTGGATCTGCAGCTGCGGCGGCGGCGGCCGGAGCACACGATCCCGCTGGAGGTGCTGGTGGACCGCACCACCGACTTCTCCGGCGCCGAACTGGAGCAGACCGTGATCGAGGCCATGCACCTGGCCTTCGGCGATGGGCGGGAGCTGGGGGAGGCCGACCTGATCGCCGCCGCCAGCCAGGTGGTGCCCCTCTCGCGCACGGCCCGGGAACAACTCGAGTCCCTCCGCAGCTGGGCCAGCAGCGGCCGCGCCCGGCCTGCTTCCGGGGCCGGGCGGCCTTTCTGAGGCGAATAGGCACAAAAGTGGAAGACTTTCATTGCATCGATGGGGCCCGATGTAACGGCTTCATGAAGAACAACCACGCCTGGTAACAGCTTGACCTCAGCGCCGGTGACGCACGATGCATCGCCCGTAGCGTCTGGCGAATCACCCTGATCAAAGCCGCCGTGACCCCGAGCCCCAGCCCCCGCTCCGGCAGCGAACTCACCTCCCAGCTTGCCGTGGCCAGCCTCGGAGCCGGTGTGATCACCACCCTGGCGGTGGCCCAGGGCCAGAGCCCCCTCACGGCCCTCGGCATCACCCTGTTCTCGGCCGTGGCCGCCGTGGTGGTGGGCCAGGTGATCTCCAGCAACTGAAGCCAGGCCGGGTCACCGCTGCCACCCACCGCCAACGGTGGGCAGAGCCAGCCGCCAGAACTCTGACCTCGCTGCCGAAGCAGTGACGACCACCTGACACCAGGCAGCTGGACAAAAGCCCATGCCGGGATGCATAAATGCGCCAAGACTGCAGCGCAGAAGATGCCAGACAGAAGCCCCGAAGTGCGTGCACCTAAGTTTTCTATGACCACGTGATCTTCAGATTTTGTACCAGGCTTGACCTGAGGTAGGGTTTCCACGCGGTTTCCTTGCGACGACCATGGCTCGAGTGAAGACATGGATGGGTCTAGTGGCCGCCTGTTCCACCATCTTCGCTCCGTTACCCTCCGAGGCGCGACTGTCGATTCTCGACAATCTTTTCGTCTTCGGAGACAGCGTCCTAGACGGTGGCAACGGGGGACTGAGAACCACCATGGAATCCAATGGAACGATCAGTTTTCCACCTCCACCCTATGCCGATGGACGCTTCAGCAATGGGCCCACGTCCGTGGAATATCTCTGGAATCGCTTCAACCGTAGCGACCCTTTTTACAGTCTCAGCACCCCCTTGGCGCCGTTCCGGCCCTCCCTGGCCGGCGGCACGAACTACGCGATCGGCGGAGCCTCAACCGGTGTAGGGAACAACAACGGCGTATCACCGGTTCTTGGCCCTGTGCTTGCCGGTTACTTCGAGAATCTGGGCCATGCATGGCAACGCGAGGCCTTTAAAACTTCAGCCCCGACGTTCAACCCTGCCACGTCCCTGTTTGTCATCGAGCTGTTCCCCAACGACGTGCTCTACACCCAGACCACGGGGCAGCTGGTGGGCAGTTTCGACGCCACCCAGCCGCCAGGCCCCCCGGCGATCTCCACCCCGCCGCCGACGCCGGCCACGCAGGTGTTCCAACAGATTATCGCCAACGCCGTGACCAACATCGTCTCATCCGTTGTTGATCTGTATCAGCATGGCGCCCGCAACATCCTGGTCTTCAATTCCACGGATCTTGGGCGCCTGCCGGCTGCAGGCCCCCCGGATCAGTCACCATCACAAACGCTCACACTCTTTTCGAACGTCTTCAATGCCTCTCTGGAGGGCGCCCTCCACAGCATCAGACCGGCCCTTGAAGATGCCGACCTGAAGATTTTTGATTTCTACACGTTAACCAACAGGATCTATGCCGATCCGAAGGCCTATGGACTGGATGATGATCTGACCCCCTGCATCCGGGACCTGGCCTGCCTGACGGATCCAGAGGTTGCCAGCCGCCGCATCTTCTGGGATGAGCTCCATCCCACCACCGCCCTGTATCAGAACGTCGGCCAGGCTCTCTATCGCGACGTGGTGGCAAGGGTCCCAGCCCCCCTGCCCCTCGCCGGAGTGGGTGTGGCCTTCGGCTACAGCCGCAAACTGAGAAAACGCATCAACCGCCAGGCGTCATCCCAGGTCGGTGGGGTTCAAGGGACAGAACAAACAGGGCGAACCGCCAGTCTCGGTTCCACGAACGTTTAAAAGCCTGGCTCGGGGTATCCGCTGCCATGCTTCCCCAACGCCAGCACCGCCCCCCTTGCCTGCCGAGCTCCCCGTCCCCCTGCGGGATCTGATGCCCGCCCTGGCCAACAAGACGTACTTCAACTACGGCGGCCAGGGCCCCTTGCCTTCCCCATCGCTGGCGGCCATCAGCGAAGCCTTCGCCACCATCCAGGAGCTGGGCCCCTTCAGCGATGCCGTGTGGCCCTACGTGAATCGCACCGTGTCAGGGCTGCGCCAGCGGCTGGCGACCTGGTTCGGCGTCGACGCCGCGCGGGTGGCCTTCACCGAAAACGTCACCTCAGGGTGCGTGCTGCCCCTCTGGGGCCTGCCCTGGGAGGCAGGCGACGAACTGCTGATCAGCGACGCCGAGCACTACGGCGTGGTGGCCGCCCTCCAAGAACTGGCCCGGCGCCACCAGCTGCGGATCACCACCCTGGCGGTGGCCGATCTCACCGGTGACGGGGACCCCACGGCAACAGCGGTGAACGAGCGGCTGGAGGCGGCCCTCAGCCCTCGCACCCGGCTGGTGGTGCTCTCCCACCTGCTCTGGAACACCGGCCAGACGATGCCGATCGCGGCGGTGGCGGCCCAGCTGGCCGGCCACTCCCGCCACCCCTGGTTGCTGGTGGATGCGGCCCAGTCGCTGGGGAGCCTGCCGGTGGCAGAGGCGGCGGCCGCCGCCGACATCTATGCCTGCACAGGCCACAAGTGGTGCTGCGGCCCGGAAGGGCTCGGTGCAGTGGCGCTCTCAGAGCGACTGCTGGAGGCGAGCAGCCCCACGGTCATCGGCTGGCGCACCCTGGAGCACGACGGGCCCGGTGCCGGCGGGTACCACCGCGACGCCCGCCGCTTCGAGGTGGCCACCTCGTGCACACCCCTGTTCGCGGGGCTGAATCAATCACTGCAGCTGCTGGAGGCCGAAGGTGATGCCGACGCGCGGCTGGCGGCGATCAGGCAGCGCAGCCACCAGCTTTGGGAAGGGTTGCAGCAGAGTCCCGGAGTCCGCACCCTGTTGGCGGTGCCCCCGCCGGCGGGGCTGGTGAGCCTCATCATGGCCGATCCCAGGGGCCAAGCCCTGGATCCGGCCGCCATTGTGAAGCAGCTGGGGGATCGGGGCACCTGGTTGCGAACCCTGGAATCCCCCCGCTGCCTGCGGGCCTGTACCCACCTGGTCAGCACCGCTGACGAGGTGGAGAGGCTGCTGGATCAGCTTTCCTCGCTGGCGAAGAAGGCCTTGTAGAACCAGCCCGCCAGCAGGGCACCCACGATCGGGGCCACCCAGAAGAGCCAAAGCTGACCGATGGCCTCACCGCCCACCCACAGCGCCACGCCGGTGCTGCGGGCCGGGTTGACCGAGGTGTTAGTGACCGGAATGCTGACCAGGTGGATCAGGGTGAGGGAAAGGCCGATGGGGGCACCGGCGATGGCGCTGAGCTCCTGCTTGTGGGTGGCCCCCAGGATCACCAGCAGGAAGATGAAGGTGAGGATCACCTCGATCACCAGGGCGGAAAGCAAGCCGTAACCGCCAGGGGAGTGGGCACCGAAGCCATTGGTCGCCAGGGGGTTGCTGCCGGCCAGCTCGAAGCCGGGGCGGCCGCCGGCCACCAGCAGGATCACCCCGCCGGCGATCACGCCACCGAGCACCTGCGCGACGATGTAGGGCAGCAGACCGGAGCCCGGAAACTTGCCCCCGGCCCAGAGGCCGAAGCTGACCGCCGGGTTGATGTGGCAACCGGAGATATGGCCGATGGCATAGACGGCTGTGAGCAGGGTGAGGCCGAAGGCGAGCGAAACGCCCAGGAAGCCCAGGCCCAGGGGGTTGGCGGCGGCGTTGTCGTAGGGGAACACGGCCGCCAGCACGGCGCTGCCGCAACCGCCCAGCACCAGCCAGAAGGTACCGATCAGTTCCGCCAGGAACTTCTTCGGCATGGGAATAGAAGCGGCCATATACACCGGGGAGTTACATCGGGAAGTTACACCCGAACGGAACCACCCCAAACGGATCGTGTTCATCAGCTGGCATAGGAGCCTCAGCTGGCGGCGCGTGCCAGCAGGGCCCTGGCGGCCTGCTCCCGGTCATCGAAATGCACCTTGGTGGTGCCGAGGATCTGGTAGTCCTCATGGCCCTTGCCGGCGATCAGCACCAGATCCTGCGGCGTCGCGGCGGCGATGGCGGCGGCGATGGCGGCGGCCCGATCGCCCTCCACCGCCAGCTCGGTGCCGGCAGGGATCCCGGCCACCACGTCATCGAGGATCCGCTGCGGGTCCTCGGTGCGGGGGTTGTCGGAGGTGACCACCACCGCATCGGCCAGGCGGGCGGCAATGGCCGCCATCTGGGGCCTCTTGGTGCGGTCGCGGTCACCGCCGCAGCCGAACACACAGATCAGCCGGCCAGCGGTGAAGGGCCGGCAGGCCGCCAGGGCGTTCTCGAGGCCGTCGGGGGTGTGGGCGTAATCCACCAGCACCGCCGGCAGGGCCACTCCCTCCGGGCCGCCCACCCGCTCCATGCGTCCTGGCACGCCCCGGAAGCTGGCCAGACCCTCCAGCAGCAGGGCCAGGGGCAGGCCCTGCTGCAACAGAGCCCCCACCGCCTGCAGCAGGTTCATCAGGTTGAAACGACCCACCAGGGGCGAGCGGAACGGCCCCTCCCCTGCCGGGCTGTGCAGCCGGCCGCTCACCCCATCGGCGCCCATCACCAGAGCGCTGATGTGCAGCTCCACCGACGGATCCTCCAGGGAGCTGCGCCAGCAGGGGCGCGCCCCAGCCAGCCGCTCGGCCAGGCGGCCCCCCCAGGGGTCGTCCACGTTGACCACGGCGCCCCCATCCAGCAGCTCCGGGGCGAACAGCCGCGCCTTGGCCTCGAAGTAGGCCTCCATTGATGGGTGGTAATCGAGGTGGTCCTGGGTGAGGTTGGTGAACACCGCTCCGGCGAAGCGGCAGCCGGCCACCCGCTGCTGGTCGAGGGCGTGGGAGCTCACCTCCATGGCGGCGATGGCGCTGCCGGCCGCGACGGCCTGGGCCAGATCGGCCTGCAGCAGATCGGCGAAGGCGGTGGTGTGGGTCGCTGTGGCGCTGTGACCCGGCCAGCGGTTCTGCAGGGTGCCGAACAGGGCAGAGGGCCGACCGGCCGCGGCGGCCAGATGCTCGATCAGATAGGTGGTGGTGGTCTTGCCGTTCGTTCCGGTGACGCCGATCAGTGCCAGGCGCCCGCTGGGCTGGCCCCAGAACTCCGCCGCCAGCCGGCCGGCCCAGAGGGCCAGGGGCGGCTCCACCACCAGCACCGGATCGCCCGGAGCC
>NZ_JAYGHY010000038.1:0-26355 GCF_034931305.1 Cyanobium gracile UHCC 0281 | reverse complement strand
TGACGGGGTCATCGGGAAGGAAGCGGTAGCGCATCGGAGAGGAGCGCCCTTATTGCGAACTGCTCGCAACCTAGACGCCCCACGGCCCCTTTTGCAAGCGATTCTCAATAGCAGCTGGCGATTGCGAAGCGGGCCTGCCGAAGCGGCTGCCTCCGGGCCCTCAGGTGAGCAGCAGCCGATCGAAGAACGCCTGCCAGGACAGGCCAGCCATCCCGGGACCGAACACCGCCCGTTGCTCCCGATGGTTGAGTGAAGGCTGGCCGATGCTGCGCAACAACCGATCCATTTCGCTGGGGTCGAGCCTCTCATCGCCATCGGCATCCACAGGGATGAGGTAACGCCTCAACCGCTCCTGCCCATCCCGGAGTCGGCGCAGGCGCAGCATCACCTCGAAGAATTCCGGCTTGTCCACCGCACCGTCGCCATCCAGATCCATGGCGGCCAGCACCCTGGCCAGGGCCGGCGCTGGATCGCTTCGGCCCTGCCCCATCCCTTCAGCCAGTTCCGCCAGGCTCAGCTGGCCGTCCTGGTCACTGTCGAGGCGCTCGAACAGGGCGGCCAGACGCATCAGCAACGCCGGATCTGCCGACGGGACCAGGCTGGTCCGGCCCCCTCCATCCAGGGTCCAGCCCAAGCGGGAGCGGAAGTCGTTCAGCAGCTGCCGTGTCACCAGGTAGCGCTGCAGGTGTTCCTCGGGCGTGAGGATGGCGTGCAAAGCCACTGGCACAACAGTAGGCAGCGTCCGGCGCACCACCAGCAAGGTGCCCAGGGTCGCGACGATGAACGACAGCGTCAGTCCCGGCAATCCGAAGGGCATCAGCCGCTCCAGCAGCGGGCTCAGCAGGCTGGCGACCAGCGCGGCCAGGGCCGCCACCCCCACGCAGCGCCGGGTGGGGGCGTGGAAGATGCCCGCAATGGCAATGGCACTGAGAACGCCCTCAAAGCTCCACAGACCCATAGCCACGGCGGCAGTGGCACCGCTGGCCAGGCCAGTCAGCGCACCGATCGCCCCACCCATCAGCCCCACCCCTGCCGCCACCGGGCTGGCCACGGCCGTGGCCGCCAGCACAAGCCAGCTGCTGGCCAGATCGCCACAGAAAAAGACCTGGCCGAAGCCTCGCGGCAGGGCCAGCAGAAAGGCCTGGATGACGGATTCCGCTGGCGGTGGCAGAGCAGGGCTCTGCAACTGCAGCGCCGGCAGGTCCGCCAGGGTGACCAGCATGAGCAGCCCCCATGTCACAAGGCAGAAGGGCAGCGTCAGGGGCGGCAGGCCGGTGGCGGCATGAAACCGGCGGCCTAGACCATGCACCAGAACCGCCGTGATCGCCGCTCCCCCCACGGCCAGCAAAGCCCAGAGCAGGGCGGTTCGTGGCGGCCCCAGATCGGCGTAGGCGCCGATGGCGCTGCCCACCAGGGCGCCGTTGAAGCCGTAGATGCCGTTGTGGCGGTCTGCCCATGGGGCACCGAGGGCCTTGGCCGCAAGGTTGGCCGCCACGATCCCAACGGTGGCGAACAGGGCGATCGACGGCGACTGGACCAGCAGGGCCAACAGCAGCAACACACCGCTGAGCGGATTGTTGATGAAGATCACCTGGCTCAGGCTGCGAAAGGCTCCAACCACGGTCAGAACGGCTGCTGCCTCGCCCCAGCGGCGGGTGAGCTGGCGCAGGGTGCCGCTGCAGGGCAGCAACCGGTCGTACCAACGCGCGACTGGAGCGTCCGGCTCCAGCAAGGACGACAACAGCTCGTGAACAGGGAGAGGTTCTCTGCGGCCGGTGTGGGTCATGGGCAGGGCGGTGTGGCTGCAGACCTCTGGGACGTTGATGCCGGGGGGAGCCGTGCGGTGGATCCCCCGAGAGCGCGCCGGATCGTAGGTACAAGTCGCCGTCTCCTCCACGGTGACCCTGGCTGGTGTCTTCCGCTGCCCACACCCGTGCCATCGATCGCCACGGCACGGACGGCGCCCCCCAGCCTGGGCTGATTCCTCCGCTTCAGCCCCCCATGCTCCGCATCCGCGGCGATCGGTCCAGCCTGTTGGCGGCCCTGGCGGCCCACTGGGCCGATCAGCAGCTGCAATTGCCGGCCCGCAGCCCCCTCAACCCTGCTCCTCAGCCGCGCAGTTCGGACAGAGGGCCCGCACGTTGAGCACGCACTCCAGCAATCGGAAGCCGAAGGCCCCGGCCGCCGCTTCGCCGGCGGCCAGCACAGAGCCGCTTTCGAACTCCTCGGTGCGGCCGCAACGGACACAGAGCAGGTGGTGATGGTCGCGGTGGGCGTCGCCGGCCAACTCGAAGCGGCGTCCCCCCTCCGGCAGTTCGAGCTCCTGCAGCAACCCCATCGAGCTCAGCAACCGCAGAGTGCGGTAGACGGTGGCCAGGGACACCCGCTCCTGGCTGCGCACCAGGCGCAGGTGCACTTCCTCCGCGCTCAGGTGGCTGCCCTCGCCGATCCGCTCGAACAGATCCAGCACCCGCTGGCGCTGGGGCGTCAGGCGCTGGCCCCGATCATTGAGCGTGGTTCGCAGGCTGCTGGGCTGGGCCAGACCGGTGGGGGGGGTGTTCACCACGCGATCCCAGATATTCGCAAAACTAGAACCTATTGAGAAGGGCTGCCTGATGGCGGTGTCGCCACAGGCGGCTCCCGCACCAGTCGCCGGTCCAAGGCCACCAGGGCGGCCGCCAGCAGATCGGTGAGCGTGACGATCAGGCGGTAGCTGAGGGCCACCGCCAGCAGGGGTGCCTCCGGCAGGGTCAGCCCCATGCGCAGCAGCAGCACTGCCTCGAACACCCCCAGCCCACCGGGTGCTCCGGGTACCACCAGGCCGGCGGTCCAGGCCAGGGCGAACCCCGCCAGCCAGATGGGGGCGTCGGTCCCGAGGGGCAGATCAAAGGCCCGGATGCAGCAGCAGAACGCGGCGAAGCGCAACAGCACGAAGGCCAGCTCCGCCAGCAGGGGCGCCCAGGGGTAGCCCCGCAGCCCGATGGACTGCACCAGGGGCGCCCCCTGCACCAGCTCCTGCTCGAGCTCCTCCTCCAGGCCCAGCTCCCGGGCCCGACGCCGCTCGAGCCGCGCCAGCAGGGGATCGAGCCAGCGGGGCAGCAGCAGGCCCAGAGGCAGCAGGCTCACCAGGCCCAACCCGCCCTGCCAGCCGCCCAGCGGCACCAGGGCCAGGGCCGCCACCGCCGCCACCAGGGGGTCGAGCAGCACCGCCACCAGGGCCATGCTGGTGCCCACGGGGGCCGCCAGGGGCGCGCCCTCGTGCCGCAGCCGCTGCACCCGGGAGGCCAGGTGCCAGAGGCCCCCCGGCAGGAATTTGCGCAGGTTGGTGGCCACGTGCAGTTCCACCACCTCGGCCCAGTCAGGCCGCAGCCCCAGCCAACGCAGGATCACACCCCAGGCCACGCCGTTGATCAGCAGGCTGAGCAGGCTCACCCCGACGCCCAGCAGCAGCCACAGCCAACCCTGGCCATCGAGCCGCAGCTGCACCAGCTGGCGGCCGTGGCTGAGCAGGGCCGCCATGACAAAACCGAGGCTGGCCAGGGTGATCCAGGGGCGCAGACCGCCCGGCAGGGCCAGCCAATTCGGTGGCGACGGCAGTCGGCGCCGCAGGCTCTCGAGGCTGGGAGGGGACCAGGGACTCATGGCGTTTCACTCTCAGACGCCAGGGCGCGGCGGACCTCGTCGCGCACCTCTTCGATGGAGCGACCCAGGCGCCCGGCCAGCTCCACCAGGTCGGCGTGTTCCGCCTTGGCCCGCCGGCGACCGTCGGGCAGAGAGGCCCACTTGATCCGCACCGGACCCAGGGCGGTGGCAAGGGTGGCACTGCTCCTGGGCAGGATCCAGCGGTTCTGCAGCTGCTCCCGTACTCCCAGCGTCGTTCCGTGGCGCCACCACACCTGGCGCAGCACCGGCCCCAGCTCCGGGGGCATCAGGGCGGTGAGCAGGGTGCCGGTGCGGCCCTTCTTCATCGCCACCGGCTGGCTGAACACGTCCAGGGCCCCGCCATTGCGCAGGGCCTCCGCCAGGTAGGCCAGGTCCTCGGCGCTGGCGTCGTCGATCTGGGCCTGCTGCTGCAACAGGACTTCGCTCACTTCGTCGGTTCCGCTGGCGCCATCGTCCCCCAGGGGACGGGCCAGGGTGAGGCGCAGCAGGTTGGCCCGATCCAGCTGGCGCGTGCCCAGCCCCACCCCCACCCGAAGCGGCACGGCCCCGGGGGAGGGGCCGAAACGGTCGGCCCAGCAGGCCATCAGGGCCAACCCGGTGGGGGTGGTGAGTTCGCCCGGCGGAAACCCCTCGCTGGAGGCCAGCGGCAGACCCCGCGCCCGGGCGATCTCCAGCACCGCCGGGGCCGGCAGCGGCAGGGCCCCGTGGGCGGTGGTCACGCTGCCGTGGCCGGCGGGCGGCACCGCGCAGACCAGCTGGTCCACACCCAGGTGCAGCAGGCCGGCGCAGACCCCCACGATGTCCACCAGGGCATCGATCGCCCCCACCTCATGAAAGGCGACCGCCTCGGCGGTGTGGCCGTGGACCGTCGCCTCCGCCTCCGCCAGCAGGCCGAACACCGCCAGCACCTTCTCCCGCAACCTCGGCGCCAGGGGAGCCGCCTGGATCTGCTGGCGCAACGCCCCCCAGGGGCGATGGTGCGGCTGGGCCTCCAGGGCCTCCACCTCCAGATGCAGACCCCGCAGCCCACCGCTGCGCCGCTCCTCGATCCTCAGCCGGTAGCGCCCCTCCAGACCCAGGGCCGCGAGGGGCGCTTCGATGGTGTCCTCGGGGAGGCCGAGATCCAGAAGCGCCGCCAGCAGCATGTTGCCGGCCAGGCCGGTGGGGCAATCCAGCAGGGCCAGGGTCATGGCGGCGGCCGCCGGCCGAAACGGGGCGCCGCCTGCAGCAGCCGTTCGGCCTCGGCCTCGATCTCGGCGCGGCGGTCCCGCAGGGCCTGCTCCACCTCCCGGCGCGCCCGGCGCTGTTCCATGCGGGCCGTCTCGACATCGAAACCGGAGAGGCCCCAGAGGCGGCCCAGCAGAGCCCGGTCGTCATCGCCGCCGACACTGCCGCCGTAGATCAGCGACTCGGCCACCATGCCCGCCTGCAGCACCCGGCTCCAACGCCGCAGGTCCTCAGCCGAGAGCTTCACGCTCTCAGGCAGGGCGAACTCGGTGCAGCCGCCGCTGTCGACCCCGGCCCGCAGGCAGGCCAGGCTTCCCACCAGCACCCGCTGCACCACCAGACCATCGCTGGTTGCCGCCAGGGCGTGGCCAGCTTCATGGATGGCGATGCGACGCAGGCGCCCTTGACCGCCGGGCAGGGCTTCGGCCAGCAGATGGCCGCCGCGTCCGCCGAAGCGGGCCGCATCCAGGGTGAGGGAACCCAGGCCCAGGGCCACGAACACGGTGAGCCACCAGGGGGACAGGCCGACCAGCGGGCCCGCCACGGCGCCAAGACTGACCAGCAGCACCACGACGCCAGCCGTGAGGGCACCGCTGGTCATCTCAACCGCCCTGGCGGGTCACGGCGCGGCCGTGGCCCTTGGGCTTGGCCGGGCCGCCCTTGTCACCGCCGGGCTTGCGGGCTCGGCCGCCGCGGTTGCCCCGTTCCGCCACCGGGCCAATGACCTCGAAGCGCTCGACGGCGAGCTGCTGACCCTGGCGGCGCAGGTCGAGGGAGACGAAGTGGCGCAGGTGCTCCAGGGGAATGTCGCCGCGCAGCTGGAGCTTGAACGGCACCGGACGGTTGCCGTCGGGGCGGGGCTGCTGCCGCACCTTGATGACCAGATCGCCGGTTTCGGGGCGGGTGAAGATCAGTTCGCCGCGGATGGAGAAATAGTCGTCGCCTTCGGGAAGCTGGTCCGCCTCAGGGACAGCGGTGGCGGCCTCCGTGGGAGGGGTCAGGGTGCTGGGTTCCCACACGCCCACCATCTGCAGGTGAAGCTGGTTCTCCTCCCGGGAACGGGGGTAGACGACCCACAGATGGGGTGTCGCCAGGTCGAGATGGCGACGCATGAGCGTGAGCAGACGCCCGAGCACCACGGCCTCGATCTCGGTGCCGTCATCCGTGCGGATCAGACCACGGGTGAGCTGATCGGGATCGGCAGGCACGTAGCAACCGCGCACCACTCCGATGGCCCGGTACTGCGTCGGCTCGGTGACCGGGGAAATGGGATGCTGGCGCATGGTGGATGTGAAAAACCCCGTGGCGGTGCCTGGAATGGCCCGGGTCAATGTAAGCAGCAGCGGAAGCGCGATGCCCAGGCCAGACTCGGACGCGACCTTGAGCCTTCTCCGTCAGCGGATGCCCTCCCCGAACCGAAGCCTTCCTGGCCTCTGGTCGCTGCTGGCGGTCGGCCTGGTCGGCGTGCTGGCCCTCGGGGGAGGCTGGTGGCTGGGCCAGCGTCAGTTGGCCACCCAGGCCAGCGCCGACCCGAAGCGAACGCTGCTCACCAAGGAGGCCACCCGATTACGGCTGCGGCTCGACGCCGACGAGGCGGGGCCAGCCGACCGCCAGCGACTGCTGGAGCTGCTGGTGGCCCTCGACCGCAAGGCGGAGGCGATCAGCCTGCTGGAGCCGATGGCGGACCGGGAACCCGAACGCTGGTCGCTGCGGCTGATGCTGGCCGAACTGCGGCGCGACCAGGGCGACCGCAGCGGCGCCGAGCGGGAACTGCGCCAGATCCTCAATCTGCGGCCCACCCAGGTGGAGGCCCTGCAGCTGCTCAGCCTGCTGTATCTGGAGCAGGGGCGCGGCGCCGCCGCCGAGGCCCGCGTCAAGGCGGCCTATGGCATGGCCATCAAGCCGGAGGTGCAGCCTGAGGCCCTGGGCATCGGCCTGCTCCTGGCAGAACTGCAGCTCAAGCGCAACCAGGCCGCCACCGCATCAGCCACCTACCTGCAGCTGGCCAACGTCTTTCCCCAGGACCAGCGACCGCTTCTCGGTCTGGCGATGTTGCGGCACGACCAAGGCGATGCCAAAGGTTCTCAGGAGGCCCTGGCCCAGGCACGTCTGAGAACCCCCAACCCTGACAAGCCGGACCCCAGGCTTGACAAGCTGGCGGCGAGCTGGGGGCTGGAACCGCTCAGATCCCCTTCAGTTGCCCCGAAGTCCCCGCCGGTGCAGGCTTCGGCGCCTTCGCGTCAAAGTCCTTGAGGGCCTGATCGATGGCGGAACTGGGGGGGGTGGCGTCATCCAGGGCCGTGCTGCGCTTCAGCTTGTTCAGCAGGTCGAGCGGATTGGTGCTGTCGAGGAGCGAGCCGCTGCCGGTACCTGATTTGCCGGGGCCGTAGTCGTACAGCTGGCGCTCCATCGTGCTGGTACCAAGGGTCTGCCCATAGCCAGCCTGCTGTGCCGAAGCCTCACCGGCCGACAGCACGACGAGCCCGGCAGCTGGCAGCGCGCCGATCGCCAGGGAGACGACACGGGCGGTGCGGGCGCGCAAAGAGAATGCTCGGTTCATGGCTCCTGCCGGCGGATCGAAGAATCATCAGGACCCCATGATAAGGGCCCCCAGCCGGTCCACCGGCCCGTCGCCATGGCCCTTCGGATCGCCACCTGGAACGTCAACTCGGTGCGCACCCGGCTCGATCAGGTGGGCGCCTGGCTCAGGGCCGAAGCCCCCGAGGTGCTCTGCCTGCAGGAAACCAAGGTGGCCGACGAGCTGTTTCCGCATGCCGCCTTCGAGGCCCTGGGTTACCAGGCCGTGATCAGCGGCCAGAAGGCCTACAACGGCGTGGCCATCCTCAGCCGACTGCCGATCGAGGATGTGCAGGTGGGCTTCGCCGCCTTGCTGCCAGACGATCCGGGGGCTGAGGGGCTGGGCGAACAGAAGCGGGTGATCAGTGCCTCGATCGAAGGGGTGCGGGTGCTCAATCTCTACGTGCCCAATGGATCGGCCCTGACCTCAGAGAAGTACCCCTACAAGTTGGAATGGCTGGCCTGTCTGGGGCGCTACCTGGAGGCCCAGGAGGCCGAAGGGGAACCCCTGGCCATGGTGGGGGACTTCAACATCGCCCTGGAATCCCGCGACATCCACGACCCAGAGCGCCTCAGCGGCGGAATCATGGCCAGCGATCCGGAGCGGCAGGCCCTGACGGCCGCCCTCGGCGATCGCCTGGGCGACGTGTTCCGGGTCTTCGAGCCGGAGAGCGGCCACTGGAGCTGGTGGGACTACCGCACCGGCGCCTGGGACCGGGACACCGGTTGGCGCATCGATCACATTTATCTGTCTGAAGACTTGCTGGCCTGCGCCACGGGCTGCGTGATCCACAAGCGGGTGCGGGGCAACGAGCAGCCCAGCGACCATGTGCCGGTGGTGGTGCACCTGGCCTGGCCGCCGGAGGAGGCCGCCGACGGCGACGACGACGGCTGGTGACGGCCCCCGGGGCCTCAGCCCAGGAACGCCGCCAGCTCGAGGTCCGGCCGCCGCACCAGGGCAAACAGGGTGCCGGCATTGCCCCGGCTCACCCGCAGCTCGTCATCCAGAACGGTGACATCAAGCCAGGCGGCATACCCCTGCTGCACCTCCCGAAACAGCTGCAGCCGCCGTTCTCCCAACTGGGGCCCCAGCCAGCCACCCCGCTCGAAGCACACCGACACCCGCTGGTGGGGCGGCTCGGGCTCCACGGCGATCCGGGCCTGCACCCCGATCCCCGCCAGGGGCCCGAGGGGGCCGGCCAGGCGCAGCAGGTTGAGAGCGCGGCCGCCGGCGGGATCCAGCAGCTGCAGATTCTCCAGCCAGGGCTGGACCGCCAGGTAGGGCTGGGAACTGCTGCTCCAGCGCAGCTCCCACACCCCCGCCAGCTGGGCGGCCTGGGCGGAGAGATCGGCGGGCTGCAGCTGCTCCAGCCGCTCGATCAGGGACCTGATCCGTTCGGCGGCTTCGGTGGCGGCGCCAGGGGATCCGGCCCGAAGCAGCCCGAGCAGTTCCTGCCGGCAGGCCTGAGCCGCGCCAGCACCGGTGGGGTCATCGCTGATGGCAAGGGAAGCCTCCGACACCGGCTCTCACCCGCAGCACGGGGGCGCATGAGAATCCATGGTGCCAGGCGCCGACGGCCATCGGATACCGTGTCGCCCGGCCTGATCGCCGATCCGATCCAACGGCAGACCCCGTGACGCTGACCACCGTCGATGTGACCCTGGTGGGGGCTGGGATCATGAGTGCCACCCTGGGCACCCTGCTCAAGCAGCTGCGGCCGGAGCTGCGCATCCTGCTGCTCGAAGGGCTCCCCAGGGAGGCCCAGGAAAGCTCCAGTGCCTGGAACAACGCCGGTACGGGCCATGCAGGGAACTGCGAGCTGAACTACACACCGATGGCGGCGGACGGCTCGATCAGCCTCACCAAGGCTCTCGACATCAACGAGGCCTTCGATCTTTCGCGCCAGTTCTGGACCCACCTGGTGCGGGACGGCGCCCTGGGCGCCCCGGCGGCCTTCATCCAGGGTGTCCCCCACATGAGCTTCGTGCTGGGGGAGGAGCGGCGGGCCTTCCTGCGCGAACGCCACCGGCGGATGGCCGCGCACCACTGCTACCGGGGCATGGCCTACAGCGAGGAGCCGGCCCAGGTGGCGGACTGGGCGCCCCTGCTGATGGAGGGACGGGAGCGGGCCCAGCCGATCGGCGCCACCTTCCTCGCTTCCGGCACTGATGTGAATTTCGGGGCCCTCACCAGCCAGCTTCTGGATCACCTGCGGGCCAGCCCGCCGTTTGAGACGCGATTCTCCACGGCGGTGACGGGCCTGCGGCGCAGTCAGCAGGGGGGCTGGCGGCTGGAGAGTCGCGATCAAGCCAGTGGCGAAACCCGACTGATCGATACCGGCACCGTCTTTCTCGGGGCCGGTGGCGGCGCCCTCACGCTGCTCCAGAAATCGGGGATCCCCGAAGGACGCGGCTATGGCGGCTTTCCCGTCAGCGGTCTGTGGCTGCGCTGCGGCGATCCGGCTGTGGCCAGCCGCCACCACGCCAAGGTCTACGGGATGGCGGCCGCCGGTTCGCCGCCGATGTCGGTGCCCCACCTCGACACCCGTCTTGTCGATGGCCTTCACTGGATCCTGTTCGGGCCCTACGCGGGGTTTTCCAGCAAGTTCCTCAAAAGCGGCTCCCTCTGCGACTGGCCCGGTTCCCTGCGGCCGGGCAACCTGCTGCCCCTGCTGGCGGTGGCCCGGGACAACCTGCCCCTGACCGAATACCTGATAGGACAGGTGTTCGCCAGCGCCGAGCAGCGCTTCGCGGCCCTGCGCGACTTCTACCCCAACGCCCAGCCCAGCAACTGGACACTGGCGGTGGCGGGCCAGCGGGTGCAGATCATCAAGGGCGACCCCAGCCGGGGCGGGGTGCTCCAGTTCGGCACCGAGGTGGTGCATGCGGCCGACACCTCGCTGGTGGCCGTGTTGGGGGCCTCACCGGGGGCCTCCGCGGCCGTGGCAATCAGCCTGGAAATCCTGCGCTCCTGTTTCCGGGAGAAGCTGCCCGCTGACTGGGAACGGGCCCTGAAGCGGATCCTGCCCTCCTACGGCGAATCGATCCGCCACGACGCCGACCTGTGCCGGCGAATCCGCAGCCAGAGCGCGGAGGTGCTCGGACTGCCGGCACCCGGCTAGGGCTGGCGCGGCGGCAACAGCAGGCCCGCCCGCACCCCCCACGGGGAAAGGGCGAACAGGCGCAGCATGGCCGCCAGCAGCTCCGGCACCCCCAGGGTGTTGGCCAGAAAGCCAGCCCACTGCGGACCGGGCAAGCTGAAGAAACTGGCGAAGAACTGGCGCAGTTGGACTTCGGAAAAGCCCATCAGTTTGCCTAGCCCGAACTGGTAAAGGGCGTGCTTGCTGCGCAGCTCCGGGGACCAGAGGGCTCGCCAGCCCGCCCGGGCCAGCAGCTCCGATGGCGCCTCCGGCGCCGCCATCGCCACCGCCACCGCCGCGGCCACCGCCGGCGCCCGCCGCAGCAGGGCGCCCACCATGTAACCCGAGGCCGGATGCACCATCGAGGCGGCCCCGCCGAAGCCCAGCACCGGCTGCTGCAGATCCGGCAGGGGCAGGTTCATCGGGAACAGGCAGAACTCCTCGTGCTCCACCTCCAGCACCTGCACGCCCCGGTGGGCCAAGCGCCGCTGGAGGCGTTGCTGGAGCCGCTCGAAGGGCACCGGGGGAGCCAGGGCCAGCGACGTCTCCTCGACAAAGAAACGCCCCCCGCCCAGGTCCATCGCATACAGGAAGGTGGGAGGCTCGGCCCGCTCCGCCTCACTAAGGTGGTCGCAGCGGTAGTCCATGAGCACGAACTGATCGGGCGACACCGGCGGCGCCGAGAAGCGACCGACAACCCCATAGGCCGACTGCCCCGCCACCGGGCCCCGGTCGGGCCGCCGCACCAGCAGTGGCTGATGGCCGGTGGCGTCCACCACCAGCCGCGCCTGCCACCGGCTGCCATCCGCCCCAACCACCTCACTCAGGGCGCCAACGGCCTGGCAACCCGTGGCCAGGCCCTGAAGCAGCTCCACCCCGCCGCGCCCGCAAGCCTCCAGCCAGTGCTGCTGCAGGGCTTCACGGTTGAACAGGCCGTAATCGCGGCCGTGGAGCGTGGGGCGGTTGGCTTCCTCAGAAGGGTCAGGATCCCCCGCGCCGAAGTAACTGACCGTGTCACTCCAGCGATGCTCCAGCAGGTGGCCCAGGCCAAGGGCATCCACCTCATCCCCCCAGATGCCGTAGGTGTTGGGCCAGGGGGCGCGCGGATCCTGGGGCGCCAGCAGGGCCACCTGGAGCCCTTCGGCCGCCAGGGCTGCTGCGATGCAGAGGGCGGCGGGGCCGCCTCCGAGCACCAGCACGTCCGTCGCCATCTCGCCGGTACGGTGATGACACATCCTGCATCACGGCCCCGTCAGGCCTCCGGCGTGACGTCTGGCGTGACTTCAGGAACCGCCCCATCGGCCAGCTCCTCCTCGGCCGCCGGCGGCACCAGCACCACCTCGGTGAGGCGATCGCCGGAATCCAGCTTCTGCAGCCGCACCCCGGTGGCCGCCCGGGACTGTTGGGGAATGGCATCGGCCTTCATGCGCACGATCACCCCCCGCTCGCTGACCAGCAGCAGCTCCTCGCCGGCACCGAGCACCTTGAGGCCCACCAGCACGTCACCGTCGCGGCGGAACTTGATCGCCCGCAGGCCCATGCCGGCACGCCGCTGCAGCCGGAACTGATCCACCGGCACCCGCTTGCCCAGACCGCTGGCACTGGCCACCAGCACCCAGGGCCCCTCACTGGGGGCGACCTCGTCGCCCTCCTCCTCGTCGGCGCCGAGCTCGGCGGTGCTGGCGACACGGTCCGCCAGTTCCGCCGTGAGCACATCCATGCTCACCAGCTCATCGCCGGGGCGCAGGTTCATGGCCCGCACGCCGCGGGCGGTGCGGCCCAGGGGACGCAGTTCCTCGTCGCTGAGGCGGAAGTGAATCGTCATCCCCTTCAGGGAGCCGATCAGCACGCTGTCGCCGGGCAGGGCGAGGCGCACCCAGCGCAGGGCGTCGCCGTCCTCGAGGGAGATGGCGATCAGGCCGTTGGAGCGGATGTTGCTGAAGGCCGAAAGCCTTGTGCGCTTGATGTAGCCGCCGCTGGTGAGCATCACCAGCTGCACGTCGTCGTCAAAGGCACTCACCGCCAGCAGGGAGGTGATCGCCTCCTCCCGGGGAATCGGCAGCAGCTGCACGATCGGGGTTCCCTTGGCGGAACGGCTGCAGATCGGCACCCGGTAGGCGGGAATGGAGTACACCACCCCCCGGTCGCTGAACAGGAGCAGGGCGTCGTGGTCGTTGCAGCTGATGAACAGCTTCACCGCCTCTTCGCCCTGGCTGCGGGTGCCGGCCTTGCCGCGGGTGCCGCGGCTGGTGGCCTCGAACTCGCTCACCGGCATCCGCTTGAGGTAGCCGTTCTCCGTGAGCAGCACCACTGAGCGCTCATTGGCGATCAGGTCGATGTCTTCCAGCCCACCTTCGAGATCCAGGATCTCGGTGCGGCGGGGGGAGTCGTAGCGGCTGCGCAGCACCTGCAGCTCCTCCTGAATCAGCGCCAGCACCCGCTCCTTGCGACCGAGGATGTCCTGGTAGTCAGCGATTTTGGCGACGAGGTCGTCGTGTTCAAGGCGGATCTTGTCGGCCTCCAGGGCCGTGAGGCGCCGCAGCTGCATCTGCAGGATGGCGTCCGCCTGGATCTCGCTGAGGCCATGGCGCTCCTGCAGCTGGGCCCGGGCCGTGGCGGTGTCGGGGGCGGCGCGGATCAGGGCGATGATCGGATCGAGCTGGTCGAGGGCCAGCAGCAGGCCCTGCAGGATGTGGTCGCGCTCCTCGGCCTTGCGCAGGAAATACCGGGTGCGCCGCTCGATCGTGCCGATGCGGAACTCGAGGAACACCCGCAGCATGCGGCCGAGGGTGAGCAGCACCGGCTCCCCCTTCACCAGGGCCAGCATGTAGGCACTGAAGTTGTTCTGCAGCGGCGTGAGCTTGAACAGGTTGTTCAGCACCACCTGGGGGTAGGCGTCTCGGCGCAGTTCGATCACGATGCGCATGCCGTCGCGATCACTCTCGTCGCGGATGTCGGAGATGCCCTCGAGCTTCTTGTCGTTGACCAGCTCGGCGATGCGCTCGATCAGGGAGGCCTTGTTGGTCTGGTAGGGGAGCTCGGTGATGATCACCGCGTCCCGGTCGGGGCGGCCCTTGGCTTCCACCGTTTCGATGGAGGCCACGCCGCGCATGGTGATCGAGCCGCGTCCGGTGGTGTAAGTCTCGCGGATGCCGCGGCGGCCGAGGATCTGGCCGCCGGTGGGGAAGTCGGGGCCGGGGATGATCGCCATCAGGGCCCTGTCCTCGATCTCCGGGTCGTCGATCAGGGCCAGCAGGCCGTCGATCAACTCGGTGAGGTTGTGGGGGGGGATGTTGGTGGCCATCCCCACGGCGATGCCGGAGGAACCGTTGAGCAGGAGATGCGGCACCCTTGCCGGCATCACCGTGGGCTCCTGCTGGGAGCCGTCGAAGTTGTCGATGTAATCGACGGTTTCGGCTTCGATGTCCTCCAGCAGGCTGTCGGTGGTCAGGGCCTGCAGGCGCGATTCGGTGTACCGCATGGCGGCCGGTGGGTCGTTGTCGACCGATCCGAAGTTGCCGTGCCCATCGATCAGGGGCATGCGCATGGAGAAGTCCTGGGCCATGCGCACCAGAGCGTCGTAGACGGCCGTGTCGCCGTGGGGGTGGTACTTACCGAGCACCTCCCCCACGACCCGGGCGCATTTCCGATAGGGCCGGTCGCTGGTGAGACCGAGCTCGTACATGGCATACAGGATGCGCCGGTGCACCGGCTTGAGGCCATCGCGGGCATCGGGCAGGGCCCGGCCCACGATCACGCTCATCGCATACTCCAGATAGGAGCGCGACATCTCGTTGCGTAGGTCGGTCTGGATGATCCGTCCGTCGGATTCACCGGGTCCGGTTGGATCCGCCATGCAAGACCGTATGGGGCACAGCCCACTCTATCGATGACCCTGCCGGCCCGTCGTGAATCGGACCTGCGCGAGCGACAGCGCAAGGGGGTGCTGAGGGTGAGGGCCGCCGCCGACTTCCGCGCACTGGTGGCCGAAGTCGGGTTGGCGGAGGCCTACGACAGCACCGACGTGGTGGTGGCCGCCAATGCCGAGTTCACCGACCAGGGCTCGCTTCACCTCAACATCGGCCCCTGCGATCCACCGATCCGCTTCCGGGAGGCCCAGCTCGACGCTCTCGCGGCCCAGAGCGGCGGCGGCGGCGGCGACCTGGTGCTGCCCATCGGTGGCGGCCTCGGGGAGAACCAGCGGCAGGGGGGAGCCCAGCTGCTCGACCGGCTGCTCAAGGGCGGCTCCCTGACCCTCACCGCCACCGGGGAGGTCACCGCCCTGCAGCCGCGGCGGGATCTGCAGGCCCAGCTCGACCTGGAGCGGATCGGTTCCGGCCGGCTGCTGCTGCATCGGGCCATCAGCGAAAACGGCGTGGTGGCCGTGAGCAGCGCCGAAGGGGTGCTGCGCAGCCCCTGGGGGCCCGTGCTGGGGCCGTTCGGCAACGCGCTCTATGGCTGCGCAGGCGCCGGCAGCATCGGCCTGACCATGCCGGGGTTGGCGCTGCTGGGGCCGGGCTCACCGGTGTTGGTGGCGGGGGCGATCGGCTGGGTGGTGGGCAGCGGCAGCGGCCACCAGCCGGGGGTGCGTCGCTCCACCGGCGGCCACGCCCTCAGCCCGGGGGCGGTGGCGGCGGTGAGTGTGGATCTGCATGGCCTGCGGCCCGAATGGCTGCGGCCCTGCTTCTTCGAGGGCCACGGGGCCGGCCTGCTGGTGGGCCTGGCGGCCCCGGTCCCCCTGATCAACGACGAGGTGGCCCGCCAGGCCGCCTGCGGCGACGGGGAGCTGGAGGCGCCCGTGCTGGATATGGCCATTCCGCGGCGCCTGCGGCCCCGCTTCGGCTCCGTCAGCTACGCCCAGCTCAAATCCGGCCTGATCCAGGTGGAGGGGCGCCGCATCACCGCCGCTCCGGCCCACAGTCCACGGCTGGCCGAAGCCGTCGCTGCGGAGCTGATCGCCTGGCTCCAGGACGGTCGCTTTCCACTGCACCTGCCGGTCCGGCCGCTCTCGCAGCGGGGCGGCCTGATCCCCCTGGACAGCTGAAGTCACGAGCCTCCCTGGGAGAGGTTCCGGAAAACAGCCGTAAGCTCCGCCGTGAGCTAACGGCGCCAGAGCAATGGCCGAGACCCCCTTCAGCCCCGATTCCCCCTTCACCCCAGAGCCTCCCTCCAGCCCCGAGGCTCAGGACAACGGACCGTCATCCCAGCCATGGCCGACGGAGCCGGCTGAGGTGACGGCGGAACCCGTAAGCCCAGAGCAAGAACCCGTAAGCCCAGAGCCGGAACCGATCCTGGCCGGGCCGGATCCCGAGGACGACGCCCCAGAGCCGGCGCAGCCGGAGCCCGGCATCGTGGCCACTTTTGAGGTGCCACCCCTGGAGGGCTCCCCTGATCCAGCCGCAGACGGTGGCGGTGAGTTTGAGCTGCTGCTGCAGAAGATCAGGGAGTGGCTCGGCAGCGGCGAGCTCCAGGCCCAGTGGCAGCGGTTCCGGGGCCCCCTCAAGGGTCTGGCGATCCTCATCGGCGTCGTCCTGCTGCTGCGGATCTACGCGTCCCTGATCAGCACCCTGGACAGCCTGCCCGTGGTGGGCGGCCTGCTGGAGCTGGTGGGCCTGATCGCCGCGGTCCGTTTCACCCTCACAAAGATGGTGCGCAAGAGCGACCGGGAGCAGGTCTTTGCCGACTGGAGCCGCCGCTGGAACGATTTCCGGGGCAGGGAGTGATGTCCCTCCCTTGATCGGGCCGGGTCCATCGCGGCCCGGTTGATAGTTTGTGCCCACTGTGTCCGTCCAACGGTGAACATTCAGCTCGGTCGCTCCAGGACCGTCCGCCGCGCCTATGGCATTGACGAAATCGCCCTGGTTCCGGGCGGCCGCACCGTCGATCCGGACGTGACCGACAGCCGTTGGAGCCTGGGGGGCATCCAGCGGGAGATTCCCATCATCGCCAGCGCCATGGACGGGGTAGTGGATGTGGGGATGTGCATCGAACTCAGCCGGCTGGGGGCCCTGGGGGTGCTGAACCTGGAGGGCGTTCAGTGCCGCTACGACGATCCCGAACCGATCCTGGACCGCATCGCCTCGGTGGGCCGCGACGAGTTCGTGGGTCTGATGCAGGACCTGTACAGCCAGCCGGTTCGCGAAGACCTGGTGCGTCAGCGAATCGCTGAGATCAAAGCAGGGGGCGGCATTGCGGCGGTGAGCGCCACCCCGGCGGCGGCCCTGCGCTTCGGCGCGGCCGTGGCCGAATCGGGCGCCGACCTGTTCTTCGTGCAGGCCACGGTGGTCTCCACCGAACACATCGGCCCCGAAGGTCGCCAGACCCTCGACCTGGCCGCCCTCTGCCGCGACCTGGGCGTACCCGTGGTGATCGGCAACTGCGTCACCTACGACGTCACCCTTCAGCTGATGCGGGCTGGCGCCGCCGGCGTGATGGTGGGCATCGGCCCCGGCGCCGCCTGCACCTCCCGGGGCGTGCTCGGCGTCGGCATTCCCCAGGCGACGGCCGTGGCTGACTGCGCCGCCGCCCGGGACGACTACGAACGTGAAAGCGGCCGCTACGTGCCGGTGGTGGCCGATGGCGGCATCGTCACCGGCGGGGACATCTGCAAATGCCTGGCCTGCGGCGCCGATGCGGTGATGATCGGCTCCCCGATCGCCCGGGCCGCCGAAGCGCCTGGCCGCGGCTTCCACTGGGGCATGGCCACCCCCAGCCCGGTGCTGCCCCGTGGCACCCGCATCAAGGTGGGCACCACCGGCAGCCTCGAGAAGATCCTGCGGGGTCCGGCGGGCCTTGATGACGGCACCCAGAACCTGCTGGGCTGCATCCGTACCTCCATGGGCACCCTGGGGGCACGCACCCTCAAGGAGATGCGGCAGGTCGAGGTGGTGGTGGCCCCGTCCTTGCTGACCGAAGGCAAGGTCTACCAGAAGGCCCAGCAGCTTGGCATGGGCAAGTAGCACAGCGAGATCCGGCCCCGAGCCAGCCGCGTCGTCGCAGCGCTGGACAACACTGCCTCAAGGCGAGATGGAGGCTAACCTCTTGATGTGGGGGCTCCGGCTCGCACACTCCTCACACCCCCCGGCCCGGCGTGTCCGGGCTTTTTGTCTTTCCCACCCGTTCCATCCCCAGCCCCCCCATGCCTGGGGCTGCCTGTTCCGCTACGGCCTGCAACGCTGACTCCATCGCAAGGGAGAGCGGCCGAACCTGGTTGCTAGATTCATTTCATCCCGAGTCTGCCAGGAATGTCCAGCGCCGCTGCCGTCACCGACGCCTCCTTCGAGCAAGACGTGCTCAAGAGTGATGTGCCCGTGCTGGTTGATTTCTGGGCCCCTTGGTGTGGCCCCTGCCGCATGGTGGCGCCGATCGTCGATGAGATCGCCAAGGAATACGAAGGCAAGATCCGCGTCTACAAGCTCAACACCGACGAAAACCCCAACGTCGCCAGCCAGTACGGCATCCGCAGCATTCCTACCCTGATGCTGTTCAAGGGCGGCCAGAAGGTTGACACCGTTGTCGGTGCCGTCCCCAAGAACACCCTGTCCGGCACCATCTCCAAATACCTCTGATTCCGTTCCGCTGACGCCGCCCCTCTCCCCGAACCCAGTGCCGGCGGCGGGCAGAAGCCCCCTTCAGGCCCTCGCCGACGAGCTCCACGGCCACCCCCAGCGCCGCCAGATTGAGCGGGCGGTGGTGTCCCTGCTGCAGGTGGCCCGGCAGGAGAAGGAGGAGCAGGAATGGCGGCTGATCGCGGGCTGCCTGGCTGACATCAGCGAGGCCCTGGAGGTTTTCCGTCCGCGCCGCGGCGCCCGCAAGATCAGCGTGTTCGGCTCGGCCCGCACCCGCCGGAGCGATCCCTGCTACCTCCTGGCCGAGGCGGTGGCCCGGCAGGCGGTGCAGGCTGGTTTCGAGGTGATGACCGGTGCGGGGGCCGGCGTCATGGAAGGCGCCAACAGCGGTGCCGGGTGTGAGCACAGCATCGGCCTCAACGTGGATCTGCCGTTCGAGCAGCATCCCAACCCCTACGTGAGTGCCTGCCACGACCGCCTGCTCTACTTCCGCTACTTCTTCACCCGCAAGCTGTTCTTCCTGATGGAGAGCGATGCCCTGGTGGTGATGCCGGGGGGATTCGGCACCCTCGATGAACTGTTCGAGTGCCTCACCCTCATCCAGACGGGCCGGACGTCGCCGATCCCGCTGGTGCTGCTCTGCCCGCCGGGCGACGAGTTCTGGAAGGTCTGGAAGCGGAATGTGCACCACGAACTCGCCAGCCGCGAGCTGATTTCACCGGAGGATGTGGATCTGATGGTGGAAGCTTCGAGCGCCGAGGAGGCGGTGGCCAAGATCTGCCGCTTCTACCGGGTGTTCCACAGCGCCCAGCTGGGGCAGGACCGCATCGAACTGCTGCTCAACGCAGAAGTGCCGCGCGCCCTGTTGCCGGAGCTGAACCGCAGCTTCGCCGATCTGCTGGACCAGGGCGCCATCCAGAGCGGCGAGGGGGTCGACGACAACGGCCTGCTCAGGCCCTGCCTGCAACTGCGCTTCGACAAACGCCGCGTCGGCCGTCTCTACCAGTTCATCGACCACCTCAACGGCCTCGACCTGCCCGCCTCATCGGCCCTGGAGCATCCGGCCGAGCGGGTCCCCACCGGCAGCCAGCCATGAGCCGCATCGGCCTGATCGACTACGGCATGGGCAACCTTCACTCGGTCCAGCGCAGCTTCGCTAGGCTCGGGGCCGAGCTGGTCAGCGTGCACGGCCCGGCGGACCTGGAGCCCTGCGACGCCCTGGTGCTGCCGGGGGTGGGGGCCTTCGATCCGGCCATGGAACGGCTGCGGTCGGCGGGGCTGGTGCAGGCCCTGCGCCACTCCTGCGCCAGCGGGCGTCCGCTGCTGGGGATCTGCCTGGGCCTGCAACTGCTGTTCGAGGCCAGTGAGGAGGGCCGATCCGAGGGTCTGGGTGTCCTGGCCGGCAAGGTGAAGACCCTGCCGCGGGTGGCGGGCCACCCCCTGCCCCACATGGGCTGGGCTCCCCTGATTCCGGCCACGGCCAGCCCACTGCTGCCGCCCGCCACGCCAGAGGCCTGGGTCTACTTCGTGCACTCCTTCGCCGCCGTGCCGGCCTTGCCGGAAGCCACCACGGCCCAGGTGGACTACGCCGGCACCCTGGTGACGGCGGCGGTCTGGCACGGCACCATCGCCGCCTGCCAGTTTCACCCGGAGAAGTCCGGACCGGTGGGGGAAGCGATGCTGCGCCGCTGGCTCGACTGGGTGGCGTCCCCGTGACCCTGCGGGTGAGCGGGGGGCGCCGGCTGCAAAGCCCCCCGGGCAGCACCGCCCGGCCCACCGCCGCCCGGGTGCGGCTGGCGGTGATGAACCTGCTGGCCGCCGAAGTTCCCGGCAGCCGCTGGCTGGATCTGTGCTGCGGCAGCGGCGTGATGGCCTGTGAGGCCCTGCAGCGAGGGGCTGCGCAGGTGGTGGCGGTGGAGCGGGATCGCCGCATCGCGGCTGTGGCCAGGGGCAACCTGGAGGCGACCCTCGGCGGTCGGACGGCCTTGGAAGGCTCAGAGGCTCAACGGGTGGACGTGGTGCAGTCGGACGTGTTGCGCTGGCTGGCGACAAGGCCGAGCGCAACCCCGCCCATCCGCTTCGATCTGATCTACGCGGATCCTCCCTACGCGGCTGGGCTGCACGGACCGATCGCCGCCGCGATTGGCGCGGGACGCTGGCTGGAGCCGGGCGGCACCCTGGTGTGGGAATGCGCCTCGAACGGGGTTCCGCCGGACCCGCCGGGTTGGCAACGGCGGGACTGCCGCCGCTATGGCGGCACTACACTGGTGTTGCTTCAAGAGCGGCCTGACCAAGGCAAACCCTCCCACTTGGAGGGGTCCATCCCCTGACCACCAGCCACGGCGTCCCGTCCAGGCTCAAAGCCCAGGATCAGCCCCCGAGGGCACTGCCCCGGCGGTACTGATTCCAGGCCGCCACGAACAGCCCAACCAAGGTGACGGGGATCAGTCCAAGCACGATGCCGCAGAGAAGGGGTTCGATCATGGAGAGGCGGAAGCGTCAGTCGATGCACAATTCTTCCACGACTCCCCCCGGCCACGCGAGACCCACCGCAGCACTGTGATCAGCCCGTCCACCACCCCCCAACCCGCCGTGACGCCCGCCACCGTCAGCGAGGCCAACCAGCCCCCCGCCCAGCGCCGCAGCCTCGTGGCGGCCCTGACGACCCTGGCCGCGGTGGCTTGCATCCTGCTGGTGGTGGTGGTGTTGCCGGCGGCCCGCAGCGATCCCTACACCCGCCAGACCCTGGCTCTCACCGGTTCGGCCACCGACGGCGGTCGCCTGTTCCGACTCAACTGCGCCGGCTGCCATGGCCTGGCGGCCCAGGGGCTGGTGGGCCCCAACCTGCACGGCGTCGATCGACGCAAGAACGATCGCCAGCTGATCCAGCAGGTGGTGAGCGGCCGCACCCCACCGATGCCGAGCTTCCAGCCGGAACCCCAGGCGATGGCTGATCTGCTGGCCTTTCTGCACGGGCTGCCTTGAGCCCCAAGCTGGTCCTGGTCGAACCGGCCGGCCCCCTCAACGTGGGCAGCGTGGCCCGGCTCTGCCGCAGCTATGGCATCGAGGAGCTGCGGCTCGTGGCCCCCCGTTGTGATCCCCTCGGCGATGAGGCCCGGCTGATGGCCGTCAAGGGATTGCCCCTGCTGCAGCGGGCGCGCCTGTTTCCCACCCTGGCCGCCGCCCTGGCCGACTGCGGTCGGGTGGTGGCCACCAGTGGCCGTCCTGAGGGGGAGCCCCTGCCCCTGGAGGATCCCGATGACGCCCTGGCCTGGCTGCTGGCCGGCGATCCGGTGCTGCCGTCGGCCCTGGTGTTCGGCCGGGAAGACCGGGGCCTGAGCAACGACGAGCTGCTGCAGGCCGGCCGGCTGCTGCAGGTCCCGACCCCCACGCCCCACGGCTCCCTCAACCTCTCCCATGCGGTGGCCGTGGTGCTGCACGACCTGCACCGGCTGGACCGGCAGGCACCGGCACCGGCCGTGGCCGCCGCCAGCCAGGCCCCCTGCCCCCGGGGGGTGCTCGAAGCCATGCTCAGCGACGCCGAGGAGCTGCTGCTGGAGGTCGGGTTCCTGCTGCCCCACACCGCCCATGCCCGGATGGCCAAACTGCGGGCCCTGCTGCAGCGCGGCCAGGTCAGTGCCCCGGAGGTGGCCCTGCTGCGGGGCCTGGTGTGCCAGTTGCGCTGGGCGAGCCGTCGCCCTTTCCCTTCGTCCCAGGACCACTAGCGTCGAGCCATCGCCCTAAAGCCCTGATTCCGTGAGTGCAGGCCGTCCATCCCGTCCCCCCGGCAACCCCTGGCTTCGCCCTGTGGGCCTGGTGCTGCGGCTGATCGTGCTGGGGGTGGGTCTGGGCGTGATCGTGGGCACCGCCCTCAAGCTGCTGGAGCCACGCCTCGTCAAGGGGGCGATCGGTACGCCCGCACCGGGCACAACGCCGATGGTGAAGAAGCCCGGCACCGGGGCGATGGCCCTCGGACGGTTCGAGCCGCGCCAGGAGCTCGTCGGCCTCAGCCAGCAGTGGACGCGGCTGGCCGCCGCCCAGAAGGATCTGACCGCCAGCGGCTTCCTGCTGGTGCTCGACGACGGTCGCTTCGCCCAGATGCAGCCGGATCTGGCTCTGCCGGCGGCCAGTGCCATCAAGGTGCCGATCCTGCTGGCCAGCCTGGAGGACCTTGATGGCGGCAAGCTGCGCTGGAACGAGCCCATGCCGCTCACCAAGGAGGTGGTGGGGGGTGGGGCCGGCTGGATGGCCAACAAGCCGCTGGGCACCCGTTTCCCCTTCTTCGAGGCCGCTACGGAGATGATCCGGGTGAGCGACAACACCGCCACCAACCTGCTGATCCGCCGCCTGGGCGGCAAGACCACCCTCAACAGCCGCTTTCGCGGCCTCGGCCTGCCCGCCACGGTGGTGAACAACTGGCTGCCGGATCTCGACGGCACCAACACCACCAGCTCCCGCGACCTGGCCCGCTCCATCGCCCTGGTCGACACCGGCGACAAGCTCACCCCCCGGGCCCGGGATCTGTTCCGGGAAATCATGGCCACGTCCCGCACCAACACCCTGATCCCCCTCGGCCTGCTGTTGGGGATGGGCAAAGACTCCTCCGATCCCGACAGCGAGCTGCTGCCCAAGGGCATCACCGTCTACAACAAGACCGGCGACATCGGCATCGCCTATGCCGACGCTGCCCTGATCCAGCTGCCCGATGGCCAGCGCGCCGTGGCGGCCTTCATGGTGAAGGGCCCGTTCAACGATCCCCGCTCCGCCGAGCTGATCCGGGCGATGGCCGGCGCCGTCGCCAAAACCCTCGTCAAAGGTCAATGAGAGCGATCATCCCCGCCCTGTTGCTGCCGTGGCTGGCCGCTGTGGGCAGCCCCCTGCTGGCCCAGCCGCAGCCGTCTGCAGCTCCGAAGCCCGCCCCCGCCCCGCCCGTGCTTCGCCCGCGCACGGTGGCACCGCTGCCCGGCCGGCTGGACGCGGTGCCGATGCTGAACGACAACAACCCCGAGGTGATCAAGGGGCCCGGCATCCTGCTCTCCACCTTCGATGGCCAAAGGGGCTACGCCGGCCGGCCCCTGGGTGAGCCCTCGGCGCACCTGAACGCAGCCGTCAGCGGCCCCTTCGAACTGTTCAGTCACCACATCTACGCCGGCACTCCCGACAGCCTCGACTCCACCCTCTGGCTGGCGGTGGTGGCGGCCCCGCGGGGCCAAGCCCCGGTGAAGCTGCGAACCGTGGCGGGCTCCACCGCCCTGTCCCAGTCGGTGAATCCCGACCAACCCTCGGCCCCCTTCCTGCCCCTGCCAGCCCTGATGGAGCAAGGCAGCACGCCGATCTGGGCCGGCCCCGGCAGTCGGGTGGCCACCGAGCTGCTGGCACGGCAGCGCAGTCCCCTGGTACCGGAGGGCTGGACCCTGCCGCCGGGACAGCTGAGCACGCTGATGGTGCTGCCGCTGCCCGTGCGCGGCCTCGACCCCTTGCTCAACGGCCTCAACCTGCAGCTTCGCCTCAACAGCGACGGACCGGTGGATGTGGCCACCCTGGCGGCCTTCGGCCCGGTCGACCGACCGCCGGATCCCGCCGTCTGGCAACGGCTGCTGCAGGGCGGCCTCAGCCCGAAGGAACACAGCCCCAGCCCCAGGGGGGCCAGCGGCCCGATGATCTATTCCCGGGTCAGCGGGGTGCAGGTGGGCAGCGCCTGGCAGGGGCGGATCACCGATCCCGGCCGCCCGACCCTGTCGGTGAGCCGGGCGCCGATCTCCTGGCCGATCAGTTCCCTGGAGCGGGGCACCCTCGGCACCGGCCAGGTGCAGACGGCCCCCCTGCGCTCCTTCTATCCCGGCACCGCCTGGGCCGCCCACGGCAACTACGGCGTCACCTACGACCTCAGCCTGCCGCTGCGCAACGACACAGGCCAACCGACGCGGCTCGCCCTGGCGCTGGAATCCCCGATCAAGACCGACCAGCCCCTGGGCGGCCTGCGCTTCAACACCACGCCGGCGCGGGCGGTGATGTTCCGGGGCACCGTGGAGGTCAGCGGCCTCGACAACGCCGCCGGCGGCCCCGGCGGACGGCGGCGCTTCCACCTCGTGCTGCGGGCCGGTCAGGAGGGGCCCACCCTGGGCACCGTCAGCCTGCGTCCGGGCCAGGAACGGCAACTGCGGGTGCGGCTGATCTATCCGGCCGACGCCACACCACCCCAGGTGCTGTCGCTGATCCCCGTGCCCCTGGCGGTGGCCCCAGGGGCGGCTGTGAAACAATCCGTGGCTCCGCCCGCAACCAGCCCGTGACGCCAACCAGGAAGCGCAGGGTCTTCCCCTTCACCGCCATCGTCGGGCAGGAGGAGATGAAGCTGGCGCTGCTGCTCAACGTGATCGACCCCCGCATCGGCGGGGTGATGATCATGGGCGACCGGGGCACGGGCAAATCCACCACCATCCGGGCCCTGGCCGACCTGCTGCCAGCCATCGACGTGGTGGCAGGGGATCCCTACAACAGCTCACCCAGCGACCCCGACCTGCAGAGCAGCGAGGTGCGCCAGAGGGCCGAACGGGGCGAGTCGCTGCCCATCGAGGCCCGCCAGGTGCCGATGGTCGACCTGCCATTGGGAGCCACCGAGGACCGCCTCTGCGGCACGATCGACATCGAGAAGGCCCTCAGCGAGGGCGTGCGCGCCTTTGAGCCGGGACTGCTGGCCAAGGCCAACCGCGGCCTGCTCTACGTCGACGAGGTGAACCTGCTCGACGACCACCTGGTCGACGTGTTGCTGGATTCGGCCGCCTCGGGCTGGAACACGGTGGAACGGGAAGGGGTGTCGGTGCGGCACCCGGCCCGTTTCGTGCTGATCGGCTCCGGCAACCCGGAGGAAGGGGAGCTGCGCCCCCAGCTGCTGGATCGCTTCGGCATGAGCGTGGAGGTGCGCACGGTGCGCGATCCCGAGCTGCGGGTGCAGGTGGTGGATCAGCGCACCGGCTTCGATGCCGACCCCGACAGCTTCAGCGACCGGCTGCAGAGCACCCAGGAGGCGCTGCAGGCCCGAGTGGTGGAGGCCCAGGAGCGGCTGCCCCAGGTCCAGATCGACAACGATCTGCGCGTTCGCATTTCGGCGGTCTGCGGCGAACTGGACGTGGACGGGCTTCGCGGTGACATCGTCACCAACCGGGCGGCCCGGGCCCTGGCGGCCTTCGAGGGCCACCTGGAGGTCAGCGACGACGACGTGGCCCGTGTGGTGGCCTGCTGCCTGCGCCACCGGCTGCGCAAGGACCCCCTTGAGCAGATCGATTCCGGCGATCGGGTGGTGAAGATGTTCTGCAAGGTGTTCGATCACGCCGGAGGCGACCCCGCCGCCTTCCAACTGGCCCTGGCGGGGTGATGAGGATCGCGGTGTGAGGATCCTTGGCATCGATCCCGGCCTCGCCCGCGTCGGCTACGGGGTGATCGATGTGGAGGGTCGCTCTGCCGGCGGCGACGGCCACCAGCGCCTGCTCGACTGCGGCATGATCCGCACCGAACCCGGCCGCAGCGACGGGGACCGCATGGTGGAGATCGCCCGCGATCTACGGGTGATCGTGCGCCAGTGGCGGCCCCAGCTGGCGGCGGTGGAGAAGTTTTTCTTCTACCGCTCCAGCACCACGATCGCCGTGGTCCAGGCCCGGGGGGTGGTGATGATGACCCTGGCCCGCTTCGCCATCCCGGTGGTGGAGTACCCACCGATGCAGATCAAGCTGGCGCTGGCGGGTTCGGGCCACGCCGAGAAGGATGAGGTGCTGGCGGCGGTGATGCGGGAGCTGGATCTGGAGCACCCCCCCCGCCCCGACGATGCCGCCGATGCCCTGGCGGTCGCGTTGACCGGTTGGTTCCAGCGGTGAGGTCGCCCGCCGGCGAGGGACCCTCCAAGGAGGAGCTGCGTCGCCTGTTCCGCCGGCGGCGGCGGGAGTGCCTCGCCACCGCCGGCCCGGGGATCCTGGCGACGGCGCAGCGGCACCTGGCCGGCCTGCGGGGTGGCCGTGGGGGGGATCTCGGGCTCTACTGGCCCCTGGGCAGCGAACCCGACCTGCGCCCCCTGGCCCAGGCCTGGGGCGGCCGGCTGGCCCTGCCGGCGGTGACGGGCGGTGCGCTTGTGTATCGGGCCTGGGTACCGGGCGATCCCCTGGCCGACGACGCCTGCGGCATCCCCGCAC
>NZ_JAYGHY010000037.1:0-26910 GCF_034931305.1 Cyanobium gracile UHCC 0281 | reverse complement strand
GGCCTGCTCCCCCGGTGGGGTCGCCGCCGCGGCCACGTCCTGCATCAGGTAGAGCACGGCCAGCCACAGGGCCGTACCGCTCAGGACGCTCTCCAGGGAGAGTCGGCCTGAATCCTGCCGGAGGCTCAAGGCCTTGCCGAGTTGGCGACCGAAATGGCGGACGGCCTGACCCATCTCCTTCCCTTTCGCAGAGCTGCTCTTCCACCCCTAGCCGCTTTTCGGCCCTGCACTGACGCCGTGGTGCAAAGACGCTGTGATCATGGCTACCGCCTTCACCGTCCGCAACCGAACGGCGGGCCCGCCTCAGCTCCAGACGATGAAGGCTCCGGGGGTGAGGTTGAGCAGCGGGCAGGTCAGGATCGGGGCCGCAGCCTCCGCGGCGGCCAACCCTGGCGGCACCAGATCCGTCAGTTGCCTGCGCTCCGGCTCCAGATCGATGCTCGGATGGGCCTTGCGGCGGGCATCGGGCGCCAGCAGCAGCTTCACCCCTGAGGTGCCCTGCCACCGGGCCATCTCCATCAGCGGACCAGCCAGGTCGGCGGCGGTGAGCTGACGTCCCTGCTGGGCGGCGAGCAGCAGGGCCAGACCTGGACGATGCAGCAGGGCCAACAGGCGGGGATCCTCCTCGCGCTCCAGCAGCAGGCCCTTGCGCCGGGCCCACTCCCGCAGGCTTTCCAGACGGCTGGCCCCCAGCAGGGCATCCTCGGGGCCGTGCCAGCCCAGCACGGCCGTCAGTCCATGCGACTCCACATCCATCAGGTGGCCCAGCTTGGTGCGCTTCACCCGCAGGTAGGCGGCGTTGTGGATGCCGGGATCCATCACCAGCGGCACCCGGTCGACCACCTGGAGACCGTAGCCACCCAGACCGGCGATCTTGCGGGGGTTGTTGGTGATCAGGCGCAGCCGGCGCACCCCCAGGTCGCTGAGGATCTGGGCGCCGACGCCGTAGTTGCGCAGGTCGGCGGCGAAGCCCAGCCGTTCGTTGGCCTCCACCGTGTCGAGCCCGCCGTCCTGGAGGCTGTAGGCCTTGAGCTTGTTGATCAGGCCGATGCCCCGCCCTTCCTGGCGCAGGTAGACCACCACGCCCTCCCCGGCCGACTCGATCATGCGCAGGGCCGCCTCCAGCTGGGGCCGGCAGTCGCAGCGCAGCGAGCCGAAGGCGTCCCCGGTGAGGCATTCGGAGTGCACCCGCACCAGCACCGGACCCGTGCCCCGTTCGGGGTAGCCTTTGACGATCGCCACGTGCTCGCTGCCGTCGAGTTCGTTGCGGTAACCGATGGCTCGGAACTGGCCGAAGCTGCTGGGCAGGGTGGCCTCCGCCTGGCGGGCCACGAAGCGCTCGGTGTCCAGGCGATAGCGGATCAGGTCGGCGATGCTGATCAGCCGCAGCCCATGCTGTCGGGCGTAGTCGGCGAGCTGGGCCAGGCGGGCCATGGAGCCATCGGTGTTCTGGATCTCGCAGATCACACCGGCGGGATAGAGCCCGGCCAGGCGTGCCAGGTCGACGGCGGCCTCGGTGTGGCCGGCCCGTTGCAGCACGCCGCCCTGGCGCGCCCGCAGGGGGAAGACGTGGCCGGGCCGGCGCAGGTCGGCGGGGCGCGAGTCCGGATGGATCGCCACCTGGATCGTCCGGGCCCGGTCCTCCGCCGAGATCCCCGTACTCACCCCCCGCTCCGGCCCGGCATCCACGCTGACTGTGAAGGCGGTCTGGTTGCTGTCGGTGTTGCGATCCACCATCAGGGGCAGATCCAGGGCATCGAGCCGTTCCCCTTCCATGGCCAGGCAGATCAGTCCCCTGGCATCGGTGGCCATGAAGTTGATCTGTTGGGGTGTCGCGAACTGGGCCGCGCAGATCAGATCACCTTCGTTCTCGCGGTTCTCGTCATCCACCACCACGATCGATTCGCCGTTGCGGATCGCCGCCAGGGCATCGGCGATGGCATCGAAGTGAATGCCTGTGGACTGACGTGGGCCGGACAGGACGGTCAAGGGAGCGGAATGGATCGGGGAAAGGATCGATCCTTATTTATAGGGTGCCGGTACGATCCAGCGTTCTTCTTCGTTCCGCATGGCTGGACAGCGCGTTGCGGTGATCGGTGCCAGCGGCTACGGGGGACTGCAGACCCTGCGGCTGCTGCAGGGCCACCCCCATCTCACGGTGAGCTTTCTGGGCGGGGAACGCAGCACGGGCAAGCGCTGGAGCGAACTGGTGCCCTTCCTGCCCCTGGAGGACGACCTGGTGGTGCGTTCGCCCGATCCGGATGCCATCGCCGCCGCGGCCGATCTGGCCGTGTTGAGCCTGCCCAACGGCCTGGCGGCTGGTCTGGTGCCCGAATTGCTGCAGCGCGGCGTCAAGGTGGTGGATCTCTCGGCCGACTACCGCTACCGCTCCCTGTCCCAGTGGGAGGAGGTCTACGCCGCCGAAGCCCGCCAGGTGTCCCGCCAGGACGGCGACCTCTGCCAGGAGGCGGTGTATGGGCTGGTGGAAGTGGCTGAGGCGCGCATCCGCGAGGCTCGCCTGGTGGCCGCCCCCGGTTGTTTCCCCACGGCCAGCCTGCTGGCCCTGTTGCCCTTCCTCGAGCAGGGACTGATCGAGACCAACGGCATCGTGATTGATGCCAAGACGGGCACATCGGGCGGCGGCCGGGCCGCCAAGGAGAACCTGCTGCTGGCCGAAGCCGCTGAAGCGGTAGCTCCCTACGGGGTGGTCGGCCATCGCCACACCAGTGAGATCGAGCAACTGGCCGGCCAGGCGGCGGGCCAGCCGATCCAGCTCCAGTTCACCCCCCACCTGATGCCGATGGTGCGCGGCCTGCTGGCCACGGTCTACGGACGGCTGCGGGACCCCGGACTCACGGCTGAGGACTGCACCACCCTGCTCAAGGCGTCCTACCGCCACAGTCCCACGGTGCAGGTGCTGCCGGTGGGGACCTATCCCTCCACCAAATGGGTGCGCAACACCAACCGCTGCCTGCTCTCGGTGCAGGTCGACCCGCGAACCGGCCAACTCATCATCATGAGCGCCATCGACAACCTCGTGAAGGGGCAGGCCGGCCAGGGGGTGCAGTGCCTCAACCTGCTCAGTGGTCTGGAGGCGGGAACCGGACTGCCGCTGCTGCCCTTCTACCCCTGAGCCAGCCGCTGGGCGGCCAGGCTGACGGCCAGCGGCAGGATCCGATGCTCCTGCGTCTGGATGCGGGCGTGGAGCCGCTGCCGGTCGTCCCCCGCCAGCACCGGCACCGCCGCCTGGACCAGGATCGTGCCCGCATCCACTTCGGCACTCACCAGGTGGGCCGTGCAGCCCGCCAGGGTGACCCCGGCGGCCAGGGCGTCCCCCACCCCATCGGCGCCGCGGAAGCTGGGCAGCAGGGAGGGGTGGATGTTCACCAGCCGACCTGGGAAGGCGTCGATCAGCACGGGGGTGACGATCCGCATCCAGCCCGCCATCACCACCAGATCGACCCGGTGCGCCCGGAACAGGGCGATCAGGGCCTGGTCCAGAGCCTGCCGGGACGGCTGATGGCGGTGGTCGATCACCTGGCAGGGAATGCCGAGCCGTTCGGCCCGGCGTTGGGCTCCGCAGCCCTCCCGATTGACTGCCAGAACGACCACGTCTCCCTGCAGGCGCCCCTCCGAGCAGGCCTCAACCAGGGCCTCGAAGTTGCTCCCTTCACCGGAGGCCATCACCGCTAATCGCAGTGGGGCCTCCCTGGCCGGAAGCGGCTGTGGCAATGGCCACTGGAGAGACTCGCTGGGATCGCTATGGTCAGCGGAATCGGGCATCAGGTCCATGTCCCATCTCTCCATCCTGCCCACCGTGCTGCGGGATGCCGATGTCCTGGCGGACACCCTCTCCTCCCTCAACCTCCCCTGGCGCCGTGGCGGTGAACTCGTCGGCTTCGGCGGCGAACGGCAGGAGGTGATGCTGCAGCTGCAGCTCCAGGATGGCCAGGGCCTGGGATGGACCCGGCAGTCGGATGGATCGCTGGCCGTGGTGGGCGATCTCCAACGCCTCAGCCGCAACACCGCCCTGCAGCGGCTGCTGGGCCGGATCACCCGGGCCTATGCCGCCAGAGTGGCTCTCCAGGACGCCAGCCTGGCCCTCCCCACGGCGTCGATCGAGCTCCGTGTCTGACGACCCACCGCTTCGAGATCCGGCCGCCGGGCCGACCGTCCAGCTCGATCTGCGTGAACCTCAGCGTCACCTGGTCAGGGTCACGCTCCATCTCACGCCCCGTTGCCTGCAGCCGGAGCTGCGCCTGCCCGCCTGGACGCCGGGCTCCTACCTGATCCGCGACTACGTCCGCCATCTGGAGGCCCTGGAGGTGCACCAGGGGGGAATCCCCGTGGCCAGCGCGCGAGCGGCGCAGGCCTGCTGGCGTCTGGAGCTCACCAGCCTGGCACCACTGGTGATTCGCTACCGCCTCCAGGCCACGGAGCTGAGCGTGCGCACCTGCCACCTCAGTGCCGACCACGGCTTTCTGGCTCTGGCCGGGGTGGTCCTGCAGGTGAGCGGCGAACGCTGGCACCCCCATCGGCTCGCGCTGACGTTGCCCGAGGGATGGCAGGCCTTCGTTCCCCTCCCCAGCGATGGTGACAACGCCTGGATCGCCGCCGACTTCGACCAGCTGATCGACAGTCCGGTCGAGGCCGGCCCCCATCCATGCCACCACTTCAGCGTCGCCGGGGTCCCGCACCGCTGGGTGACTTGGGGCGCCGACCTGCCCGCCGACGATCCCCTCTGGCTCGCCGATGTGGAGCGGGTCGCCCTGGCCTGCTGCCGCCTGATGGGGGAGCCGGCGCCCGCCAGCGACAATTATCTGTTCGTGCTGCATCTGCTGGGCGAGGCCTATGGCGGCCTCGAGCACGACCACAGCTGCGTGCTGCAGTTCGGACGCCGATCCCTGGCCGCTCCAGCGGGTCGCCGCAAGCTGTTGCAACTGGTGGCCCACGAGTACCTCCACCAGTGGAATGTGCGCCGCCTCAGGCCCGCCGAGCTCACGCCCATCGACTACGACCGGGTCACGATCGTGCCCGGTCTGTGGTTTGCCGAAGGCGTCACCTCTTATCTCGATCTGCTGCTGCCCCTGGCGGCCGGCATCGGCACAGAAGCCGAACTGCTGGACGATCTGGGGGCTGACCTCAGCCGCTACCTGCTGACCCCCGGGCGCCGGGTGCAGGGGTTACGGCAGAGCGCCGAAGAAGCCTGGGTGAAGCTGTACCGGCAGGACGCCTCCTCCGCCGACAGCCAGATCAGCTATTACCTCAAGGGTGCCGTGGTCGCCCTGATGCTCGACCTGCATCTGCGGCGACAGGGATCCTGCCTGGCCCTGGTGTTGCGGGACCTCTGGCGCCGCCATGGGGCCTGGGGCCGGGGCTACCGGAACGACGACCTGGTGGCGGCTTTCGCCGAGCAGGCCGCCGACCTGGCCGAGCTCCTGCCCCACTGGCTGGAGAGCACCGACGACCCCGATCTGGCCGGTTACCTGGCAGACGTGGGCCTGGCCCTGGTGCCGAAGCCAGCGACGGAGCCCTTCCTCGGCTGGCTGCTGGAGGACGCCGCTGACAGGCCGATGCAGCTGAAGCGGGTGCACAGGGACGGCCCGGCCGAACGGGCTTGCCTGCAGAGCGGCGATGAGCTGCTGGCCCTCGATGGTGTGCGCCTGCGGCGGCCGGACGACCTCACCCTGGCCATCGGCCCCCTCACGACGCCGGCAGAGCGGGAGCTGCTCTACTGCCGTGATGGTCTGGTGCGCACCACCAGGCTGCGGCCCGAACCCCCAGCCGTGGTCAGCTGGCAGCTGGTGGTCGACCCGCTGCTGGCCAACGAGCACACGGATCTGAACCGGCGGCGCTGGCTGTCGCTGCAGGTATGAGTGCGTCCTTGCGCCCCCTGGTGCTGGCGGTGGCTGGCGCGGGCGTGCTGAGCATCGGCGGACTCACCTGGCTGGGCCGCGACCTGTTCGGCGCCCCGGGCAACGCCGGCGGCCGCGCCTCCCTGCTCGACCTGCTGGAGGAGGTGCGCCAGTCCCCGGGCGCCGGCGGCCGGCCGCAGCAACCCCCACCGGTCAAGGCCTTGCCACCGCCCCATGCGGCCTGGCGTACCCCGCTGGGGGGCGCCTGCCAGGCCGATCCCCAACTGCGCGGCCGCCTGCTCGCGCTGGCGGAGCGCCTCCGCTACGAGACCATCCGACTGCGCATCGATCCGAGCAACTACGGCGAGCGCTTTCGCCAGGATGTCTTCGGCCAGCCGTTGGATCCCACCCCCCAGGTCGTCGTGCTGCACGAGACCGTTTACGGCATCAACTCGGCGATCAACACGTTCATGACGCCCCATCCCCGGGACGAGGACCAGGTGAGCTACCACACCCTGATCGGCCTGGACGGCCGGGTGGTGGAGGTGCTCGATCCTTCCAAGCGGGCCTTCGGGTCTGGCAATTCCGCCTTCAACGGCCGCTGGGTGGTGACCAATCCTGAGGTGGGCGGGTCGATCAACAACTTCTCCCTGCACCTGAGCCTGGAAACACCCATCGACGGGGAGGACCAGGACCCCGCCCACAGCGGCTATACCGCCGCCCAGTACGACGCCCTGGCGATCGTCCTGGGCCGTTGGATGCGTCGCTTCAGCATTCCGGCCAACAACATCACCACCCACCGCCATGTGGATCTGGGTGGGGAACGCATGGATCCGCGCAGTTTCGACTGGCGTGAGCTGCAGGTGCGTCTGGCTTCGATCGGTGTTCTGTGCTGATGGCGTCGGCCTGTGAGGCTCTGAAGCGCGGGGTCAGATCAGCGCACTGGTGATCGGCTTGCGGCTGCCGTAGAGGAGGGCGTGCAGTTCCGGGTCCTGCATGTAGCGCAGCACCCGCGCGGGGTAATCGAGCTTGCCGTTGTGCAGGTAGGCCAGCGTGGCCATCGCTTTGGCATCGGCCGGAGAGGTGCTGGCCATCAGCAAGGCCCGGTCGGGCAGACCCAGGGCCTGCTTGAGGCGAACGAACTTGCCCACCAGCAGCCGCACGTTGCGATCGGGATCGAGCAACTTCATGCGGGCTTCATCGATCTGCTCCGGCGTGGCATCGGCGGGCAGGAGGCCCTGCTTGACCAGTTCGCCGAGGCTGAGCTGGGCAGGTCCGTGGGTGCTGAACAGGCCGCTGCGGGCCGCCAGGGGATGGTCCTCGCCGGGCTTGGCGTGCTGCAATTCGTCGAACAGAACGGCCGTCACCAGCATCGGGTTGATCTGGTATCGGCGGCTTTCGCTGAGGATCACCGGCCTGAGCTCCTCGAGGCGCCCGAGGGTGTGGGTGCGCAGGGGTTGGAGCTGGTCGATCCCCTCGGTGAAGAGCTGGGCAAGACGGGGCTGGGGCCCGTGGACGCCGAAGCGGCGATTGAGCTCCCGCAGTTCCTCGGGGCTGAAATCGATTGGGTCGGGCCGGAGGCCTTCGCTGGTGGAGGGAGTGATCAGGGGGAAGGCGTCAATGCCACGCGTCCCATCGGTGAGCAGCACGGGCCTGCGGCCCTGGAGCTGGGGTTCGCGGATCAAGGGGACCAGACACAGTCCGACAGCCCCCAGCAAAGAGGCGCCCTGCAGGACAACGCGAAGCCGCCACGGTGAGCGTGCGGAGCTAGTTCCTGCGAGGCGCGGCAGCAAGCAAAACAATGCTTTGTGGTGCAATTGTAACGAAGACTTCCAGATTGGCCGTCTGCCGAGGGCGCTCTTACCGCTGGACCCTGTGGCGGATGACCCTCATCCGTCGATCCGCTTGCCGAACGTGGAGGCGGATGGATACGGTTCGGGGGCCCGTCACGGCGTCCCAGGAGCCATGTCCCCGCTGCCGCCGTTGAACGGCCACGATTCCGTTGCCCTCTGGGAGCGTTTCCGCCAGTTGATCTGGCACGATCCCGACCTCTGCCTCTGGCTCGACGTCAGCCGCATGGCCCTGGAGGAGGCGGATCTGGAGGGCTTTCAGGCCCCCTTCGCTCGCGCCTTCGCCGCCATGGAGGCCCTGGAGGCCGGTGCCATCGCCAACGCCGACGAGGGGCGCCAGGTGGGTCACTACTGGTTGCGGGCCCCGGACCTGGCTCCCGATCCAGCCGTGTCGGCTGCCATCGGCGCCGAGGTGGATCGCCTCGAAGCCTTCGGCGGAGACGTGTTGGCGGGGGCGATCACGGCGCCCGGCGGCGGGCCCTTCACCGATGTCCTCTGGATCGGCATCGGCGGCTCGGGGCTCGGTCCTTTGCTGATGCTCAGGGCTCTCCAGCGCCATGGCAGGGGTCTGCCGTTCCACTTCTTCGACAACGTCGACCCCGACGGCATGGCCCTCACCCTGGCCGCCCTGGGCGAGCGGCTCACCACCACCCTGGTGATCGTGGTGAGTAAATCGGGGGGAACCCCCGAACCTCACCTCGGCATGGTGCAGGCGCGGGCCCGGGTGGTGGCGGCCGGTGGTGACTGGAGCGCCCAGGCCGTGGCCGTGACGATGGCGGGCAGCCACCTGGATCAGGAGGCCAAGGCCGCCGGCTGGCTGCGACGCTTCGACATGTTCGATTGGGTGGGGGGGCGCACCAGCATCACCAGTGCCGTCGGCCTGTTGCCCGCCGCCCTGATCGGTGCCGACCTGCGCGGCTTCCTGGAGGGGGCCGCCGCGATGGATCGCCTCACGCGCGTGCCCGATCTGCGCGCTAACCCGGCCGCCCTGCTGGCCGCCTCCTGGCATGTGGCCGGTGGCGGCCGCGGTCGCCGCGACATGGTGGTGCTTCCCTACCGCGACCGGCTGGAGGTGTTCAGCCGCTACCTGCAGCAACTGGTGATGGAGTCCCTGGGGAAAAAGCTCGACCGGGACGGTCAGGTGGTGCACCAGGGCCTTGCCGTCTATGGCAACAAGGGGTCCACCGATCAGCACGCCTATGTGCAACAGCTGCGCGACGGGCTCGACAACTTCTTCGTGACGTTCATCGAGGTCCTGGAGGATGCGCAGGAGATCGCCACGATTGATGGCGAGTCCCCCGCCGATTTCCTCGAAGGTTTCCTGCAGGGCACCCGAACGGCCCTCGCCGAGCAGGACCGCCAGAGCATCACCATCACCCTGCGCCGCTTCGATGAGCGGGGCCTCGGGGCCCTGATCGGCCTGTTCGAGCGGGCGGTGGGGCTCTACGGAGAGCTCGTCAACGTCAACGCCTACCACCAGCCAGGCGTGGAAGCCGGCAAGCTGGCGGCCGCCGGGATCCTGTCCGTCCAGAGCCAGGTGGAAGGGCTGCTGGCCGATGGCCAGCCCCGCAGCCTGGCCGCGATCCAGGCGGAACTGGAGCTGGAGGCCGTGGAGCCGGTGTTCTGGCTGCTGCGTCATCTGTGCGCCAACGAGCGCGGCTATGGCGCCGTTGGCGACTGGGGCCGGCCGGACAGCCTCACCTTCCACCACACCTGATAGGTTTCAGACCTTTCCCATGGTCCGATCCCGTGCCGCGGTCGCCTGGGCCGCCGGCCAGCCGCTGGAAGTCACCGAGATCGACGTGGAAGGGCCCCGCGCCGGCGAGGTGCTGCTGCGGGTGGTGGCGACGGGTGTGTGCCACACCGATGCCTTCACCCTCTCCGGGGCCGATCCCGAGGGGATTTTCCCGGCGGTGCTCGGCCACGAGGGCGGTGCGGTGGTCGAGGAGATCGGGCCAGGGGTGACCTCCCTCGCGGTGGGAGACCACGTGATCCCGCTGTACACGCCCGAATGCCGCGCCTGCCGCTTCTGCCTGTCCGGCAAGACCAATCTCTGCCAGGCGATCCGGGCCACCCAGGGTCGGGGCCTGATGCCGGATGGCAGCAGCCGCTTCTCCCGGAATGGCGAACGGATCTTCCACTACATGGGCACCTCCACCTTCTCCGAATACACGGTGGTGCCCGAGATCGCCGTGGCGAAGATCGCCCGCGAGGCGCCGCTGGAGAAGGTGTGCCTGCTGGGCTGCGGGGTCACCACCGGCATCGGCGCCGTGCTCAACACTGCCAAGGTGGAGCCGGGCAGCAGCGTGGCCGTCTTCGGCCTCGGCGGCATCGGCCTGGCGGTGATCATCGGGGCGGTGATGGCCGGGGCCGAGCGGATCATCGGCATCGACACCAACCCCGACAAGTTCGCCATCGCCGGCCAGCTCGGCGCCACCGAGTGCCTCGATCCCACGGCCTTCGACGCCCCCATCCAGGAGGTGGTGATTGATCGCACCGATGGCGGTGTCGACTACTCGTTCGAGTGCATCGGCAACGTTCAGGTGATGCGCGCCGCCCTGGAGTGCTGCCACAAGGGCTGGGGCGAGTCCACGATCATCGGCGTGGCCGGAGCGGGACAGGAGATCGCCACCCGGCCGTTCCAGCTGGTGACGGGGCGGGTGTGGCGGGGCTCCGCCTTCGGTGGGGTGCGCGGCCGCAGCGAGCTGCCGGGTTACGTGGAACGGTTCCAGCAGGGGGAGATCCCCCTCGAGCGCTTCATCACCCACACGATGGGACTGGAGGACATCAACCGCGCCTTTGATCTGATGCACGCCGGCCAGAGCATCCGCTCCGTGATCCACTTCTGACCGCCGCAGACGGTACCCACAACCATGCTTGAGCTGCTCAGCGAAAACCGCAGCTTCGGCGGTCTGCACCGCCGCTACCGCCACCTGTCATCGGAGCTGAACAGCCCGGCCACCCTGGCGGTGTTCCTGCCCCCCCAGGCCCTCGCCGGCGAACGGGTGCCAGCCCTCTACTGGCTGTCGGGCCTCACCTGCACCGACGAGAACGTCATGCAGAAGGGCGGGGCCCATCGCCTCGCCGCCGCGCTCGGCCTGGCCCTGGTGGCACCCGACACCAGCCCCAGGGGGGCTGACGTGCCCACGGATCCACAGGGCGGCTGGGACCTGGGCCATGGGGCCGGTTTCTACGTGGATGCCACCGCCTCCCCCTGGGACCGCCACTACCGGATGCACAGTTATGTGGTGGAGGAGCTGCCCGCCCTGCTGGAGGCCCAGCTGCCCCTGAGCCAGGCGCGCAGCATCAGCGGCCATTCGATGGGGGGGCACGGCGCCCTGGTGGCGGCCCTGCGGCACCCCGGTCGCTACCGCTCGGTGTCAGCCTTCTCGCCCATCTGCCACCCCTCTGCCTGTCCCTGGGGCCATAAGGCCTTCGGGGCCTACCTGGGGGCGGATCAACGGGCCTGGGCTGGCTGGGACGCCACGCGTCTGCTCGCCTCAGCGGCGGAGCGACTGCCCCTGCTGGTGGACCAGGGCCTCGCCGACCCGTTCCTCGAAAGCCAGCTGCGGCCAGCCGAACTGGCGGCGGCGGCCGCAGCGGCTGGGCACCCCCTGCAGCTCCGCTACCAGGAGGGCTACGACCACAGCTACTTCTTCATCGCCAGCTTCATCGACGACCACCTGCACCACCACGCCGCAGCCCTCAGGGCACCAGGTTGACCAGCTTGCCGGGCACCACGATCACCCGCCGGGGGGGCTGACCCTCCAGCCAGCGCTGGGCCACCTCGCTTTCCAGGGCCAGGCGCTCCAGGGTGGCCGCATCGGCGTCGGCGGGCACCTCCAGACTGCCGCGCATTTTGCCCTTGACCTGGATGACCAGGGGGATGGTGTCGCGCACCAGGGCGGTCGGATCCACGACGGGCCAACGCTGGCGATGGACACTCGCCGCCGCCGCCACGCTCTCCCCATCCCCGTGGCCGTTGAGCTTCTGCCAGAGCTCCTCCGCAAGGTGGGGCGCGAAAGGGGCCAGCAGGATCAGCAGGGTGGCGAGCGCCTCGCGGCCCACCGCCGGGCCAGCCCCGTCCAGGTGAGTGCCCAGGGCATTGCTGAGCTTCATCAGCTCCGAGACAGCGGTGTTGAGCTGGAGCTCCCCCTCCAGGTCTTCACTGATGGCGGCGATGGCCGTGTGGACGGCCCGCCGCAGCTGCCGCTCCCCGTCGCTGAGGGAGGCAGCATCGAGCGGCGGCACCGAGCACACCCCAGGCCCAGCCAGGCGCAGGCCCCGGCCGTGGGCCCCCTCCACCAGGCGCCAGAGGCGTTGCAGGAAGCGGTACTGGCCTTCCACATCGGCGTCATCCCACTCGAGATCCTTCTCGGGCGGCGCCTTGAACAGGATGAACATGCGGGCCGTGTCGGCGCCGTAGCGGTCGATCACCACGGCCGGATCGACGCCGTTGTGCTTCGACTTCGACATCTTTTCGTAGAACACCTCCAGCACCTCGCCGCTGATCGGGTCGCGGGGGTCGCTGGGGTCGGCCACCTGGGCCGGCGCCACGTACTGGCCGGTGTGGGCGTTGCGGTAGGAGATGCCCTGCACCATGCCCTGGGTGAGCAGGCGGGCGAAGGGCTCGGAGAAGCCCAGCAACCCCCGGTCCCGCAGCACCTTGGTGAAGAACCGGGAATAGAGCAGGTGCAGGATGGCGTGCTCAATGCCACCCACGTACTGATCCACGGGCAACCAGCGGTCAACGGCGTCGCGCCCGAAGGGTCGCTGGTCGTTGTGGGGGTCGCTGTAGCGCAGGTAGTACCAGGACGAGCACATGAAGGTGTCCATGGTGTCGGTCTCCCGCTGGGCGGGGGCACCGCAGCAGGGGCAGGGCACGTTCACCCACGACTCCAACTTGGCCAGGGGGGTGCCCCCCTTGCCGCTCAGGGGGATGTCCCGGGGCAGCTCCACCGGCAGCTGGTCGTCGGGCACCGGCACCACGCCGCAGCTGTCGCAGTGGATCACGGGGATGGGGCAACCCCAGTAGCGCTGGCGGGAGATCAGCCAGTCGCGCAGTCGATACTGCACCCGTCCCTGGCCCCAGCCCTGCTCTTCGGCCCAGGCGACGATGGCAGACTTCGCCTCGGCGGTGGTCAGACCGTCGAAGGGACCGGAGGCGATCAGCACGCCGGGTTCGGTCCAGGCCTGGCCCTCGTAGGCGTGGGGGTCGGACCCCTCGGGGATCACCACCCGCCTGACGGGAAGTTCGTACTGGCGGGCGAAGGCGAAGTCGCGCTGGTCGTGAGCAGGAACCCCCATCACGGCACCGGTGCCGTACTCCGCCAGCACATAGTCGGCGATCCAGACGGGGATGCGTTCGCCGCTGGCGGGGTTGCGCGCCCAGGCGCCGATCGGCACCCCCCGTTTGGGACGGTCCTCTGCCGTGCGCTCCTGCTCGCTCTGGCGGCTGACCAGGTCGCAGAAGGCCGTCACGGAGAGACGGCAGTCGTCCGTGGTCAGCGCGGCCACCAGGGGATGCTCCGGCGCCAGCACCACGTAGGTGGCCCCGTAAATGGTGTCGGGCCTGGTGGTGAAGACGGTGATGGCCTCTCCGGTTTCGGCCGTGAATGTGAGCTCGGCCCCGAGGGAGCGGCCAATCCAGTTGGCTTGCATCGTGCGCACCCGCTCCGGCCAGCCCTCCAGGGAGGGGAGATCGTCGAGCAGGGCATCGGCGTAGGCGGTGATCTTCAGGAACCACTGGCGCAGCCGGCGCTTCTCCACCTGGGCACCGGAGCGCCAGGAGCGCCCTTCGGCATCCACCTGTTCGTTGGCGAGCACCGTCTGGTCGATCGGGTCCCAGTTGACCGTCGCCTCCTTGCGATAGGCCAGGCCGGCATCAAGGAACTGGAGGAACAGCCACTGGGTCCAGCGGTAGTAATCGGCGTGGCAGGTGGCCACTTCCCGGTCCCAGTCGATCGACAGACCCAGGCGCTTGAGCTGCTCGCGCATCTGGGCGATGTTGCGGTCGGTCCAGTCCCCCGGGTCGACACCCCGCTCGATCGCGGCGTTCTCCGCCGGCAGCCCGAAGGCATCCCAGCCCATGGGGTGGAGCACCTGCCGGCCTCGCAAACGGGCCGCCCGGGCGATCACGTCGGTGATCACATAGTTGCGCACATGGCCCATGTGCAGGCTCCCCGAGGGATAGGGGAACATCGACAGGGCGTAGTAGGCGTCGCCGCTGTCGGCGGTGAGGTCAGGGGTGGCGTGGAGTCCCAGTTGCTCCCACTGCCGCTGCCAGCGCTGCTCAATCGTCTCGGGACGGTAGCGGGAGGGTTCTGTCACGGGCCCTATGGGGTGGATGTGATCGTGTCACAACCCAGGTGGCTCAGTTGAGGGCGCGCAGCGAGGCGATCGCCGCCAGGCTGATCAACAGCAGCGGGGTGCCGGGTTCGGTGCTCATGGCCAGGTAATGGATGTCCTGCCAGCGGATCACGCCGTCATACTCCTGGCCGGACAGCAGGACGACGTTCACGGGGGTGCGGATGCGGATCAGCTCCTGAACATGGCGCACGCTGGGCAGGGTCGTGTCGAGCCTGGGCCCCCGTCGTTCAAAGAAACTCTGCATAGGATCGACCCCAACCTCCAGGACTTACGGAACGGTGCTCCAAGTGCTCCAATTCAGCAAATACCAGGGTCTTGGGAATGACTTCTTGCTGCTTGACGGCCGCAGCCTAGAGGATTCTGAGGAGCTGTTCGGTTTGACCCCCGAGCGGGTGCAGCGGCTCTGCGACCGTCGCTTCGGGGTTGGCGGTGATGGCGTGATCCTGGCGCTGCCGCCAAGGGAGGGCGGCGAACTGCGCATGCGCATCTTCAACGCCGACGGCAGCGAGCCCGAGATGTGCGGCAACGGCATCCGCTGTCTGGCCCGGTTCCTGGCCGACAGTGACGGCGACGTCGCCCCTCGCCGCTGGGAGGTCGAGACCCTGGCCGGCCGCATCGTGCCGGCCCTGGCTGACGACGGCCGCATCCGCGTCGACATGGGCGCCCCCTTCCTGACGCCGGAGACCATTCCCACTGCCCTTGACGTCGGGGTGGAGGGGCTGCCGGTGGGCGTGCTGGAGGTGCTGGGCCAGCCCCTGGCCGTGGCGGCCGCCGGCATGGGCAATCCCCATGCCGTGGTCCCGGTCGACGACGTGGCGGCCATTGATCTGGACACCTTGGGGGCCGCCCTGGAGGTGCACGAGGCGTTTCCAGCCCGCACCAATGTCCATTTTGTTGAGGTGATCGCTCCCGACCATCTGGTGATGCGGGTGTGGGAACGGGGGGCAGGGCCCACCCTGGCCTGCGGCACCGGCGCCTGCGCCACCCTGGTGGCCTGCCACCTGCTGGGCCTGGCCAACCGCCAGGCCCGGCTCGATCTGCCCGGTGGCCCCCTGGAGATCGACTGGGACGAGGTCAGCGGCCACGTGTTCATGACCGGCCCGGCCGAGGCGGTGTTCGACGGGGTGGTGGCCCCCTCCCTGTTCGGGTTGGGAGACGAACGGCCTGCCGCCGCGGCGACGCCCCTTGTCGAGACCGACCCGTCCCCGGCCCAGGCCAGTTTGGATTGCGCGACGGTGTGCATCAACGGCTGCCTCCGCCCCGAGGCCTGCGCCAGCGCCGACGCCCGGGCCCGCGTCACAGCCCTGCTGGAGGGTCTCTCCCTCGATGATCTGGTCGCCCTGGCTGGCGAGTCCCTGGAATCCCGCACCCGGGGTCGCCTCTCCCGCGATGAACCCGCCGTCCCCTGAGGCCCCTGCAAGGTCAGGGCCTGCCCCTGGGGTCTACCTCGATGCCTGCGCCACCAGCCCGCCGGCGCCGGAGGTGCTCGAGGCCATGGCCCAGGCCCATCGGCAGGCCTGGGCCAATCCCTCCAGCCTGCATGGCTTCGGCCTGGCGGCGTCGGACCGGCTGGAGCGGGACCGCCTGGCCATCGCCGAACAGCTGGACTGCGACCGGGACGAACTGGTGCTCCTGTCGGGTGGGAGCGAAGCCATCCACACCGCCCTGCTCGGCTGCGCCGGCTCCATGGAGCCCGGGCGGGTGCTGCTCTCGGCGGTGGAGCATCCCGCTAGCTACGCGGCGGCCGCCGCCATGGAGAGGCGGGGCTGGCAGCGCCAGCTCCTGCCGGTGGATCGCCGCGGTGTGGTCGATCTGGAGGCGCTCCAGGAGCTGTTGCAGCCGCCGACCCGACTGGTGTCGATCCTCTGGGGCCAGAGCGAGGTGGGCACGCTTCAGCCGATCGACAGCATCGGCCGGCTCTGCCGCCAGGCCGGCGTGCTGCTCCATGTCGATGCGGTTCAGGTGGTGGGCCACCAACCCCTTCATTTCCGCCAGCTGCCCATCGATCTGCTCAGCTGCGCGGCCCACAAGCTCCAGGGTCCCCGCGGAGTCGGCGCCCTGCTGGTCCGACGCGGGCTGCGGCTGGAGCCCCTGATCGGCGGCGTGCAGGAGGCGGGCCGTCGCGGTGGCACCGAGCCCGTGGCCCTGGTGGCTGGATTCGCCGCAGCCCTCGAGCTGGCCGGGCAGCGACAGGCGGGCCATGGCGGCGCGGACCCCATCGGACCCCTGAGAGATCAGCTGCTGGAGACGCTGTTGCAGTGCGAGGGGGTGCGCCTCAGCGGGCCGGCTCCGCACGATCCCTGCGGACGCCTGCCCCATCACATCAGCCTGCTGGTCTCTGGTCCGGACGGCCGATCGCTGCCCGGGCGCCGGCTGGTGCGGGAGCTGGCCCGTCGGGGCTATGCCGTGAGTAGTGGATCGGCCTGCAGCAGTGGCGGGGCGACGGGCGCCAGCGCCGTGCTGCTCGCCATGGGGTACTCCCCCGAGGAGGCCGCCAGCGGCCTGCGAATCAGCCTGGGACCCTGGCTCAGCCCGGTGGATCTGGCTGGCCTGCCGGCGGCTCTGGCAGAGACACGCCACAGCGTTGCCGCAGCGCCTGGGTAGGGTCCGCCCAGCCCTGCCGACCGTCGATGCTGCCTGCCGATCTGCGCACCGCCGAAGCCGAAGCCCTTGAGGCCCTTCAGGCGGCCCTGGCGGCCGGATCCAGCGGTCGCTGGAGCGTGGAGTTTCGCTTCGAAGGGTTGCGGCTGCTGCCGGTGGTGCTGCGCCTGCTGGAGGGGCTGCTGGCTGATCGGACCGAGCTGCGATTGCTGTTCCCGGATGCCGGTGCCACGGCCCTGGCCCGCCGTGATGCTCCGGCCCTGGCTGATCGCATCGGCAGCTTCTCCGATCAGCGCCGGCTCCAGCAGGAGGCCCCCTCCGCGGGGCTGTTGCTGCTGGCGGGGGCCAGCCAGGCGGAGTACGAGCTGGTGGAAGCGGTGTGTGGCGGCCACGCCGGCACCGTTGTGCTGCTGAATCCCTCCCTGGAGGATGCCGCCATTGGCATCGGCAGCGTGGCGCGTCAGCGCCGCAAGGGCTTTCTGGCCGGCTGGCGGACCGCCTATGCCCTGCTGCCCCAGGCCGACAGCGCCCTGCGCTGCGCCTACCCGGGCGAGTGGGAGCTCTACCGGCTCGACCCCGACGGCTACCGGCTGGCTGGCCGCTTCGAGCAGAAACCCGATGCCGAGCAGCAGGACCTGGCCCTCAGTGGTCGCCAGGAGGCTGGTCTTGGCAGCAACCTGCGGGCCCTTGGCCAGATGCTCGAAGACCTGCAGAACTGACTGGGCGGCCCGACTGGTGCATCGAGGAAAGGCTGCGTACACTTCGCGCTGGCTTCCCGGTGCCCATGCCCAGCGATTCGCCCCGTTCCCGTTCCTGGAGCCTCGTCGACCTCGGCGCTGCCGCGGCGGCGCTGTTGGCGGTCGGGGGCGTGATCTGGAGTCCCCGCCTCAGCGGTGCGGTGGCCCAGGCCACCGGCTCCCTCGAGCCCGTCACCGTGATGGTGGATGTACGTGGTGCCCCCGCAGCGGCCCCGCTGGAGCTGTTGCAACAGGCCCGTGCCGAGGGCAAGGTGGCGATCGTGATCCGTAACCAGCCCCACGGCAGCGTGGCGGTGAAGCAGATCGTTCCGTTCGATCGGATCATCTCCACCCTCACTCCCGACGGAAACGTGGTGAGCGCCCCCGATCCCAACCAGAAGACCTTCAGCACCTTTGACGGGCGTTTCGTTCTCGAGGGTCAGGGGCGCCGCACATCCGGTGGGGTTGTCTTCGGCAACCAGACGATCAAGATCGGGGCCCCGGTGGAACTGGAGGGAACCAACTACCGGTTCAACGGCACCGTCACCGGCCTGAAACTCGGAGCGTCCTGAGATGACCACGCCCCTTCGCCTTCTCCTCGGGCTGCAGCGTCCTCAAAGCCCGCGGCGAGCCGTGGCGGTGCTGTTGGTGGCCGCGAGCACCAGCCCCGTGGGCACGGCGGTCTGGGCACAGAACGCACCGGCACTGCCCGCACCCCGGGCCCTGCGCTCCCTGCCAATGGCCGCCCTGCCGGTGGCGCCGCCACCGGTGGGCATGCCACGGCTGGCCAGCGAGGTCAGCTGCCCGTTGCTGCAACGGCAGGTGGCCCAGGTCCTGGGAGGTGAACAGTCCCGCTGGAGCGTGAGTGTCGCCGATGGCAGTGGCCGGCTGCTGGCTGATGTCAACGGGCGGCAGCCGAGGGTGCCGGCCTCCAACCAGAAGCTGATCAGCACCGCCTTCGCCCTCGACCGGCTCGGCCCCGACTACCGGCTCACCACCCAGTTGTGGCGCCTTCAGGATGGCACCCTGCGCATGGTCGGCCAGGGGGACCCCGATCTGGCCCTGCCCCAGCTGCAACGCTTTGCCCAGCTGGCCATGGCGGCCGGAACCCCTGTGCGACTGGAACTGGCGGAGGAGGCCCCCCAGAACTGGTGGCCGAGTGGCTGGCATACGGGAGACCGCGCCTATGCCTACGGCGCTCCGATCACCCGGTTGGCCGTCACCAGCAACGCCATCGACGATGCGGTGAGCAATCCCGCCTCCCGCCTGCAGACCCTGCTGCGCCGCTCGATGGCCCGGAACGGCGGTCCGCAGGTGCAGCTGGCCCTGGTGTCAGCCCGTCAGCCGCTCCCCAGCGATGCCGTGCTTGTGCATGAGGAGCCCTCCACCTCGATGCACGGCCTGCTCAGCCTGGCCAACACCGAAAGCCACAACTTCACCGCCGAAGTGTTGCTGCGTCAGGCCGCCGACACCTGGGACCTGGCTGAAGCCAGCCGTCGCACGTTTCTCTGGCTGAACGACCAGGGCTTGCCGATGGAGGGTGTCCGGATCGCCGACGGCAGTGGCCTTGACCGCGCCAACCGGGTCACCAGCCGTTTCCTGGTGGCCCTGCTGCTGCGGATGGATCACCACCCCTACTCCAGGGATTACGTCAGTTCCATGGCCATCGCCGGTCGGCGGGGCACGCTGCGCAACCTCTACAAAGGCACCAGCCTGGATGGTCAGTTCTTTGCCAAGACCGGCACCCTCACCGGCGTGCGCTCGATCAGCGGCATCCTCCAGACCACGGATGGCCCCCGCTACGTCAGTGCCGTCTCCGCCGGGGCGGGAGCGCCGAACACCACCATCGGCCGCGTTCTGCGCCAGGTTCAGACGGTGGGGGCCTGCCAACCGGCGTTCTGAGCCCCCTGTTTCCCGGGCCTGTGCTCAGCTGGCCAGGCCCCGGCTGGCGGCACGCTTGAGGCGGCCGGCGGCACGGCGGGCCCGGTCCACCGCAGCATTTTCCAGGGGGATGGGAGCTTCGGGGGGTCGACTGGCGATGGCCGTCTCCTGGCCCTGCAGTCGCACCAGCTCGCGCCGACCCCCCAGGACCACCTGGCTGAGTTCCTTGAGGCGCACCTCCAATTCCCCCAGCACCTGCTCGGCATAGCGATTGGCGCCCTCCTGAATGGTGGAGGACTCCTGGCGGGTGCGGGCGATCAGGGCATCGCACTGCTGCTGGGTCTGCTGACGGAACTGAAGGGCATCGGCGTGGAGGCGCTCGGCTTCGGCCTGGCTTTCACGCTGAACCCGCAGACCTTCCTGGCGAATGCTTTCAAGATCCTGCAGGGCCTGGGCCCGGCCGCGCTCATGCTGCTCCAGCAGTTGCCGGTTGCGTTCTGCGGCCTCCTGCTCCAGCTGCTGGCGGCGCTGCTGGGCTTCCTGCTCCAGCTGCTGGCGGCGACCGGCGAATTGCTGCTCGAACTGGGCCATCCGCGCCTGGTGCTCCTGCTCGGTCTGGGCCACCTGCTGGCGCGCCTGCAGCACCATCTGCTCACACTGCTGCCGGGCGAGTTCCCGCTGTTCCGTCACTTGGCGCTCCGCCTCCTGGCGGATGGCGGCGGCATTGATGAGCTGCTCCCGCTCACGCCTGGCCTGGGTGACGATCTCCTCAGCCTGCAGCCTGGCCTTTTCGATGAAGCCCTCCCGCTGCCGGATCAGGTCCTCGGCCTGGGAGATCTGCCCCGGCAGGGCCTCCCGCAGCGAATCCATCATCTCGATGGCGTCCTGCTCGTTGACCAGCCGTCCGCCGCTGAACGGGATCCTGCTGCCTTCGAGGACGATGTCCTCCAGCTGGTCCAGCTGGTCGAGAACGGAGAAACGGACTTCAGCCATATGGGGATTCGGGCGCTGCCTGTCGATTAAAGAGCCTCTCCAGGTCAATCGCCACTCCCGGCGGGACCATGTGGCCGACATCCCCACCGAAGCGGGCCACCTCCTTCACCACCGAGCTGCTCAGAAAGCTGTGGTGCGCTGAGGTGGCCATGAAAAGGGTCTCGACGCGGGGGGCCAGGGTGCGGTTGGTGTGTGCGATCTGCAACTCGAATTCGAAGTCGCTCATGGCCCGCAGACCCCGCAGGATCACCTGGGCGCCGCAGGTCTGGGCATAGGTCACGGTGAGCCCATCGAAATGGCCCACCTCGATGCCCGCCAGCCCTTCGGTGGCCGTGCGGATCTGCTCCAGCCGGCGCTCAAGGGGAAAACTGGGCTGCTTGGACGGGTTCATCAGCACCGCCACCACGACACCATCAAAGAGGTGCGCCGCCCGCTCGATCAGGTCGAGGTGGCCGAGGGTGAGGGGGTCGAAACTGCCGGGATAGAGGGCTCGCATGCGCCCAGCCTATGGAGACGGCCCCAGTCAGGTTCCTAGAGTCGATGCATTCCCGCCGCCCACCCCCATGACCGATGTTGTCCTTGACGCGGCCGCCAAGAAAACCCTGCTGCGCAAGATTCCCCACGGCGTGTTCATCTGCGGCGTGGCCGAAGGCGAGGAGGTGAACGGCTTCACGGCCAGCTGGGTCACCCAGGGCTCCTTTGAACCGCCCCTGGTGGTGATGGCGGTGCGCTCCGACTCCACCAGCAACGGCATGATCCAGCGCAGCGGGCGCTTCTGTCTCAATGTGCTGGCCGCCGATCAGAAGGACCTGGCCGCCGTGTTCTTCAAGCCTCAGAAGGGGGTGGGCGGACGCTTCGACGCCGCGCCCTTCAGCCTGGGCCCCCTGGGTCTGCCGGTGCTGGACGACGCCCTCGGCGCCGTGGAGTGCACCCTGGTGGGCCAGGTGGCCCACGGGGATCACACCGTGTTCGTGGGGGAAGTCAAGACGGCGACCCTGCACCGCGACGCCCCCGCCCTGGAACTGTCCGCCACGGGCTGGCAGTACGGCGGGTGAGGCACCGCCATGGCGGAGACGGGCGGCACTCCGGGCGGCGACATCATCGGACCGCTGCTGCTGCAGCGTGAACGGCTGTCGGCCCGGTTGCGGGAGCTGCCGGCGGAGCCAGGTTGTTACCTGATGCGAGATGCGAGTGATCGCATCCTCTACATCGGTAAGTCAAAAAGTCTGCGGGCGCGGGTGCGCAGCTACTTCCGCAGCTCCCACGACATCAGCCCCCGCATCGCCCTGATGGTGCGACAGGTCTGCGAGATCGAGTTCATCGTCACCGACAGCGAGGCGGAGGCGTTGGCGCTGGAATCGAACCTGATCAAGAACCACCAGCCCCACTTCAATGTCCTGCTGAAGGACGACAAGAAGTACCCCTACCTCTGCATCACCTGGAGCGAGGCCTACCCACGCATCTTCATCACCCGCCGCCGTCGCCTGCGCAGCCCCCTGGATCGCTTCTATGGCCCCTATGTGGACGTGGGTCTGCTGCGCCGCACCCTGGCGGTGGTCAAGCGGGTGTTCCCGCTGCGCCAGCGTCCCCAGCCCCTCTATCGCGACCGCACCTGCCTCAACTTCGATATCGGCCGCTGTCCTGGGGTCTGCCAGGAAAAGATCGGCTCTGACGACTACCACCACATCCTGCGCAAGGTGGCGATGGTGTTCCAGGGCCGCAATGACGAGCTGCTGGATCTGCTGCGGCAACAGATGGACCGCTATGCCGAGCGGCTGGATTTCGAAGCCGCCGCCCGGGTGCGCGATCAGCTCCAGGGCCTCGACCTGCTCACCGCTGACCAGAAGATGAGCCTGGGGGACAGCTCGGTCAGCCGCGATGTGATCGCCCTGGCGGCGGACGATCGGGTGGCGGCGGTGCAGATCTTCCAGATGCGCGCCGGCAAGCTGGTGGGGCGGCTCGGCTACACCGCCGATGCGGCGATCGCCACACCGGCCGAGGTGCTGCAGCGGGTGGTCGAGGAGCACTACAGCCAGGTGGAGCCGGTGGAGATTCCGCCAGAGCTTGTGTTGCAGCACGCCCTGCCGGCCCAGGAGTTGATCAGCGAGTGGCTGGCGGAACGGCGGGGGCGCAAGGTGCGGCTGGCCGTGCCCCAGCGGCGCCAGAAGGCCGATCTGATCGAACTGGTCGAGCGCAATGCCGGCTTCGAACTGGCCCGGGCCCAGCGGGGGGCGGAGCAACAGTTGCTGGCCACCGAAGACCTGGCCCAGCTGCTGGAGCTGCCGGTGCCGCCGCGCAGGATCGAGGGCTACGACATCAGCCACATCCAGGGCAGCGATGCCGTCGCCTCCCAGGTGGTGTTCATCGACGGCCTGCCGGCCAAACAGCATTACCGCAAGTACCGGATCCGCAGCAGCAGCATTCGCGCCGGCCATTCCGACGACTTCATGGCGATGGCGGAGATCATGCGGCGGCGCTTCCGCCGCTGGTCGCAGGCCAAGGGGGAGGGGGCCGACCTGGCGGCCCTGCGCCGCGCCGGTGCCTCAGCCCTGCACACCGACGGCCTCAGCGACTGGCCGGACGTGGTGATGATCGATGGCGGCAAGGGCCAGCTGTCGGCGGTGATGGAGGCCCTGCGGGAGCTGGACCTGCACGAGGACCTGACCGTCTGCTCCCTGGCCAAGCAGCGGGAGGAGGTGTTCCTGCCCGGGGCCAGCCAGCCCCTCGACACCGAGCCTGACCAGCTGGGGGTGGTGCTGCTGCGTCGACTGCGGGACGAGGCGCACCGCTTCGCCGTCAACTTCCACCGCCAGCAGCGGGGCGAGCGCATGAAGCGCTCCCGCCTCAGCGACATCGCCGGGCTTGGACCCAAGCGGGTCAAGGATCTGCTGGCCCACTTCCGCTCCATCGACGCCATCCAGCTGGCCAGTCCCGATCAGATCGCCGCGGTCCCCGGGATCGGACCGGCCATGGCGCGGCAGGTGTGGGAGCACTTCCATCCCCCCATGGAGGAGCCGGATGCTGCTGGCGACGGCGAGAACGCCCCCCTGGAGCTGGCCGGATGAGAGCCGCTGGGAGGTGGGGTGCCGCAGGGCTGCTCTCCAGGCGGCTGGGGGCCGCAGCCCTGGTCCTGTGGCTGCTGCTCCCCTCGGCATGGGGGGCGGCGCTGGCCGCACCGGGCCTCTGCGTCGGGCAGGTCTGCGGCGACGAGATCAGCCGCAGTGCCCAGTACCACTGGCAGCTCAGGCTTCGGGTGAGCGACCAGGACCACCACCGTGAACGGATCCTGGTGGACTGCCGCAACGGGGGCATCAGTCCCCAACTGGGGCCCGTGGATCGGGCCTACGCCGCCGCCGTGGCCCGCCGCTATTGCCGTCTAACTTGGCGATCCGACGCGCCTCCTGGTGCCCCCAGATCTTGAGATGACGCTGCCGCTGCCCCTGGCCATGAGCTGGCCCCCCGGGGCCTACCTCTGGTTCAAGACCCTCCACATCGTCGGGGTGGTGGTCTGGTTCGCCGGGCTGTTCTACCTGGTGCGCCTGTTCATCTACCACCGCGAGGCCGCCGAACTGGACCCCCCCGTGCGGCAGGCTTTCGAAACGCAGTACGCCCTGATGGAGCGGCGCCTGGCCAACATCATCACCACCCCGGGCATGGTGGTGGCCGTGGCCATGGCCGTGGGCTTGCTGCTGGTGGAGCCGATCTGGCTGAAACAGGCCTGGATGCACGCCAAGCTGGCGGCCGTGGCGGGTCTGCTCCTCTACCACTGGTTCTGCTACCGGCTGATGGGCCAGCTGCAGCGCGGTGAGTGCCTCTGGAGCGGCCGCCAGCTGCGGGCCCTGAACGAACTGCCCACCCTGCTGCTGGTGCTGGTGGTGATGTTGGTGGTGTTCAAGAACCAGTTCCCCACCGGTGCCGCCACCTGGTTCCTGGTGGCCCTGGTGGTGGCCATGGCCGCTTCCATCCAGTTCTATGCCCGCTGGCGGCGCTTGCGCAGCGAACGGCTGGCCCAGGAGGAGAGCGGTGGTGCTGCGGCCTGAAGCCCTCTCCCATCCCCTCACCCCGGTGCTGCGCCAGGTGCGGGCCGACAGCTGCCCGGAGCGGTTCAACTTCCACTGCCACACCATCTGCAGTGACGGCAGCTTCCATCCCGAGCACCTGGCCGACGAGGCCCTGGCCATCGGTCTGGAGCACCTGGCCGTCACCGATCACCACGCCCTGGCGGCCCATGGGGCCATCGCTTCCGCCTTCGAGGCACGCAGACGGCGGGGCGAGCCGGCCCCCGTCCTCTGGCGTGGGGTGGAGATCAGCTGCCTGCTGGAGGGTTGCCTGGTCCACGTCCTGGGGCTGGGTTTCGCTGAGGAGCACCCCTCCCTGCACCCCTACCTTCAGGGCACATCCGTTGTCGGTCCGGCCCTGCGGGCCGAGGCGGTGGTGGCGGCGATCCAGGCCGCCGGGGGCCTGGTGCTTCTGGCCCACCCCGCCCGCTATCGCCTGCCCCACCAGCGGCTGATCGCGGCGGCGGCGGATCTGGGCTTCGACGGGGCCGAAGTCTGGTACGACTACGCCATGCGGCCCCGCTGGCAACCCACCGAACTGGTGTGCGAAGCGATCGCGGCGGATCTGGAGCGGCGGGGCCTTCTGATGAGTTGTGGTACGGATACCCATGGGCTGGTGCTCCATGGCCGCTAGGGTTTGCTGACACGTTTCTCCTTGCGTCGATGGGCCTGTTCGATCGTCTGTTCGGTTCCCGTGCCGCCTCGGTGACCAAGCCTGAGGCTGCGGCCAAGGCCAAACCCAAGGCCGAGACCTTCTTCCTCGATCCCGAGGCCTCCACCAGCCTTGGCGATGTCCAGTTCATGAAGCGGTCGAACACGATCCGCCACACCTTCCCCGGCAACGCCGACAGCCCGGGAGACAAGGAGATGGTGGCTGAGGTGGCTTCCATGGAGGCCCGGGTGGAGAAGATGACCCCTGGCCTGGCCGGGATCCAGCCCACCGAGAAGGGTTCCGTCAACCTCACCGGTGGCATCCCCAAGCCCGTCAAGAAGACCTTCGCCCAGCAGATGAGCGCCGCCGAGCTGGGCCAGCGCATGAAGGGGACTGCCGTGACCCCCACCAACATCCCCGGTGGTGCGGCGGCAGCGAAGCAACAGAAGGAGGCGGAGGCCCAGAGCCAGCCACAAATCACCCAGCAACCCGCCAAGCCCGGCAACACCGACCCCTTCCGCTCGATGGTGCGGGACCTCGACCTCTGATCCCCAGCAGGGACAGCAGGGCCTGGTTCAGCGTTGCTCCACCAGGCCCTCGCTCTCCAGCACCAGGGCCCTCAGCCCCTCCAACCGCTGCGGATCCGCCCCCTCCCAGAGGCCCCGGTGGTGGGCCTCCAGCAGCCGCTCGGCCATGTCGCGCAGGGCCCATGGATTGGAGCGGCTCAGAAAGTCGCGCACGGCCCCGTCCTCCAGCCAGGCCGCGCTGATGGCGCCATAGCCCCAGTCCGGCACCCGCCCAGTGCTGGCGTCGTAGGCGAACAGATAATCCAGGCTGGCGGCCATCTCGAAGCCGCCCTTATAGCCGTGCTCCTGCATCGCCACGATCCAGCGGGGATTGAGCAGGCGTGAGCGAAGCACCTTGTCGAATTCCCGCTCCAGCCGATGCAGCCGGGGGCGTTCGCTGCGGGAATGGTCGCCGAACCAGAGGGCCGGGGCCTGGCCCTGGAGCCGTTCGGCGGCGGCGCTGAGGCCCCCCTGGAACTGGTAGTAGTCGTCGGAATCCAGCAGATCGTGTTCCCTGTTGTCCTGGTTGTGCAGCACCACCTGCACCTGGGCCAGACGCCGTTCGAGCCCGCCCCGATCCGCCGTGGCGGCGATGGCGCCGCCGTTGGCCCCATCGCCGGGATCGCCGTCGTAACGCCAGGCGCTCCAGTTAAGAAACGCCTCGCCCAGGTCACTGCGCTCCTCCCAGTGACCGCTGTCGATCAGACCCTGAAGACCGGCCCCATAGGCCCCAGGCGCCGAGCCGTAGATGCGTCCGCCGTGGCCTTCCAGCCGGGCTGAGGCCGCCAGGGGATTGTCATCGGGATCTTCCGGCAGGGCCGCCACCAGGCGGGTGGCGCGGTTGAACCAGCCCACCAGCTGGGGAAAGGCGTCCCGGAACAGGCCGGAGATGCGCAGGGTCACGTCCACCCGGGGGCGCCCGAGCAGGCGCAGGGGGATCACCTCCACATCTACCAGCCGGCGCGTGGGGCCGTCCCAGACGGGCCGCACCCCCATCAGGGCCAGGGCCTGACCGATGTCCTCGCCGCCGTTGCGCATCGTGGCGGTCCCCCACACCGAGAGGGCCAGGGTGCGCAGGTCATCGCCCTCCTCCTGCAGATGGAGCTGCAGCAGCAGCTCGGCGCTGCGCCGACCCAGGTCCCAGGCGGCCTCCGTCGGCAGGCCGCGCAGATCGACGCTGTAGAAGTTGCGACCGGTGGGCAGCAGATCCGGTCGCCCCCGGGTGGGAGCTCCCGAGGGCCCGGCGGCGATGCGGCCGCCGGCCAGCCCCGTGAGCAGGGCCTGGCGCTCCGCCTCGCCGCAGGCCAGCAACGGCGGCAGCAGGGCCTGGCGCAGGTGCTGCAGGGCC
>NZ_JAYGHY010000036.1:0-27149 GCF_034931305.1 Cyanobium gracile UHCC 0281 | reverse complement strand
CCCTGCGGCTGGGGGCGGCGACCGTGGCGGCCGCCGACTGCGATCCCCTGGCGGAGCGGGCGACCCGCGAGAACGCCGCCCTGAACGGCCTGGACGGCGCCCAAGCGCTGACGGTGACCACCGGGTCGGCGCAGGCCCTCTCGGAGCTGCTGGGGGGGCGTGGCGCTGATCTGCTGCTGTGCAACATCCTGGCGCCGGTGATCGAAGCCCTGATTCCCTGCTTCCCGCGGCTGCTGGGCCCCGGCGGTGTGGGCTTGCTCAGCGGCCTGCTGGTGGATCAGGCCCCTGGCCTGGAGCGGGATCTGCTGGCCGCGGGCTGGCGGGTGGAGCAGCGGGTGGAGCAGGACCGCTGGGGCCTGCTGCGGATCCGTTCGGCCTCGGATGTTGCATAAGGCACGCTGATCTGTGTCCTGGCTTTGATTGGCCTTCCCGGCCTGCGAGCCCAAGAACGCCGGGAATGCCCCCTGTCGGATGTAGGAAGGGCGGGTCCTACAGGCCCTGGCTGCCGGGTGTCTGTGAGCTCCAATCTCTTCCATGGCTTCCTACAAGGTCACCCTCGTCAATGAGAGCGAGGGGCTGAACAAGACCATCGAGGTTCCCGACGACCAGTACATCCTCGACGCCGCCGAAGAGCAGGGCATTGACCTGCCCTACTCCTGCCGCGCCGGCGCCTGCTCCACCTGCGCTGGCAAGCTCACCGCCGGCACCGTCGACCAGTCGGACCAGAGCTTCCTCGACGACGACCAGATCGAGGCCGGCTTCGTCCTCACCTGCGTCGCCTACCCCACCTCCGACTGCACCATCAAGACCCACACCGAAGAAGAGCTCTACTGAGCTCCTCGCCTGGCGATTCACGCGGATCGCCCTTGAACCCCGTGTTCTTCTCCGCCACCCTCAGGGGTGGCTTTTTCATGTCACTCCAGGTGGACACCGTGCTGGCCTCCGGCAGCGAGCATCCCAGCCCCGGCGGCCAGTACAGCTACCGGGTCCTGGGGCCCTGCTGCCGCCTGTTCGATCGGGAGGAACTGCCCTGGCCCTGCTGCCGGCTGGCCTGGCGCAGCAAGGAGCCCAGCTGGCGCCGCGTCGGCCGCCGCTTCGTGGCCGACCTGGCCGCCCGTCGCTGCCCCTCCTATGCCGTGGAGCTGCTCCAGCCAGGGGCCAGGCCCACCCGCACCGTCATCACCCTGTTCCCCCAGCGGTTGGCCCCCGGCCTGCAGGAGTGGTGGTACAGCAAGCTGCCCGGCTCCCTGGAGGCCGGCAACCTGGCGCCGCCTCCACCCGCGCTGGCACCCTGAGACGCTGGCGTTCGGCCACAAAAAAGCCGGCCAGCCCAGGGCTGCCGGCTCGGGTCTGGTGGGGGCTCAGAAGTAGATCTTGCCGCCGCCCCACTGGATACCCTGAACCTTGGGGGCCACCAGGATGTAGCCGGCGATCAGGCGCAGGTCCTCGTCGTCCAGGTCGCGCATCTTCACGAACACATCGCTGCTGCGCAGGCTGGGATGGACGTCGGAGATGCTGTACTCCCCGTCGTAGGAGGTGGGGTCCTTCATGTAGTCGACCAGGGCGTCGACCGAATCCCGGGCCGGGGTGGCCAGGGCGAGGGTTTCGGGATCCAGGCCCACGTTCTGGTTGGTCTTGGTGATGCCACCGGCATGGCAGGTGCCGCAGCTGTCGTTGAAGAGCTTGCGGCCGGTCTTGACCTCCTTCTCGGTGAAGGTCACCAGGGTGCCGTCGGGGGACACCGGCACGGTGAGGTCCTCAGCGCTCCACTGGGCCGCCGCCGCGGGACCCGCGAAGCAGACCAGCAGGGCCAGGGGAAGGATCAGCAGGGTCCGGGCAACGGCACGGACAACAGAGCGTCGGACGACTGAAAGGGGGGCGGCTGAGAGAAAGAGGGGGGCCATGGAAGAAGCCGGCGAAATGGCGGTGGGACCGCAACTGAGACCTTGTATCACGGGCAACGGGTCCGCCGCAGCGGAATCACGCGAACTGTTGCAGGCTCAGCCCGCCTCCCCCACCTCGAGGCTGAGGAAGTCCCTCGCCACGAGCGTCTCGGGGAAGATGGTCCGCGCTTCGGCCACCAGGTCGTCGGGGGTCATGGGATTGCCGGCCACATAGCGGGGACTCAGGTGGGTGAGCACCAGCCGCTTCACCCCCGCCTCCAGGGCGGTCTGGGCGGCCATGGTGCTGGTCGAGTGCTGGCGGGCGATGGCCAGGTCCGCCTCGCCGTGGGAAAAGGTGGATTCGTGGATCAGCAGGTCGGCGCCCTGGGCCAGAGCCACCGCCGCCTCGCTGAACACCGTGTCGGTGCAGTAGACGACGCTGCGGCCTGGCCGCGGCGGCCCGCACAGGGCCTCGCCCCGAATCACCCGGCCATCGTCGAGGGTGACGCTGCGACCGGCCTTGAGCTCCCCATAGACCGGCCCGGGGGGAACGCCCAGAGCCCTGGCCCGCTCCACGTCGAAACGGCCCGGCCGCGGCTTCTGATCCACCCGGTAGGCATAGGCCGGCACGCGGTGGGTGAGCGCCGTGCAGCGCACCGTGATGTCGTCGTCATCGAGCACCAGGCTGCCCCGGGCGGCGGCCTCCTTCACCCGGTGGGTGCGCAGGGGATAGCCGATGCGGGTGGAGGAGGTGCGCATCACCCCCTCCAGGTAGTCGCGCAGCGGATCCGGTCCGTAGAGATCGATCCCGCCACAGCTGCCGGCCAGACCCAGGCTGGCCAGCAGCCCTGGCAGACCGAAAACATGGTCGCCGTGCATGTGGGTGACGAAGATCCGGCGCAGCTGCGACACCCGCAGCTCGCTGCGCAGAAACTGGTGCTGGGTGCCCTCGCCGCAATCGAACAACCAGAGCTCCGCCCTCTGGGGAAGACGCAGGGCGACGGCGGAGACGTTGCGGGCGCGGGTGGGAACGCCGGAGCTGGTTCCCAGGAAGGTGACCTGCACATCCGGGAGGCCTCAGCAGGCATGCTGCCACGCCGCCAGCCGGTGTGGTGGCCGGCGCCATGGCCAACCCCTGAAGCGCCGTCCAGAATGACCCGTTGTCGCTCGCGCCCACCCGTGTCCCTGCTCCGCTTCGGATGGCGCGCCGGCCTGCCCCTGGCGCTGCTCCCGGCCGCCGTGGCGGCGCCGGTGCCCATCGAGGTCCGGGCGCCGGCTCCCGTGGTGCGGGTGCTGCTGCAGGAAGCCCCCAGCCTGGAGCTGGAGGCCGGCAGCGCCGCCCTGCGCCTGGGCGATGGGGCGGGCCGCACCCTGCTGGAGCTGGCCCCGGGGGCCCGGCTGCAACTGGTGCGCAACGGCGCGGCTCTGGAGGCAAGGCTTCAAGGACCGACCGGCAGCCCACGGCGGCTGTCGTTGCCATCGGGTCAGGCCTGGATCGAACCCACCCAGACCCAGGGCGGCGGCCGCGGCGAGGCCATGCTGACTCTGCAGCAGCGCCGCTACCGCGGCCGGCTGCTGGTGCGCAGCGAGGGCGATCGGCTGCAGGCGATCAATCTGATCGATGTCGAGAGCTACCTGCCCAGCGTGGTGGGCAGCGAGATGCCGGCCAGCTGGCCGCTGGCGGCCCTGCGAGCCCAGGCGGTGGCGGCCCGCACCTACGCCCTGCGCCAGCGCCGACCGGCGGCTCCCTTCGACCTCAAGGCCACGGTCGCCAGCCAGGTCTACAAGGGGGTGGAGAGCGAAACCGACTCCACCCGTGAGGCGGTGCGCAGCACCCGCTCCCAGGTGCTGGTGCACGGTTCCGCCCTGATCAATGCGGTCTTCCACAGCAGCAGTGGCGGCCTGACCGAAAACAGCGGCGAGATCTGGCGCCAGCAGCTTCCCTATCTGGTGAGCGTGCCCGATTTCGACCAGGCCAGCCCGGTCCGTGACTGGCAGCTGCGCATCGAGCCCGACAAGCTGGCCCGGGCCTTCCGGGAAATCGATGGTGCCTTTCGCATCGAGGTGCTCTCCACCACCAGCTCCGGCCGCATCCGCCAGGCCCGGGTGACGGGACCCGGCGGCACGCTGCTGCTCACGGGCGCCGAACTGCGCCAGCGGCTGGGACTGCGCAGCACCCTGGCCCGCTTCGACTTCGAGGCCCCCAGGTCCTACCCGTTCCTTCCCCCGCTGCCCTCCCTGCAGGGCGTGTTCACCCCCGAAGGGATCCGCTCCCTGGCCTCCGACATGGTCCAGGCCCCCTGGCGAAGCCCCCGGCCGCCGGCCGCGCCGACGCTGCTGGTGAGCGGCCGCGGCTACGGCCACGGGGTGGGCATGAGCCAGTGGGGGGCCTACGGGCTGGCCCTGCGCGGCGAGGATTACCGCCAGATCCTGCAGCACTACTACCAGGGGGCCAGGATCCTCCCCTACACCTCCCTTTGAGGCACGGCTCCCCCTCCTCCACCAGCCCCGCCATCACGCCCGTCGTTCTGGCTGATGCGGCGTCGGTAGCCGAACGGGTGGCGGCGCTGCTGCTGGCGGATCGGCTGCACCCGCAGCGGCCCCTGGGCCTGGCCACCGGACGCACCATGGAGCCCGTCTATGGGGCCCTGGCCCGCCGGATGGCTCGGCTGGAAGCCGCCCTGGCGACCAGGGTGCGCGACACCTGGTGCAGCTTCAACCTGGACGAGTACGTGGGGCTGGCGCCGCAGGATCCCACCTCCTTCGCCGCCACCATGGCCCGCCAGCTGGTGGCGCCCCTGGGCCTGGACCCCGAGCGGGTGCGGCTCCCCGATGGGCAGGCCGCCGATCCGGAGGCCGAAGCCCGTCGTTATGGCGCCGCCGTCAGCGCGGCCGGTGGCATCGGCCTGCAACTGCTGGGCCTGGGCCTCAACGGCCACGTGGGCTTCAACGAACCCCCCTCGGACCCTGCGGTGGCCTGCCGTTGTGTGGTGCTCAGCGACCACACCCGCCGCCAGAACGCCGGCGGCTTCGGCGGCGACCCCGGCGCCGTCCCCCGGCAGGCCATCACCCTGGGACTGGCCGAGATCCTCTCGGCCCGCCGGGTGCTGCTGGTGGTCACCGGGGCCGAGAAAGCGGCCATCCTGCGCCGCACCCTGGAGGAGCCCCCTTCTGCGGATCTGCCCGCCAGCTGGCTACAGCACCATCCCGCCCTCACCGTGATCGCCGACGCCGACGCCATGCTCAGCTGAGCAGGACCGCTTCCATCAGGGCCTCGTCCGCTTCGAGATTGGTGGTGACGCTGCGCACGTCGTCGAGATCCTCGAGCACATCCAACATGCGCAGACAGGCGTCCAGCAAGCCCCCGTCCTCAAGGCGGCAGGGCAGCGAGGCGATCCAGCGGTGCTCCCAGCCCGCCAGCGGCAGGCCCAGATTTCTCAGCCCGTCCTGGAGGACTTCGAGGTCGGCAAAGGCCCCGAACACATCGACGCCGTCGGCGTCGATGGCGTAGCCCGCCGCCGCCGTTCCGTCCCGCTCCTCCAGGGCCAGCAGGCTCTCCAGCAGGGACTCCTCATCGGCGTCGGGCAGGGCCAGCCGCACCACGGCCCGCTGCTCGAACAGGTAGCTGACGCAGCCGGTCTCGCCGAGATTGCCGCCATGCTTGCCAAAGGCCAGCCGCAGGTCGGCGGCGGTGCGGTTGCGATTGTCGGTGAGGGCCTCCACCAGCACGGCCACACCGCCAGCGCCATAGCCCTCGTAGCGCACCGCCTCAAACAGGTCGGCGCCAGCACCACCCTGGCCGCTGCCCTTGGCCACGGCCCGATCGATGTTGGCGTTGGGCACCCCCGCCACCTTGGCCTTCTCGATGGCGGTGCGGAGCTGGAAGTTACCGGCGGGGTCGGCACCACCGCGGGCCGCCACGGTGATCTCCCGCCCCAGCCGGGTGAACAACGCCCCCCGCTTCGCGTCCACCACCGCCTTGGTGCGTTTGATCTGGGCCCATTTGCTGTGGCCGGCCATCGTGATGTCGGGAGAGGTTCAACCGGTGGCGTCGAACACCAGCCGGGGCAGGAGCAGGCCCTTGCTGTCGGCACGGGCGATGCCCGCCAGACTGCCATCCGGCGTGAGCACGGCGACGGCCCCCTCGGGCAACTGTTCCACCGTACGGGGCAGCGCACGGCCGCAACGCCATGGCGACAGCTGGGCCGGATCGAGACGCTGCCGCGGCAGATCCACCAGCACATCGAGGGGATCCAGCAGGGGGGGCATGGGGCCGCTCGCCAGGCGCTCCATGGAAATGGCCTGGTGCAGACCGAAACCAAGGGCGGCGGTGCGGCGCAGGCTGGCCAGGGCGCCGCCGCAGCCCAGGGCCTGGCCCAGGTCCCTCGCCAGGGCGCGCACGTAGGTGCCGGCGGAACAATGCACCTGCAGCTCCAGGCGGCCCCTGGCCGCATCCCAGCCCAGCAGGTCGAGGCCATGGATCACCACCGGTCGGGCCGCCAGCGCCAACTCTTCTCCCGCTCGCACCCGGGCATAGGCCCGCTGGCCATCGACATGCACGGCGGAGACCTGGGGGGGAACCTGCAGGATCTCCCCCCGGAAGGCGGCCAGGGCCCGCTCCAGCTCCTCGGGGCCGAGGGGTGGCACGGGCAGCTGCTCCAGCACCTCACCCTCGAGGTCATCGCTGCTGGTCCGCAACCCCAGTTGGACCGTGCCGCGGTAGGTCTTGTCGCCGGGGAGATAGGGCAGCAACCGGGTGGCCGGACCCAGGGCGATCGGCAGCACGCCGGTGACCGCCGGATCCAGGGTGCCGCCATGACCGACCCGCCGCAGCCCGGAGGCCCGCCGCACCCGGGCGACGACGTCGTGGGAGGTCAGGCCGGCGGGTTTGTCGAGCACCAGGAACCCGCAGCCGTGGCGCGAGGGGGGCGAAGGCGGCAGCCTGGTGGAACCGTCCTTCATGCCCAGACGCCGATGACCCTGCAGGACCGGCGCGAGGTGGCCTTTCTGGTGCTGGCCGGCATCTTCCTGGGGACCATGGGCATGCTGAACATCCTGGGGCTGACCCGGTTCCTGAATCTGGGCAGCATCGGCTCCTTCCCGATCATCGTGGCGATCGGGGCCTTGCCATACCCGGTCACCTTCCTGTGCACCGACCTGATCAGCGAGATCTGGGGTGAGCGACGCGCCTCCCAGGTGGTGTGGGTGGGTCTGATGCTCAACGGCTGGATCGTGCTGGTGCTCTGGCTGGGTGGCATCCTGCCGGGTCTGGACGGGTTCGGTGGGGTGGCCGGCCTGCCCACCGACACCCAGGCCGATGGGGTGCCGGTGTTCTTCGAGGTGCGGCGCCTGGCCTTCGGGGCCGTGGGGGCCTCCATGGCCGCCTACATGGCCGCCCAGTTCACTGACGTGCGCCTGTTCCATTTCTGGAAGCGCTTCAGCAACGGCAAGGCCCTGTGGCTGCGCAACAACGGCTCCACCCTGATCAGCCAGATCGTGGACACCTCGGCGGTGGTGCTGATCAGCCACTACGCCGCCCATGTGCTGCCGATCAGGGCCGGTGAGCCCGTGCTGCCCCAGCTCGGCGTGTTCATCGCCAGCGGCTATGTGTTCAAGCTGGTGGCGGCCCTGGCCGACACCCTGCCCTTCTACCTGCTGGTGGGCTGGCTGAGGAGATACCTGGAGGTGCCGGGGGACGGCACCGAACTGGGCGAGGTTCCCCTGACCTAGGCGGCCACAGCGATGTTGATGCGCTTGCGGTTGCGCAGGCCCCGCTTGATCGATTCGAAGCTGACCACGCCGTCCACCAGGGCGAACAGGGTGTCATCGGAACCGCGACCCACGTTGACGCCGGGGATCACGGAGGTGCCGCGCTGTCGGATCAGGATCGAACCGGCGCTGACGGTTTCACCGCCGTAGCGCTTGACGCCGAGGCGCTTGGAATTGGAGTCGCGGCCGTTACGGGTGGAACCTGTGCCTTTCTTGTGGGCCATGGGGAAAGCGAGAGGGGGAAGGGGGAAATGAGAACGGAACGCTGGGGAACCCGATCAGACGATCGCCTTGCCGCCGACCTTGATGGACTGGACCATCACACGGGTGAGTTCCTGGCGGTGACCGTTCTTGCGGCGGGTCTTCTTCTTGGGACGCATCTTGTAAACGATGATCTTCTGGCCGCGGCGGTGGGCCATCACCTTGAGCTCCACGGTGGCGCCTGCCACGTAGGGCTGGCCCAGGGTGGTGCCGGACGCGTCCTTCACCAGAAGCACGTTCTCCAGGGTGACAGTGCTGTCGACGTCGGCGCTGAGGCGATCAAGGTCGACGTAGCGATCGGTCTGCAGCCAGAACTGCTGACCGGAGGCTTCGACAATGGCGTAGGCAGCGGTGCTGTCCGTCGTGGCGGCTCCTGTCGCGGCATCGCTCGGGAGGTTCTGCTGGGGGGCTTGGGTCATCACGTCAAGGGGCGTGGCCAGGCTGGCGGCAAGGTGCCGCCATTGGGCCTGGGCGCACGGAATCGAAAGACAGAACAAAGATCCTCCCGCCCTGGACCTCCTTCCGTCAAGAATCAGCTCGATCAGGGGAATTCCCCGCCGCAGCGGTCGATGCCCCAACCCGTCCTCAACATCCTCACCCTCATCCAGACCCCTGCATTGGCCGAGGCCTGCGCCCAGTGGCTCAAGGGCGGGCGCTACCAGTTGGTGGCTCTCGACCCCACCACCGACCCCCTCGCCCAGCTGGAGCAGCGCTGTGAGGACGTCGACGGACTCCTGCTCGAGGAGGGTGCCGTGGTGGAAAGCTTCTTCGGGACCATGCACGAACGGGGGCTCGAGCTGCCAGCCGTGCTGATCGGACCCGTCAGCGGCGACGTGTTGTTCCATGGGGCGGAAGTCCGCCTGCCCCCTGACCAGCTGGAACAGCTGAGCTACAGCCTCGATGCGGCCGTCTCCCGGTTCCTGCGCAGCCACACCCCGCCATCCAGCAGCGAAGCACAGGCGGCCACCCCCGACGGCTGGAAGCTGTCGAACCGGTTGAACGGACGCCTCGGATACCTGAGCGTCTATTACAAGCGGGATCCCTCCCGCTTCCTGCGCAACCTGGAGGCCGAGGAGCGCACCGAACTGCTCGACTCCCTACGACGCAGCTACCGCGATCTGCTGATCAGTTACTTCAAAGATCCGGCCACGGCCAACCAGGCGATCGAAAGCTTCGTGAACACAGCCTTCTTCGCCGATCTGCCGATCACCAAAATGGTCGAGATCCACATGAACCTGATTGAAGAGTTCTGGAAACAGCTCATGCTGAAAGGTCAGAAGAACGATTTCCTCCAGGACTACCGCCTGGCCCTCCTTGACGTCATGGCCCACCTCTGCGAAATGTATCGGCGCTCCATTCCTGCGGACGTGCCGATCGTGCCAAGCCCCATGTCCGAAACAACCAGCCCCTCCGCTTAAGCCACTGCCATGACTTTTCGCAAGACTTACATCCTCAAGCTCTACGTGGCAGGCAACACGCCCAATTCCATGCGGGCGCTGAAGACACTCCGTGACATCCTCGAGTCCGAGTTTCGTGGGGTCTACGCCCTCAAGGTGATCGACGTCCTCAAGAATCCTCAACTGGCGGAGGAGGACAAGATCCTGGCCACACCCACCCTGGCGAAGATCCTCCCCCCACCGGTGCGGCGGATCATCGGCGATCTGTCCGACCGGGATCGGGTGCTGATCGGCCTCGATCTCCTCTACGAAGAACTCTCGGACGATGACTTCAGGCTGGACATCGACGCTCTCGAAGCAGGCGGTGAAGCCTCCCCTCCCGAATCCTCCTGAGGCCGTCCTGGCCAGTCCATCCCCGCAGCAACACCAGCCCCTTCCCCTTCCATCCCTTCGATGCCGGATCCCAACGACCACGACCTCAGCGCCAACCGAATGCAGATGCAGAAGCTTCCCACGGGAATCGAAGGCTTTGATGACATCTGCCATGGCGGTCTGCCGATTGGTCGATCGACCCTGATCAGCGGCACCTCAGGAACCGGAAAAACGGTCTTTTCGTTGAATTTCCTCTGCAATGGGATCCGCCAGTTCAACGAGCATGGCATCTTCGTCACCTTCGAGGAATCGCCCCTCGACATCCTTCGCAATGCCTCCAGCTTCGGCTGGAACCTGCAGGAGATGGTGGAGCAGAACAAGCTTTTTGTGCTGGATGCTTCTCCGGATCCCGACGGCCAGGAGGTCTCCGGAAGTTTCGATCTTTCCGGCCTGATCGAACGCATCCACTACGCGATTCGTAAATACAAAGCGAAGCGGGTGGCCATCGACTCCATCACTGCCGTCTTCCAGCAGTACGACGCCATCTCCGTGGTGCGCAGGGAGATCTTCCGGTTGATCGCCCGGCTCAAGGAAATCGGCGTCACCACGGTGATGACCACCGAACGCATCGACGAATACGGGCCCATCGCCCGCTACGGCGTCGAGGAATTCGTCTCCGACAACGTGGTGATCCTGCGCAACGTGCTGGAGGGGGAAAGGCGTCGCCGCACCGTGGAGGTGCTCAAGCTCCGTGGCACCACCCACATGAAGGGGGAGTTTCCCTTCACCATGGGCAGCCACGGCATCAGTGTCTTCCCACTGGGGGCGATGCGCCTCACCCAGCGCTCCTCCAATGTGCGCATCAGTTCCGGTGTGCCCCGGCTCGATGAGATGTGCGGCGGTGGATTCTTCAAGGACTCCGTCATCCTGGCGACCGGTGCCACCGGCACCGGCAAGACCCTGCTGGTCAGCAAGTTCGTCGAGGATGCCTGCCGCAGCAAGGAACGGGCCATCCTGTTTGCCTACGAGGAATCCCGCTCCCAGCTGCTGCGCAACGCCACCAGCTGGGGCATCGATTTTGAGCAGATGGAGCAGGACGGTCTGCTCAAGATCATCTGCGCCTATCCGGAGTCCACCGGCCTGGAGGATCACCTGCAGATCATCAAGACGGAGATCAGCGAGTTCAAGCCGTCCCGGATGGCGATCGATTCCCTCTCCGCCCTTGCCAGGGGCGTCAGCCACAACGCCTTCCGGCAGTTCGTGATCGGCGTGACGGGGTATGCGAAGCAGGAGGAGATTGCAGGCTTCTTCACCAACACCTCCGAGGAGTTCATGGGCAGCCACTCGATCACCGACTCCCACATCTCCACCATCACCGACACCATCCTGCTGCTGCAGTATGTGGAGATTCGCGGCGAAATGGCCCGGGCCCTGAACGTGTTCAAGATGCGCGGTTCCTGGCACGACAAGGGCATCCGGGAGTTCGTGATCACGAGCAAAGGTCCGGAGATCAAGGATTCCTTCGCCAACTTCGAGCGCATCATCAGCGGTGTTCCCCATCGCATCACCACCGACGAAAGGGCCGACCTCGGGCGCATCATGCGCAGCGTGGACGGAGAAAGCTGAACCGAGGCAGCGCCAGCGTGATCAGCTGTTGAGGGCTCGCTGGTTGGAGCGGTGAAAGCGGGCCATCAGCAGGGGGCGGAAAACACGTCGGAAGTGGCGCGTGATCTGCTCGTGGCGCCGATTCAGCACGGGTGGGGCGTTGCTGGCTTCGATCAGGGAGGCCGGAGCACCAATCGCCGCCAGGAAACAGGCCAGCAATCCTTCCCTGCTCACGGCCAGGTCATAGTCGTACAGATGCAGCGGAGAAGCTGAAAGGCTACGCCATTGGCGAACAAAGGCTCCGTAATCGCAGAACTTGTAGCGATACCTGCCGCGGAGCAGAAAAGTCAAAGCCATGCCAGGATATCCATGACGAGGCGGAATACCTGATCGCACCATTTCGCAGTACAACGACTCCGAATAGTCGTCCACACGACGCAAGAACATCAACCAGCTCAGGGTGTGCCCCTCCTCTCGCAGCGATGATTCCAGAACTTTCAAACCTTCTGGCAGGACGACTAAATGACTGAACTCCTCACTGCTGATCACCCCCCTGGGCAGCCGGCAATGCCGCAACTCAGCCAGCAGCTCATCCAGGCCACCATCGCGCTGATTCAATTGCTTGACCCCTATGAGCTGAAATGGCAGATTGTGATGGCCTGGATTAGCTGAATTCGTGCCAGCTATGGGTATGTAGATTCCTGACGCTGCAAGCTCGCCTGCCCGCCGCCTCAGAAAGGCCTGGATGGAAGTGGTTCCTGTCTTATGATCACCGATATGGATGAACAGATGCATCGCCCAGTTTTGTCACCAATGGGCCAATCATACGCACACAACGGATGACCCATCAGCCACGCACGGGACCCAAGTGACGGTGCGTGAATCTGGAGCCGACTGCAGACTTCAGCTCTGGATCATGCCCGGATTGGAGCTCAGAATGAGGGCCATCAGCAACGGTCTTCGCCATCGTGAATAGCGGCGCGTGATGTGCTCTGCCCAATGATGCAAGCGGGGCTGGTCATGGCCGGCTGCGGCAACACGTGCCTCAGGCAAGCCTGAATGGATGTGCTGTGATTCACCTCAATGACGCGATCTCCATCGAGAAGTCTTCCTCTGTTCCATACCCTTATCCTCGGCGGGATGGCCGGCCAAGGGGCACCTGAAGGCCGTGGCTCATCCCACAGGAATCCGCCGTTCCTTGTCCAAGTCGGCCATGGAGGAGGAGCGCTCCACCTGGACCTGCAATTCATCGCCGTCGGCATCCTCCAGCGGCAGGTCGAACCAGAAGGTGGTGCCCACCCCGGGCTCGCTGGCCATGCGGGCCTGGCTGCCGTGTTTCTCGAGAATGCCGCGCACGATGGAGAGTCCCAGCCCGGTGCCAGCCTCGGTGTGGACGGCGTTTTCCACCCGGAAGAACCGCTCGAAGATCCGCGCCTGGTCGGCTTCGGAGATACCGCAGCCGCTGTCGGCGATCTCGACCCGCAGCCGGGGCAGGGGGGAGGTGAGCGCACAGGAGGGGTGGTCGTCCGGGCTGGCGACTGGATCCAGCAGGCAGTGGTCGGGCCAGGGGTAGGCGCGCAGCAGCAGCTGGCCGCCGACCTGGGTGAACTTGAGGGCGTTGCCCACCAGGTTGTCGAACACCTGCAGCAGCAGATCCCAGTTGCCACGGACCCGGGGCAGATGCTGATCGCTGGCAAAGATCAGAGTGACCCCCTTTTCCTCGGCGTTCAGGCGGTAGGTGCGCAGGGTCTGCTCGATGGCCGGGGCGAGGTCCATGGGCTCCAGCTGCCAGACCCGGTCGGATTCCAGCCGTGACAGGTCGAGCACGTCAGTGACCAGTCGTGAGAGCCGGTCGGTCTCGGCGTTGGCGATGCTCAGGAATTCCTTCTGCTCCTCGGGGCTGAGCAGGTCGCCCATGTCGTGGAGCGTCTCCACGTAGCTCTTGATGTTGCACAGGGGAGTGCGCAGCTCGTGGGAGACATTGCTGATGAAGCGGCTCTGGGCCGCATTCAGCTCCACCTCCCGGGTGAGGTCCTGAATGGTCATGGCGATGCCCTTGAGGCTCTCGCCGCTGGCATCCCGCACCGACTGGAGCACGATGCGCAGGGTACGGGCGGGATCACCGAAGCTGCAGCGCACCTCGGTGTTGTCCCGCTCGCTGAGGATCAGGCTCTCCAGCGGATCGTGCAGCTCCATGGCCAGCCGATCAGGCAGTTCGCCGGCCAGCTCGTTGCCCTCCAGGTTCCGGCCTTCCCAGCGGAACAGGCGCCGGGCGGTGGGGTTGGCCAGCACGATCTGCCCTTCAGCGTCGAGCAGCACCGCCCCATCGGCCATGGTGGCGATCAGCGACTGCTGCTTCACCTGGGCGGCGGTGAGCTCCTCGATGTTGGCCGCCTTGTAGACCTCCAGCTGGGAGGCCATGGTGTTGAACCCGTTGAGAAGTTCGCCGAGCTCCCCCCCCACCGGCAGGGCGATGCGGGTCTCGAAGTTGCCACCGGCGATCGAGCGCACCCCCCGCAGCAGCTCCTTCACCGGCTGGGTGATGGTGAGGGCGTTGAACACCGAGCCCAGGATCACCAGCACCCAGATGGAGATGAACACGGCCACGGTCACCTCCCGGGTGAGGGCGGCACTGGCCAGGAGCGTTTCGTTGGGATTGATGCCCAGGGCCACCACCCCCAGATAGCGGCCGTCGCTCACCATCGGCACGAACACATCGGTGACCTGGCCGTCCGGGGTGAGGTGCTGGCGGATCAGGGGGTTGTCGGGGCGGCGCTGGATGTCGGCCGGCAGCTCCAGGCGGCGGCTGAGCACCCGCTCGCCCATGCCGGTGCTGCCCCCCATGGGGATGCCCAGATAGATCACGCCGTCGGAATCGGCGAAAAAGATGTAGCGGAGGCTGCGGCTCGACTGCCAGAAGCGTTCGGCCACCGAGGCCAGTTCGCGATCGTTGCCCTCCGCCACCAAGGGAGTGACGTTGGCCGACAGCAGCAACCCGAGATCGCGGGCAAAGCGGGTGTCGCTCATGCGGGCATCGCGCTGGATGCCATTGAGCGCCAGGAAGGTGATGCCTGTCATCAGCAGGCTCACCACGAGGGTGGCGACCGCCAGCAGTTTCGTCTGCAGGCTGAATTCGGCCCACCAACGCCGCAGGCGCGCCCGCCACAGGTTCAGGGAATCATCTGGTGACGTGCTGGTGCGTGTTTGGCCTGGGTCGCTGAGCGTCATGGCCGCACCGGCGGACGCGTCCGCACCTGGTGGCCGATGTCGCGGCGGAAGACCATGCCCTCAAAACCCACCTGCCCAAGGCCGGCATAAACCCGCTCGAAGGCCGCATCGAAATCCTCGGCCTGGGCCACCACCGCCAGCACCCGCCCGCCCGCCGTGACCACGTGGCCGTCCTCGCCGCGGCGACTGCCGGCGTGAAACAGCTGCAGGTCAGGGTCGTCGGTCAGCTCGCCATGGATCGGATCCCCACGACGCACCTCGCCGGGATAGCCCTCGGCGGCGGCGATCACGCAGGCGCTGCAGCGGGGTTCGATCGTCAGGGGCGGAGCCTCCTCCAGACGGCCGCTGGCACAGGCCAGCAGCACCCTGGCCAGCTCAGGGCCCAGCAGAGGCATCAGGGTCTCGCATTCCGGGTCCCCGAAGCGGCAGTTGAACTCGATCACCCGCAGCCCGTCTTCGGTGAGCATCAGGCCAGCAAAGATCACGCCGCGGTAGTCGATGCCCCTGGCCCGCAGGGCCGCCAGGACCGGCTCCAAAACCAGCTGGCGCACCTGCTCCAGTCCCGCCCCATCCAGCAGAAGGGCCGGGGCATAGGCCCCCATGCCGCCGGTGTTGGGACCGGTGTCCCCCTCGCCGATGCGTTTGTGGTCCTGGGCCGGGGGCAGCAGCACCATGCTGCGGCCGTCGGTGAGGGCGAACACCGACACCTCCGGGCCGTGCAGGCGCTCCTCCAGCACCAGGGAGGGGGCGGCGGCCGGCTCACCAGGGGCGGTGGTCTGGAAGCGGCCGGCGAACACCTCCTCGATGGCCTCGCGGCACTGCTCAAGGCTGTCGGCCACCGTCACGCCCTTGCCGGCCGCCAGCCCATCGGCCTTCACCACCAGGGGGCGGCCATGCCGTTCCAGGGCCTCCAGGGCCTCCTGCCGGGACGTTGCCGCCCAGTAGCCCGCTGTGGGCACGCCGGCTTCGCGCATCAGGTCCTTGGCCCAGCGCTTGCTGGCCTCCAGCAGGGCCCCGTCCGCCCCGGGACCGAAGACCGCCAGCCCCCCAGCCCGCAGCCGGTCCGCCAGACCGGCCGCCAGCGGCGCTTCCGGCCCCACCACCACCAGATCGATGGCGCGCTCGCGGCAGACCGCGGCCAGGGCCTCCTGGTCGGATTCAGCGATCGCCAGCTGGACGCAGCCCGCCAGGGCCGCGGTACCCCCGTTGCCAGGGGCCACCAGCACCTGCTCCACCCCCGGACAGCGCGCCAGGGCCCAGCCCAGGGCGTTCTCGCGGCCACCGCCGCCCACCACCAGGATCCGGGCCGGCACCGGGCCAGCGTCGGCAGCAGCAGGGGGGGCGGGTGAAGCCATGGGCAGAAGAGGGGAGCAGAACGGGGGGTGGATCGGGGAGGAGAGCTCCCCTAGGTTGAGCGCCGGCACAGGTGCTGCACCGGTTGCCCTGACCTGCCTTGCTGCCACTCCCCTTTGCCATTCTCTCCGACCGCCGCCTCGACCGCTGCCCAACCCCGCGGATCCGGTCCGACCACCGGCCAGCCCCTGCGCGGGCAGCGACGGCCATGGGACTGGCGATCGACGCTCCTGAGGGCCTTCGGAGCCCTGGCCCTCCTGGGCCTGTTCACGCCGCTGGGGGCTGCGGCGGCGAACCCCACGACCGCTGCGCCGGCGCTGGCACCAGGCCAGGCACCCCCGGGTCCTGCCGCCGACGGGGCAGCACCCGGGCCCTCCGTGCCGGCAGAGGAGCCTGATGAACCGCCACCCCTCCTCAGTGACAAGGCGTTCGCCGATCTGTTGCGCAACGGAGACCTGGAGCAGCTCGACGCGGCCTGTCGCCAGAGCGCTGAAGCCGATCTGGGCGAGCGCCTGAGGCAGCTGCAGCAGCGGCTGCTGACGCTCCACCCGGCCCCCCAGCCCCTGGAGGTGGTGCTGGCCAACGCCGACGTGCTGCTCAGCTGCCGGGCCCCCAGCGAGGCCATGGACGTGCTCAACCGCTTCGGACCGGCCGCCGGAGCCGAGCGGGTGCAGTGGTTGCAGCTGCAGTGGCGCGCTGCTTCGGCGGGACTGGACCACCGCCGGGCCGCCCTGGCCCTGGAGCGGCTGCGGCAGGAGAGCGGGACGTCCCTCGATGCCATCGCCCTGCCGCTGCAGCGCCGGGAGGATGGCACCGTGATCAGTCGCTCCGCCCTGGAGTTGCTGGCCCTGCATCTGGAATCACGGGGCTTTCCCCGGGTCGGCGGTGAACTGCTGGTGCGGGCCCGCCAGGGCGGCCTGGCGGGAGCCCTGCGGCTGCAGCAGGCGGTGGGGCTGCTGGAGGAACTGCCGGCGCCGGAGCGGGAGGCCCTGCTGGAGGCGGCCCTCGACCAGGCGGCCGCGGCGGGGGCCTGGGGTCTGGTCGCGGAACTGCTGGACACCCAGGCCGCCCTGCCCTCCGGGCGGGCCGTGGAGCGCCGCCTGCGGCTCAGCGGCCGCATCGACGACGCCTACGGGGAATGGCGCTGGCGGCGCGAGGATCCGGCTTCGGCCCCGCGCACCCGCCAGCTGGAGATCCAGCTGCGCTCCCCCCGCGAGCCCGGCGGCCATGCCGCCGATCTTCCGGTACCGGCAACGGACCCGGCCCCGACCACGACACCCGCCCCATGACCCACACCCCTGGCACCGGCCCCCTCCTTTACGAAGGCAAGGCGAAGCGGGTCTACGCCACCGACCAGGACGACCTGGTAGCCGTGGAATACAAGGACGACGCCACAGCCTTCAATGCCCTCAAGAAGGCCCAGCTGCTCGGCAAGGGGGCCCTCAACTGCCGCATCTCCGCCCTGCTGTTCGAGCACCTGGAGCGGCTGGGCGTGCCCACCCACTACCTGGGCCTGCAGGGGGATCACTGGATGATGGTGCGGCCGGTGCGGGTGGTGCCGGTGGAAGTGGTGGTGCGCAACGTGGCCGCCGGTTCCCTCTGCCGCCAGATGCCGATTGCGGCGGGCACCCGCCTGGATCCGCCGCTTCTCGATCTGTACTACAAGGACGATTCCCTGGGCGATCCCCTGCTCAGCGAAGCGCGGCTGGAGCGGCTCGCGCTGGTGACGCCCGCCCAGATGGAGTCGATCAGGGACCTGGCCTTCCGCGTCAACGGCGCCCTGCGCCAGCTGTTTGCCCAGGTGGGTCTCGAACTGGTGGATTTCAAGATCGAACTGGGGTTCACCAGCACCGGTGAACTGGTGGTGGCGGACGAGATCAGCCCCGACACCTGCCGCCTCTGGAACCGGGCGGTGAGCGATGCCCAGGAGCGAATTCTCGACAAGGACCGTTTCCGCCAGGACCTGGGCGGTGTTGTCGAGGCCTACGGGGAGGTCCTCAAACGGGTCCAAGGGGTCTGTCCCGAACCGCGGGTCTACGGGTAAGGTCAGCGGAATTTGCGGCCTGGCCGCTCTGCAGACGACATCCATGATTGGCGTTCGCCTCGGCAGGCCCCACACCCTTCGAAGCGTCACGCCCCGGGCGGCGACCGCCTCCCTGCCACTGCTCGTGGCCCTGCTGTTGGCCGGCGGCCAGGCCGGGGCGGCCGAGAATCTCCCCACCAAGGGCGAGGGGCAGCCCTCGGTGCCCTCGTTGGCCCAGGCCGACGCCGATCCTTTTGCCGCCCCAGCCGATGTCGCCCCGGCCCCCGCCGGCACCCCAGCGGCACCTGGCCCCGAAGCCACACCGGCCAGCCCAGCCGTTCCGGCCACCCCAACCCCTGGCGCCCCCGCCGCCAGCGACGACAGGCCCGGCAAACCCTCCCTGGGTCCAGCCCCCTCGCCTGCGGCCACGGCCGAGCCGAGAGTCCTGATCAGCGAGGTGGTGATCGAAGGCCTGGCGGACCATCCCGAGCGGGAACGCCTGGAGCTGGCCGCCTACGCCGCCATGGCGGTGACCCCCGGCAACGCCATCACCCGCAGCGAACTGGAAACGGACCTGCAGGCCATCTACGCCACGGGCTGGTTCTCGGACGTCCGGATCCAGCCCCAGGACGGCCCCCTTGGGGTGAGGCTGGTGGTCTCGGTGGTGCCCAATCCGGTGCTCACCAAAGTGAGCCTCGATCCCGCCGACGCCAAGCTGCCCGACACGGTGCTGCAGGACACCTTCGCCGGTGATTACGGCAAGACCCTCAACCTGGTCACCCTGCAGGGCCGCATGCAGGAACTGCAGAAGTGGTATGCCGACCAGGGCTTCTCCCTGGCCCGTGTCACCGGCCCCTCCCGCGTCGGCCCGGATGGCGACGTGCAGCTGCTGGTGCGCCAGGGCACGGTCAAGGGTGTGGAGGTGCAGTTCCTCAACAAGGAGGGATCGGCCACCAACGACAAGGGCCAGCCGATCAAGGGCAAGACCAAGGAATGGGTCATCACCAGGGAGATTTCCATCAAGAACGGAGAGGTCTTCAACCGCCGCAATCTGGAGGACGACCTCAAGCGTCTGTACGGCACCGGCCTGTTCAGCGATGTCAAGGTGACCCTGCGTCCCGAACCGGAGGATCCCGGCTCGGTGGTGATCGTGCTGGGAGTGGTCGAGCAGTCGACCGGTTCGCTCTCCGGTGGTCTGGGCTACAGCCAGAGCCAGGGGGTCTTCGGCCAGATCCAGGTGCAGGACAGCAACCTGTTCGGCCGCGCCTGGGATCTCTCCACCAGCTTCACCTACGGCCAGTTCGGCGGCCTGGCCGACATCTCCTTCAGCGACCCCTGGATCAAGGGGGACAAGTACCGCACCGCCTTCCGCCTCAAGGCCTTCATCAGCCGCGACGCCCCCCAGGTGTTCCAGAGCCAGAACAACGGCAACATCTTCACCGTCTCCGACTTTTACCAGGCCCCTGGCACCCAGGTCGCCTACAACATTTTCTCGCCGTTCAACCCCCTCCTGGATGTCTTCCCGTCGGTGACGGCGGCCCGCATCGCCGCCGAGACCAGCGGTCAGAACCTCAGCTGGTTCCAGTTCGACGGCAACAGCGTCCTGATCCAGCGCGTCGGCGCCAACGTTCAGTTCGTGCGGCCCCTCAACGGCGGCAACCCTTTCAAGCGGGCCCCCTGGACCGTTCTGCTTGGTCTGACCGGCCAGGTGGCCACGCCGATGGACTTCTCCGGCACCTCCCGCCGCTTCGGTCTGGCCACCCCGAATGAATCCACTGCCCTGTTCACCGCTCCCACCAACTCGATCATCTGTCTGGCCTACAACTGCGCCGCCCGCAACCAGTTGCTGGGCCTGCGGCTGGCGGCGACGATGAGCACCCTCAACGATCCCCGCAACCCCACCCAGGGCAACTTCCTCAGCCTCGGCACCGAACAGTTCTTCTCAGTGGGTCCCGATTCCCCCACCTTTAACCGGCTGCGGGGCAGCTTCACCCACTACATCCCGGTGCGCTGGCTGAAGTTCTACAAAGGCTGCCGGCCCAAGGCCGGTGAAACCGAGGACTGCAAACAGGCTCTGGCCTTCCAGGTGTCCGCCGGCACGGTGATCGGCGATCTGCCGCCCTATGAGGCCTTCTGCCTGGGCGGCGGCAACTCAGTGCGGGGTTACTTCGACTGCGATCTCGGCGTGGGCCGCAGCTTCGGTGAGGCCACGATCGAATACCGGTTCCCCCTGTTCAGCGTCGTCAGCGGCGAGCTGTTCATCGATGGCGGCACCACCTTCGGCAGCCAGACGAAAGTGCCGGGCAACCTGGGTGGGCTGCTCAACAAGCCGGGCTCGGGCTTCTCGATCGGCACCGGCCTGATCGTCACCACCCCCGTCGGCCCGCTGCGCCTGGAGGTGGCCAGCCAGGACTTCACCGGCGAGTGGCGCTTCAACCTCGGCGTGGGCTGGAAGTTCTAGTGACCAGCTGGCCCAGCGACTACCGCCAGGCCTGGACCCTCAGCGCCTCTGTCGAGCGCACCGGGGTCGGCCTGCACAGCGGAGCCGTTTCGCGGGTCCGCCTCGGCCCTTCGGAGCGTCCTGGCTACTGGCTGGGCTGGCTGGACGCCCCGCAACGCCCCCTGGAGCGGCTGGGGCCCGACCAGGTGAGCGACACCCGCCTCTGCACCTGCCTGCAGCTCGGCGATCGGCGCCTGGCCACGGTGGAGCACCTGCTGGCGGCCCTCGCCGGCACCGGCGTCAGCCAGGCGGAGCTGTTGGTGGACGGGGAGGAGATCCCCCTTCTGGACGGCTCGGGGCTTCCCTGGGTCGAAGCGATCGGCGAGGCGGGGATCAGCTGCCGGGGGGAGCGCCTTGAGCCCCCCTTGCCGGCCCTGCCCCTCACCCTCCAGCAGGGTCAGAGCTTTGTGGTGGCCCTACCGGCCGACCGGCTGCGCCTGGCGGCGGCCATCGACTTTCCCCAGGCGGCCATCGGCCGCCAGCTCTACGCCTTGGATCTCACCCCCGAGCGCTTCGTTGCGGAGATCGCCCCGGCCCGCACCTTCGGCTTCCGGGAGCAGGTGGAGCAGTTGCTGGCCGCGGGCCTGATCCGCGGCGGTGCCCTCGACAATGCCCTGGTCTGTGACGGCGACGGCTGGGTCAATCCGCCGCTGCGCTTCGGCGACGAACCGGTGCGCCATAAGCTGCTGGACCTGCTGGGAGATCTGGCGTTGGTGGGCCTGCCCAGGGCCCACGTCTTCGCCTACCGCGGTTCCCATGGCCTGCACACCGCCATGGCCGCGGCCCTTGCGGCCCAGGCGTCCCGCCTGCCCGTGCCCGTACCGACCCACTGATTCCTTGACCGTTCTTCCTTCCGCCGCTCCTGAGGCCGCCACGGCGGCCTGCCCCGACGCCGATGCGGCACGGGCCGTGGTGCTCAGCAGCGAACAGATCCTCAACCTGCTCCCCCATCGCTATCCCTTCGCCCTGGTGGATCGGGTGGTGGAGTACGTCCCCGGCAAGCGGGCGGTGGCGCTCAAGAACGTCACCTTCAACGAACCGCAGTTCCAGGGCCATTTCCCCGGCCGACCGCTGATGCCCGGCGTGCTGATCGTCGAGGCCATGGCCCAGGTGGGAGGCCTGATCGTCACCCAGATGCCCGATCTGCCCAAGGGCCTGTTCGTCTTCGCGGGCATCGACGGTGTGCGCTTCCGCCGGCCCGTGGTGCCCGGCGACCAGCTCCTGATCACCTGCGAATTGCTCAGCCTCAAGCGCAAACGCTTCGGCAAGGTGCACGCCACCGCCACGGTCGATGGCGAGCGGGTCTGCTCGGGCGAGCTGATGTTCTCGCTCGTGGACTGACGCGATGTCGAGTACTGCCATGACGACATCCGTGCATCCCACGGCCCTGGTCGATCCCCGGGCCCGGCTGGCCCCAGGAGTGGAGATCGGCCCCTATTCGGTCATCGGTCCGGAGGTGGAGATCGGCGAGGGCAGTCGCATCGGTCCCCATGTCGTGATCGACGGACGGGTGCGGATGGGCAAGGGCAACCGGATCTTCCCGGGGGCCTGCATCGGCCTCGAGCCCCAGGACCTCAAGTACGGCGGCGCCCCCACCGAAGTGGTGATGGGGGACGAGAACACGATCCGCGAGTGCGTCACCATCAACCGCGCCACCGCCGAAGGGGAGAGCACCGTCCTGGGCAACGGCAACCTGCTGATGGCCTACAGCCACATCGGCCACAACTGCCAGCTCTCTGACCGGATCGTGATCGCCAACGGTGTGGCGGTGGCGGGCCACGTGGTGATCGGGGACCGGGCCGTGATCGGTGGCGTTCTCGGCATCCACCAGTTCGTCCACATCGGCAGCCTGGCGATGGTGGGCGGCATGAGCCGCATCGACCGCGACGTGCCCCCGTTCATGACGGTGGAGGGCCATCCCGGCCGCCTCCGGGGCCTGAACCGCGTCGGGCTGCGGCGCAGCGGCGTGGCCCAGCTCGATGATGGCGCCCAGTTCCGCCAGCTGCAGGATCTCTGGACCCTCATCTACCGCAGCGATCTGGTGCTGGCGGCCGCCCTGCGGCAGGCACGGGAGCGTCCCCTGCTGGCCGCAGCCGATGAACTGTGCGCCTTTCTGGAGGCCTCGGTGGGGCCGGGCCGGCGCGGACCGCTGCCGGCCCAGCGCTGATGGTGCGACTCCTGGTCAGCACCGGAGAGGTCTCCGGTGATCTGCAGGGTTCCCTGCTGGTCAAGGCCCTGCACGAAGAGGCGGCCCGCCGTTGCCTGCCCCTTGAGGTGGTGGCCCTCGGGGGCAGTCGGATGGAGCGGGCCGGCGCCCAGCTCCTGGCGGACACCACCAAGCTCGGGGCCATCGGCCTGTGGGAACCGATCCCCCTGGTGATTCCCACCCTCAAGCTGCAGGCCCGGGTGCGCCGCTGGCTGCGGCTGCACCCTCCGGATGCGGTGGTGCTGATCGATTACATGGGGGCGAATGTGAACCTGGGTCTGCGCCTGCGGCGGCTCTACCCCGATGTGCCCATCACGTACTACATCGCCCCCCAGGAATGGGCCTTCAGCCTCGGCGACGGCGGCACCACCCGGCTGATCGGCTTCACCGATCGGATCCTGGCGATCTTCCCGGAGGAGGCCAGCTTCTACGCCGAACGGGGCGCCCAGGTCACCTGGGTGGGCCATCCCCTGATCGACACCCTGCAGCAGCGACCCTCGCGCCAGGAGGCCCGCCAGCAACTGGGCCTGCCCCAGGAGGCACCGGTGTTGCTGATGCTGCCCGCCTCGCGGCGGCAGGAGCTGCGCTACGTGCTGCCGCCCATGGCCGAGGCGGTGGCCAAGCTGCAGCGGCAGCGGCCCGATCTGCAGGTGCTGCTGCCGGCTGGATTGCCCGGGTTCGAGGCGGTCCTTACCGGGACCATGCAGGGGGCCGGCGCCACCGCGGTGCGGGTGATTCCGGCCGGTGAGGCCGATGCCCTGCGGCCCCTGCTCTGTGCTGCGGCCGATGCCGCCCTGACCAAGTCCGGCACCGCCAACCTGGAACTGGCCCTGCGGGGGGTGCCCCAGGTGACCGGCTATCGGGTGAGCCGGCCCACGGCGTTCCTCGCCAAACATGTGATCCACTTCAATGTGGCGCACATTTCTCCGGTGAACCTGGTGCTCGGTGAACGGCTCGTGCCGGAACTGCTGCAGGACGACTTCACCCCGGACGCCATCCTGGCGGCCCTGCTGCCCCTGTTCGATCCCGCCACCGGGGCTCGGGAGCGGGTGCAGGAGGGCTACGTTCGGCTACGTCAGAAGCTGGGGGAGCCGGGCGTCACCCGCCGGGCAGCGACGGCGATCCTCGAACCGTTCTAGGGACACACGCCATGCGACTGATCGCGCTGCTGCTGGGGCTGCTGCTCGCCCTGGGGGCGCCGGTGGCTCCCGCCCTGGCAGCCACGGAGGAGGCCGTTCTGGCGGGAGGTTGTTTCTGGTGCCTGGAGCACGATCTGGAGGAGCTCCCCGGCGTCCTGAACGTGGAGAGCGGCTACAGCGGTGGCAAAAGCGCCAACCCCACCTACAAACAGGTCTCGGCTGGGGGAAGTGGCCATCAGGAGGTGGTGCGGGTGCGCTTCGACAACACCGAAATCCGCTACGAGACCCTGCTGCGGGCCTACTGGCGCAACATCGACCCCCTCGACGGCGGCGGTCAGTTCTGCGACCGCGGCGATTCCTACCGGCCGGTGATCTTCACCACCAGCGCCAACCAGGCCGTGGAGGCCCGCAACAGCCTGGTCGCGGCAGCCCGGGAGCTGGGCAAGCCGGCGGCCGCACTCAAGGTGGCGATCCGGCCCCTGGCCAAGTTCTGGCCGGCGGAGGGGTACCACCAGAACTACGCCAAGCGCAATGGCGTCCGGTACAACTACTACCGCTGGTCCTGTGGGCGCGACCGGCGCCTGGACACGGTCTGGGGTCAGCGGGCCCGCAGCCGTCAGCGCTGGCAGGGCAGCTGAGCCGAATCCGGCCAAAAAGATGCAGACACGGTGCTTTTCCACCCTGTCGCGACCCCGAAGAATGCCCTAGCGTTTGGCACACGACGGGAGGGCCTCTGTATGTATCTGCTGACCATCCGTGACGGTCTGCAGACGCGCCACATCGGGCCCTATGCGAGCCCCAGGCAGGCGTCCGACGACCTCGACAAGCTGCAGGCCAGCTGTGGTGAGAAGGCCACCTGGCAGATCCATCGCCTGGAATCTCCCGCCGAGCTGCACATCCCCCTGCCCGGCAGGGGGGACACCGAGCCGGTGGCGGTCTGAGTCTGAGCCTCAGACCCGGGGCGGGGTGCGGGGGTAGCCACGCAACAGGCCGCTCTCGATCATCAGACCCACACCCGCATTGATCAGGATCAGCCCCAGGGCGCCGTACCAGACCCAGGGACCGGCCTCCGGCAACGTCTGCCCCTGATCAGCTGAAGCCGCCAGGGCCGACCAGGTCTGGATACCCTTACGAATCACCCCCTCCCCGAACAGGCAGAGGCCGGCAGGGAGCAGGAGCACACCGAGCTGGGCCTTCACGTACCAGCGGATCTTGTGAACGGCCATGGAGCGATGTGTTGTCTGGTCTGGAAGCAAACCTAGGCCTCAACCTTCAGCTGGCGGCACCGGCCACCAGCCAGGCCACCAGCGTGCGTACCCCAAAGCCGGTGGCCCCGGCCGGATCCTCCCCGCGGGCTTTGTCGCTCCAGACGGTCCCGGCAATGTCGAGGTGGGCCCAGGGCAGCCCCCGGGTCACGAAGTCCTGCAGGAAGAGGGCGGCGGTGATGGAGCCCCCCGGCCGCGGACCGGTGTTCTTCAGGTCGGCGATGTGGCTCTTGAGCCCCTTTTTGTAGGAGGAGCGCAGGGGCATGCGCCAGAAGGACTCACCGCCGGCGTTGCCGGCAGTGAGCAGGGCCTCGGCCAGGCCGTCACTGGGGGACCAGAGCCCGGCGATCTCCTCGCCGAGGGCGATCACGCAGGCCCCGGTGAGGGTGGCCAGATCGACGATGGCATCCGGTTCCAGGCCGCAGGCATAGACGAGGGCATCGGCCAGGGTGAGCCGCCCCTCCGCATCGGTGTTGTTGATCTCGATGGTCTTGCCGTTGGAGGCGGTGAGCACATCACCCGGGTGGATGGCGCCGCCGCTGATCATGTTTTCGCAGCTGGCCACGATCACGTGCACCTCCAGGCCGGCGGGCCGGATTTCGGCGATGGCGCGGGCGGCCCCGAGCACGGCGGCGCTGCCGCCCATGTCGTACTTCATCATCTCGATCTGGGAGCCGGCCGTCTTGAGGTTGTAGCCGCCGGAATCAAAGGTGAGCCCCTTGCCCACCAGCACCACACGCCGCGTCACCTCGCCGGCGGGCCGGTAGGTGAGATGGATGAACTTGGGGGGCAGGTCTGAGCCCTGGGCCACCCCCAGGTAGGCCCCCATGCCCAGGGCCTCGCAGTCGTCCCGCTCCAGCACCTTGAGCTCGAGGCCGAAGGCGTCGGCGATGGCGGCGGCCTCATCGGCCAGGGACTGGGGGGTCGCCTTGTTGGGCGGTGCCGCCACCAGCCGCCGGGCCAGTTCCACACCGCTGCAGGTGGCCGCCACATGGGCCAGGCCCGCCTCGGCCCCTGGCGCAACGCCGAGCAGGCTCACCAGGGAGGGAAGGGACGGGGGTTCGGTCTCGCTTTTGAAGCGCTGGTCGGCATAGAGCCCGAGCCGCACCGCTTCGGCCATGGCGGCGGCGGCCACCGCCGGCTCCAGCCCCTCCACCGGAAGCCAGAGACCGAGCTCCACGGCACCGGCGGCGGCGGCACTGCGGGCCGCTTCGGCACTGGTCTTGCGCAGGGCCTCGAGGCCGAAGTCGGCCGGATCCCCCAGGCCCACCAGGATCAGGCTGGCCGGGGAGCCACCCGGCCGCTCCAGGGTGATGGTCTGGCCGGGCTTGGCCTCGAAGCGGCGGCGCTGCAGCAAGGCTTCAAAGCCCTCGCCCACCAGCTCTTCGGCCAGGGCCCGACCGCTGCCCGCGGCGGGGGCGAACAGGCCCACCACCAGGGTGTCACCCGCCCAGGTCTCCTTGAGAGCACCAGTGACGGCAGGGGTGACGGCAAGACAGCGAAACTCCATGGACCCAGCGCAGGCGACCCGTGATCGTAGCCAGCCTGGCCCTGCCCCTCAGGCGGGGTCGGCCGTGAACGGCGTGGCCCAACGCTCCCGGGTCTCCTTGTTGAACGGGGGCAGCCAGCGCCGGATCAGGGCCTGCTCCAGGGCCCGGCGCGGGGAGACCGCCGCCGGCACGTCGCTCCAGAAGCGGATGCTCGGCCGCGCCTGGAGCCCCACCCGGGCCAGCGCCTCGCCATAGGCGGCCAGGTACCCCTTGCAGTCGTGGTCTCCCTTCCAACGCTGGTCGGCCCGCCCCGTCTCGCCGACGTAGAGCAGTAACGGCACAGGCAGCTGGGGCGGACGGTCCATCACCAGGTAGAGGGCCGCCCCGCGCTGGGGCAGCCGGGGCCAGCGCCAGAAGGAGAGGCTCTGGGGACTGAGGCGGAGGGGATCGAAGCGGCGCGCCACCGCGGCGGGATCGCCAGGGTCGGCCGCCATCGGGAAGAGCTGCCCCTGCAGCAGGGGGGCGGCCCCGCCGGCCGTGGCTTCGGCATAGAGCGGCCCCTGGTGCTCGGCCAGCCGGCCCTGCCAGGTGAGCAACTGCTCCCGCAGCAGGGGGAGCTCCGGGAACGGCGAGGCACCGGCCGCCCCTGCCTCAGCGG
>NZ_JAYGHY010000035.1:0-28001 GCF_034931305.1 Cyanobium gracile UHCC 0281 | reverse complement strand
GCCGGCGCTCTGCGCCGCCCGCTTCCAGCACGCCCTGGCGGCGGCCCTGGCCGAGGCGGCCGCTCTCGCCGTTGCTCTGAGGTGCCCCCCCGCCATGGCCAGCAGCGGCGGTGTCCCGGTGGCCCTGGGCGGCGGCTGCTTCCAGAACCGGCTGCTGCTGGAGGCCGCGATCACAGGCCTGCGGGCCAAGGGGTTGCAGCCGTTCTGGCCGCAGGTCGTGCCCTGCAGTGACGGCGGCCTGGCCCTCGGGCAGGCCTGGGCGGTGGGCGGTCCGTGGGCAGATCCGGCCAGCGCGCCTACAACCGGATGGAGTGTCCACGAGCCGAACCCTCCCCATGTGCCTGGCCGTGCCGGCTCGCATCCTCTCGATCCGGATCCAGCCGCCGCAGGGGGCGCCTGAACCGTCCGGGCACGATGCCGCCGCCGACGACGGCCTCTGGCGCATGGCCGAGGTGGATTTCGGTGGGGTGCGTCAGCAGGTGAGCCTGGCCTGCCTGCCCGAGGCGGCCGTGGGCGATCGGGTGCTGGTGCACGTGGGCCTTGCCCTCAGCCTTGTCGACGACGATCCCGCATGACCATCACCGTCGACGGCAACGAGGCTGTGGCCCTGGTGGCCTACCGCCTCAACGAGGCGATCGCCATCTACCCGATCACCCCCGCCTCACCGATGGGGGAGTGGGCTGATGCCTGGTGCACCGAAGGCCGCCCCAACCTCTGGGGCACGGTGCCGGCGGTGGTGGAGCTGCAGAGCGAGGCCGGCGCCGCCGGCACCGTGCACGGCGCCCTGCAGGCGGGGGTGCTGACCACCACCTTCACGGCCTCCCAGGGGCTGCTGCTGATGGTGCCCAACCTCTACAAGCTGGCCGGAGAGCTCACCCCCGCTGTGCTGCACGTGGCGGCCCGTTCGCTGGCGGCCCAGGGGCTCTCGATCTTCGGCGACCACAGCGACGTGATGGCCTGCCGCGGCACCGGCTGCGTGATCCTCTGTTCGGCCTCCGTGCAGGAGGCCGGCGACTTCGCCGCCATCGCCACCCGGGCGAGCCTGCTGGGGCGGCTGCCGGTGCTGCACATGTTCGACGGCTTCCGCACCTCCCACGAAATCCAGAAGATCCACCCCATCGACGATGCGGTGCTCCACGCCCTGATGCCGATGCAGGCGGTGGCGGACCACCGCCATCGGGCCCTCTCCCCCGACCATCCGGTGCTGCGGGGCACGGCCCAGAACCCGGACGTCTATTTCCAGGCGCGGGAGTCGGTGAACCGCTTCTACGACGCCCTGCCCGGGCACCTGCTGGAGGCGATGGCGCAGTTCGCCGGCCTCACCGGCCGCCATTACGGGCCCTACGAGTACGTGGGCGCCGCCGATGCCGAGTGGGTGGTGGTGCTGATGGGCTCCGGCTGCGAGACCGCCGAGGAGACGACGTTGGCCCTGAACGCCGCCGGCCAGCGGGTGGGGGTGCTCAAGGTGCGCCTGTTCCGGCCCTTCGTGGCGGCCCTGTTCACCGCCGCCCTGCCGCCCACGCTGCGCGGGCTGGCGGTGCTCGACCGCTGCAAGGAGCCCGGGGCCGGCGGCGAGCCCCTCTATCTCGATGCGGTGGCGGCCCTCAGTGAGGAGTGGTCCTCCTGCCACGGCGATCGCCCCCTGCCCCGGGTGGTGGGCGGCCGCTACGGCCTCTCCTCCAAGGAGTTCACCCCGGCGATGGTGAAGGCGGTGTTCGACAACCTCCGGCTGCCGCAGCCCTGCAACCACTTCACGGTCGGCATCGACGACGACGTCACCCATCGCTCCCTGCCCGTCGCGGCGGAGTTCCACGTGGATGGGGCCGACGAGGTGCGTGCCGTGTTCTACGGCCTGGGCTCGGACGGCACGGTGGGGGGCAACAAGGCCACGATCAAGATCATCGGGGAGCAGACCGACCTGTTCGCCCAGGCCTACTTCGTCTACGACTCCAAGAAATCCGGCTCGGTCACGGTGTCGCACCTGCGCTTCGGCCCCCGGCCGATCCGCGCCCCCTACCTGATCGAGCGTCCCACCCTGGTGGCCTGCCATCAATGGGACTTCCTAGATCGTTTCGACCTGCTGGCCGGCCTGGACGCCGGTGGGGTGCTGCTGCTCAACAGCCCCTTCCCGATCGAGGAGAGCTGGCGGCGGATGCCGGCGTCGCTGCGCTGCGGCATCCGTGAGCGGGGCCTGTCGGTGTGGCTGATCAACGCCTACCGGGTGGCGCGGGAGGCCGGCATGGGCAACCACATCAACACGGTGATGCAGGCCTGCTTCTTCGCCGTCAGCGGCGTGCTGCCGCGGCAGGAGGCGATCGAGCAGATCCGCGTTTCCCTGCGCAAGACCTACGGCCGCAAGGGGGAGGCGGTGGTGGCCATGAACCTGCGCGCCCTCGACGCCACCCTCGACAACCTGCTGCCGCTCGACTGGAGCCAGCTGCCGGCGGAGGACGACCTCCCGGTCGCGCCGCCTGTGGCCGACCGGCTTGCCTGCGCCCCCGCCTTCGTGCGCGAGGTGATCGCGCCCCTGCTGGAGCGGCGCGGCGATGCCCTGCCCGTCAGCGCCCTGCCCTGCGACGGCACCTGGCCCACGGGCACGGCCCAGTGGGAGAAGCGCAACATCGCCGAGTCGGTGCCGGTGTGGGAGAGCGACCTCTGCGTGCAGTGCGGCAAGTGCGTCATGGTCTGCCCCCATGCGGTGATCCGGGCCAAGGCGGTGGTGCCGGACGCCCTGGCCGATGCCCCGGAGGGATTTCGCCAGGCCCCGGCCCGCGATCCCGACTTCAAGGGCCGCAGCTTCACGATCCAGGTGGCCGTCGAGGACTGCACCGGCTGCGCCCTGTGCGTGGAGGTCTGCCCGGCGCGGGACCGAACCGAACCGAAGCGCAAGGCGATCAACATGGCGCCCCAGCGGCCCCTGCGGGAGCAGGCCCGAGGCCACTGGGACTACTTCCTGGGGCTGCCCGAGATGGCCCGCGGCGACCTCAACCTGCACAAGATCGGCCAGCAGCAGCTGCAGCAGCCCCTGTTCGAGTTCTCCGGCGCCTGCGGCGGCTGCGGCGAAACGCCCTACCTCAAGCTGGCCAGCCAGCTGTTCGGCGACCGCATGCTGGTGGCCAACGCCACGGGCTGCTCCTCCATCTACGGCGGCAACCTGCCCACCACCCCCTGGAGCACCAACGCCGAGGGGCGCGGGCCGGCCTGGAGCAATTCCCTGTTCGAGGACAACGCCGAGTTCGGGCTGGGCATGCGCGTCGCCATCGACCAGCAGCGCCAGATGGCCCTCGAGCTGCTGGGGCGGCTAGGGCCGGCGCCGGAGCGGAGCGACCCCCTGCTCCCCGGGGCCCTGGTGGCGGCGATTCGCGACGCCGACCAGCACGACGAGGCCGGCATCGTCGCCCAGCGGCAGCGGGTGGAGGAGCTCAAGCGGCTGTTGCACGCCGTGGCACCGGAGGCCCCCCGGGCCGCCGAGGTGGCCCGTCTGTTGGATCTGGCCGATGCCCTGGTCAAGAAGAGCGTCTGGCTGGTGGGGGGCGACGGCTGGGCCTACGACATCGGCTTCGGCGGCCTCGACCACGTGCTGGCCAGCGGCCGTGACGTGAACGCCCTGGTGCTCGACACCGAGGTGTACTCCAACACCGGCGGGCAGATGTCGAAGGCCACCCCCCGGGCGGCGGTGGCCAAGTACGCCGCCGGCGGCAAGGCCGCCCCCAAGAAGGATCTCGGGCTGATGATGATGAGCTACGGCAGCGTCTACGTGGCCAGCGTGGCCATGGGGGCCCGCGACGAGCACACGGTGCGGGCGTTCCTGGAAGCGGAGAGCTATCCGGGGCCGTCGCTGATCCTGGCCTACTCCCACTGCATCGCCCACGGCATCGACATGGCCCGGGGCATGGAGCAGCAGAAGGCGGCGGTGGACTCCGGCCGTTGGCTGCTCTACCGCTACGACCCGCGCCGCATCGAACGGGGCGAGCACCCTCTGCAGATCGACAGCCGGGGTCAGCGGCGTCCCCTGGCCGAAGCGATGGCCACGGAGAACCGCTTCCGCATGCTCTCCTTCAGCCAGCCGGAGCGGGCCCGTGACCTGGCCCGCCAGGCGGAGCTGGAGGTGGCCCGCCGCTGGGCCCTCTACCGGGCCCTCGCCGGCACCCCGGTGGAGTCCGAGCCAACGCCCCAGACCAAGTCCCCGACAGAGACACCGGCATGACCCGTCCCGATCTTTCCGTCACCTACCTGGGCCTGGAGCTGCGCAGCCCGCTGGTGGTGGGGGCCGCGGCGCCCCTCAGCGAGGACATCGACCAGTTGCTGCGCCTGGAGGAGGCCGGCGCCGCCGCCGTGGTGCTGCATTCCCTGTTCGAGGAGCAGATCGAGCGCGATCAGCTGGAGCTGCACCGGGTGAGCATCCAGGGGGCCGACAGCTACGGCGAGGCGCTCAGCTACTTCCCCGAGCCCTCGATCTTCCATGTGGGCCACGACCTCTACCTGCGCCACCTCGAGCAGGCCCGCTCCCGCCTGTCGGTGCCGGTGATCGCCAGCCTCAACGGCGCCCATCCCGGCCAGTGGGTGCAGGTGGCGCGGCGGATGGAGGCGGCCGGCGCCAGCGCCCTGGAGCTCAACATCTATTCGGTGCCCACCGATCCGGACCTCTCCAGCGCGGCGATCGAGAATCAGGTGCTGGAGATCGTCGCGGAGGTGCGCGCTGAGGTGTCGCTGCCCCTGGCGGTGAAGCTCAGCCCCTTCTTCACCAACTTCGGCGCCATGGCCAAGCGGCTGGCGGCCGCCGGCGCCGATGGCCTGGTGCTGTTCAACCGCTTCTACCAGCCCGACATCGACATCGAGGAGCTGGAGGTGCGGCCCAACCTGCTGCTGTCCACCCCCCACGACCTGCGGCTGCCGCTGCGCTGGATCGCCCTGCTGCATGGCCGTCACCCCCTGGATCTGGCCGCCACCGGCGGCGTGCACCGCGGCACCGATGTGGTGCGCCTGCTGATGGCCGGCGCCGCCATCACCCAGGTGGTGGCCGCCCTGCTGCGCCACGGTCCCGGCCGGCTGGCCGGGCTGGAGGAGGAGCTCAGCCAGTGGCTGCTGGAGCACGAGCACGCCACCGCCCGGGAGCTGATCGGCTGCATGAGCCAGCAGCGCTGCCCCGATCCCAGCGAGTACGAGCGCTCTCAGTACATGCGCGCCGTCCAGACCTTCCTGCCCGCCGATGCGGCGGCGGCGTCGGGTCCCTGGTGAGCGCATCGGTGGCGCTGACGGCGGAGGTGGCCGCCGTGCGGGAGCTGGCCCAGGAGCTGGTCGCGATCACCACCCGCCCCTGGACCCTGATGGAGGTGTGCGGCGGCCAGACCCACGCCATCGTGCGCTGGGGACTCGACCAGTTGCTGCCACCCGGGCTGCGGCTCATCCACGGACCCGGCTGCCCGGTCTGCGTCACCCCGGCCGCCACGATCGATGCCGCCCGGGCCCTGGCCCGCCGGCCCGAGGTGATCCTCTGCTCCTACGGCGACATGCTGCGGGTGCCGGGCAGTGCCGCCGATGGCGGACCGGGGGATCTGCTGGGGGTGCGGGCCGAGGGGGGCGACGTGCGCCTGCTCACTTCCCCGTTGGAAGCCCTCGCCCTGGCCCGGCGCCATCCGCAGCGCCAGGTGGTGTTTCTGGCGGTGGGCTTCGAGACCACCGCTCCCGCCACGGCCCTGCTGGTGCGCCAGGCGACGGCCGCCGGGGCGACCAACCTCTCCCTGCTGGCGGCCCACGTGCGGGTCCCCCCCGCCATGGCGGCGATCCTCACCGCCGAGGCCAACCAGGTGCAGGGGTTCCTGGCGGCCGGACACGTCTGCGCCGTGATGGGCACTACGGAGCTGGAGCAACTGGTGGATCGACACCGGGTGCCGGTGGTGGTGAGCGGTTTCGAGCCCCTGGATCTGATGCGGGGCCTGGTGGCCTGCGTGCGGCAGCTGGAGCGGGGCGAGGCCCGGGTGGCCAATGCCTATGGCCGGGTGGTGCGGCAGCAGGGCAACCCGGCCGCCCGGGCCCTGCTGGACTCGGTGTTTGAGCCGGTGGACCGGCCCTGGCGGGGCTTCGGGGTGATCCCGGGGGGCGGCCTGGGTCTGAAGGCGCCCTTCCGCCGCCTGGAGGCCGGCGCTCGCTTCAGCGACCTGCCAGGCGAACCGGCAGACGCTCCGGAGCCGGCGGGGGTCTGCATCAGTGGCGCCATCCTGCAGGGCCGTGCCCGGCCCATGGATTGCCCGGCTTTCGGGACCGCCTGCACCCCGGAGCATCCTCTGGGGGCACCGATGGTGTCCTCGGAGGGGGCCTGCGCGGCTTACCACCGTTACGGCCGCCGTGGCTGAGCCGGACCCGCTCGCCACGCCCCGGATCCAGCTGGCCCACGGCGGTGGCGGCACCTTGATGCAGCAGCTGATTGACGGCGAACTGCGCCGCCTCTACGCCGATCCCCACCAGGTGCTGCACGATGCGGCCCGCCTGTCCCTGCCCCACGGGCGGCTGGCTTTCACCACCGACAGCTACGTGGTGCACCCCCTGGAGTTCGAGGGGGGCGACATCGGCAGCCTGGCGGTGACGGGCACCGCCAACGACCTGGCCATGGCCGGCGCCAGGCCTTTGGTGCTGAGCCTGGGCCTGATCCTGGAGGAGGGGCTGGAGATCGCCCTGCTGCGCCGGATCGTGTCGTCGCTGGTGGAGGCGGCCCGGCGCTGCGGGGTGAGCATCGTCACCGGCGACACCAAGGTGGTGGAGCGGGGCAAGGGGGATGGGGCCTTCCTCAACACCAGCGGCATCGGGCTGCTGCAGGTGGACGATCCGATGGATCCGCTGGCGATCGTCCCTGGCGACCAGCTGGTGGTGAGTGGCGACCTGGGCCGCCACGGGGTGGCGATCCTGGCCGCCCGCCATGGCCTGGATCTGCAGCCCCCCCTGGCCAGCGACTGCATGCCCCTGTGGCCCGCGGTGGAGGCGCTGCTGGCCGCGGGGGTGCGGCTCCATTGCCTGCGCGATCTCACCCGGGGCGGCCTGGCCAGCGCCCTGCAGGAACTGGCGGCCCCCAACTCCCTGGAGCTGCAGATCGAGGAAGCGTGCCTGCCGGTGGCCGAGCCCGTGCGGCGCACCTGCGAGCTGCTGGGCTTCGATCCGCTGCACCTGGCCAACGAGGGCCGCTTCCTGGCGGTGGTGCCCGAGGCGGATCAGGAGCGGGCCCTGGCGGTGCTGGCTCCGGCGGGGGGGACCTGGATCGGTCGGGTGGCACCCGGCCCCCCCCGGGGCCGGGTGCTGCTGCGCACCCCCTTCGGCAGCGAGCGGGTGCTGATTCCCCTCAGCGGGGAACTGCTGCCACGGATCTGCTGAACCCTGGCGGCAGCTGCCCAGCGTGCCGCCAGCGTTTGTCGAGGGCATCCACCAGGATCACCAGCACCGGGGCCAGGGCCATCGGCCCCAGCCAGGCCAGGGGGAACGGAGCCATTCCAAACACGGCCGCCACAGGAGCCACCAGCACCAGGGCCGTGGCCAGCAGCGGTTCACTGATCCATCCCAGCCACAGCAAAGGATTGGGAAGACCCAACAGGGCCCAGGCAGGGCGGCGGTCACTGCGGCAGGCCAGCAGGGTGCCCATCTGGCTGGCCACGATCAGGCAGAAGGTGACGGTGGTCGCCTGCTGCTGGATCGCCACCACGCCGGCGTCAGCCGTGTGGTGCAGCAGCTGGGGGGCCAGGAGCCGCAGCTGGCTCCAGCCCACACCGTTGGCACGCCAGGTCAGCAGGTACCCCGCCATGGCCACCAGGCCCTCCACCACCCCCAGCACCAGATAGGCACGCACCAGCACGGCCCGGTTGAGCAACGGCAGGCCCTTGGGGCGCGGGGGCAGGCGCATCACCCCCGGCTCGGGTGGGTCGGCCCCCAGGCCCAGGGCCGGCAGCAGGTCGGTGCCCAGGTCGACGGCGAGGATCTGCAGCACCGTGAGGGCGGCGGGAATGCCGGCGATCACCATCGCCAGGAAGGGCAGCACCTCCGGCACGTTCGAGGCCAGCACGTAGGTGATGAAGCGGCCGATGTTGGTCACCACCGAGCGGCCGTAACGGACCGCCTGCACGATCGTGGCGAAGTTGTCGTCGAGCAGCACGATGTCGGCGGCCTCACGGGCCACGTCCGTGCCGCTGATCCCCATCGCCAGCCCGACATCAGCGGCGCGCAGGGCCGGCGCATCGTTGACGCCATCGCCGGTGACGGCCACCACCTCGCCGAGGGCGCGGTAGGCCTGCACCAGACGCAGCTTCTGCTCCGGCGCCATGCGGGCGAACACCAGCCGGCGGCGGTACTTGAGCAGTTGGCGCAGCTGCACGTCGCTGATCTGGGCCAGGGTGGAGCCCTCGATCACCCGCACCGGGTCGGCGCTGGCTTGCTGATGGGCTGTCGATCGGCCCGACGTTCGGGGCGGGTCGAGCAGACCGATCTGCTGGGCGATCGCCTGGGCCGTGAGGCCGTAGTCGCCGGTGACCATCGTCACCTTGATACCGGCTTCGCGGCACTGCCGGATCGCGTCCGGCACCTCCGGCCGCGGTGGGTCGTACAGACCCAGCAGGCCGAGGAACATCTGGCCGCACTCCAGGTCATCGCTCGGCACCGTGGTGGACTGGACGTCGCCGCGGCGCAGCGCCACGGCGATGACGCGGAAGCCTCTGGCGGCCAGCGAATCGTTGGCGGCCACCACCTGTTGGCGCAGCTCCATGGCCATGGGCACGTCGCCACCGGAGGACAACCAGCTGGTGCAGTGCCCCAGGACCTCCACGGGGGCCCCCTTGGTGATCAGAAGGGTGCCCCCCGTGGCGATAGGCAGCTCGTCGGCCTGGTCGCTCCAGTCCACCAGCACCGTCATGCGGCGGCGGAGGGAATCGAAGGGGATCTCCCGAAGCCGCGGATGTCGGCCCGGCAACGCCTCCGGCACCAGCCCAGCCTCAGCGGCGGCCACCAACATCGCCGTTTCGGTGGGATCCCCCACCCCCAGCCACGGTTCGGTGGCTTCACCAGAGCCGGCCACCGCCGCCTCGAGACGGGCGTTGGAGCACAGGGAGGCGGCGCGCAACAACAGCCGCTCCAGGCCCTCTGCGGGCAACGGCAGCCAGGTGCTCTCCACCGCCATCCGGTTGCCGGTGAGCGTGCCCGTCTTGTCGGAGCAGATCACACTCACCGAGCCCAGGGCTTCCACCGCCGACAGGCGGCGGACCAGGGCCTTGCGGCTCGCCATGCGCTGCACCGCCATGGCCAGGGCCAGGGTCACGGTGGGCAGCAGCCCTTCAGGGACGTTGGCCACGATGATCCCCGTGGCGAACACCACGCTCTCCAACGGGGCCATTCCGACCAGCAGGACGCTGAGGCCGAAGGCGAGCACGCCCATGGTCACGGCGATCGTGCAGATCGTGTGGACGATTTTGTTGACCTGCACCTCCAGCGTGCTGGTGCCGCGGGTGGTGCCGGCCGCCAGCCGGGCCACCTGTCCGAATTCCGTCTCGGCGCCCGTGGCGTAGACGAACGCCTCCCCCCGTCCTGAGGCCACCGTGCTGCCGGCCATCACCAGGTTGGCCCGCTCACTGGTGCTGACCGTCGCCTGCCGCTGGCTGGCTTCAGGGGCGTCACTCCGGCGCGCCACCGGCAGGGACTCGCCGGTGAGCACAGAAAGATCCAGATAGAGCGCCTGGGCCATGCTCACCCGACAGTCGGCCGGGACCCGATCCCCCTCCTCGAGCCGGACCCGATCGCCCGCCACCAGGTCCTCCGCCGGCAGAAAGCCCAGCTGGCCGTCGCGCCATACCTGCACCTGGCTGGGCAGGGCACGCGTGAGTGCGGCCAGGGTGCGCTCGGCCTGGAATTCCTGCCAGAAAGAGAAAACGCCATTGATCAGCACCACCGCCCAGATGGCCCAGCCCAGTTGGGGGGTACCGGCGGCGAAGGCCAGGACCCCGGCGATCCACAGCAGCAGGGCCATGAAGTGGACCATCTGGTCCAGGAAGCGCAGGGCCAGGGGTCGCCGCTTGGCCGGCGGCAGGCGATTGGGGCCGAACTGTGCCAGGCGTCGGTCGGCCTCTTCGCTGCTCAGGCCCTGCGCTGAAGTCTGCAGGGCCTGATGGACCTCCTCCAGGGGCAGCGACCAGATCGGCTGGGATGCGGCGAGAAGCACGGATCGGCAGCGGGGGCCACGATCAGCATGACCAACTTGCGGAGCAGCGAAGCAGCGTCGCTAGCGTCCACGGGACGTTGTTGATGCTGCAGCCCATGCGAGCGCTGGTGCTGCACCGCTCCCTGGCTGTGCTGGCCCTGTGGCTGGTCGCCCTTCCCGCGGAGGCTGCCGATGTCGGTACCCTGTGGCGGCTGCGATATGGCGCCGGAACGGTGTTCATCGCCGGCTCGCTGCACCAGCTGCGCCGTGACCGGGCCGCCCTGCCCCCGTCCTATGGCCAGGCCTATGGCGAGGCGGAGCGGTTGGTGATGGAGCTCGACATGGATGCCATCAGCCCGGCGGACCTGGCCGGAGAGCTGCTGGGGCGGGCCATCGATTCCCAGGGCCGCTCCTTGCGCGACGGCCTGCCGCCGGCATCCTGGCGGGCCTTGCAGCCGCGGCTGAAGGGCCTGGGGCTGCCGGAGGCGGCGATCGATCGCTTCGAGCCTTGGGCCGTGGCCCTGCTGCTGGCGTCCGCCGAGTTCCTGCAGCGGGGCTACACCCCGGACAGCGGCGTCGAGGGCCAGCTCCAGGCCAGGGCCACGACCGACCGCAAGCCCATTGACGGGCTGGAGACGCCGGCCGAGCAGCTTGAGCTGTTCGACGGGCTGCCCAGGGCGGACCAGCTGCAACTGCTGGAGGTGACCCTGAAGGAACTGGACAGCGTCGGGCCGAGGCTCGAGGCCCTGGAGGGCGCCTGGCGGGCCGGCGACCTGGCCGGGCTCGAGGCCCTGCTGCTCGGGGACTACTTCCAACGCCCCGATCTGCACCAGCGCCTCGTGGTCCGGCGCAACCGGGCCTGGGTGGCTCCGGTACGGGAGCTCCTGCGACGCCCCGACGACACGCTGGTGGTGGTGGGTCTGATGCACCTGCTGGGGGAGCAGGGGCTGATCGCCCTGCTCAGGGCGCAGGGGCTGAAGCCGGAGCGGTTCGTGGCTGGGGCCTGGCGGCCCGATCCCTAGACCGGTTCCTCCCGGCGGCCCGCGCCCAGGCTCAGCTCCCATCCCTTGACGATCCGGTAGAGGGTGGGCACCAGGAACAGGGTGAGCCCGGTGGCCACCAGGAGCCCGAAGAACACCACCGTGCCGATGCTGGTACGGCTGGCGGCGCCGGCCCCGCTGGCGAACAGCAGGGGCAAAAAACCTGCCAGGGAGGAGAAGGCGGTGAGCAGGATCGGCCGCAGACGGGCAACGGCGGCACCGTGCACGGCCGCATCGAGGGGCATTCCCTCAGCCAGGCGTTGGTTGGCGAATTCCACGATCAGGATCGCGTTCTTGGCCGCCAGGCTCACCAGCACCAGCAGGCCCATCTGGCCATAGACATCGAGGGGCAGGCCCCGCAGCGCCAGACCCAGCACCCCTCCGAGCACCCCCATCGGCACCGTCGCCAGAATGATCAGGGGATCGGCGAAGTTCTCGTAGAGACCGGCCAGCACCAGGAACATCACCAGCACCGCCAGCGCGAACACCTGCAGATTGCCGCCGCCGGACCTGGCCTCCTCCCGCGCCAGGCCCGCCCATTCCAGGTCGGTGGCGGTGCTGCCCCGGTCGCGTTTCAGCTGTTCCAGCAGGGCGATGGCCTGGCCGCTGCTCACCCCCGGTCCGGGTTGGGCCCGAATGCTGATCGAGCGCACCAGACGGGTGTGGTTGATGGTGGTGGGGCCGGTGCCAGCCTCCACCCGCACGACCTGGGCCAGGGGAATCAGCTGGTCGTCCCGGTTGCGCACCTGCAGGGCGAGCACATCGTCGGCGTTCCGCCGGGTGTCGCCGTCGAGCTGGATGATCACCTTGCGCACCTGGTCGCCTTCGAAGCTGTCATTGACGTAATCGCTGCCGAAGCTGGCCCCGAGCACGCTCACCAGCTCATCGAGATCCACCTGGAGCGAGGCCATGCGCAGCCGGTCGGGGATCACGCGCAGCAGGGGGGCGTCGGCGCTGAAGCGGGTGCCCACCTGCCCAAAGGCACCGCTGTCCCGGGCCGCCGCAATGAACGCCTCGGCCTCCTGCTGGAACTCCCCCAGACTCAGGCGGCCACCACTGGTGTCGAGCAGGTCGAACTCCAGCCCGCTCTCGCTGCTGAAGCCGCGCACGGTGGGGGATTCGCTCACGATCACCGTGGCGTCGGTGATGGTCTGGCGCAGGCGTTTGTTGAGCCGCTCGGCCACCACGGCCGCACTCTGGTCGGCGGCGCCCCGTTCCTCGATCGGCGTCAGCCGCAGGAAGAAGATGCCCTTGTTGGGGGAGCTGTCCCCGAAGGAACGACCGGCGTAGAAGTTGGCGAATCGCATCAGGGGTTCTTCGGCCACGACCGCCCGCACCTGCTCCATCACCCTCTGGGTGCGCGGCAGGGCGATGCCGTCCTGGAGCAGCACCACCCCCCGTAGCTGGCCGCTGTCCTCCTGGGGGATGAAGGCTTTTGGCCGCTGCTGGAACACCAGGCCGGTGAGCAGCAGGCCCAGCAGCAGTCCTGCCAGCACCCGTCGTCGCCAGCCGAGCACGCGGGTGAGCAGCCGGTCGTAGGGGCCCTCCAGCCGCTCCAGGGCCCGCCGGGGGGGATCGATCCAGCGCAGCAGCCAGCCGGGCTCGCGGCGCTCGGCGTGCAGCAGCCGGCTGGCGGCCACCGGGGTGAAGGTCAGGGCGTTGAAGGTGGAGAAGACAATGGTGCCGCCGATTGTCAGGGCGATCGGGGCGTAGAGGCGGCCCAGGCTGCCCTGCATGGTGAGCACCGGCAGAAACACCACGATCAGCACCAGGGACGTGGCGATCACCGCGCCGCCCAGCTCCGCCATGGCCTCCTGGGCAGCCTGCAGAGGTGAGCGGCCGTTCTCCAGGCGGCGGCCGATGTCTTCGCTGACGACAATGGCGTCGTCCACCACCAGGCCACTGGCCAGCACCATGCCGAACAGGGTGAGGGTGTTGATCGAATCGCCGCTGAGGCGCAGCACGGCCAGGGATCCGATCAGGGCCACCGGCACCGCCGAGGCGCTGATCAGGGCGAGTCGGCTGTTGCCGAGCCCCAGCAGCAGCACCAGGAACACCAACAGCACGGCCTCCCGCAGGCTCGCGGTGGTGCGATTGATGCTGGTGCGGATCGAGGCTGCCTCATCGACGATCACCTGGAGATCCACCCCCGGCGGGAAGCTGGAGCCAAGGTCCTCGAGAGCGTCGTTGACGCCCTGGTTCACCTCCAGGGCGTTGCTGCCGTCCCGCTGGAAAATTCCCACGGCCACGGCGGTCTTGCCGTTCAGGTCGGTGGCGATCGATTCGTAGTTTTCGCTGCCCAGGCTCACCCGTCCCACGTCTTTCAGCAGGGTGACGCCACCGTTGGCGCTGCGGTCGACCACCAGGTTTTCGAACTCCTGGGCGGTGCGCAGACGCCCCTCCATGCGCAGGGGCAGGGTGACCAACTGGTCGTCGGGGGAAGGGGCCACGCCGGCCTGGCCCAGGGCGGCCAGCACGTTCTGCTCCTCAAGGGCATCCCGCACCTCACTGATGGTGAGATTGCGTTCTTCCAGGCGCAGCGGATCCAGCCACAGCCGGAAGGCCAGCGAGCTGCCGCCGAACAGCCGCACCTCCCCCACCCCTGGCACCCGTTGCAGCCTGTCGCGGATCACCTGATCCACCCAGCCACTCAGAAAGACATCGTCGTAGCGGTCGCGGCTGGCGCTGAAGCTCAGCACCATCAGCAGGTCGTCGGAGGTGCGCCGCACCTGCACACCGAAGCGGGACACCTGGGCGGGGAGCTGGCGGCTCACCACCGCCGCCTCGTTCTGGGTGTTGATCTGGTTGATTTCCGGATTGCCCCCCTCAAAGCCGAGGGAGATGCTGCTGCCGTTGGCCGAGCTGGTGGAGCGGATCGAATCCAGCCGTTCCAGGCCGTTGAACTGCTTCTCCAGCAGGCTGGTGACCCCCTGCTCCACCACCTCAGGGCTGGCGCCGGGGTAGCTGGCGCTGACCGACACCCGCCCGGGGGCGATCGGGGGCAGGTTCTCGACCTTCAGCCCCGGGAGGCTGATCAGGCCGGCCAGCAGCACCAGCAGGCTGAGCACCAGCGTCAGGACAGGCCTGCGCAGGAAGGGGTCGGAAATCGACTTCACGGAATCGCCTGGGTGGGCACCGACCCTTTTCGCCCGCTGATCCTGGCAGGGAAGTCAGGCGGCCTGTGATCAGCGCAGGTCGCGTTTGAGCACGGCGTAGAGGTAGTCGGGCGATTTGTAGCGGCTGGGAAGGCAGATGTGGAGCTGCTCCAGCCGGCTCCAGCAGACCGTCTTCTGAATCGCCTCCATGGTGCGGCCCTCCTTGAGCAGAAGCCGCATCGCCTTGCAGTACAGGGAATATTTCGCCTCAAGCTCGCCGATCGTTGGGGGCTGACCCTGGACCTGGGGCATGGCGGAAGGGGGCACCCGGGTTTTTCAGGGGCGCCAGGCCACTCTACGAGCTGGCCAGGAGCCCCTCGACGCCCAGAGCCCTTGCCGGAGGGGCGAAGCCAAGGGTCGCGGCCTGTCCATCGCTGAGACGCCCCGCCGCGTGCAGCACCCCCGTGATGCGCGGGATGTCGAGCACGGCATGGCAGCGATAGCCCCCCTTGGCAAGCCGCTGGCGGGCGCTGGTGTCCGCCTGGCCGCCGTGGTCGATGAACACCACCACGTCCTCCACTTCCAGGCCGGAACTCTCCAGTTTGGCGATCCCCTCCAGCACGCTGGTGCCGGTGATCAGGATGTCGTCCACCACCACCACCCGGTCGCCCTCTTCGAAGTCCCCCTCGATCAGGCGGCGGGCCCCGTGGGCCTTCACCTCCTTACGGGGGTAGAGCAGGGGCTTGTGCAGCTGCAGCGACAGCCCGGTGGCAGTGGGCAGGGAGCCGTAGGGAATGCCGGCGATGCGGTCGAAGGCCAGCTCCCCGAGCTGACCGGCATAGGCGTGCAGCACCCGGTGGAAGAGGTTGGGATCGGAAATGATCTGGCGCAGATCCACGTAGTAGTTGAAGACGGCGCCGGAGGCCTGCACGTAGTCGCCGAACAGCAGGCAGCCGATGTCGAACAGATCGACGATCAGGCTGGCCAGGGGATCCCCGGCCCCACCGCTCTCGCCATCGCCATTCGAGGCCGCCCCGAGCCCAGCGCCGCCCTCCGGCTGTCGCCCCGGCAGCCAAAGGCTGCAGACATCGCTCTGGTCCCGCGCCCGCCGCTCCAGCCAGCGGTCGCGTCGCTCGCTGATGCGTTGCTTGAGGGCGGCCGATCGCTCGGCGATGTCATCCTCCACCAGCAGGTTCTGGGGCAGGGGCATCAACAGGCCGTCGGCCGATGGGCTCAGTCCGGCCTCCAGCAGGGCATCGAGCCGGTCCTCCTCGCTCCAGAGGCTGCGCAGAATCAGGAAGCGCTCGGGCGCCTCCTGGCGCACCCGGGCCAGGATGGCGGGATCACTGGTGCCCACCTCCAGCAGCAGTTGGTCGGGGGTGGCCCAGAGCTGGCATTCCCGCACGATGCGCAGGTAGAGGGGGTCGTTCTCATCGGGGTGGTGCTGCAGCACCCTGGCGGCCGCATTGGAGCTGTGGCAGGTGATCACCACCGCCTTTTCCGGATACAGCAGGAAGGGGGCGGCGATGTCCTGGCCGGCCAGGGGCGAGAGGGTGACGCCATCGGCGCCAAGCTCGCGGAACAGGTAATGGGCCAGGGCCGAGGAACTGTTCAGGTCCCCGTGCTTGGCATCGATGATCAGGGGGATGTCGAGGGGCACCAGTTCCCGCACCTCCCGCAGCAGTTCCAGTCCGACGGGGCCGAGGGCCTGGTAAAACCCGAGGCTGGGTTTGTAGGCGCAGACGTGGTCGGCGGTGGCCTCCACCACCGCCTTGATCCAGTAGCGCGCCTGGGAGAGAAACGAGCGGCCCCCCATGCCACGGCGGTGCGCCCAGGCCTGCAGCATTTCCGGGTTGGGGTCGAGGCCGGTGACCAGAAGCGACTGACGGGCGGCGATGGCGTCGGTGAGCCGGACGAAAAAGCCCATCGCACGGGGGGTGATTGCCCAAGGTGCTAAGGCGAGGGGCGTCGCCTGTGCGAGTGGGTGACACAGCTCTTATTGATCCCCTGGCCCCGCAGGGTCGACTCCGCGACCGGCGGATCAGCGCGCCGCAGACGCTTCGTCGAGGGCCAGGAGTTCGGTGTAGATGGGGGTCCAACGGGCGGCATCGAGCCGGTTCCTGGCGGCCTCAGGGGTGATGGCATGGCGCGCCAATCCCTCCTGCACCGCCGCGAGCGCCACGGCTTCGGCCACGGCCCGGGACACCGCCTGCACGGCCGAAAGGGGGGGCATCAGCGGCGCCTCAGGATCGCTGGCGGCCGGAATCACCCGGGCCAGGGCCTCGATGCTGGCGTCGATCATGGTGTCGCTCACCGCCGTGGCGCCCACCGCCACGGCGCCGTAGCCCAGGCCGGGGAAGACGAAGCAGTTGTTGCACTGACCGATCACCCGTTCGATCGGCTGGCCGGCGCTTCCGGTGCAGGCCACAGCAGCGAAGGGGCTGCCAGTGGCCACCAGGGCTTGGCCCTGGCTCCAGCGCAGCAGGTTCTCCGGGGTGATCTCCGCCAGGTGGGTGGGATTGGAGAGGGGCAGAACGATCGGCCGTTCGCCGCCGCCGCAAAGCGCCTCCACCACCGCCTGGTCGAAGGCCCCGGCGGCGGTGGAGGTGCCGATCAGCACCCCCGGCCGCACCGCTTCGACCACCGCCAGCAGGCCTGGCCCTTGGGAGCTCTCGCAGGCCTCCGCCCCGAACCGTGCCGCCAGCTGCTGCTGCGTTTTGGCAAACGGCCGAGCGCCCTCCGAGAGGGCCGGAGTCCCGGTATGGATCAGCCCGTCGCGGTCGATCAGCCAGAGGCGATCGGCGGCCGCGGCGGCGCTGAGTCCCGCTCGCTGCAGCAGACGCCAGAGCCGCTCGGCGATGCCGCAACCGGCGCTGCCCGCCCCGAAGATGACGATCTGCTGGTCGGCCAGCGGCTTGCCGAGGCCCCGCAGGCCGGCCAGGATCGCCGCTGCGGCGACGCTGCTGGTGCCCTGGATGTCGTCGTTGAAGCTCGGCACCCGGTGCCGGTAGGCCTCCAGTACGGGGCGGGCATGGGCGGCGCCGAAGTCCTCCCAGTGCACCAGGGCGCCGGGGCACACCCGTTGCACCGCCGTGATGAAGCGGTCGAGGAAGACGGTGTAGGCCTCCCCCTGCAGCCGAGGTTGGCGCAGGCCGGGGTAGCAGGGGTCGGCGAGCAGTTCGGGCCGGTCGGTGCCCACATCGAGCATCACCGGCAGCCCCCGGGCCGGATCCAACCCGGCACAGAGGGTGTAGACGGCCAGTTTCCCCTGGCAGATCTGAATGCCCCCCACCCCCTGGTCGCCGATGCCGAGGATCCCCTGGGCGTCGGTGACCAGGAGCAGCTCCGGGGAATGGTCGCCGCAGGCCTGGGCCAGGAGCTCCTCGAGGCGTTCCTGCTGCGGTGCCGCCAGGTAGATCCCTTGGCTGGGGCTGCGGTAGCTGTGGCTGAAATGCTGAATCGCCTGCCCCACCGTGGGGGTGTAGACGATCGGCATCGCCAGTTCGATGTGGTCGGCGAGGAAGCGGTGGAAGAGGGTGACGTTCCGCTCCCGCAGGGTCTGGAGGTAGGCGTACCGCTCCAGGTCGCTGCCCATGGCACCGAAGGCCAGCCGGCAGCGCTCCACCTGGGCCTCGATCGTCTCCACCTGCCAGGGCAGCAGGGCCTCCAGCCCCAGGGCCTGGCGCTCCGCCCGGCTGAAGGCGGTGCCCTTGTTCAGCAAAGGATCATTGAGCAGCTCGGCGCCCCGGAGGGTGGTGCTCCGCTGGCGACTGGGTTCGGCGACCACGGCGTGCTCCTGGTTCCGCTGGCGCCCCCATCATCCACGGGCCTCTTGGCGCTAGTGGCCGACCAGAGTGCGCTGGCGTCCTTGCGCTGCCCCCTCCATGCAGCCCCTGCCTCCCATGAAGATCGTGCGCTACGCGGATGCTCAGGGCCGGATCCGCCTCGCCAGCCTCCATCGCGACGGCCGCCTGGAGCGCCTGGCGGGCGACCTGTTCGGCGAACTGGTGCCCACGGGCGAGCTGGCCGCGGTGGGGCGGATCCTGGCCCCCCTGGAGCCCCGGGCCATCCTCTGCATCGGCCTCAATTACCGCCGCCATGCCGCCGAAACCGGCGCGGCGATCCCCACCTACCCGGTGCTGTTCATGAAATCGCCGGGGGCCGTGCAGCACCCGGAGGCGCCGATCACCCTGCCCACCACCGCGTCCAGCCACCAGGTCGACTACGAGGGGGAACTGGCGGTGGTGATCGGCCGCACCTGCCGCAATGTGTCGCGTGCCGAGGCCCTGGAGGTGGTGCTGGGCTACACCTGCGCCAACGATGTCAGCGCCCGCGACTGGCAGAAACAGCAACGTCTCGGCGGCGGCCAGTGGTGCCGCGGCAAGAGCTTCGACAGCTTCGCCCCCCTGGGGCCCTGCCTGGTGAGCGCCGTGGCGATCCCAGATCCCCAGGCCCTCAGTCTGCAAACGCGTCTCAACGGTGGAACGGTTCAGGTGGCCAGCACCGCTGACATGATCTTTCCGGTGGCGGAGATCATCGAATTCCTCAGCGCCAGCACCACCCTGCTGGCCGGCACCGTGATCCTCACCGGCACCCCCAGTGGCGTGGGCATGGCGGCTGATCCGCCCCGCTGGCTGCGCAGCGGCGATACGGTCGAGGTGGAGATCGAAGCCATCGGCGTGTTGCGCAACCCGGTGATCGACGAATCCATCGCCGCCCAGACTCCCTGAACGGCATCCGCGTCGCAATGATCAAGCTCCCCGCCGCCTGGACGGCCCAGCCCGAACGGGCCCAGCGCAGCGGCGGCTACCGCCACTTCGCCGTGTTGGGCCAGCGGGGCCGTGGCCGCGAGCGCACCGTGGAGCTGCAGGCGGTGCTGGATCCCGGGTACCGCCTGCTGGTTCCTCTGGGCGAACTGCGTGACCGCGACGCCTGGCAACCGGGCTGGCAGCAGCTGCCCCAGGAGCAGCGGCCAGCGGATGTGCCGGTTCAGGCAGAGTCGATCCTGCCAAAGTCCCTAAAGTCCTCCCACTCCACCATGGACCTGTGACGTTCAACGGAACCCTGGAGGAACTCCAGGCCCTGGTCGCGGACCTCGGCTGCCTCGGTCACTGGGTGCATGAGGGGGCCTTCGAGATGCTGGTCATTGAGGACGGTGAATCCAACCTGCGCCTCAACTGGTGGCCCGGCACCGGAACCCTGATGCTGGTGGGCGATCCGGCCCAGCGCAGGGAACTGGAGCCGCGGCTGAAGGAGGCCCTGGCGGGCGGCTCCTGACCAGCGGCCACGCTCGAACGCCGCTCAGTCCCGCACCACCAGTTCGGCGGTAACGCTGCGTCGGATCAGCCGCTGCCACCCTCCTGACGATCGAGGCCCGACTGGTCGATGGCCTGCTCGCTCTGGCGGCGATGCTCTTCGGCCACGAAGGCCTCGAAAGCGGCCCTCTCCGCCTGCAGCTGACCCTGCAGCGCCGCAATGCTGGCTTCGCTGGCGGCCGCCTGCTGGGCAAGGGCGGCGCGGCGCCGTTCGATTTCAGCCTCCAGAACGGCAGCTTCGGAGGCGACCTTTTTCTGCTGTTGCAGCCGCGCCGATCCGGTCAGCACCCCCTGGGGGCCGATCGCCACATCGAGCAGTTCGGCGCCGTGGTCGGTGAGCACGAATTCCCGCACCTGGTTGGAGTGGGCCATGCCCCGGCTCTTGATCACGAACAGCAGCCGGTTGCGCTCCCCGTCGCTCTCCACGTTGCGCAGCAGCAGCCAGGTGTCGGTGAGGGAGGACACCGCCACCGCACTGCTCGCCGCCTCCTCCCCGTGGGTGAGGGAGGTGAACACGGCAGTGATGCCCCGGCCTTTCATCAGATCGATCTGACGGGCCAGGGCAGCCGTCACCTCCCGCTGGGAGCCGATCTGGATCAGGCTGCCCATGGCATCGAGGGCCGCCACCTGGGGCTGGAAGTCCTCCAGCATCCGGTCGAGGCGGCCGAGATGTTCCTCCAGGCCATGGGCGGTGGAGCGCTCGGCCCAGATCAGCAGCAGGCCGGCATCGATCCAGCGCTGCAGGTCGAGGCCCACCGACGCCATGTTGCGGATCAGCTGATCCGGGGATTCCTCATAGGAGAGAAACAGGGCCCGCTCGCCACGGCGGCAGGCCGCATCGAGCAGGTGGGCCACCACGGTGGTCTTGCCCGTGCCGGCGCTGCCGCTGATCAGCACGGTGGAGCCGCGGAAGATCCCGCCGCCCAGCATGTGGTCGAGCCGTTCGATGCCGCAGGAGATCCGCTCGTTCGCTGCCGGGTAGGTGAGGGCCACGGCCGTGATCGGCAGCACCGTCAGGCCCCGGTCGGTGATCAGGAAGGGGAACTCGTTGGTGCCGTGCACCGAGCCCCGGTACTTCACGATCCGCAGCCGCCGGGTGGAGATCTCGTTGTCGACCCGCTGATCGAGCACCACCACGCAGTCGGAGACGTACTCTTCGATGCCAAAACGGGTCAGGTCACCGGCCCGGCCCCGCTCGCCGGTGACCACGGTGGTGAGGCCCCGCTCCTTCAGCCGGTGGAACAGCCGGGAGAGTTCACCGCGCACGATCGCTTCGTTCCCCAGGCAGGTGAGCAGCACCTCGATGGTGTCGAGGGCCACGCGTCTGGCGCCCACCCTGGCCACGGCCCCCTCCAGCCGCACGAACAGGGCCTCGAGATCGAAGACCCCGGCGGTGATGACCTCCGACGGATCGATCGGCATGGCACAGATTGCCAGCCGCTTGGTCGCCACCAGGGCGTCGATGTCGAAGCCCAGGGAGCGCACGTTCGCGGCGATGTCCTCGGCAGATTCCTCGAAGGTCAGCAGGACGCCGGGCTCGTTGAACTGCAGGGCCCCGCGCACCAGGAACTCCATGGCGAACATGGTCTTGCCGCTGCCGGAGGCACCGGTCACAAGGGTGGGTCGCCCCCTGGGCAGGCCCCCGTCGCTGATCGCCTCGAAGCCCCGGATGCCGGTGGGTGCCTTGGCCAGCCCCGGGAAAGATGGGCCTTTGTCGGAGCCGGAAGCGAGGTCCTGCAATCGTCCGGCCCATGGAAACTCAACCTAGTTCCGCCGACCTGGGAGAGGTTCACCCCTGCCGGGTTCGCAAGACCCATGCGTTGCTCAGTCCTTCACGAGCAGTTCCCTGGTGCCGCTGCGCCGCAGCAGATCACCAAGCACCAGCAGGTCGTTGCCGTGGATCAGGCCGATGCAGCCGTCGGTGCCGCTGCTTCGTCCCCGGCCGGCGCTGGGATCGTGATGGATGCCCAGGCCCCGACGGGCGGTGGGGAAGTCCGGTTCCAGGCCGATCCACAGAAAGCGACCGAGTTCCACATCATCCGTCGGTTCGATCGGTGTGATCTCGGTCACGGCATAGAGGCCCCGCGGCAACGGCGCCTTGCTGCCCAGTCGGTTGCGGTCGGCGTTCTGGCGACGCACCCGGCCCACCAGGGCTTCATAGGCCCGCAGCGGCTGGCCGGGGAGGGCCAGCTGCAGTTCCCAGATCGGATCGCCGGTGATCGGCAGCTGCCGGTCGGTGCGGACCAGCACCAGCTGCCCGCCGGTCCCCGCCGCCGGGGCTGACGGGGCTGCCGCCAGGGCTTCCGGGCCGTGGCTGCCGAGGCTCCAGGCCAGAACCAGCAGGGCCAGGCCGATGGGTCGCTTCATGGGTAGAACAGGGCCAGGGCCCGTGTTACTGCCCCGGCAGGGGCTCCACAAGGGCTGGCCTGCCAGCACTCGACGCTTCAGTCCTCGTGCTCTTGATCGCCGTCCCGGCTGATCGTCACCAGTGCCGGTGCGAACAGGAAGACCGTGTCTCCCAGCCGTTCGGACTGACCGTCCAGGGCGAAGACGCCCCCGGAGACGAAGTCGATCGTGCGCTGGGCCTCCTCCGGCGCCATGGCGCTGAGGTGGAGCACCACCGTCTTGAACTGCTGCACCGCCAGCACCGCATCGACGGCCTCTTCAAATCGGCCCGGTGTCATCACCACCACCTCGTGAAACCAGGTGCCGAAGGGGGTTTCCATGGACCCAGGTTGCCTCAGGACGGCCACGGCAGCTAGCCGATGGCCATGAGCTCTCGCTGAGAACCGCCTCAAGCGAGCACGGCGATGGCGTCGATCTCCACCCGCGCCCCCTTCGGCAGGGCCGCCACCTGCACGCAGGCCCGCGCCGGAGCCACCCCCGCGCTGAACACCCCGGCGTAGAGGGCATTGACCCGGGCGAAATCGTTCAGATCCACCAGGTACACCGTGGTGCGGACCACCTGCTCAGGGGTGCAGCCGGCGGCGGCCAGCACCGCCTGCAGGTTGCTCAGCACCTGGACGGTTTCGGCCTCCACGTCGCCGTCCCCCACCAGCGTCCCGCCCACCGGATCCAGGGCGATCTGGCCGGAGCAGTACAGGACGCCACCGGCGACCACGGCCTGGTTGTAGGGCCCCACCGGAGCGGGGGCGGCCGCGGTATGGACCGGATGAGACAAGGGCCTGTGCCTTTCGTCACTCCCGCCAGCGCTGGAACTCATGACGGGTGACAATGCGGGACTGGGATCTTATGGCTTCTTCCACCACCATCGCCACGCCTGCCGCCACCACGGCTTCGAGCACCGGGGAGATCACCGGCCTCGCCAGCCGCGATCACGTCCGCATCGACGACCTCTGGTACCGGTACCCGGGTCGCGACGTTTCTGCCTGGACCCTCAAGGGGGTCGACCTCATTCTTGGTGCGGGGGAACTGGTGGGTCTGCTGGGCCCATCCGGTTGCGGCAAGACCACCCTGTTGCGACTGATCGCCGGCTTCGAGCGCCCTGGCCGCGGCAGCATCAGCATCGGCGGACAGCAGGTGGCGGGTCCGGAGCGGCTGCTGCCCCCCGAGCGGCGGGGTGTCGGCATGGTGTTCCAGGACGATGCCCTCTTCCCCCACCTCGATGCCTGGCGGAATGCCTGCTTCGGCCTGCGCCGCGGCCAGGACACGGCCCGGGTGGCCTGGCTGCTCGATCTGCTGGGGCTCGGCGGGCTGGAGCGCCGCTATCCCCACGAACTTTCCGGCGGCCAGCGCCAGCGGCTGGCGATGGCCCGGGCATTGGCGCCCTCGCCCTCGGTGGTGCTGCTGGATGAGCCCTTCTCCAACCTGGATGTGGAAGTGCGGCTGCGGCTGCGCAGCGAGCTGCCGGCCGTGCTGGCCCGCTGCGGCGCCAGCGGCCTGATGGTCACCCACGATCCGGAGGAGGCTCTGGCGATCTGCGACCGGGTGGGGGTGCTGCGCGACGGGGTGCTGCACCAGTGCGCCCCGCCCCGTGAGCTGGTCGACAAGCCCGCCACCGCCTTCGTGGGCCAGTTCGTGCTCCAGTCCAACCTGTTGCCGGCCCGCTGGCGAGGTCGGCGGCTGCAGACCGTGCTCGGCGAGCTGGAGCCCCTCTCCCGGGGGACAGACGGCCCGGACGCACCGGAGGCCATCGAGGTGATGGTTCGCCCCCAGGCCCTGGAGTTTCTGCCCGAGGATGAGGGGCCGGCCTGGATCACCGGTCGGGAATTCCTCGGCCGGGAATGGCTCTACCAGGTGCAGCTCGGTGACCACCGGCTGCGCTGGCGGGCGCCCCTGGAGGCCGACCACCCCCACGGCTGCCGGGGCCAGCTGCGGTTCCGCGCCGGTGAGTCGGCCCTGTTGTTCCCGGGTGGATGGCCCCTGGTGACCCTGCCCCAGGGGCGCAGCGCCGAGACCCTCAGCGCGCCTCCCTGAGGCGGGGATCCGGGCGGCTGTGAAGCTCAGCCGGGTGCGTTCAATCCGTCCAGTCGTTCTTGCTGCGCCGCAGGGCGGCCAGTTCCAGGGCATCCGTCGCCCGCATGAACAGGTTGGTGCGGCGTTCCTCACCGATGCTGCTGGGGATGGTGGGCTTGTTCTGAGTCCGGGCGAGCAGCACCGCGGCCAGCCGTTCGGCGATGGCCTTATCCCCCGGTCGCTGGGCCGCGGCCCAGCGCAGATTCGAGGCGGTGTACTCATGGGCGCACCACACCCGGGTCGTCTCCGGCAGCGCCGCCAGCAGGCCGAGGGAGTGATGCATCTGCTCTGGGCTTCCCTCGAACAGCCGGCCGCAGCCGGCGGCGAACAGGGTGTCGCCGCAGAACAGCTCCCCCTGCAGGGGCAGGTGGAAGGCCAGGTGGGCGCGCGTGTGGCCCGGCACCGCCAGCACCTCCACCGGCTGGCCCAGCAGGATGAAGCGATCGCCGTCCGTCACCCCCCGGGTCTGGAAGGGGATCCGCTCCCGATCGGCCAGGGCGGCCACCACCTCCGCCCGGGGCCATTCCTCCAGCAGTCCGGGGGTGCCGCCGATGTGATCACTGTGGTGGTGGGTCTGCAGCACCGCCACCAGCTCCAGATCCCGCTGTTTCAGCCAGGCGATCGCCGGGGCCGCCACGGCAGGATCCACCACCGCCGCCTGGCGGCCGTCGTGGATCACGAACAGGTAGTTGTCCCGCAGCACCGGCAGCACCACCACCTGCAGCGGGGCCTGGGGCGGGTCTTGGCGATGATCCTGCATCGTTACAGTCCAGGTTGCTGCTGGCTTCCATGATCACTGCCAACCAGCGGTCCCCGATCACCGTTGCCCTGGCCAAGGGCGCCCTGCTCAAGGATTCGGTGCGCCGCTTTCAGGCGGCGGGTCTGGACTTCTCCGATCTGCTGGAGGAGGACAACCGCCTGCTGATGGTGCCGAGCCGCTGCGGCACAGCCCGGGCCCTGCTGGTGCGCAACGCCGATGTGCCGGTCTATGTGGCCTACGGCCAGGCCCAGCTCGGGGTGGTGGGCTACGACGTGCTGCGGGAGCACCAGCTGCCGGTGGCCCAGCTCGTCGACCTCAGCTTCGGCGGCTGCCGCATGGCGGTGGCGGTGAAGGCCAGCAGCGGCTATCGCCGCGCCGCCGATCTGCCGGCCCACTGCCGCGTGGCCAGCAAGTTCACCCGCTGCGCCGAAGCCTTCTTTGAGCAACTGGATCTGCCGGTGGAGCTGATCCACCTCACCGGTTCGGTGGAGCTCGGTCCGATCACGGGCATGTCCGAGGCGATCGTCGACCTGGTGGCCACCGGCCGCACCCTGCGCGACAACGGCCTGGTGGCGATCGAGGATCTGTTCACGAGCTCGGCCCGGTTGATCGGCCATCCCCTGGCCCTGCGCCTCGATGACGGGGCCTTGCAGGGCCTGGTCGAACGGATCGCCACGGTCCAGAGGCCCGTCCAGGTGTCCGCCCGATGAGCAGCCTCGATGGCCAACGGCTGCGGCGTCTGCTGCCGTACCTGGGTCGGGATCGCAAGCGTCTGCTGCTGTCCCTGCTGCTGCTGATCCCCCTGGCCCTGGCGGCCTCTGTCCAGCCGTTGCTGGTGGGCCAGGTGATCTCCAAACTCCGGGGCGAGGAGGTGCTGTCCTGGCTGGCCCCTTTGCCGGTGCCGGTGGCCCTGCGGCTGCTGGTGCTGCTGCTGCTGGCGGCGGTCCTGCTGCGCCTCTCCCTGCAGGGCACCCAGACCTACAACGTGCAGGTGGTGGGGCAACGGCTCACCGCCCGCATCCGCGACGACCTCTTCCGCCACGCGATGGCCCTGTCGCTGCGCTTCCACGACCGCACGCCGGTGGGCAAGCTGCTCACCCGCCTCACCAGTGATGTCGATGCCCTGGCGGAGGTGTTCGGCAGCGGCGCGGTGGGGGTGCTTTCCGATCTGGTCACCCTGCTGGTGATCGGCCTCACCATGCTCTCGATCGAGTGGCGGCTGGGGCTGCTGCTGCTGGTCAGCCAGGTGCCCGTGACCCTCGGTGTGATCTGGTTGCAGGGCCGTTACCGCAAGGCCAACTACCGGGTGCGGGAGGAGCTCGGCCAGCTCAACGCCGACCTGCAGGAAAACCTCCAGGGGCTGGAGGTGGTGCAGATGTTCCGGCGTGAGGCTGTCAACGGCGAGCGCTTCTCCCACACCACCGACGCCTACCGCCGGGCCGTCACCGGCACGATCTTCTACGACAGCTCCATCTCGGCCTTCATCGAGTGGGTGGCCCTGGCGGCCGTGGCGATGGTGCTGGCCCTGGGCGGCGCCATGGTCACCGGTGGGGCGATGGGCCTGGGCACCCTGACCACCTTCATCCTGTTCTCCCAGCGGGTGTTCGATCCCCTGCGCCAGCTGGCGGAGCGCTTCACCCAGATCCAGGGGGGGCTCACCGCCGTGGAGCGCATCGGTGAACTGCTGGAGCAGCCGATCGAGATCGCCGATCTGCCCAGCAGCCAGCGCAGCCCTGCCGCCCTGTTGTCAGGCGCGCAGCGCTTCAGCCCTGGCGAAGTGGAGTTCGAGAACGTCTCCTTTGCCTACCGCCCCGACGATCCGATCCTCACCGATCTCTCCTTCCGCATCGCCCCCGGTGAGCACGTGGCGATCGTGGGCCCCACCGGATCCGGCAAGACCACCGTGATCCGGCTGCTCTGCCGTCTGTACGAACCCCAGCAGGGCACCATCCGCCTCGACGGCGTCGACATCCGCGAACTGCCGATCGCCACCCTGCGCCGGCGCCTGGGGGTGGTGCTGCAGGACACGTTCCTGTTCAGCGGCAACGTGGCCGACAACCTGCGCCTCGATGCCGACATCAGTGAGGTGGATCTGGAGCGTCTCTGCGGCGATCTCGGTCTGGCTCCCCTGCTGGGACGGCTGGGGGATGGCCTGGCCACGGAGCTGCGCGAGCGGGGTGGCAACCTCTCCTCCGGCGAACGGCAACTGCTGGCCGTGGCGCGGGTGGCGATCCGCGACCCCTCCGTCCTGGTGATGGACGAGGCCACCGCCTTCATGGACCCCTCCACTGAAGCCACCCTGCAGCGGGACCTCGACACCCTGCTCAGCGGTCGCACGGCCATCGTCATCGCCCACCGGCTGGCCACCGTCGAAGCCGCCGACCGCATCCTGGTGCTGCGCCGTGGGCGCTTGATCGAAGAGGGCAACCACCGTGAACTGCGGGCCTTCGGGGGGCTCTATGCCCAGCTGGCGGAGCTGCAGGAAAAGGGACTGGCCACGCTCTGAAGCCCTTGGGTCTGGGGGGGGAGCTGCAGCTCGTCCTCCAGCCAGGTGTCGATCAGGGCCGCCAGCTGGCGTGGTTGTTCGCCCATCGGCAGGTGTCCCAACCCGTTGAGGATCACCAGCCGGTGCAACGGGCTGTAGCCGGCCAGGTGGCGCACGTAGCGGGGTTGCATCACCCGGTCGCGGCTGCCGGCGATCCACAGGCTGGGCACCTGGAGTTCGGCGGTGAGCCTGGGCAGCTGGCGAACGGCGCCCCGGTTGGTGCTGCAGGCCAGCAGCCCCCGCGCGGCGCGGCCGTCGGCCACCAGGGGGCTGCGGATCGCCGCTGTGCCGGGCAGCTGGGCCGCCCAGACCGGTCGCCAGCGCAGGAAGGCGGCCCCTCCGCGGCGGACCCGGGCAAAGGGTCGCGGCTGGTACACACCGCCCCCCACGGCGATTTGCACCAGGCCCCGCAGCTGCTCCCCCAGCAGGGATGCCGCGTGCAGCGCCAGGCTTCCCCCCAGGGAGTGGCCCAGCAGCACCACCGGCCGGCCGGCGGCCTCGCCCCAGAGCGTCAGCGCCAGCACCATCAGCCCCGCGGGCATCGCCGCGCGATCGAGCGTCGCGCTCATGCCCTCGTCTCCCCCTCGGCGCGGGCGGAGAAGCCG
>NZ_JAYGHY010000034.1:0-28053 GCF_034931305.1 Cyanobium gracile UHCC 0281 | reverse complement strand
CGGCAGGTCCGCCCCACCCAGCAGCGCCCGGGCCCCCTGGCCGGCCGCCTGCAGGGCCGCCAGGTCGTTGGTGTCGAGGCCGTCGAGCAGGGCGGCAAGGGCGGGCCTGAGCCCGTTGGCGGTGATGAACAGGCGGTAGGCGGCGGCCGTGGTGGCGAAGCCTCCCGGAACCTGGACGCCTGAGGGCCCCAGCTGCTGGATCATCTCCCCGAGGGAGGCGTTCTTGCCGCCCACCTCGGCGATCGATTCCAGGCCGACCTGTGCCAGGGGCACCACGAGCTGATCGGAGTTGCGCATCCCCTTCGCCCTGACTGCCCCAACTCTGGAGCCGCGACCCCCCCTCCGGCCGCAGGCTGTGATGTTCTCGAATGGGGGCTGGCGGCCCGCCAAACGGCTTTGGACTCAGGGGTCGGAGGGGGGCGGGCCGGGTTCGGGCAGCAGCTGGGCCAGCAGACCCGCTGCCATCAGGATCCCCCCCAGCGTGAGCGCCAGGCCACGGTTGGCGGCGGCCGGGCCCTCCATCCAGGTGCCGGCGGCCAGGAAGGCCCCGCCGAGCAGCAGGGTGGGCACCAGCACGATGCCCTTGGCGGTGCGGTTAAGGCTCATGGGCAGGCCTCCGCTTGGGCCAGGCCGGCCTCGATCAAGCCGGTGGCGATGTCGTCGCCGCTGGACAGCAGGCTCACCTGGGCCAGCAGCGTGCCATCCCTTTGGCCCATCGGGCGCAGATTGACCTTGGTGCGGCGGGGCAGGGCCTGCCGCAGCCAGGCGGTCGCCTGCTGCTCCTGCTCTGCCGCCAGCTCCATGCAAGCGAGCTCAACGGCATAGCTGCGGTTTCCATCGCCCACCTGCAGCAACCTGCCGCTGCGCACCTGGAACACCTCCGCCGCCACCGCCGCGCCGGGCCAGGCGATCAGCAGGGCCAGCAGGACCCCGAGCAGGCTCAGAGTTTGGCGCCGCAACTGGGACAGAACAGGTGGGCGCTGGCGGTGGTGCTGCCGCAGGCATTGCATTGGCGGATCGTGTCGATGGCGAGTTCGGGATGGCTGGGCAGTCCCACCATCTGGGCGTTGCTGGCTCCCGGGGGCACCATCGGATAGCAGTTCTCGTTGCGCCGCACGCGCACGTCGACGAACACCGGACCGGGGTGGGCCAGGGCTTCGGCAAGGCCGGAGCGCAGCTGGGCCCGGTCGGTGATGCCGATGCCCTTGACCCCGAACGCCTCGGCCAGGGCGGGGAAGTCCGGCATGCCGCCGGTCATCTCGGAACTGGAATAGCGCTCTTCGTAAAAGCTTTCCTGCCACTGGCGCACCATGCCCTGCCAGCCGTTGTTGAGCACCACCACCTTCACTGGCAACTGGTACTGGCTGAGGGTGCCCAGTTCCTGAATGTTCATCAGGATGCTGGCGTCCCCTGCCACGCAGATCACTCGCTCGTCGGGGAAGGCGGTCTGGACGCCCATGGCGGCGGGCATGCCGAAGCCCATGGTGCCGAGGCCGGCGCTGCTGATCCAGCGGCGGGGTCCATTGCGCAGGAACTGGGCGGCCCACATCTGGTGCTGGCCCACATCGGTGGTGAAGAACGCCTCGGGGGCCAGTTCCCGCAGGGCAATGACCACTTCCTGGGGGGCAATCTCCCCGGTGGGCTGGGGGATCACCAGGGGGTAATGGTGTTTCCAGGTGTCGATGCGCTCCAGCCAGGCATCGGTGCGGCGGTTGGCGCTTTCGCCCACGGAGGCCTGCAGCAGGGCCTGAAGGGCCAGGCGAACATCGGAAACGACCGGCACCTCGGGCACCCTGTTCTTGCCGACTTCGGCCGCATCGATGTCGATGTGGATGACCTGGGCCCGGGGGGCGAAGCTGTCCAGCCGGCCGGTGACCCGGTCATCGAAGCGGGCCCCGACGGCGATCAGCAGATCGCATTCGGTGACGGCGAAATTGGCGTAGGCGGTGCCGTGCATGCCCAGCATGCCCACCGCCAGGGGATGGTTCTCGTCGAAGGCCCCCTTGCCCATCAAGGTGGTGGTGACCGGCAGGCGGAACCGCTCCGCCAGCTGATGCACCTCGCCATGGGCGTCGGAGGCGATGGCGCCGCCCCCCACGTAGAGGAGGGGCCGCCGGGCGTGGCGGATCAGGGCCAGGGCCGCCTCGATGGCTTCCGGCCTGGGGGCCGGCGGACGCTTGAAGCCGGAGGGGATCGCCGATCCCGGGGCCACCGGGGTGTAGTCGAACTCCTCGGCACCCACGTCCTTGGGCACGTCGATCAGCACCGGGCCAGGGCGGCCGCTGGCGGCGATCAGGAAGGCTTCCGCCACGATGCGGCCGATGTCGGCGGGGTCGCGCACCACCCAGGAGTGTTTGACGATCGGCAGGGTGATGCCGAAGATGTCGGTTTCCTGGAAGGCATCGGTGCCGATGGCGGCCCGGGGCACCTGCCCGGTGATCACCACCATCGGCACCGAATCCATCTGGGCGGTGGCGATGCCGGTGACCAGGTTGGTGGCGCCGGGGCCGGAGGTGCCGAAGCAGACGCCCACCTTGCCGGTGGCGCGGGCGTAGGCATCGGCGGCGTGGGTGCCGCCCTGCTCATGGCGCACCAGGATGTGTTTCAGCCAGCCCCGGGACTCGGCCTTGTGGAGCTCGTCGTAGATGGGCAGGATCGCCCCGCCCGGGTAGCCGAAGATGTGCTTCACCCCGTGGCGGTGCAGGGCATCCATCAGGGCGTAGCCCCCGCTCACCCGCATCGGTGCCGACACATCAGCGCCCCTCTCTGCGGCGGCGGCGTGCCCTGCGGCGGCTGTGGCGGGGGGAAGGGGCGTGATCGTCACGGCGGCGGCTGGGGACTGGCGAAGGGGAACGGGGTCGTCAGGATGGAAGAGCGAAGCACCCGGGGGGCAAGACGCCGGGCAACGGGCTGGACACCATCAGCGGAAGACACCCAGGTTAGGTCGCTGCAGGGTGATTGGGTTGCGCTGGCGACGGCTCTGGGCCATGGCCCGCAACACCCGGGCCGGGTCCATCCAGGCACCCCGGTAGCGCAGGCCCCAGTGCAGGTGGGGACCGGTGGTGCTGCCCGTCAGGCCGACGTGGGCGATCACCTGGCCGGTGGCCACCCGCTGGCCCACCCGCAGCAGGACGTTGCCGCTGCGGTAGACGCCGCTGCCCGCCTGGCCGCTGAGGTGGCAATAGATGTGCTCATAGCTGCCGGAACGGATCACCAGTCCGTTGCCGCAGCCGCCGTCGACGATCACCTCGCTCACCGTGCCGGTCCACCAGCTGCGGATCGGCGATCCCAGGGGGGCGGCGATGTCGATGCCGTAATGGGGCCGGACGTCACCACTGAGCGGATGGGAGCGCATGCCGAAACCGCTGGTGTAGCCCGCGAAGCTGGCCACAGGAAAGGCACCCCGGCCCCAGAGGCTGGCGTTGCGGGCTTCGGCGGGCAGGCCCTGGCTGCTCAGGCCCAGGGTCGCCGCGATCACCAGCGACCGCCCCCGCAGGCGGGGACGCCGAGGGCGATCAGAGCAGTCCGAGGGCATGAAGCGGGCCTTGACCAGTGAGCAATTCCAGCAGAAAAGCGGAAAATCCGACCATCGCCAGGCGACCGTTCCACACCTCGGAGCTGTTGTTCCAGCCCCAGGCCCACTTGTCCTGGGGGTAGAGCTTCACCTTCTTGGGCAGCTGGGCCGCCATGTCGAGGTTCACCTCCGGGCCCGCCATGGCCTCGTGGACCAGGTCGGCGAGGCCCTGGATGAAGGTGGGATCGGTGTCGAGGGCTGGCACCCGACGGAAGTGGGTGATGCCGGCTTCGGTGGCGATCTCCCGGTACTCGATGTCGATCTCCTCGAGGGTCTCGATGTGTTCGCTGACGAAGCTGATCGGCACCACCACCAGCTCTTTGACACCCTGCTCGCCCAGTTCCCGCAGGGCATCCTCGGTGTAGGGCTTGAGCCATTCCACCGGCCCCACCCGGCTCTGGTAGGCGAGGGTGGAGGGGTTGGCATGGCCCAGCAACTCCTCCAGACGCTTCATGACCAGGGCGGCGCAGGCCTGGATCTCCTGCTGATAGGGATCACCGGCCTCCTCCACGTAGCTCTTGGGCACCCCGTGGGCACTGAAGAAAATGTGGGCCGCGTCCGGCGTGTCGGAGGCACGGACCTCCCGGGCGATCAGTCCGGCCATGGCATTGATGTAGCCCGGATGGTCGTACCAGCTGCGGATGCAGCGGATCGGCAGCCGCCGGAAGGCCGGGTCGGCCTGGCGCAGCCGCTGCAGTTCGCGAAAGCTGGAGCCGCTGGTGCTGATCGAGAAATGGGGATACAGGGGCAGAACCACCACCTCCTCCACACCGTCGGCCTTGATGTCGCCCACGGCCGATTCGGTGAAGGGATGCCAGTAGCGCATCGCCACATAGCTGGTGGCGTCGACGCCTTCCTGGCGCAGGCGGCTCTGCAGCTCCCTGGCCTGCTGTTCGGTGATGCGCCGCAGGGGGGAGCCGCCGCCGATGGAGCGGTAGGCCTCCTTTGATTTGCCGCTGCGCAGGGTGCTGATCAACCAGGCCAGTGGCTTCTGCAGCACCGGCGTGGGCAGACGGATGATCTCCGGATCGGAGAACAGGTTGTAAAGGAATGGCCCGACATCCTCGATCCGTTCCGGACCGCCGAGGTTCAGCAGCAGCACGCCGACCCTGGCCATGCTCTCTATCAGAAACGATGAGCGTAACGCCGCCCACCGCCGGCGGGTGCCGGCCTTGGCAAGGAACTGCACCCTGGCGGCCCGGGGATGGCATCGGTAGCTTCCGGCTCAGCCCTGCCTGTTGCACCATCGTCCTGGCCGCCCTGCCACCGCCAGCCGCCTCTGATCCGGGCGCCTTGGCAGATATCGAACCGGCAGCGCTGGTGCGACAGGAAAACCGGCGTCTGGCGGCCTCGGGCACCGGCCTGCGCCTGGAGATCCGCCAGCAGCGGCTGGGTTTGCGCGGGCCCCTGCCCTGCCCGAAGGGCACGCCAGCGCGGCCGGTGCAGCGCATCAGCCTGGGGCTGCCGGCCACCGGAGCGGGTGTGGCCGTCGCCCTCGAGCAGCTCGAGCGGGTGCGGCAGGCGGTGGAGCAGGGACGCTTCAGCTGGGAGCCCTGGCGCCGGCGCCCGCCCGCTGCGGCGGCCCCTGCCCCAGAGGTGGCTCAGGCGGTGGCGCCCCCTGAGGCTGGGGAACTGAGGCCCGCCCTGGCCGGTTTCGAGGCCGCCTTCTTCGCCGATCCCCGCCGCCGCCGCCGGCCCGCGGGCAGCCGCAGCACCTGGAGCGGTGCCTACCGGCCCTACCTGCGGCGTCTGGCGGAGCTGGCCGCCAACACCCGCGGCGCCGCGGTGGTGGACGCCCCTTTGCTGGAACGGGTGCTGGAGAGCTACCCCCTGGCCAGCCGCAGCCGCCAGCAGTGCGGCATCGCCCTGGGGGCCCTCGCGCGCCACCTGCAGCTGGCGCTGCCGGACGACTGGAGCGAGCGCAGCGGCGGGTACGGCCTGCATGTGGCCCGTTTCCGGGGACTGCCCAGCGACGCCCGCATCCTGGAGCTGGCGGCGGCCATCCCCAACCCCCGCTGGCGCCTGGCCTACGGCTTGATGGCCACCTACGGCCTGCGCAACCACGAGGTGTTCTTCTGCGATCTCTCCGCCCTGGCTCCGGGGGGCGACAGGGTGCTGCGGGTGCTGCCCACCAGCAAGACGGGAGAACATCAGGTGTGGCCGTTCCAGCCCGACTGGGTGGAGCGCTTCGGCCTGGAGGGCCTGGCCGAAAGTGCCGTCGGGCTCCCCCGGGTGTGCACGGATCTGCGCCGCACCACTCTGCAGCAGGTGGGCCGGCGGGTGGCGGAGCAGTTCCGCCGCTACGGGCTGCCGATCACCCCCTACGACCTGCGCCATGCCTGGGCCGTGCGCACGATCCACATCGGCCTGCCCGACACAGTGGCCGCCCGGATGATGGGCCACTCCGTGGCGATCCACACCCGCACCTACCACCACTGGATCACGCGACGGGATCAGCAGCAGGCCGTCGACACGGCCCTGGCGCGCCTGCGGCCCTCCTGAAGCGCCGGGCCGCCCGGGGCGCCGGGGGTTCCGCCAGAGTGCGCCAAACACACAGCGCTTCCGATGACGGCGACCGCCTCCACGACCCCAGCCGCCCCCGACGAGGCGCTGGCGCTGGATCGCCAGGCCGAGGAGCTGGGCCCAGGGGGCGACCTGGCTCCCGAGGTGGATCAGGAGGCCTACCGGCGCCGCATGCAGCGCCGCCGGGAGGTGCAGCAGCAGCGGGTGGGGGAGCGGAACCTGGAGAAGGGCCTGGTGCTCGTCTTCACCGGCGAGGGCAAGGGCAAGACCACGGCGGCCCTGGGCCTGGTGCTGCGCACCCTGGGCCATGGCGAAAGGGTGGCGGTGGTCCAGTTCATCAAGGGGGGCTGGCAGCCGGGGGAGGCCCGGGCCCTGGCGCGCTTCGGCGAGGACCTCCACTGGCATGCCCTGGGCGAGGGGTTCACCTGGGAAACCCAGGACCGGGAGCGGGACCGCCAGCTGGTGCACAGCGCCTGGGAACGGTCCTGCAGCTACCTCGCCGATGCCGACCGCAAGCTGGTGGTGCTCGATGAGATCAACGTGGCCCTCAAGCTGGGCTATCTCGACCCCGACCAGGTGCTGGAAGGTCTGGCCCTGCGCCCGCCGCTCACCCACGTGGCCCTCACCGGCCGCGGCGCCCCGCCGGCCCTGCTGGAGCGGGCCGATCTGGTCACGGAGATGAAGGCGGTGCGCCATCCGTTCCGGGAGCAGGGGGTGAAGGCCCAGGCGGGCATCGAGTACTGACTCCGGGCGAGCGCAATCAACCCAGGTCGGCCCGCAGCCGGGCCAGGCTGCAGACCAGCACCGACAGACCGCTGACCAGAAGGGCCCGGTGCACTTCGGGCTCGCCCCAGAACCCAGGGCTGCCGCTGGCCCGATCCATGGCCGACAACGTCAGCCGGGCCATCACATCGCTGCTGCGGGGTCCGGGCTGGTCGAGGGCCATGGCGGTGCTCCTTTGGGACAGTGAAGCGGCTGACGCAGCGGCGGGCAACCTGGTGGCGCCGCTGGGAGGGTTGCTACTCTGCGGCCGATCGCATGAGCCGATGGCCTACAGGCGCGTTCTCCTCAAACTCAGCGGTGAAGCGCTGATGGGGGGCCAGGGTTATGGGATCGATCCCGCCATCGTTCAGGCGATCGCCAAGGATGTGGTCGAGGTGGTGGCCGGGGGCACCCAGCTGGCCATCGTGGTGGGTGGCGGCAACATCTTCCGGGGTCTGAAGGGTTCAGCCGCGGGGATGGACCGGGCCACGGCGGACTACGTCGGCATGCTGGCCACGGTGATGAATGCCATCACGCTGCAGGACGGACTCGAGCGTGTCGGTGTGCCGACCCGCGTCCAGAGCGCCATCTCCATGCAGGAGGTGGCCGAGCCCTACATCCGCCGCCGGGCCATCCGGCACCTGGAGAAAGGGCGGGTGGTGATCTTCGGTGCCGGCTGCGGCAACCCCTTCTTCACCACCGACACCACCGCCGCCCTGCGGGCCGCTGAAATCAACGCCGATGTGATCTTCAAGGCCACCAAGGTGGATGGGGTCTACGACAAGGACCCCGCCAAGCATGCCGATGCGGTCCGCTACGAGACCCTCACCTTCCTCGACGTGCTCAGCGGCGAGCTCGAGGTGATGGACAGCACCGCCATCGCCCTGTGCAAGGACAACGCCATCCCGATCGTCGTCTTCGACCTGTTCGGCTCGGGCAACATCGGGCGGGCCGTCGCCGGTGAGCCCATCGGCACCAGCATCGTGCCGGCGCCCCCCCGCTGACCCTCTCCCCCTCCGCCCTTCCCCTGCCATGGATCTCGAAGCCAGCATGCGCAAGTCGGTGGAAGCCACCCAGCGCACCTTCAACACCATCCGCACCGGTCGGGCCAACCCCTCCCTGCTCGACAAGCTGACCGTTGAGTACTACGGGGCCGACACGCCGCTCAAGTCGCTGGCGACGATCTCCACCCCGGACGCCCAGACGATCCAGATCCAGCCCTTCGACAAGGGCTCCATGGCGCTGATCGAGAAGGCGATCGCCATGAGCGATCTGGGCCTGACCCCCAACAACGACGGCCGCGTGATTCGCATCAACATCCCGCCCCTCACCGAGGACCGCCGCAAGGAGCTCTGCAAGCTCGCGGCCAAGTACGCCGAGGAGGGCAAGGTGGGTCTGCGCAACCTCCGCCGAGAGGGCGTCGACCGGATCAAGAAGCAGGAGAAGGACGGTGAGCTCTCCGAGGACCAGAGCCACGACGAGCAGGAGAAGGTCCAGAAGCTGACCGATCGCTACATCACCGAACTGGAGAAGAAGCTGGCGGAGAAGGAAGCCGAGATCCTCAAGGTGTGAGCCAGTCCGCCCATGCCGATGTGATCGTCGTCGGCGCCGGGGCGGCGGGCGGCGCGGCGGCCTTCCATCTGGCGGCCCGTGGCCGCCGTGTGATCCTGCTGGAGGCCCAGGCCCCAGGACGGTCCAAACCCTGCGGTGGCGGCATGGCCGCCTCGGTGCAGCGCTGGTTCCCTTTCGATCTGGCCCCCGCCGTCGACCAGGTGATCCGCCGGGTGCGGTTCACCTGGTGCCTGGAGGATCCAGTGACGGCGGAGCTGCCCGGCGCGGCCCCCTTCTGGATCGTGCGCCGCAGCGTCCTCGATGCCTTCCTGGCCGAGAAGGCCGTCCAGGCGGGCTGCGACCTGCGCCATGGCTGCAGGGCCGAGCGGATCGAGCGCCGCGCCGATGGCCTCTGGGAGGTGTCGGGGTCCGGCGAGGGGCCGCTGCGGGCCAGGGCGGTGGTGATCGCCGATGGCTCCGCCTCCCGTTTCGCGGCACCCCTCGGCCTGGGCCCGCCCCGTCCCCGCTTTGCGGCCACGGTTTCGGTGGAGGTGGCGGCGGATCCCGACCCCGCCGACATGGCCCGCTTCGAGTTCGGCCTGGTGCACCACGGCTTCTGCTGGGTGTTTCCCCGGCGGGGGGGCTTCAGCATCGGCGTGGGCACCTTCGTCGGCCAGCAAGAAGCCGACAGCGAGGCGGTGCTCTCCGCCCTGCTGCCCAGCCTGGGGCTGCCTGCGGGTGCGGGCGAGCGGCGCCATGGCCAGCTGCGGCTCTGGAACGGCCACCATGCCCTGCACGGGTCTGGTCTGGTGGCGGTGGGCGATGCCGCCTCCCTCTGTGATCCCTTCCTGGCCGAGGGCCTGCGCCCGTCCCTGCTGAGTGGATGCGAAGCGGCCGCCGCCCTCGACCGTTGGCTGGATGGCGAGGGACCGGCCTTGGAGCAGTACAGCCTGCGCATGCGCGAGGCCTGGGGTGATTCGATGGCCTGGGGCAAACGCATCGCCCAGGTGTTCTACCGGGTGCCCCGGGTGGGCTACCAGCTGGGCGTCAAGCGCCCCACCGCCCCTCAGCGCATCGCCCAGATCCTCTCCGGTGAGATGGGCTATGGGGAGATCGCCCAGCGCGTGATCCGGCGGCTGCTGTTCCAGCGGGGATGAGCGGCCTCAGTTGCGGGTCACACCCTTGAGGTCGCGCAGGCGCTGGTCGATCGAGCCCAGCAGTTCGATGGCGAACATGGGCGCCTCCTGAACGGCGAACAGAAACTTCTCACGGTTCATCACCAGCAGCCGGCAATCGGTGAGGGCCGTGGCGTGGCCGTAGCGGCGGTGTTCGGCCGTGACCAGGGCCCCGGCTCCGAAGACGTCGCCGGCCTGGATGTCCTCATGGCCCGCATCGGCGTTCCAGCTCAGGCGCACCGTTCCCTCCAGCAGGCCGAACATGCAGTCGCCGGCTTCGCCGGCGCGAAAGATGACGGATCCGGCCTCGACATCCCTCACCTCGCCCTTGGCGGCGAGGGCACGCATCGTGTCGAGGGCATGGACGGTGTGGGCCATTCGTCAGTGGGAAGGGGCCCCATCCTTGCCCATCAAGGTGAACATCCGATCAAGGAATGGGGCGCAGAGCGGAGGTTCAGCGGCTGATCGCCAACGGAGCTCCCAGGCCGCCGCGCACATCCTCCGGGGCCAGGCGACCGTCGTTGTCGGTGTCGAGGGCATCGAAGACGGCATCGCTGCCGAGCCATTCCTCGCGGGTGATGCAGCCGTCACCGTCAAGGTCGTTGAGCAGGAAGATCTCATGCACCGCATGGGTGAAGGCAGCTCCGCCCTCGATGACCGCCAGGCGATGGGCCAGCTGACCTTCCAGGGTCTCGATGGCCTTGGAGAAGCCACGGATGCCCTCATCGAGCTTCTCGCTGGCCATCGGATCGGACGCCATCATCGTGCGGAAGGTGGCCTCGTCGACGTGGATCTTGGCCTCGCTGGCGCCGGGTTGGGAGGGATCAAGACGGGGTTCCAGGTGCTCCTCGCTCTGGCGCAACTGGTCCATCAGGGCCGGCGAAATCGTCAGCAGGTCGCAGCCTGCCAGTTCGACGATCTCATCGATGTTGCGGAAGCTGGCGCCCATCACCTCGGTGCCGTAGCCGTAGGTCTTGAAGTAGTTGAAGATCCGTGTGACGGACAGCACGCCGGGATCCTCCGGGCCGGGATAGCTGTCGCGTCCGGTGGATTTCTTGTACCAGTCGAGGATGCGCCCCACGAAGGGGGAGATCAGGGTGATGCCTGCCTCGGCGCAGGCCACGGCCTGGGAGAAGCCGAACAGCAGGGTGAGGTTGCAGTGGATGCCTTCGCGCTCAAGCACTTCCGCCGCCTTGATGCCCTCCCAGGTGGAGGCGATCTTGATCAGCACGCGCTCGGTGCCGATGCCGGCCTGGGCATAGAGGCCGATCAGCTTGCGGGCCTTGGTGATCGTGGCCTCGGTGTCGTAGCTGAGGCGCGCATCCACCTCCGTGGAGACCCGGCCCGGCACGATCTTCAGGATCTCCTTGCCGAAGGTGACGCTGATCTCGTCGATGGCCTCGCGCACCACGTCCTCGGCCGGAGCCGTGGCGCCGATCACTTCACGGGATTCGCGCAGGGAGCGGTCGATCAGCTCCTGGTAGGCCGGAATCTGGGCCGCCGCCAGGATCAGGGAGGGGTTGGTGGTGGCATCCCGCGGCGTGAACTGGCGAATCGCCTCAATGTCGCCGGTGTCAGCCACGACCACCGTCATGGCGGCCAGTTGTTCGAGCAGGTTGGCCATCGTGGAACGGGTCGGACGCGCTGTCTTCTGGTGCCGACGCTAGCCACGGCCCCCCGCGGCCAGACACCGGGGTTGTGGGAATGAGGACAGGGCCCTGTCTCAGGACGGCGTGGCTTTTCGGGGCCGGCTGACGATCGGCTGGCTGGGGGGCACCTTCTCGATCACGAGCAGGGCTTCGGCGATCTGGCGGGCCACCGGCAGGGCCACGGTGGAGCCGTAGGCGTTGCCCCCCTGGGGCTCGTCGACCACCACCAGCACCACGTAGCCGGGATCCCCCGCCGGCAGGATCGCCACGAAGCTGCAGATCCTGGCCCCGGGGATGTACACGCCGTTGCGGGCTTTCTGGGCTGTGCCCGTCTTGCCGGCGATCCGATAGCCGGGGATCTTCATTCCCTTGCCGGAGCCGTTCTGCACCACCGTTTCCATCCAGTCGACGACGGTTCGCGTGACCGCCGGATCGAGCAGTTGCACGCCCGTCGCTGTGGTGGAGCTGGCCAGGGCATCGCCGGAGCGCAGGCCGCGGGTGATGTGGGGGCTCACCAACCGGCCGCCGTTGGCCAGCATGGCGTGCAACTGCAGCAGCTTGAGGGGGGTGAGGGAGAAGCCCTGGCCGAAGGCGGCGACCGCCGGCTCGATCGGGGCTGAGGTGAATTCCTTGCGGCTCTTGAGCTGGCCGGCCACCGCTCCGGGCAGGTCGGTGTCCGGCATCTCGTCAATGCCGAAGGTGTGCAACCAGTGCCAGAAGCGATCCCGCTTGACATGGGACATGGCCTGCACCATGCCGACATTGCTGGAGACCTGAAGCACGGTGGGGAAATCGATCACGCCGTTGGCCCGGCGGTCGTGGTTGAAGATCGGCCAGCCGCCGATGCTCAGCTGCCCCACGTCGTTCACCTTGTCGCCGGGGCGGATCGCCTTCTCCTGCAGCGCCAGGGCCAGATTGATGGGCTTGAAGGTGGAGCCGGGCTCGTAGAGGTCCTGCACCGACCATTCGCGGAACAGGCCGGGGTTGTACTTCCAGAACGTGTTGGGGTCGTAGCTGGGGGTGGAGGCCAGGGCCAGAATCTCGCCGTTGCGGGCATTCATCACCAGGGCGGCGCCCTGCTTCGCCCTCCACTGCTTCACCTGCTTGCCCAGCGCCTGCTGGGCCACCTGCTGCAGGCGGGCATCAAGGGTGAGCTGCAGGCGCAGGTCGTCGCCATAGAGCGCCCCGGCCTGGAGACCATCCGGCAGGGGGGTGCCGTCGGCGCCGCGGCGCATGCTCATCGTCACCTCCTGGCGACGCAGATCCCGGTCCCGGCTCTGCTCCAGACCCGCCTGGGCCACCCGCTCCAGGTTGAGGAAGCCCACCACGTTGGCGAACAGCTGACCCTGGGGGTAAACCCGTTGCGGGTAGGCCTCCAGATCGATGCCGCTGATGCCCAGCTCCCTGACTCGATGGGCCGTTTCCGGATCCAGGCCTGTGGCGAGCTTGACACCGCTGCGGCGGCTGCCAATGGTCTGCAGCAGTTCTGCGGGGGGCTGCGCCAGCACCTTGGAGAGTTCCCGGACGACGTCGGCGGGAGGGCGGATCTGCTGGGGTTCGTCGCCGGGCAGGTTGAAGTAACGGGGATGGGCCCAGAGGGTGAAGCGCTCCTCGTCCAGGGCCACCAGCCGGCCCATACGGTCGACGATGGTGCGCCGTTTGCCGATGGGGGTGATCGCCTGGGTCTGGATGGCCCTGGCCCTGGCCTGGAGCGCCGGCGCCTGCACCACCTGGAGCCAGGCGAGGCGTCCGGCCAGTCCGACCAGGGCCGCGCAGAGCAGCAGGTAGACCGCCAGCATCCGACCGGTGGGGATCGGCTGGATCTCCACCACCCGCCGCGTCGACGTTCCTTTGCCCCGGCGTCCACCCCCCTTGCCGGCGGGGGCCGGGCCGCCGGCGTCGCCGGACCTCGAACGGAACGGGGAAGGCATCAATAGCCGGCCGGAATAGCGCGCAACTGGAAGCCGGCGAGCAGGGGCACGGCGACGCGGGGACGGCTGCTGTTGGGCTCGGGTAGGTGGATCAATTTGTCGCTGCTGGTGGGCTCCAGCAGCCCAGGTCGCTTGACCAGGCTGAGGTGGTGCTGCTCAAGCAGCGCAGAAGACTCCTGCATGCGGTGCTCAAGCGTCTTGGAGGCCTGCAACTGGGCGAAGCTATGGGCCCACTGGTTCTGCCAGTGGAGGGTGAGGGCACTCAGGCCGAGCATCGAGAGTCCCAGTCCCACCAGCGCACCGCTGCTGATCCGATGCAAGCCGGCCAGCCAGGGGGACTGACGTTCGATCTTGCGCGCCGACAGCGACCCCTCGATCAGATGGAGGGGCCTCAGTCTTGGCAGAGGGTTCTGGCTGCGTGGGGCGGGGGAGGCGGCCAAGGGACCTAGGAGTCACTGCGCAAGTGAACCACCCCCGGGGGGCCGCAGCAAGCGGTGTCAGTCGGCGAGAAAGAGGAGATTCATGAAGGTCAGCCCGTTCCAGAGGGCATGCATCAGAACGGCGGAGCCCAGTCGGCCGCTGCGCCAGCGCAGCCAGCCGAGACCGAGGCCGAGCACGAACAGTGGCGCCAGCTCCCCAAGGCTCAGGTGGGCGATCGCGAACACGGCCGCGCTGAGGATCACCGCCCCGGCGCCACCGAGCCGCAGGCCTGCCACCGGCAGCAGCACGCCCCGGAAGAGAACCTCCTCGAACAAGGGGGCCACCACCAGGGCGGTGAAGGCGAAACAGGCGAGCGCCAGGGGATCGGCGCTGGTCAGCACCAGCTCCAGCAGCGGATTGCTCCCGCCAGGGTCGCTCCAGAACCGGTCGATGACCCAGCTGGAGGCCGTCACCACCGGCAGCACCATCAACAGGCTGACGAGGGCAGCGCTGAAGGCAGACTGGGCCGGCCGCCACTTCCACTGCAGCCATCCCCCCGCTGGTCTGGGGGTCCGGCGCGGCAGCATCAGGGCCAGCAGCAGCAGGGGCGCCGCCATCAGGGCCGCGTAGAGCACCAGCACCTCAAGGCCCTGGCTGAGGGCGCTCGGAGCCTCCAGGCGCTGCAGGGCGAGCTGGAGCGGTGGCTGCACCACGATCGGGACGACGACTTCACCCAGCACCACGAAACCGCCAGCGATCAGCAGGGTCACATCGACGGGGCTCAGGGGTGGACCCAGCAGCGGCGGCGCGGCGGGGAGCCGTTGGCGCCAGGCCAGCCAGCCCTGCCGCAGCAGCAGGGCGACCCCCGCCAGCAGCAGCAGGGCCGGCAGGATGGTCACCGCCAGGAGCATCAGCAGCAGCCGCAGGGAGCGCTCCTCAGCCGGGCAGACCCCCGGGTCCCCGGGAAGCTGTTCGCAGACCAGCTGTTGCACGATCAAGGGCGCCGACCAGGGGGCGAGCAACTGCCGCCGCCGCTGGGCATCCACGGGCCGCCCGTTCAGCAACGCTTCGATCAGGGGACGCCGCACGGCGTCCACCTGGGTCGCCAGTTGCTGCAGTTCGATGGACTCCATCAGAGCCGCTGGGTCCGTCTCAGAGCGTTCCAGCAGGGCCAGTTCAAGGCGGCGCAAGGCCAGCGGCGGTTCTTCGGAGGCCTCCAACTGCCGCCTCAGTTCTTCCACCAGGTCCTGACGTGGGGCCTCCCCGGAGAGGATGGGCCGCAGGCCCTGCGGGACGGCCTCGCTCGCCAGGGCCCCCAGTTCGAGCTGGCGCAGGCTGAGGGAATCCACCACCGACGGCCGCTCCAGGCTGTCGATCAGCCCCCCCACCCACAGCAGGGCACAGAGGGCCAGGCTGAGCAGGGCCAGCAGGGCCTTCCAGCCCGGCGGAGCGGCGGGGGGTCCGGATCGGGAAGGGGTTCCGTTCAACCGGACCACCTCGGCGGCAAGGGCAGCTGATTCTGTCGTGCCCCAGGCCCCCTGACCGTGGCCACTCCCCGCTCCCATACGATGGCCAGGCCTGCGCCACAAGCACCTTGCCCCTTCGCATCGTGCTGGTCCGCCATGGGCTGAGCAGCTTCAACCTGGAGCACCGCATCCAGGGCCGTGACGACCTCTCCAATCTCACCGAGGAGGGGCAGCTCCAGGCCCGTCGCACGGGAGAGGCCCTGGCCGAACTGGCGTTCGACGCTGTCTACAGCTCGCCGCTGCAGCGGGCCAGCGCCACCGCGGCGGCCTTGCTGGCCAGCCATGGCACCCCGCTGAGCCCCCTCTACGACGACGATCTGCTGGAGATCGACCTGGCCCCGTGGAGCGGCTTGCTGCGCAGCGAGGTCCGCGCCCTCGACCCGGAGCAGGAGCGCCGCTGGCGCGAGGCCCCCGAAACCATGGAGCTGCAACGCTCTGACGGCAGCCGTTTTCTGCCGGTGCCTGACCTGCTGCAACAGGCCGGGCGGTTCGCTGATCGGCTGCTGGCGCGCCATGGCGACGAGGGCACCGTGCTCGTGGTGGCCCACAACGCCATCCTGCGCTGCCTGGTGCTGCATCTGCTCGGGCTGCCGGCCAGTGGTTTTCTGCGTCTCAGGCTCGACAACGCCTCCATTTCCGTGCTCAACCTGGTCCGCGGGCCGGAGGGGTGCCCGTCGGTTCAGCTGGAATCCCTCAACGGCACCGCCCACCTGGGTGTCCCCTTGCCGCCGGCCGCAGCGGGCTGCCGGCTGCTGCTGGTGCGCCATGGCGAGACCGACTGGAACCGGGAGGGGCGTTTCCAGGGCCAGATCGACATTCCGCTCAACTCCCATGGCCTGGCCCAGGCCGAGGCAGCGCGCGCCTTCCTGGCCCCAATTCCGCTGCAGCGGGCCTACAGCAGCGACATGGCCCGCCCGCTGCGCACCGCCGAGGTGATCCTGGCGTCCCACCCCGGCGTGCCGCTCACCACCAACCGGGGGCTGAGGGAGATCGGCCATGGCCTCTGGGAGGGCCGGCTGGAAAGCGAGATCGACGCCGGCTGGCCCGATCTCCTGGCCGCCTGGAAACGCAGCCCCGAAACGGTGCAGATGCCGGAGGGGGAGACCATCACGGAGGTGTGGGACCGGTCCCTGGCGGCCTGGAACCACATCGCTGCTGGCCTGGGCCCCCAGGAGACGGCCCTGGTGGTCGCCCATGATGCGGTCAACAAGACGATTCTGTGCGCCTTGCTCGGCCTCTCCCCAGCCGACATCTGGACCGTGAAACAGGGCAACGGCGGTGTCACCGTGATCGACTACCCCCGGGGGGCGGCGGCAACGCCGGTGGTGACCGCCCTCAACCTCACCGCCCATCTGGGCGGTGTCATCGACCGCACGGCCGCCGGCGCCCTCTAGCCGGCCCACCCCCCGAGGCCCCTGCCATGGTCCGTCAGCTTCTGATCCGCGGGGTCCATCTGCTGGAGGCCCCCGGCCGGCCGCCACGGCGGGCCGACGTGCTGCTGGAGGAGGGCGTGCTGGTGGCGATCGATCCGGATGCGGCCGCCCTGTCAGGGGTGGCCTGCGCCAGCGCCGACGGCGGTGGGTGCTGGTTCGGCCCCGCGCTGGTGGATCCCCACAGCGTGCTGGAGGAGCCCCTGCAGGGGAGGGCGGAAACCCTGGCCAGCCTTGGGTTCGCCGCCGCCGCCGGTGGCTACGGCAGCGTGGCCCTGCTGCCCTGGGCCCCCACCTGGCGGGACCGTCCCGAGCGGCTGGGCTGGAGCTGGCCCGAGCCCCTGCAGTTGCTCCCCTGGGGCAGTTTCAGCGTCGATGGCCTCGACCGGGAGCTGGCCCCCCACGCCGACCAACTGGCGGCCGGTGCCTGTGGTCTGGCGGCCGGGGCGACCCTGCCGCCGCTCGACCTGCTGGAGCGGGGTCTGAGGCTCGCCGAGATGGAGGACCGGCCGGTGCTGTTGCCACCTCGTGACGGGTCCCTGGCCCAGCGGGGTGTCGTGCGGGAGCGGGTGGAGGCTCTGCGGGCGGGCTGGCCCCTCGACCCCCCCGGCAGTGAGACGCTCCCCCTGGAGACCCTGCTCACCCTGGCGGGCGAGCTGCCCGGCCTCCAGCTGCGGCTGATGAACCTCTCCACCGCCGAAGCGGTGCTGCGTCTGCGGCGCCATGACCGCCCGCCGATGGCGTCGGTGTGCTGGTGGCATCTGGTCGCCGACAGCGGTGGCCTCGATCCGGCCGACGACGGCTGGCTGCTGGAGCCCGCCCTGGGGGGACCGGCCGACCGGCGGGCGCTGATCGACGCCCTCGCCGATGGGGTCATCGGTGCCGTTGCCGTCCACCACGTGGCCCTCGATGCCGAAGAGGAGCTGCTGCCCTTGGATCAACGGCGCCCCGGGGTGGCCGGCCATGGTCTGGTGCTGCCCCTGCTCTGGGAGGAGCTGGTGGGGCGCCAGGGTTGGCGGGCCGAGCAGCTCTGGCAGGCGCTCTGCTGGGGCCCCGCCCGCTTCCTGGGACGGCCTGAGCCAGGGCTGGCCCCGGGGACGCGCCGATGGCTGCTGTTCGATCCAGACCACCACTGGCACTGGGCCGACGCACCGCCTGGCTCCCTGGCGGCCAACCGGCCCTGCCGGGAGCGTCAGCTGAAGGGGCGGGTGATCGCCACGGGGCTCAGCGATCCAGCTGGTTGGGTTCTGGCAGCGGACCGGCCGAACTGAACGGGAAGAAACGCCAGAAGGCGCGGCCGATCAGCTCTGATTCGGGCAGCAGCGGTCCGCCCGGCCAGAAGCGCGCATCCCAGCTGTTGGCACGGTTGTCGCCCATCACCACCAGATGGCCGGGGGGCACCACCACATCGATGGTGCGGCAGGGGCCGAGGCCCTGGCGATCGACAGGGCAGTAGTTGCGGACGTAGGGCTCATCGAGGGGACGGCCATTGATCGTGACCCGCCCGCGGGGATCGGCCACCACCCGCTCACCCGGCAGTGCGATCACCCGCTTGATGTAGGCATCGCAGGCTGGCTGCTGCAGGCCCGGCAGGGAACCGATCAGGGGCAGGTTGACCAGCAGGCAGCTCAGCCCACCCGGCTTGGTCGGTCCGGTGAGGATCGGATCGAAGTGGTAAGGCGAGTGGAACACCACCACTTCGCCGCGCCTGGGGGCCCGCTGGCGGAAGGACAGCTTCTCCACCAACAGCCTGTCCTGCAGCTGCAGGCCCGGGAGCATGGAGCCGGAGGGGATGTAGCGGGCCTCCAGCAGGAACTGGCGAATCCCCAGGGCCACCGCCAGGGTGATCAGGACGCTGCGCCAGAAGGCCCAGGGGCTCTCTTCCCGTGCCTCTGTGTGGGGCGGCGCTGCGTCGCGGGCGCCGTCGTCGGCCTGGGGATCCGAGGGGCTCAAGGGGTTCGTGCGGCAGGTTCCGTGGTCGGGAGGCAGATTAGGCACGCATCCGCCCGCCGGGTCCCCGATGGCACGCCCACGCTGGCACCAGACCCTGGCCCTGCCCTCCAGCGGCCTCGGCCGCCGCTGGGATCGCTTCGTGGCGCTCTGGGCCGCCCTGAACCTGCTGTGGGTGGCCTTCGACGTCACCTACATCCCCCTGCGCACCTTCTGGCTGCAGCGCAACCTCTACCCGCTGCCGTCGGTGCCCCTGGTGGTACCGCTCACCTTCATCCCCGACATCACCCCCTGGGTGGATCCGATCAAGGGGATCGAACCCCACCGCGAGACCCAGGCCTACCAGGACCAGTTCGATCGCCTGGATGCGGCCCTGCGCCAGGGCCCCCCGGGTCAGCTCAGCCCCGCCCAGCAAAAGCTCCTGGCGGACCAGGCGCGGCTCACCGCCGAGATGATCGACTCCAATCCGATGCTGGCCTCGGGCACCTCCGGCACCCTGGAGAAGATCAAGAATCGCCTGCGCCAGCGCGCCGACAAGGACTCGGCCAAGCAGGCGGCGGCGGTGCTGCTGAGTCCGGCCTGGCTGGTCTCCCATCCCTGGGAACAGGAGCGGCTGTTCTGGCGCCACCAGGTGCTGCCCCTGGTGGCCACCACCTACTGGCGCTCGATTGATGAGAACGGCCGCCCCACCGACCATTTCTGGCGCTACGACCTGATCCTGTTCCAGAGCGTCTTCGCCCTGGACATCCTGCTGCGGGCCTACCGCCTGCGCCGCCGCCTGCCCGGCCTGAGCTGGAACCGGGCCCTGCTGCGGCGCTGGATCGACCTGCCCCTGCTGCTGCCCTTCTGGCGCCTGCTGCGGGTGGTGCCGGTGCTGGAGCGGCTGCACACCAGCGGGCTGATCACGATCGAGCCGATCCGGGCCGTCATCAGCCGCGGCGTGGTGGCGCTGCTGGCGGTCGAGCTGTTCGAGGTGCTGGCACTGCAGTTGATCGATGGCCTGCAGCAGCTGATCCGCTCGCGCCGCTGGCCGATGCGGATCCGGGCCCTGCGCAGCCATCAGACCGTGGTCAGCAACGACGAACGGGAATTGGTGGAACTGGTGCGGATCTGGGGCCCCCTGCTGCTGGTGCGGGTGGCACCGCGCCTGGCTCCCGAGTTACAGGGGGTGCTTGGCCATGCCCTGCAGCAGAGCCTGCAGAACGCCATCGTGCCGCCGGGTCTGCGCCAGCTCCAGCCCCTGCTGCAGGTGGAGAAGGGGCTCAGCCGCCAGCTGGCCGGGGGGATGGTGGACAGCCTGCTCGATCTGACCCGCAGCACCGGTGAGCGCCTCAGCCGGCGCGATGATCAGCAATTAGAGCTGCTGCAGCGCTTCATCGACCGCTTCTGGGAGGAACTGGCCGAGGCCCTGGAGAGCGGACCGGCCCTGGAACGCTCCCAGCAGCTGCTCTGCACCTTCCTCGAGGAGTTCAAGGGCAATTACCTGAGCCAGATCAGCCGGGCCGGCATCGAAGGGCTGATCGAGGAACTCGACCAGTTGATGGTGAAGGGATCCCAGGGGCCGCTCGAGCCCAGCGACCCGACCTAGCCGAGCAGTTCCTGCCACTCCTCGGGACGAAAGCCGGTGACAATCCGCCCCGAAGCCGTCACCAGGAAGGGACGCTTGATCAGGCGCCCATCGGCGGCGAGGGCCGCCAGGGCGGTGGCGGTGTCCATCGCCTTCACCGTGGCGGCGCCCAGGGCCCGGTAGCTCTGGCCGCTGGTGTTGAACAGCCGGCCGAAGCCACCCAGCTGGCCATGGGCCTCGCTGAGCAGCTCCAGGGACGGGGGGGCGATGGTGATGTCGATGGCGTCGAATGGGATCTGTCGATCCCGCATCCACGCCACCGCCTTGCGGCAGGTGCTGCAGCTGGCGTACTGGAAGAGGCGGTGGACGGCCTGATCAGCCATCGCTGCTCACTTGCGGCCGACGAGAGCCTTGAGGGCGCCGACCAGGCTGTTGGAACCCTTGCCCACGCCGGAATCCGGCTTGGTGCGGATGGTGACGTCCCCGTTGACGGTGGTGCGGCAGCTCAGGCGGTAGCTGGAGGGACGATCCGCCAGGTAGACCTCCTCGACGTCGCTGCGGGGGGAGAGGTTGCGGGCCCCCTCCACCACTTCCACCACGCAGGTGCCGCACTGGCCGAGGCCGCCGCAGTTGTTGAGGTTGTTGAGGCCCGTGTAGGGATTCACCCCGGCGTCAAGGGCCGCCTTGCGCAGATTCGCCCCTTCAATGCAACCAACCTGCTGGCCTTCCTTTTCAAAACGGATGGTGGGCACGGTCGATCGTGGGTAGGGGGCGCCGCCCAACTTAGGTCACACCGCGTCCCACCGTTCCCACTTTCGTTGCCTTGGGAAAGGATCGGGACGGCCTGGAGGAGCTCCCTACGATGGATGGGTTGCCCGCAGATCTTGCTTTCCTCCGACCCTTCCCCGGCCCGGCAAGGCACCTACGACCTGGTGGTGCAGCAGCTGATCCCCGGCTACGCCAGTCTGGCTCGCCTGTCGGTGGCGCTGTTGGCCTCCTCTCCCCTGGCGTCGCAGCCGGAGTCGGCGGTGCTGGTGGCGGGCTGCGGCACGGGGGCCGAACTGCTGGAGGCCGATGCTCAGCGGCCTGACTGGCAACTCACCGCCATTGATCCGTCGGCGGAGATGCTGGCAGTGGCCCGGCAGCGGCTTCAGAACCGGGGCCGGATCGACTGGCATCACGCCACGGTCGAGGAGCTCGGGGCTGAGTCCCGCTTCGATGGTGCGCTGTCGGTGCTGGTGCTGCAGTCGCTTCCGGATGACGGCACCAAGTTGGCGTTCCTGTCTGCACTGGCCCGCAGCCTCAGGCCCCAGGGGCAGCTGGTGCTCGTCGATCTGATGCGACCGGAACGCTCTCCCCTGTCCTCCCAGGTGGCCGAGGCCTGGGGCTGTTTCCAGCGAGCCAGCGGCGTGGATGGGGAGGCGGTGGATCCCACCGCCCAGATTCAGGGTTTCCACCCCATCGGCATCGCCCGTCTGACGGCCCTGGTGGAGGCCGCCGGTTTCAGCGATCCGGCGCCGTTTTTCCAGGCCCTTGATTTCCAGGGCTTTCTGCTACAGCGACGGGCCTGAAACGACGCGCACTGGACTCCTGATGGCCCGGCAGCAGCGGTCTGTCCATGACCACACCTGCCAGGGGTACCAGCAGGGTCGCCAGGCCAACCAGAAAGCCGGCAACGGCACCGAAGGGTTGGTCAAAGAACAGGTCGGCGGACGGTTCCGTGCGGGAGGCAGAAACGGAGACTCTTGGTCCCGGACTGTCCGGCTCTCCACTGGGCTCGGAATCGCCGGTGGCCGGGGCCAAAGACAATCCTTCAACACGTCCCTCCGCTAGTCCGGTGCTGATGAGGGTGCCAGGGGAGGCGAGGGAAGGGGCGGTCCCGCCATGGGAACCGAAGCGATGAAGGGGCCGGGCGTTTTGGACGTGATCCATGCGGTCGTGCAGCGGAAGGACCGGTGCACTGGACGGGAAGGAAAGGGTGGTTTGAGCGATTCTGACACCGATCGGGCCGATCGGCCCCCTGCCGGCGATGTCGGACAGGGTTGCGGCACTCAGGCCGCAGGCCGTGACTGGGAGTGCTGCTGACGGTGCAGGTGGAGGTCGGCGGGGGGGGCATCGGCTCCATCCAGCCGGACGCGGATCGCCCGCAGTTCCTCCAGGATCGAAGCCAACAACTGCTGGGTGGCGGTGGAGGGGGAGTTGAGCACTTCCACCGTCACCTCCTTGATGCGCAGCACATCGCGGGCGAAGCGGGCGACTTCGTGGGGGTGGAAGACGAGGGGCTCCTTCTGGTCGCTGCGGTACTCGGGGTTGAGTTTGCGGGGATTGAAGGGGGGGTTGAGATTGCGGGGATCGGTGTTGGTGTAGCGATACACCGAGGCGCGGGATCGGTTCAGGGAACGCTGCACCTCATCAATCCCGATCAGGGTCTCGGCGTCGGCGCCCGGCTCACCTTGCATCGCCTGGGGCGACATCTGCGAAAGGCCCTCTGACCGAGCCACCGAATCAGTCAGAGCCACCGAAGCAGTGGAACCGGCCATGGACGAGCCGGCCTGGGCAGGGTGAGCGAGCATTGAGACTGGTGTTGGACGCACTGGACTAGCGGCTGACGTTAGCAGAGTTTTTCGCTCCAGGCTTGGCCTGCCTCAGGGGTGAGGCCGGTTGCGGCGACTCACGCTTCGCCCCCTGTGGCACCTGGATCAGCGGGCCTGCGGTGATAGCGTCCAGCGCCGATCCGGACTTTCTCCATGCGCGTCTCCCGCCTGATGCTGGTGACGCTTCGGGACGACCCGGCCGAAGCCGAGATCACCTCCCACAAGCTGTTGCTCCGAGCCGGCTACATGCGGCGGCTGGCGCCGGGAATCTTTGCCTACCTGCCCCTGCTCTGGCGGGTGCTCCAGAAGGTCTCCGCCATCGTTCGCGAGGAGATGGCCGCCGTCGACGCCCTCGAAACCCTGCTGCCCCAGCTGCAACCCGCCGATCTCTGGCGCCGCAGCGGCCGCTGGGATGGCTACACCGCCGGGGAGGGGATCATGTTCCACCTGGTCGATCGCCAGGAGCGCTCCCTCGGGCTCGGCCCCACCCATGAGGAGGTGGTCACCGAGCTGGCGGCCGACCTGCTGCGCTCCTACCGCCAGCTGCCGGTCTGCCTGTATCAGATCCAGACCAAATTCCGCGATGAGATCCGGCCCCGTTTCGGCCTGATGCGAGGGCGCGAATTCATCATGAAGGACGCCTACTCCTTCCATGCCGACGAGGCCTGCCTGCGGCGCACCTATGCCGCCATGGACGGCGCCTACCGGCGCATCTTCGAGCGCTGCGGCCTGCGGGCTGTGGCGGTGGAGGCGGACAGTGGCGCCATCGGCGGCTCCGCCAGTCAGGAGTTCATGGTCACCGCCGAGGCCGGCGAGGATCTGATCCTGGCCAGTCCCGATGGCCGCTATGCCGCCAACCAGGAACGGGCCGTTTCCCTGCCGGCTGCGGCGGTCCCCCTGGAGGTCAGCACCTGCCAGCCCCTGGCCACGCCCGCCCAGACGAGCATCGATGAGCTCTGCACCGCCCATGGCTTCGACCCCACCCAGACGCTGAAGGTGCTGCTGCTGCTGGCGCGGTTCGCGGCGGCGCCCCCGCGGGGGGTGCTGGTGTGCCTGCGCGGCGACCAGCAGCTCAACGACGTCAAGCTGGCCAATGCCGTGACGGCCCGCTGTGCCGACGCCGGCGCCCTGCTGGAGATCGTGCCGTTGCTGGCCGACCATCTCTGGGACGCCGTGCCCTTCGGCTTCCTGGGTCCCCATCTGGAGGATCCGGCCCTGCGCCAGGGCGAGGCCCGCGTTGCTGCGGCGCCGCTGCTGCGCCTGGCTGATCCCTCCGCCGCCGACCTGGAGGCCTTTGTCTGCGGGGCCAACCGCAGCGATGAACACCTGGTCGGGGCGCGCTGGGGTGAGCTCTGCCCGGTCCCTGAGGTGGTGGACCTGCGGGCGGCCCAGCCGGGAGACCGCTGCCTGCACGACCCGTCCCAGCGGCTGGAGGCGGCCCGGGGCATCGAGGTGGGTCACATTTTCCAGCTGGGCCGGAAGTACTCCGAGGCCCTGGAGGCCCGCTTCACCAACGAGGCCGGCAGCGAGGAGCCCCTGTGGATGGGCTGCTACGGCATCGGTGTCTCCCGCCTGGCCCAGGCCGCCGTGGAGCAGCACCACGACGCCGATGGGATCCGCTGGCCCGTGGCGATCGCGCCCTACACGGTGATCATCGTGATCGCCAGCAGTCAGGATCCGGTGCAGGTGGCCCTGGCCGAGGAGCTCTACGAACGGTTGCGGCTGGGGGGGTGCGACGTGCTGCTCGACGACCGTCCCGAACGGGCCGGGGTCAAGTTCAAGGACGCCGACCTGATCGGCATCCCCTGGCGGCTGGTGGTGGGCCGTGGCGCCGGGGAGCGCAAGGTGGAGCTGGTGGACCGCAGCGGCGACACGGGCAAACGGGAGCTGAGTGCCGACGCCGCCCTCGAGCACCTGCGCGGGCTGCCGGGTGCATCCCCGTAGGATTTCTCCAGACGCCGTTCCTCCCTTGGTCGCCTTTCTGCGCCGCAACCTGCTTCGTCCCTTTCTGGCCCTCGGCCTGTGTCTCTGTCTCGGACTGAGCGGTTGCAGCCAGGCCACCGCCGGACTCAGCGGCAACTACGTCGATGACACCGTCAGCGTGGCCCAGACCCTGCTGACCACCATCGCCCTGCCCCAGGACGATCCCGCCCACCAGGAGGCGGAGCTGCAGGCCCGTCAGCTGATCAACGGCTACACCGCCCTTTACCGGCCCCGCCAGGACATCCACGGCCTGGCCTCCTTCACCACCATGCAGACCGCGGTGAATTCCCTGGCGGCCCACTACGCCGGTTACGCCAACCGGCCCCTGCCGGACGCGCTGCGCAGCCGCCTGGAAAAGGAGCTCAAGAAAGCTGAAGCGTCCGCGGTGCGCGGGGCCTGAACCTTTGACGAAGGGGGCCCTGATCTGAGAAGCTCTCCCCTTGTGCTTAGAAGCGGCTCCGGGCCGCTGTTTCCTTGGCCAATGTTGTCGTCATCGGTGCGCAATGGGGTGACGAAGGGAAAGGCAAGATCACCGATCTGCTGAGTCGCTCCGCCGATGTCGTGGTCCGCTATCAGGGCGGGGTCAACGCCGGGCACACCATCGTTGTCGAGGACCGGGTCCTCAAGCTGCACCTGATCCCCTCCGGGATCCTCTATCCGGACACCATCTGCCTGATCGGATCGGGCACGGTGGTGGATCCGAAGGTGATGCTGGGCGAGATCGACACCCTGCTGGAGCTGGAGATCGACGTCTCCGGGCTGAAGCTCGCCTCCACCGCCCACGTCACGATGCCGTACCACCGGCTTCTCGATCTGGCGATGGAGCAGCGCCGGGGCGACCGCCGTATCGGCACGACGGGGCGGGGCATCGGCCCCACCTATGCCGACAAATCCCAGCGCAATGGCATCCGGGTGATCGACCTGCTCGATCCGGACTGCCTGCGCGATCGCCTGCTCGGCCCCCTCGCCGAGAAGAACGATCTGCTGGAGAAGGTTTACGGGATCCCCGCCCTGGATGCGGAGGCGGTGATCGAGGAGTACGCCGCCTACGGCCGCCGGCTGGCCCCCCACGTCGTGGATTGCACCCGCACCATCCACGAGGCGGCCCGGGCCCGCAAGAACATCCTCTTTGAGGGCGCCCAGGGCACCCTGCTGGATCTCGACCACGGCACCTACCCCTACGTCACCTCCTCCAACCCCGTGTCGGGCGGAGCCTGCATCGGCGCCGGCGTGGGACCCACCCTGATCGACCGGGTGATCGGTGTGGCCAAGGCCTACACCACCCGGGTGGGCGAAGGCCCCTTCCCGACGGAATTGGAGGGCAGCCTCAACGACCACCTCTGTGATCGCGGCGGGGAGTTCGGGACCACCACCGGCCGTCGTCGCCGTTGCGGTTGGTTCGACGGGGTGATCGGCCGCTATGCGGTCCAGGTGAACGGCCTTGACTGCCTGGCGATCACCAAGCTCGACGTGCTTGATGAGCTGGACGAGATCCAGGTGTGCGTGGCCTACGAACTCGATGGCCGCCGCATCGACTACTTCCCCAGCAGTTCCGACGAATTCGCCCGCTGCCGGCCGGTGTTCAAGAGCCTGCCGGGCTGGCAGTGCTCCACGGCCGATTGCCGGGCCCTGGAGGATCTGCCCCCCACCGCCATGGCCTACCTGCGCTTCCTGGCCGAGCTGATGGAGGTGCCGATCGCCATCGTTTCCCTCGGCGCCCAGCGGGATCAGACGATCGTGGTCGAGGATCCGATCCACGGCCCCAAGCGCGCCCTGCTCAGCGTCTGAGCCCGGTCCCAGCCGTCCCCTTGTCACCCTTCCCTTTGATCAGTTCCTCCAAGCGTTTCGACGTCGTCGGCATCGGCAACGCCATCGTCGATGTCCTCGTCCAGGCCGATGACGCCTTTCTCGAGGCCCACGGCCTCACCAAGGGCACCATGGCCCTGGTCGACGAATCCCAGGCGGAGCGGCTCTACGCCAGCGTCGGCGCCGGGCTCGAAACCTCCGGCGGATCGGCGGCCAACACCCTGGCGGGCATCGCCCAGCTGGGCGGCCAGGCGGGGTTCATCGGCCGGGTCAGGGACGACCAGCTCGGGGCGATCTTCGCCCACGACATCCGCGCCGTGGGGGCCCGGTTCGAAACGCCACCGGCCGGCAGCGGACCCTCCACGGCCCGCTGCCTGATCCTGGTCACCCCCGATGCCCAGCGCACCATGTGCACCTATCTGGGGGCATCGGTGGGTCTGGATCCCGCCGACCTCGACCTGGACATGGTGCGCCAGGCCAAGGTGCTGTACCTGGAGGGTTACCTCTGGGACAGCGAGGAGGCCAAGCGGGCCTTCATCGCGGCTGCCGAGGTGATGCGCGCCAGTGGCGGCGAGGTGGCCCTCTCCCTCTCCGATGCCTTCTGCGTGGAGCGCCACCGGGACAGCTTCCAGGAGCTGGTCGACGGCCACGTCGATGTGCTGTTCGCCAACGAAACGGAGATCACCTCCCTCTACGAGAGCGACAGCTTCGAAGCGGCCGCCGATCAGGTGCGGGGCCGCTGCAAGCTGGCGGCCCTCACCCGCAGCGAGCGGGGCTCCCTGCTGCTCAGCGGTGACACCACCCTGACGATCGAACCCTTCCGGCTCGGCCCGCTGGTGGACACCACCGGCGCCGGTGACCTCTATGCCGCCGGGTTCCTCTACGGCCACACCAGGGGTGAGAGCCTGGAGCGCTGCGGTCAGCTCGGTTCGCTCTGCGCCGGCCAGGTGGTCACCCAGCTGGGACCACGTCCCCAGGCCTCCCTGCCGGAGCTGGTGGCCCGCCACCTGGGCTGAGCGGCAGCTGCTCCAGCAACCAGCGGCCATAGGAGCCATCGCTGCTGGCCTGCCAGTGGATCCACTCCGGTGTGTCATAGCTGTGCAGCTCCCCCAGGCTGCGGCGCAGCGCCTCCAGGTTCTCGGGGCTCGTCTTGAGCAGCAGCTGCACCTCTTCGCTCCGCTCCAGCTGCCCCTGCCAGCGGTACAGCGACACCACCGGGTGCAGGCTGGCGCAGGCCACCAGGCCCCGCTGCAGCAGCGCCAGGGCCAGGGCCTCGGCCCGCTCCCTGTCGGCTTCGGTGGTCAGCACCAGGCTCAGGGGGATGGGGGCGGGATCAACCATGGGGGCCACTCTGGCCCAGGCGTTGCAGCAGCTCCCGCAACGGCAGGGCTTCGGCCTGGCCGGGCTCGGGGGGGCGCTCCAGCAGCAACAGGCGCAGGTCCAGTTGGGCGCAGATGCGGTGCCACTGGGCTTCGTTGGCGCCGCCGGAGCGGCGGCAGAGCACCGTTTCGATGCGCCAGAGGCGGCAGAGGGCCAGCTCGATGCGGCCGTCGCCGGTGGGCCGCAGCGGGGCCAGCCGCTGGGCCGGGATCCCGGCGGCCAGGGCCAGCGC
>NZ_JAYGHY010000033.1:0-28296 GCF_034931305.1 Cyanobium gracile UHCC 0281 | reverse complement strand
CTCTTTGCCTTGCTGCGGCTGCCGCTGGCCGCCTTGCTGCTGGCCCCCGCCTGCGGCGGCGGGGTGCGGGCCGTGGGCCAGGGGCTGGCGGAGAGCCGGGAGCGGGCCTATCTGCACCAGGTGCTGAGCCGGCGCGTTTCCCCCACCCTGCTGCGCGACATCCTGCGCAGCCCGGGGCCGGTGTGGAACCAGGCGGTGGGCAGCCGGGCCCGCTGCGCCGTGCTGTTCAGCGACCTGGTGGGGTTCACGCCCCTCAGTGCCGTGCTGGAACCGGCCGAGTTGTTCGCCCTGCTCAACCGCTACTTCGAGGCCATGGCCGGTGCGGTGCTGGAGCAGGAGGGCCTGCTCGACAAGTTCATCGGTGATGCGGTGATGGCCGAGTTCGGGGTGCCCCGCAGCCGTGGGGATGCCCAGGAGGCCAGGGCCGCGGTGCGGGCCGCCCTGGCGATGCAGGAGCGGCTGGAGTCCCTCAACGCCGAACTGGTCGCGGCGGGCACACCGCCGCTGCAGCACGGGATCGGCTTGCACTTCGGGGAGGTGATCGCCGGCAACCTGGGCTCCTCCCAACGCCTGGAGTTCACGGTGGTGGGGGCCAGCGTCAACGTGACCAGCCGCCTGGAGGGACTGACGCGACTGTTTCCCGAGCACCCGATCCTGATCAGCGGCGATCTGCTGGCGCTGCTGCCGGGGGAGCTGGACGTGCTGCCGCTGGGCAGCCACACCCTCAAGGGCTGGCCCGTGCCCCTGGAGGTGTATGCGCTCCAGGGGCTGCAGGGAACGACCGGTCCCAGCGAAAGGGCGCCAGCAGGGGACTACCCGCCGCAACCGCCCCGGACCCGTGGGCGGCCGCGGTGATCGCCGCCGCGATCCGCTCCGCGGTGATGGCCGCCAGCAGCACGCCGTTGCGGTGGTGGCCCGTGGCCAGCCAGAGCCCCTCGATCGGTCCGGGGCCTAGCAGTGGCGCGTCGTCGGGGGTGCCGGGCCGGAAGCCCCACCAGCGCTCCATCGGCGGCCACAGGGCCGCCTCCGGCAGCAGGGCGGCGATGCCGGCCTGCAACTGCTTCTGGCCCTCGGGGGTGAGGCCGTCGTCGAAGCCCGCCTGGGGTTCGCTGGTGGCGCCCACCACCAGCAGGCCGTCCTGCCGCGGCACCAGGTAGATCCCCGGGCCGAACAGCACCCGCTCCAGGCTGGCCCTCGGTCCCTGCAGCGACAGCATCTGCCCCTTCACCGGGTGCACCGGCAGCTCGGGCAGCAGCCGGCCGCTCCAGGCGCCGCAGGCGAGCACGGCCGTGGTGGCGGCGATGGTGTGCTCGCCCCCTTCGGCCCGGCGCAGTCGCACCCCCCGCAGGCGCCCGCCGTCGCCGGTGAGCAGCTCCAGCACCTCGGTGCCCTCCTCGAAGCGCACCCCCCGGGCCACGCAGGCCCGCTCCAGGGCGCGCATCAGGCGGCGGCGGTTGTCGATCTGGCCGTCCTGGGCAAACAGCAGGCCGTGCCGCCAGGCGGGCCCGATGCCGGGCACTTCCCGCTCCAGGCCGGCGCGGTCGAGGGGCTCGCCGAAGGGGGCGGTCGGGTAGGCGTCGCGCTCGGGGGCTGTGGCGAAGGGCACCACGATCCCGCAGGGCCGCAGGCCGCAGGGCAGGCCGCTGTCGGCCTCGATGCGGGCCACCCAGGCCGGCACCCGCTCCAGGCTCGCCTGGCCCAGGGCCAGCATCGACCCTCCCAGACCCTCGGCGTGGGGGGCCAGCATGCCGGCGGCCACGAAGCCGGCCGCCTCGCTGCGGCGGCGGCTGAGCACGGTGGCGGAGCGGCCGAGACGGGCCAGCTGGTGGGCGATGGCCAGACCCATCAGGCCCCCACCCAGGATCAGCACGGGTTCGGCGTCGGCAGGGGGGCCAGCCAGGGGGCGCATCTCCAGCTCGGAAGGCACCCATTCAAGCGGCCGCCTGCCGCTGCCTAGGATCGCCACCAGTGCCTCCGGCCGAGCGCGGGGGGCCGACAGCGCCGGCAGGACTCGCGACCATGGCTGAAGGGAACAGGGCGGAAGGCAAGGGCGAAGCTGCCTGGGAGGCCGTCATCGGCCTGGAGACCCATGTGCAGCTGGGCACCGCCAGCAAGATCTTCACCGCCGCCTCCACCAGCTTCGGCGACGATCCCAACACCCACATCGACCCGGTGGTGTGCGGTCTGCCGGGCACCCTGCCGGTGCTCAACCAGAAGGTGCTGGAGTACGCGGTCAAGGCGTCGTTGGCGCTCAATCTGCAGGTGGCCGAGCACAGCAAGTTCGACCGCAAGCAGTACTTCTATCCCGACCTGCCCAAGAACTACCAGATCTCCCAGTACGACCAGCCGATCGCCGAGGACGGCTGGATCGAGGTGGAGGTGGCCGAGAAGGGCAAAGACACCTACCTCAAAAAGGTGGGCATCGAGCGCCTGCACATGGAGGAGGACGCCGGCAAGCTCGTCCACGCCGGCAGCGACCGCCTGGCCGGCTCCACCCATTCGCTGGTCGACTACAACCGGGCCGGCGTGGCCCTGGCCGAGATCGTCTCCAAGCCGGACCTGCGCACCGGCCGCGAAGCGGCCGAGTACGCCTCGGAGATCCGCCGCATCATGCGGTACCTGGGCGTCAGCGACGGCAACATGCAGGAGGGTTCCCTGCGCTGCGACGTCAACATCTCGGTGCGCCGCGGGCCGGACGCCCCCTTCGGCGTGAAGGTGGAGATCAAGAACATGAACTCCTTCTCCGCCATTCAGAAGGCGATTGATTTCGAGATCGCCCGCCAGATCAAGGCCTATGAATCCGGTGAGCCGGTGGTGCAGGAAACGCGCCTCTGGGATGAGGGCAAGCAGCTCACCAAGAGCATGCGCAGCAAGGAAGGGGCCAGCGACTACCGCTACTTCCCTGACCCGGATCTTGGGCCGATCGAAGTGAGCGCACAACAGCGTGCGGACTGGCTGGCGGAGCTTCCCGAACTGCCGGCGGCCAAGCGCCACCGTTACGCCGATGCCCTCGGCCTCTCCATCTACGACGCCCGCGTCCTCACCGATGAGCGTCCCATGGCGGAGTACTTCGAGGCGGCGGTGGCCGCCGGCGGCGACCCCAAGGCCGTGGCCAACTGGGTCACCGGTGATATCGCCGCCCATGTGAACGCCAACCGGCTGTCGATCGCCGAGCTGCCCCTGCGGCCCGAGCAGCTGGCCGAGATGGTGCAGCTGATCGAGGCGGGCAGCATCAGCGGCAAGATCGCCAAGGACCTGTTGCCGGAACTGCTCGAGACAGGAGGATCGGCCAGGGAGATCGTCGAATCCCGCGGCCTGGGCATGATCAGCGACCCAGCGGCGATCGCCGCCATCGTGGCGGAGCTGCTGGCGGCCCACCCGGAGGAGGTGGAGGCTTTCCGCGGGGGGAAGAACAAGCTGCAGGGCTTCTTCGTGGGGCAGCTGATGAAGCGCACCGGCGGCCGCGCCGACCCCAAGTTGGCCAACCGGATCCTCAGCGAGCAGCTCAAGGGCTGATCGGTGACGCCTCCTCGATCAGGTCCAGGTGGTGATTGGCGGTTGAATCAATAGATCGGCAACGGTGCTGATGATGGCCGGCGCGTCGAAGTAATCGCCGTGGTCGATGGCGCGATTGGTCAGCCGGGTGGCGTTGTACCCCGTCATGTTGGGCGGTGCCAGCGAAGGAAGGGGATTGAGACCGAGGCTGCTTTCCCAGCGTTTGCTGAGCTCGGGGCCCGTGAGCCGCTGCTTCAGCTTCTCGATCGGTTCGCGCAGGGCTTCCTTCTCCAGCACCGAAGCCTGAAGGGCGCTGTCATGGCGAGAGTAGAAGAGATGGGTGTGCCCTACCAGGTGCTTAAGCCCTCCGTAGAAGGGCCCGATGTAGTGAAGTCGCTCGGAATGGACCTGCACATTCGGACACTGGGTGACTTCCCGCCGCTCCACATCGGGGGCCAGCATGATGTACTGATCCACAAAGGATTCGCCGCCGTTTTGCTCTCTGCGCGACAGGCGGCCCGTCAGTCGACGGCCGGCGTCGTCGCCACTGAAGGCCTGCTTCGGCCAGCTCTCCTCGTTGAGCAGGCTGGCCAGCATGTGGCAGGTGAGGTAGTTGCCCATGCTGTGGGCGATGATCGCGATGCTGGCGTTGGGATTCACTGTCCGGATCGTGGCGATCGTGTTGGCCAGTGCCGCGGAGGACTGGACCGCTTCCCTGCGATCCGACTGATAGGCCAGCACGCTGCCATCGGACGGCCAGGAGAAACCGATGAAGGCGATGTGATCCCTGCTCTCGTCGATAGCGTCCGGACCCATCAGCAGTGAATGACCCTGCCGGGCCAGTTGCTGCTGCAACAGCTCGGCCAGCAGGGAAAAGGAGGTGATGGCACCGTGCAGTGGCACATTGAAGCCGTGAATGCCAATCACCACCGAACGGATGCATGGTTTGGCGAGGAAGTTCTTGAGTCTTTCTCGTTCTTCGTCGGCGACCACCGCCTCGATCGGAAGGCTGGAGGGATTGGTGCTGCCCAGGTACTGGGCCATGCAGACATCGGTGTCGAGCCAGTGGTAACCGCTGCGCTGCAGCTTGATGCGCTGATCATCATCAAAAGCCCGACCGAGTTTTTCGCGATCGCGATTGGTGGCGAAGTAACGAATGGTGCGCGACATTCCTGCTCTTCTGGCGAGTTGTCATTGTCATGTGGGCCCCCGTTCGCGCCTTGGTGTTGTGGGATCTCTGCAACAATCTTTACCTCGAGAGCCTGCTCTCTGGCTCATGTCCTGATGGATTGGCGTTGACGTGATCCACCTGAGCGACACGCCTTCACGTCCAGGCGAATGGCACCCCTTGTCCAGGCGCCGAGGATGAAGCCGTCAGCTCGCTCTGAGAGGACGGGACCGGAGCAGGTGGGTCAGCTGCAAGGGCAGATCGCTGCTGGGCTGGGAGTTATCGATCACGACCTGGGCCAGGGCCCGTTTGCGTGCCATTGGCCACTGGGAGTGCATCCGGGCGGTGGCCTCCTCAGCGGCGAGTCCATCGCGAGCCATCAGGCGTCGGAGCTGTTCAGTCTCGTCGCAATCCACCAGCCACACCTCGCTGCAGAGGCTCTCCAGCCCCGCCTCAAACAGCAGCGGGATCATCAGGACCACGGTGGGAAGCTCCTGAAGCCGTTCCAACTCGGCAGCAAAGCAGGCCCGCACCAGGGGGTGCACCAACCCTTCCAGCCAGGCCCGCTCGGCCGCATCGGCGAACACGATCCTTCCCAGGGCGGCCCGGTCCAGGGCCGGGCAAGCGTCAGCGGCCGGAGGGGCAGCCTCACAGCGCGCCCGTACCTGCTCGCCGTAGCGCGCCAGCACCGCCACCGCTCCGGGGCTTCCTGGCGCGAGGGCCTCGCGGGCGAAGCGGTCGGCATCCAGCACCGGCAGCCCGAAGCGTTGCTCCAGCAGAGCGGCCACCGTGCTCTTGCCGGTGGCGATCCCTCCGGTCAGTCCGATGCGGCGCTGGGGCTGGCTCAGGGGGGTGGATCCGCTGGCTGCACTCTGGGGCCTGGCGCCCGCTGATCGACGCCGCGACTGCGGATCCTTGGAGTCCGGCGCCCCTTCAGGATGAGTCCAGCGTGAATTGGCCCCATGGTGAGCGTCCCTGGCCCCTGGCATCCGATCCCCGGTGGCGTCACGGCCCCGGAAGGATTTCTGGCGTCGGGCCTCACCGCGGGCCTGAAACCCTCCGGCAAGCCCGATCTGTGCCTGTTGCTGGCGCCGGTGGGGGCGGTCTGCGCCGGCAGCTTCACCACCAACCGGGTGCGGGCGGCCTGCGTCGACCTCTGCGCCGAACGGCTGGCCGCCACGGGCGGCAGGGCCAGGGCTGTCCTCACCAACTCCGGCCAGGCGAACGCCTGCACCGGCGAGCGGGGCCGCAGCGACAGTCTGCGGGCCACCGCCGCCCTGGCGGAGCGGCTGGGTCTGCCCGAGGAGCAGGTGCTGATCTGTTCCACCGGGGTGATCGGCGTGCCCATCCCGATGCCGCCGCTGCTGGCCGCCATGGAACCGCTGATGGCGGGGCTGTCTGATGAGGGTGGCGCTGCAGCGGCCACGGCGATCCTCACCACCGATCTGATCGACAAACAGATCGCCCTGGAGGCCAGTCTCGGCAGCCGCACCGTGCGCATCGGCGGCATGGCCAAGGGGTCGGGAATGATCCACCCGGCCATGGCCACGATGCTGGGCTACCTCACCTGTGATGCCGGCGTGCCGGCGGGGGTGTGGCAGGCGATGGTGCAGCGGGCGGTGGATCGTTCCTTCAACGCGATCACGGTGGACGGCGACACCAGCACCAACGACACGTACCTGGCGTTTGCCGCCGGCGAGCCCTTAAGCCCCGAGCACTTCGAGGCGCTGGAGGCCGGCCTGACGGCGGTGTCGCAGCACCTGGCCCGGGCGATCGCCCGTGATGGCGAGGGCGCCACCTGCCTGATCGAGGTGCGGGTGGAGGGCGCCGTCGACGAAGCCGGCGCCCGCGCCATCGCCCGCACCGTGTGTGGCTCCTCCTTGGTGAAGACGGCCATCCATGGCCGCGATCCCAACTGGGGACGCATCCTGGCCGCCGCCGGCCGGGCCGGGGTGGCGTTCGATCCTCAGGCCGTCGCCCTCTGGCTGGGGGAGCACCAGCTGATGGCGGCCGGCCAGCCCCTTGACTTCGACCGGCCGGCGGCCTCGGCCTACATGCAGGCACGGGCCGCAGGCGCGTACCTCAGCGACGACACGATCGCGATCCGACTGCGGGTCGGGGACGGCCCCGGCAGCGGCAGCGCCTGGGGTTGCGACCTCTCCGATCAGTACGTGCGCATCAACGCCGACTACACCACCTGAGCCCACCGGCCGGTCCTCATGGATGCCGGGGCCACGCCTGGGCAAGATGGCAGCGACTGTGCTGACGTCGATGGTCACGGCCAGGCCCCCCTCCACGCCCAGCGGGACTCCCCCCAGCGGGCCCCGCGCCCGCGCCGCAACCCGCCCTGGCTGGGACTGGCGGGTGTGGTGGATCGTCGGCCTCTGCTTCGGGCTCAGCTACGGCGCCAGTCTCCGGCTGCTGAGTCTGGGCGGTGAGGAGGAGCGGGGCAACCGCCAGCGCTTCGATGTCCAGGCCGCCCCAGGCACGACGCTGGAATCCCTGCGCCAGCGCTTCGGCGGCGAGGCCCGGGAGATTCGCGGTGACCTCGACCTGATCGACCTGGAGCAGCAGCAGAAACAGGAGCAGGCCGACCTCGAGGAGCGACGGCGGGGCATGGAGGAGCGCGAAGCGCAGGAGCGGCAGCGGCTGCTCGAGCAGACCGAGACTCCCACCGACGTCGACCCGCCGGCAGCGCCTGGGCCCGTAAACCTCGAGTCCCCGTCGGCCCCCGCCCTCCCCCCGCCACGAACGCCGCCGGCCCGCGAGCGGGAGGCCGCCGGCCCCGCGCCGATCGCCCCGCCTCCGGTGAGCGCCCCACCGGCTCCCGGAAACCAGCCCTGATCTGCCACAGTTCGGTGAATCCTCCGGCCTTGTCATGAGCGCGCCGCAGTCCCTCGCCAAGGCGGCCATGAACCGCCTGGCCGCCCGCCTGGGCAGCGGTCTGGCCGATGCGGCGGCCACCCTGGCGGTGCTCGCCCAGGAGGCTCCAACCCGCGTACAGCAGGAACTCAGCCTGTTCTGGGAGGAGGTGTCCATGGAAGCCGAACGGATCGAGAACGACCGCAGCGCAGCCGCGGCCCCAGCAAGGGGCGGCTCCGCCGACGACCCCCAGGAGCGGATCGATGCCCTGAGGGCCAAGGTGGCCGAACTCTCCAGACGTCTCGATCAGGTCCCCGCGGCCGCCCCCGAAGGTCCGCCGCGGTCTCCGGGGCAAGCCTGATGGCGGCCCCCTCCAGCCCCGGGATCCTGTTGTCCCGCTTCTGGCGCCCCCTGCGCATTTGGCGTCTGGTCGTCCAGTTGCTGGCTGGCCTGTGGTGGGATGGCCGTCCCTGGAGCTACCCGGGGGGGCGCACCCCCGAGCGCCAGGCCGCCCGCCAGCGCCGCCGGGCCCGCTGGCTCACGTCCCAGTTCCTTGAGCTCGGCTCCGCCTTCATCAAGCTGGGGCAGCTGCTCTCGGCCCGCCCCGATGTGCTCCCCGCCGACGTGGTGGAGGAGCTGGCCCATCTGCAGGACCGGGTGCCGGCGTTCCCCTTCCCTGTGGTGGAGTCCCTGCTGGAACAGGAGCTGGGCGAGCGCCGGGCCGAGATCATCGATCTGGCGGTGGAGCCGCTCGGTTCGGCGAGCCTGGCCCAGGTGCACCGAGCCAGCCTGCGCAGCGGCCGGCAGGTGGTGTTCAAGGTGCAGCGGCCCGGGCTGGAGCGACTGTTCCGGCTGGATCTGGAGGTGTTGCAGCAGGTGGCGGCGGTGGTGCAGCGCCATCCCCGCTGGGGTGCTGGCCGCGACTGGGTGGGCATCGCCAAGGAATGCCGCCGGGTGTTGCTGCGGGAGCTGGATTTCCGCCTGGAGGCGGAGCACGCCGCCCGTTTCCGGCAGCAGTTTCTCGATGATCCCGGCATCCGCATTCCTGCGGTGATCTGGGAACTCAGCTCCCGCCGGGTGCTTTGCCTCGACTACCTGCCCGGCATCAAGATCAATGACCGGGAGGCCCTCGTCCGCGCCGGGATCGATCCAGCGGCTGTGGCGGAAAAGGGAGCCGCCAGCTACCTGCAGCAGCTGGTCCGCTTCGGTTTCTTCCACGCCGATCCCCATCCCGGCAACCTGGCGGTCGCCGGAGATGGCTCGTTGATCTACTACGACTTCGGCATGATGGGCCAGATCTCCGAGCGCCTGCGCAGCCGGATCGGGCGCATGGTGAGGGCCGCGGCGGCCCGGGATGCCTCCGGCCTGGTGGACGAGCTGCAGCAGGCCGGCGTGATCGCCCAGGGCATTGACCCTGGTCCGGTGCGACGGCTGGTGCGGGTGATGCTGACTGAGGCGCTCACGCCGCCGTTCAGCGCCAATGTGCTCGACAAGCTTTCGGGCGATCTGTATGAGCTGGTGTACGACCAGCCGTTTCGCCTGCCACCGGAACTCATCTTCGTGATGCGGGCCCTCTCCACCTTCGAAGGAGTGGGCCGCAGCCTGGATCCGGGCTTTAGCCTGGTCACCATCGCCCGTCCTTACCTGCTGCCCCTCATGACCGCCAGCGGTAACGGCCCGAATGAACTGTTCAACGAGATCTCGCGCCAAGCGGCGGAGGTGGGTAGCCGGGCGCTGGGGATCCCCCGGCGGCTGGAGGAGAGCCTCTCCCGCATCGAGCAGGGGGATCTGCAGGTGCTGATTCGCGCCGGAGAAACCGATCGGCTGCTGCGGCGCCTGGCCCTGGCCCAGCAGAGCTCCGGTCAGTCGTTCCTGCTGGGGGGCCTGGCGGTGGCGGCGGCGCTGCTGGCAGCCAGTAGCCGCCCCGCCCTGGTGGCGGTGCCCCTGGTGCTGGGGCTGCCGGTGGGCCTCTCCTGGCTGAAGCTGCAATCGCGGCTCAAGCGCGATGGCCGCCTCGACCAACTCCCGGGTGTCGCCGCAGCATCACGCCGGGAGTGATCGGCGGCCAGCCTCAGCCGCGGCCCCGCGGGCCCCTGTCGTCCACCCCGGCATAGACCGCCTGGCTGCCCAGTTCGTCCTCGATGCGCAGCAGCTGGTTGTACTTGGCGACCCGGTCGCTGCGGCTGAGGGAGCCGGTCTTGATCTGGCCGGCGCGAGTGGCCACGGCCAGGTCGGCGATGGTGGTGTCCTCGGTTTCGCCGCTGCGGTGGCTGATCACGCTGGTGTAACCGGCACGGCTGGCCATGTCGATGGCCTGCAGGGTTTCGGTGAGTGAGCCAATCTGATTCACCTTGATCAGGATCGAGTTGGCGATGCCCTGCTCGATCCCCTGCTGCAGACGGGTGGTGTTGGTCACGAACAGATCGTCGCCCACCAGCTGCACGGTGCTCCCCAGGCGCTCGGTCAGCAGGCGCCATCCCTCCCAGTCGTCCTCGGCCAGGCCGTCCTCGATCGAGACGATCGGGAAGCGGCTGGCCAGGGCCGCCAGCTGGTCGACCATCTCGGCACTGGTGTAGCTGCCGCCGCCGAAGGCGTAGCGACCATCGGCATAGAACTCGGTGCTGGCCACGTCGAGGGCCAGGGAGATCTGGTCGCCGGGGCGGTAGCCGGCCTTCTCGATCGCCTGCATCAGCAGTTCGCCGGCGGCGTCGTTGCCGGCCAGGTCGGGGGCGAAGCCACCCTCATCGCCCACGGCGGTGGAGAGGCCCTGATCCTTGAGCAGCCCCTTGAGGGTGTGGAACACCTCGGCGCCCATGCGCAGGGCCTCGCGGAAGCTGCCGGCCCCATGGGGCACCAGCATGAATTCCTGGAAATCGAGGTTGTTGGAGGCGTGGGCGCCGCCGTTGATGACGTTCATCAGCGGCACCGGCAGCAGGGTGGCCATCGGGCCGCCCAGGTAGCGGTAGAGGGGCAGGCCCAGGGCTTTGGCGGCCGCATGGGCGGTGGCCAGGCTCACCGCCAGGATGGCGTTGGCACCGAGGGCCGATTTGTTGTCGCTGCCGTCGAGTTCGTTCATGGCCTCGTCGACGGCGCCCTGGTCGAGGGCACTCAGGCCGCAGAGGGCCGGGGCGATGCGCTCCTCGATGTTCTCCACCGCCTTGCTGACGCCCTTGCCGAAGTAGGCCTTCTCGCCGTCGCGCAGCTCGTGGGCCTCATGGGCGCCGGTGCTGGCGCCGCTGGGGACGATGGCGCGGCCGAAGGCGCCTCCCTCCAGGTACACCTCCGCCTCCACCGTGGGGGTGCCCCGGGAGTCGAGCACCTCACGGGCCACGATGGAGTCGATGACGAGGTCGAGGGAGTCGTACACAGGGAGTGTGCTGGTGGGCGAATCCTATGGGTGGCCCTCCACCCTTGCCTGTGTTCCCTGCACCACCGTCCGGCCATGGCCCGGGCCCACGGCCCCCTGGTCAGAATGGCTCCAGCTGGTCCAGCACCGATGCGACTGCTTCACACCATGCTCAGGGTGGGCGACCTGGAGCGCTCCCTGCGCTTCTACATCGAGGTGCTCGGCATGAAGCTGCTGCGCCGCAAGGACTATCCCGGTGGCTCCTACACCCTGGCCTTCGTGGGCTACGGCGATGAGAAGGACACCACCGTGCTGGAACTCACCCACAACTGGGGCACCGAGGCCTACGAACTCGGCAGCGGCTTCGGCCATCTGGCCATCGGCGTCGATGACATCTACGCCACCTGCACGGCCATCGCCGCCAAGGGCGGTCGGGTGGTGCGCGAACCCGGCCCGAAGCAGCACGGCACCACCGTGATCGCGTTCGTGGAGGATCCCGACGGCTACAAGGTGGAACTGATCCAGACGTCGTCAAGGTCCGATGCGCCCTGATCCCCGCCTGCGCGACGACCGGGAGCCGGCGGGCACTCCCGCCAGCCTCACGAGCGATCCCGACCGCTTCAGCGACGCCGCCTGGGATCTGCTGATCGCCTCCCAGGAGCAGGCGAGGCGCTGGCGCCATGGCGCCATGGACGTGGAGCACCTGTTGCTCACCCTGCTGCTGAACCGGCGCTTCGCCACCTGGGTGGCGCCGCTGCCCCTCGACGAGGACCGGTTGCTCGATCGACTGGAAACCTTCTGCGCCGATCAGCCTGGTGGCGACGGCGGCACGCTCTATATCGGCGATGCCCTCGAAGATCTGCTCGAGGAGGCCGATCGCCGCCGGGCGGCCTGGGGATCCCGGCTGCTGGATGTCCCCCATGTGCTGCTGGCCCTGCTGGTGGATCCCCGCATCGGGGCGTCCCTGCTGGTGGAGGAGGGACTGAGCGAGGACCTGCTGCTGCGCCAGTGGCGGCCGCTGCCGTCCGCCATCCCATCCGTCGCGGTGTCCCCACCCGCAGCGCCGCCGGCACCGGCCCCTGTGCCGGCGCCAGTGCCAGTGCCAGAGCCGGACACCGGCCTTACCCTGCAGCGGGAGGGCGATCCCGAACCAGGTGCCCTGGCCCGCTACGGGCGCGACCTCACCGCCGCCGCCCGGGCCGGAGAACTCGATCCGGTGGTGGGACGGGATCCGGAGATCCGCCGGCTGATCCAGGTGCTCTCGCGCCGCAGCAAGAACAACCCGGTGCTGATCGGTGAGCCCGGCGTCGGCAAGACCGCGGTGGCCGAATCCCTGGCCCAGCGGATCGTGGCCGGCGAGGTGCCCGATGCCCTGCGGGGCCTGCGGCTGGTGGCTCTGGATCTGGGGGCCCTGATCGCTGGGGCCAAGTTCCGCGGTCAGTTCGAGGAACGCCTGCGCAGCGTGCTGGCGGAGGTCCGCGACAGCGACGGGGTGCAGGGCCGTGCGGGCGGGGTGGTGCTGTTCATCGATGAACTGCACACGGTGGTGGGCAGTGATCGCTCCGGCACCGATGCGGCCAGCATCCTCAAACCGGTGCTGGCCCGGGGCGACCTGCGCTGCATCGGCGCCACCACCCCCGAGGATTACCGCCGCAGCATCGAGAAGGACCCGGCCCTGGAGCGTCGTTTCCAGCAGGTGGTGATCCGCGAGCCCGACGGCCCCACCTGCCTCGAGATCCTGCGGGGGCTGAAGGAGCGCTACGAGCTCCACCACGGTGTCACCATCACCGATGGGGCCCTGGTGGCAGCCTCCAGGCTCGCGGCCCGCTACATCAGCGACCGCTGCCTGCCCGATTCGGCCATCGACCTGATCGACGAGGCCGCCGCCAACCTGCGCATGGAGGCCACCTCCAAGCCCCAGGTGGTGGAGGCGGCGGAGGCGGACCTGCGGCGGGTGGAGCTGGAGCTGCTGGCGGCGGAGGCGGCTCCGCTGGAGGAACGTCTGCAGCTGCAGGAGCAGCGGCGCTGCGCCCACGAACAGCTCGAACGCCTGCAGCGGCGCTGGGCGGGGGAGCGGGAGCGTCTGGAGGAACTGCGCGAGCTCATGCACCAGGACGAGGACCTGCGCCATGCCATCGCTGAGGCGGAGCGGGACGGGGACCTGGAGGAGGCGGCCCGGCTCCAGTACGACCAACTGCACGGAGTGCAGCAACGCCGCGCCGCCGTCGAGGCGGAGCTGCAGAGCGATCCGATGCTGCGCGAGCAAGTGGAGGAGGGGGACATCGCCGATGTGGTGGCCCGTTCCACCGGCATCCCCGTGCAGCAGTTGCTGGCCGGCGAACGCCAGAAGCTGCTCGAGTTGGAGCAGCGGCTGGCTGGGCGGGTGATCGGCCAGCCGGAGGCGGTGGCGGCGGTGGCGGCCTCGATCCGCCGGTCCCGGGCCGGCATGCAGGCCCCCACCCGGCCGGTGGGGTCGTTCCTGTTCCTGGGGCCGACGGGTGTGGGCAAGACCGAACTGGCCAAGGCCCTGGCGTCGGCCCTCTTCGATGAGGAGGAGGCCCTGGTGCGGCTGGACATGAGCGAATTCATGGAGCGCAACGCCGTCGCCCGCCTGGTGGGGGCACCCCCCGGCTACGTGGGTTACGAGGAGGGGGGACAGCTCACCGAGGCCGTGCGCCGCCGTCCCTACGCGGTGCTGCTGCTGGATGAGGTGGAAAAGGCCCATCCCGATGTGTTCAACCTGCTGCTGCAGGTGCTCGACGACGGCCGCCTCACGGATTCCCAGGGCCGCACGGTGGACTTCCGCCACACGGTGGTGATCATGACCAGCAACCTGGCCAGCCGGGCGATCCTGGACCGGGCCCGCTCCGGCTCCAGCCCTGATGGCGGCAGGACTTCCCTTCATCCGGAGGAGGGCGAGCTGGCCCAGGAGCGTGCCCTTGATCTGGCGGTGGAGGAGGCCCTGTCGCGCCAGTTCCGCCCGGAATTTCTCAACCGCATCGATGAGGTGATCCGTTTCCGGCCGCTCGCCCGCACCGATCTCGAGCGCATCGTGCGGCTGCAGCTGGCGGAGCTGGCGGCCCTGCTGCGGGAGCAGCACCTGGAGCTGGAGCTGGACGAGGCCGTCGTGGTGGCACTGGCCCAGCAGGGCTACGAGCCGGAGTACGGCGCCCGCCCGCTGCGGCGGGTGCTGCGCCGTCGCATCGAGAATCCCCTGGCCACCGAATTGCTGGAGGATCACTTCAGCGGCGCCAGGGGTGTGCGGCTGGAGCTCGCCGGCCCCGGGGACGGGGGCTTTCGCTTCGTTCCCCTGAGGGCCGAAGGGGAAGGACGTCCGGTAGGGTGATCGTTTGTCGATGCTTGCCGACGTAATGGCAGCCATCGCCTCCACACCGTGGAACCCATCCCCCCCGTCACCACCACCACGAGCAGTCCCGATGGGCCCCTGGCCCAGAGGAATGGCCTGTCCGATCCCGACGAGGGGCCGGATGGTGCCTCGCCAGAAGAGGAGACCCCCACCGGTTTCCTCGCGGTCACCCTCGCGGAACTGCGCAAGGTTGTCTGGCCGAGCCGCCAGCAGCTGTTCAGCGAATCGGTGGCGGTGATCCTGATGGTGAGCCTTTCGGCCGCAGCCATTGCCGCGATCGATCGCTTCTATCACTGGGGATCGGCCCAGATCTTCCGTTGATGACCCTTCCCCTGTCTGCCGTGCCCGAGACCGTGCCCGAGATCGAACCGGACGCCCCCGAGGTGCTGGAGCTTCCTGGCGAAGGCCCTGGCCTTGCCGCCGAGGGGGGCGACCTTGCCGCCGCAGACGGTGCCGCCGCAGCGGGTGAAGCCACCAAGCCCCAGGTGGCCCGCTGGTTCGCGGTTCAGGTGGCCTCCAGTTGCGAGAAGAAGGTCAAGGCCACCCTCGAGCAGCGGGCCGTCACCCTGGGGGTCAGCAACCGGATCCTCGAGATCGAGATCCCCCAGACCCCTGGTGTCAAGCTCAAGAAGGACGGCAGCCGCCAGTCCATCGAGGAGAAGGTGTTTCCCGGCTACGTGCTGGTGCGCATGGTTCTCGATGAGGACACGATGATGGCCGTGCGCAGCACTCCCAACGTCATCAATTTTGTGGGCCAGGAGGAGCGCCGCGCCACCGGCAAGGCCCGCGGCCACATCCGGCCGCGGCCCCTCAGCCGCCAGGAGGTGGATCGCATCTTCAAGCGTGCCGCCGAGAAGAAGCCTGTCCTCAAGGTCGACCTCACCGAAGGCGATCAGATCCTCGTCACCGCCGGTCCGTTCAAGGACTTCCAGGGCGAGGTGATCGAAGTCTCCGGTGAGCGCAGCAAGCTGAAGGCCCTCCTGTCGATCTTCGGCAGGGAGACCCCGGTCGAGCTCGAGTTCTCCCAGATCAGCAAACAGAGCTGATCAGTGGCGGCCGCCTCCCTGCGGAGGGCGGCCCAGGGTGGTCCCGTACGGGACCGCCACGCTGCCGGGCCGTCCACCGCCCCGGCGATCCGCAGCACTCCCGCGAGGGAGTCCCGTCCCGCTCTCCCGCAAGGGAGTTCCGTCCCCTAGTCCAGACGATGGCCAAGAAAGTCGTAGCTGTGATCAAGCTGGCCCTCCAGGCCGGCAAAGCGAACCCCGCACCACCGGTGGGCCCTGCCCTCGGTCAGCACGGGGTCAACATCATGGCGTTCTGCAAGGAGTACAACGCCCGCACCCAGGAAAAGGCCGGGTACGTGATCCCGGTGGAGATCTCGGTCTTTGAAGACCGCAGCTTCACCTTCATCACCAAGACCCCGCCCGCTTCGGTGCTCATCTCCAAGGCCGCCGGCATCGACAAAGGTGCCGCCACGTCCGCCAAGGGCTCCGTGGGTGCCATCAGCCGCGCCCAGCTCGAGGAGATCGCCAAGACCAAACTGCCCGACCTCAATTGCGCCAGCGTTGAGTCGGCCATGCGCATCATCGAAGGCACTGCCCGCAACATGGGCGTTGCCGTCAGCGACTGACCCCCCTCGGGCGTCGTTCCACTCCATTCACCTACCTGGGGGAGACCGCCCACGGTCGTCCGCACCCCTTCCTGTCATGACAAAAATCTCCAAACGCTTCACGGCCCTCGCCGCCAAGGTGGAGGACCGCTCCTACGACCCGCTCGAAGCCATCGAGCTGGTCAAGGACACCGCCACCGCCCGCTTCGACGAAACGATCGAGGCCCATGTGCGCCTCGGCATTGATCCCAAGTACACCGACCAGCAACTGCGCACCACCGTGGCCCTGCCCAACGGCACCGGTCAGACCATCCGCATCGCGGTGATCGCCCGGGGCGAGAAGGTGGCCGAAGCCAAGGCCGCCGGTGCCGACCTGGCCGGCGACGATGAGCTGGTGGATCAGATCGCCGGCGGTGCCATCGACTTCGATCTGCTCATCGCCACCCCCGACATGATGCCGAAGGTGGCCAAGCTCGGCCGGGTGCTCGGTCCCCGTGGTCTGATGCCGAACCCCAAGGCCGGCACCGTCACCACCGATCTGGCTGGCGCCATCAACGAGTTCAAGGCGGGCAAACTGGAGTTCCGGGCCGACCGGGCCGGGATCGTTCACGTGCGCTTCGGCAAGGCCAGCTTCCCCAGCGCCAAGTTGCTGGAGAACCTCAAGGCCCTGCAGGAAACCATCGACCGCAACAAGCCAAGCGGTGCCAAGGGCCGCTACTGGAGGAGCCTCTATGTCGCCTCCACCATGGGCCCCTCGGTGCAGGTCGACTTCGCTGCTCTCCAGGACATCAAGCAGGACAGCTGAAGCCCGCCCGTGCCTTCGTTGTCCTGGGTGCGGATCGGTGGCTTGGTGGCCGTTCCGCTCACCCTGCTGATGCTGGGGTGGGGCCTGCGCTCCGAGCCAGGCGCCCTGCCGCCGGAGTCCTCCGGATCACCGTCCAGCCGTGGCGGTGGTGTGGTCACCTTCGTCGGTGATTCGCTCACAGCCCAGGGCAACTGGCAGGCGGCGTTCCCCGCTCACGTGGTCCACAACCAGGGCGTCAGTGGCGACACCAGCGTCCAGCTGATGGCCCGTTTGCCGTCGATCCGCCAGACCGGTGCCGCCACCTACCTGGTGATGGTGGGGATCAACGACATCGTCTGGGGTTACGACCCCGGCCGCATCGCCGGCCGGATCCAGTGGCTGCGCACCGGCCTCCAGATTGGTACCGGGGCGCGGGTGATCGTCCAGTCCACCATTCCCTGTGCCCGCTTTCGCTGTGGCGCCGACGGGGTTCGGCGGGTGGCGGAACTCAACCAGCGGCTCGCCCAGCAGACGCCAGCCCGGGACTACGTCGATCTCACCACGGTGATGGCGGACGCCGATGGTCTCAAGCGCGCCTACACGGTGGATGGCGTGCATCTCAACGCCGCCGGTTACGCCCGTTGGCAGGCGCGGCTACGGGAACTGGGCCTGCCGTGATGTAGGTTGAACAACTGGATTCGTCCAGAAGGGCACGCGCCCAACCCAAGACAGCAGGTCGTCAGGGTCGTCGATTCCGGTCGCTCGTTCCTTGTCGTAAGTCCTGCCGAGGTACACGCGATTGGTTTTTGCCTGGGATGGGGTCTCCAACGGAGTCACTCAGATCGGAGCGGAGCGATGAGCGGCCTCGAAGCTTCCCTACCCGGGGGGCTGTCCGGGCTGCGTTCCCTGCTTGTTCCCCCGATCCGATCCACTTCCTATGGGCCGCACGCTGGAGAACAAGCAACAGATCGTCGAAGAGCTCAAAGGGCTCCTCGGTGAAGCCGAATTGGCGCTGGTCCTCGATTTCAAGGGCCTGACCATCAAGGAGATGACTGATCTGCGGACCCGTCTGCAGGCCAGCAACGGTGTGTGCAAGGTGACCAAAAACACCTTGATGCGCCGTGCCATTGATGGTGACAGCGCCTGGTCGGATCTCGATTCCCTGCTCACGGGCACCAATGCCTTCGTCCTGGTCAAGGGCGATGTCGGCGGTGCGGTGAAGGCCCTGCAGTCCTTCCAGAAGGACACCAAGAAGTCGGATGTGAAGGGAGGCCTTTTCGAAGGCAAGCTCCTGTCCCCCTCCGACATCCAGGCCATCGGGGATCTGCCCTCCAAGGAGGTGCTCATGGCCCAGATCGCCGGTGCGATCAATGGCCTGGCCACCAAGCTGGCTGTGGGCATCAACGAGGTTCCGTCCGGTCTCGCCAGGGCGCTCAAGCAACACGCCGAATCCGGCGAAGGTTGAGTTCGCTTTTTTCGCGAACCCCTGGGCTCCACCGATCCTCCCGTTCTGTTGCTGATTCCCCCCCATGTCCGCTACCACCGACCAGATTCTCGAACAACTGAAAACCCTCTCGCTGCTTGAGGCTTCCGAGCTCGTCAAGCAGATCGAAGAGGCCTTCGGCGTGTCCGCCGCCGCTTCGGCCGGCGTCGTCATGGCCGCCGCCGCCCCCGGCGCCGCCGCCGAGGCGGTTGAGGAGCAGACCGAATTCGACGTCATCCTCGATGGCTTCGATCCGGCCGCCAAGATCAAGGTGCTCAAGGCCGTCCGCGAGGCCACCGGCCTCGGTCTGGGCGAAGCCAAGGCCCTTGTCGAAGCCGCTCCCAAGGCCGTCAAGGAAGGCATCTCCAAGAACGATGCCGAAGCTCTCAAGAAGAGCATCGAAGAAGTGGGTGGCAAGGTCTCCATCAAGTGACCGGCCACCGTCGGGTCTTCAGGCCCGGCGACCCCTTCCTTTCCACGCCGGCCCTTCGGGGCCGGCTTTTTTCGTGGTCGCGTCCGGTGACGGCTGCGCGCGTGCCCCGGGCACAGGGAGGGCAACCCATAAAAAAAGAGCCCCGCCGAAGGCAGGGCTCTGGAGATGGAACGATTCCGGGAGTCTGTCCTCGTTTCGACCCTGGAAGAGCGTCCTTCACTCCTCACCAGATCAGATTAATTGAGGGGGAAGGCAGGTGGGGGGTGAGGAGTCCGGTGATTCAACTGGTCCCGGACCAGGGCCGCAGACGGGATCAAGCGATGGGGTCAGAGACCCCCTCCATTGGCCTCGGTGTAGGGAATCACCTGGAGGGCGATCGCCCGACCGGAGCTCCCCGAGCCCATGCTGTCGTTGCGCTGGTCGAGCAACGGCGGGGTGGTGGCAATGCCGGGGAGTTCGGCCCGGCCCGGGGGGCGCCGGAACGTCTCGCCTCCGCCGGCCCGGGCGATCAGTTGCTCCAGGGGGGCCGGACTGGCGAAGTAGAGGTGGGACAGGGACCTCTGCTCGTAGGTGCGGCGTTTGAGATCCCAGCCGGGTTCGAGCGTGAGGGCGACGAAGCCGTCCCGGTCCCGCAGGGGAACCTCGGCCCCTCCCAGCACCAGGACGGCGGAACTTCTAGGCGAGACGGCCTGCAGCTCCAGACGGGAGCCCACCTGCTGCACCTGCAGGCGATAGGTGGTGCCCATGTCCTGGTCGGCGACCCGCAGGGAATAGCCGTTGCTGTCGAGGTAGCGATTGCAGATGCCGGTGAAGTCGAACCGGTTCAGGGTTGGATCCACCAGCCCGTCCGGGCGGGCCTGCCAGCAGGAGGGCTGGGCGGCCAGCTGCTCCAGCACCAGGAGGGTCCAGTCGTTGTCGCCCACCGGCCTCGCCAGCACCGCGAAACTCTGGGGGTCCACCTCCGTGCTCTGGAACAGGCCGGCGGCCATGGCCAGCCTGGGCTGCACCATCGGCAGGCCGGCTCCGGCCAGGGCCAGGCCCGCCAGGGCCAGGTAGGTTCGCTGCATGGGAACACCTCCAGGGCCCGGGCGTTCTCCGGGAGAGAGGGTCTCATTCAAGCGATGCTGTCAAGGGGACTCCATGGGTGATCGTCCGGTGCGGGTAGTGGCTGCCGCCTGCGACGGGGCCTGCAGCGGCAACCCAGGCCCGGGGGGCTGGGGCGCCCTGCTGCGCTTTGAGAACGGCTCCCGGCGGGAGCTGGGTGGGGCGGCAGCGGCCACCACCAACAACCGCATGGAGCTCACCGCCGCGCTGGCGGTGCTGGAGGCCCTGCGGGATCTGCCGCGCCATCCCGATCTGGTGCTGCGCACCGACAGCCGCTATTTGATCGATGGTTTCGAGAAGTGGATGGCCGGCTGGAAGCGCAAGGGCTGGCGGACAGCCTCCGGTGGGGCTGTGCTCAACCGCGATCTCTGGGAGCTGCTCGATGCCGCCAGGTTGCCTGGGCTTGCCCTGCGTCACGTGCGTGGCCACAGCGGCGATCCGGACAACGACCGCTGCGATGCCATCGCCGTCGCCTATTCCCGCGGCCAGACCCCGAACCTGGCGGTGGAAAGCCGATCCGGCGTCGCGGTTGAGGCGGTGCCAGAAGACGTGGCTGCAGACGTGACAGAGGAGGTGGCGGTTCCCGACGTTGTGGATCTGGCCCCCAGCTCGCTGCAGCAGTTGCTCTCCCGCATGGAGCTGGCCGATCGGCTTGCCGCAGGCGGCTACAGCCTGCGGGCCGTGGAGCTCGCCCGGCTGCTGGAGGTGCCCACCGCCACCCTTGAGGGGAAAGGCGATCCTTGGCTCTGGCGCGACTGGCTCGTGAGGCCCCTGGGCAACGGGAGCTGGCGCCTGGAGCGCGGCACGGGAGGATTGGCCAGGCCGCAGTGAGGAGGTAGGAATGGCGCAGGAGCAATCGACCGGCGGCGGCCAGGTGGGAACCGGCGCCCTCTATGCCCGCTTCGTCGAGCCGCTGCTGCGACGTGACGACGGTGCCGACGCCGAGCAGCTGAGTCGTCTGACGCTTCTGGCCCTGGGCCAGGCCTCCCTGCGGCGCCGCTGGCCCCTGGTCAGCGGCAGCCTGGCGGGGCTGGGGGCAGAGCTGCAGCGGCGGGATCCCCGCCTGGAGCAGACACTGTTCGGCTGTCGCTTTGCCAACCCGGTGGGGCTGGCTGCGGGCTTCGACAAGAACGGGGTGGCGGCCGCGATCTGGCATCTGTTCGGTTTCGGCTTCGCCGAGCTGGGCACCATCACCTGGCAGCCCCAGCAGGGAAATCCCCGGCCGAGGCTGTTCCGGCTGGCCGAGGAGCGGGCCGCCCTCAACCGCATGGGCTTCAACAACGACGGGGCCAGGGGCGTGCGCCGGACCCTGGAACGCCAGGGGCTGCCCCCGCCGGGGCAGCGGCCCGCGGTGCTCGGCATCAACCTCGGCAAATCGAAAGCGGTGTCGCTGGAGATGGCCCCCGACGATTACGCCGCCTCCCTGGAGCTGCTGGCTCCGCTGGCCGACTACGCGGTGGTCAACGTGAGCTCGCCCAACACCCCGGGGCTGCGCGACCTGCAGGAGGAGGCCCAGCTCAGGCGACTGGTGGAGCGGTTGCGGCGCCTGCCGGCCTGCCCTCCCCTGCTGGTCAAGATCGCGCCTGATCTCGAGGATGACGCCATCGACACCATCGCCCGACTCGCTTACGAGGAAGGCCTGGCTGGCGTGATCGCCGTGAACACCTCAGTCCATCGACTCGGACTCGAAGGGCGCCGTTTGCAGGCCACGGGGCAGACCCTCGCCGAAGAAGCCGGAGGACTGAGCGGCCGGCCCCTGCGGCGGCGGGCGGTGGAGGTGTTGCGGCGGCTGCGGGCGACCGCAGGTCCTGCGTTGCCGCTGATCGGTGTGGGCGGCATCGACTCAGCCGAGGCCGCCTGGGAACGGATCAGTGCAGGAGCGTCCCTGATCCAGATCTACACGGGTTGGATTTACGAAGGCCCCGCACTTGTGCCATCGATTCTGGAGGGATTGAGCCACCAGCTCGATCGCCATGGCTGCAGGACGCTTTCTGAAGTTGTAGGTTCGGGGATGCCTTGGCGCCCATAAGTCGGTAACTTTCGCAGGCATCGGATCGGAGTCTTGGTTTTTTCTGGCCTGATCGGCTTGAAGGATGATCTGGACGACCGTCTGCGACCGATCCGAGCGCAAGTCCTGCCACGACGGCTGCTGCTGGAGCTGCAGGACGACGCCTTGATGGGACAGGTTTTGCGGGGAAATGGGCCAGAGCCGGTGAGCATCGATCTGCCCCTGCCTCCGCTCACCTGCCTGGATGGCCAGCCCCTGGAGAAAGAACCCCTTGGTGACCTGATCGGCGATCTGATGGTGCGCGACGGTCTGCTGGATGCCGTCGTGCTCGCCTCCCTTCCCGAGGGGGCTGCCGAGTGGCGCGTCATCGACTGGCCCCTGGAGGCGATCCCCGATGACCCCATCCAAGCGTTGCGGACGATCGATCCTCCCCTCAGTCTTGCCGTTCCACTGAGCGAAGCGACCATCGATCTGCAGCCCCTGCCGGGTGCCAACCCCCGCATGCTGCTGGCCGTGGCGTCCAGGAAGCTGGTGGACGACTGGATCGAGGTGTTCAACCTGGCCGGAGTCCCGCTTGAGCGGCTGGCCCCGGCCCAGTCCTGTCGCTTGGCGGCGGTGAATGCGCTGCTGGAGCACACGGCGGAGGATGTCCTGACTCTGCTGATCCATCCGCTGCCGGGGGGGGGGCGGTTGCTGCTTCTGCGTCGCGCCGAGCCGGTCTTCGATTGGCCTCTGCCCGAGGACGATGATCAGCTCGTTCGGGAAGTGACCCGCTGCGTGGCCTTCTATCGACGCCGCCATCCTTCCGTGCATCGGCTCCGGCTGTTGCTCAGCGCGCCGCTTGCCAGCCAGGATCAGCTCCAGGACGCGCTTGGGGTGCGCGCCGAACTTCTCACCACCCAGCCTTTTGGATCTCTGGTCCTCCAAGGGCTGGCGATGGTGGAGAGGGTCCGATGACAGCACCTCTCGATCTGCTGCGGGAACGGCGCAAGGAGCTCGGCCAGGAGAGCATGATCACGGCGCTGCTGGATCGGCGTCCGCTGCTGATCAGGGGTGCCCTGATCGGAGCTGCTGTGCTGGTGATGGCGGTGGGTGGTACCGCCCTGGTGCTCCTCCGTTCCTTGGTGGTCAAGTCCCAGACCGCCCAGCTCACCCGTTTCGAAGTCGAAGCCACCCAGATGCAGGCCGAGATGACGGCCAGCAAGGCGAAGCTCGACCAACTCACCACCACCACCCGCAGCCTCACCGAGGGCCTCACCACCCTGCGCACCTCCTCGGCCCTTCTGGCCGACCTGCAGCTGCGCATCCCCGAGGGCATTCAGCTGCAGAGTGTCGAAGCCGAGGACCAGAAGCTGGTGCTCAAAGGTCAGGCCCTGGATCCCCTGGCCTTTGCTCGCATCAATGCCCTGCAGCTGGAGCTGGCCCGCTCGCCCCTACTGGAGGCCAAGGGGGTGACGCTCGTCAAGCTGGAGAGGGTCCCTGCCGCCGCCCCTGTGGCCGGGCAGGCCGGGCAGGCGGCCCCAGCTGCGGTCCGTTTCGAACTCGTCGGTCCCTTCGCCAGCCTGCCTCCCGCCCGGCAGCTGGTGGTGATGCGGCAGCTTGGATCGGAGGGCATGGTGCGTCGGCTCCAACTGCTCCAGGCGGAGGGCCTGATCCCATGACGAATCTTCAGCAAGGATCCTCCAGGCTTCCCGTTGCCAGCCTGCGCCTGATCTGGCTGCTCCTGCCGGCGGCTGTGCTGGGCGGGCTGGGCCTGTTGGTGGTTCTCGCCGGCCTGCTGCCCCTCTGGGCCACGCTCCAACGCGACAGCCAGCGCCTCCAGGAGCTGGAGCAACTGCGTGATCAGGTGACCCTGATGCGGGGGCAGCTGGTGACCACCCAGGAGAACACCGAGGCGGCCATGGCCAGCAAGGCCAAGATCGAGCGGCTGATCACGGGCAACGGCGACCTGTCCACCTTTGTGGCCATCCTCGACCGCGAGGCCGAGGCCTCGGGCGTTCAGCTGACGCTGTTCGAGCCCACCCAGGCGGCCGCCACCCCAGCTGCGCAGACGGGCGCCGCGGCGCCCGCCGCCCCAGCGCCTGGCACCCCAGCCGCTCCGGCCGCACCGTCGGATCCCCTGGCTCTTCAGGGTCTCACCCAACGAACGCTGCTCCTATCGGCCCGAGGGTCATTCCCTTCGCTTCTGGCGTTCCTGCGGCGCCTCGAAGCCCTCAACGTGCTGGTTGTGCAGAGCGACCTCAACCTCACCCTGACCGAAACGGGAGCCACGGACGCCCGACGGGTCAACCCCACTCCAGAGGTCGTCATGAAGCTCACCCTGGGCCTCTACAGCCGCACTCCAGCCCCCTCAGCGCCACCTGCCGCCGACGCGGCACCCGCACCGACTCCAGCCCCAGCAACCCCAGCAACTCCGAACTGACCATGCCGATGCAACGGGATCCGGCAACTGGCCGTTTCACACAAGTGCAGATACCATTCGACCGATTCGGAGATCAACGGAGCGTGGCAAAACGTCAGTGGCGGCACGTTCTTTCTGCATCTTTTGGTGTCGTGGTCCTGCAGCAGGGGACCGGTCTGGCGGCCATGGCGTCCGCTGCTGTCCCCGTCCCGGGAGGAGGATCTTCCGCTTCGCGGCACGCTGACATCGCCCAGGCCAGCGGCTCGCTCGACATCAAGCTGCGGCGCATGCCTGATTCCGTCGAGGTGGTGATTGAGGGCACCGGCCCTTCACCAGTGCTGCAGCAGACCACCCAGGGCGCCATCTGGCTGGGCCGGCTGCAGACCGCCACCCCGATGGCCCTGCGGCGCGGCCCGGTGCAGTTGTCCCTCCCCGAGGCCGGGATGCAGAGAATCACGTTCGACGGCTCGGGCAACCTTTTCGAACTGAGGGTCTCCCCCACCCCGGGTTTCCCCCTCGGCCGGCCCGTGGTGAGCGCTGACGGCCGCAGCCTGATCCTCACCTTCAACGCCCCGACGCTGAGCACCCTGCAGACGCTCTCCCCCAACTTCACCACACCCGGAAGGGTGCCCCAGCCTGGCTTCATCCCGCCGCTGCAGCCGCGGGCCGTGGCCCCGCCGCTGGGGGACATGGCGGTGGGATCGATGACCATCAGCAATCCCAGCTATGTGAACGTGAGCGGCCCGCCGGTCACCATGACCCTGCGCAACGCGCCTGCCAAGGACGTGCTGATGGCCCTCAGTCAGTTGGGGGGGTACGGGTTCGTCTATGTGGATGAATCTCCGGCGCCAGGTGCCACTGGCGCAGCGGCCACACCCGCGGCAGCGGGCATGCGCCCAATCTCGATCTCGTTCCGCCGCGAAAGCTATGGCCGGGCGATCAACTCAGCGCTCCTGGCCGCTGGACTGCAGGGCAAGCGCGACGGCAACACGATCTTCGCCGGCCCCAACGTGCTGGCCAAGAGCTTCGGCGCCCAGCTCTCCAAGGTGTACCGGCTGAACCAGGTGCCGGCGAATGCAGCCGCCGACTATCTGGCCAACCTGGGGGCCCAGGTCACCAAGACCAACACGATCACCACCGCCGTCTCCGAGGGCGTCGCCGCCACCGCCGCTCCCGCCGGCAGCCCCACGGCCTCCACCACCACCGCCAGCACCACCACGACGGTGGAGTCCTTCGGGGCCACGAACGGCCCCCTCATCGGCCTGCGGGCCACCACCGACACCCGTCTGGGCACCATCACCCTGGTGGGCGCACCTGGCCTGGTGACCATCGCCGAGCAGTACCTCAAGCAGCTGGATCTGCGCCAGCGGCAGGTGGCGCTGTCGGTGAAGATCCTGGATGTGAACCTTCAGAACGACACGGATCTCTACAACAGTTTCGCCTTCCGCTGGGGCAACAACTTCATCGTCAATGACAACGGCACCCTGGCGGCGAACTTCGGTGGTGTTCTGGGTGGATCTTCCTTCCAGAGAACCCTGGATGCGCCTCTGCTGCCGGGGACTCCCCTCGCGGGCTTCCAAGGACAGACCAATCCAGGCGCGGCGGTCGGAGCGACGGGTCAGCCGCTTTATCCCAACAACAATTTCTTCGATTTCTTCCAGGCCCGTGTCCTGGCCGATAACTCCAAAGTGCTGGCCAGCCCCACTCTGATCCTTCAGGAGGATCCCTCCATCCTGCGTGAGGATGCCTCCGGCGGTGGTGGCAGCAGTGGTGGGGGTGACACCTCCGGATCCAGCCTCTTCTCCTCCTCCTTCGACAACATCGATGCCCCGATCGGGCGCAAACGGGGCAATGAAGGGGTCGTGAGGGTAGGGATCAACGTGCCCACTAACGTCACCTCCAACGTGACCGGAACCTCGGCCACGGTGAGCTGCACCATCAGCGAACTGTCGACGGCGGGTCTGGTGCTGGGGGCCCGCGTGCAGAAGATCGACGACAACGGCTTCGTCACCTTCTCCCTCTCCCCCAGCATCTCCGCGGTGGAACGGGAGGTCAGCGCCGGCGATCAGTGCCCCCCCATCAGCATCCTGCGGATTCGCCGTCTGGATACGGGGGTGGTGCGCGTGCGCGATGGCCAGACCCTGATCCTCACCGGGGTGATCTCCGATTTCGATCGGGCCCTGGTTTCGAAGTGGCCGATCCTGGGCGACATTCCCATCATCGGCCAGTTCTTCCGGGCTTCGTCCAACAACCGCGAGAAGCGGGAGCTGGTGATCATGGTGACGCCGCGCATCATCAACGACACCGAAGGCGGTACCTTCGGCTATGGCTATCAGCCCTCCACCCCGGCCTCCCGCGCCTTCCTGGGCGGCGAGCCCCAGCCCCCCATGACCCCTTGAGCGGGGACACCCCCTGATTCAGAAGGCCAGCGGCAGCAGGAACTTCATCGCCAGCGGGGCCACGGCGGAGGCGAACGCGGCGGCTCCGGAGAGCATCTGGCCGCCCATTCCGCTGCCTTGGTTGGCTTTCTTGCCGGGTTTCAGCAGGGCGGCGGCCACGTCGGTGAGCTGTTTCGCCTGCTCCTCCTCGCCGGCCTGGCCGTAGAGAACGGCGGCATAGTTGATGTCCTGGGCGGCCAGTTCGGTCTTGCCCTGTTCCGTGCGGCTCAGGCCTCGGGCCACCCAGCTGATCGCGGCCTGGGGCTGCAGGCGGATCGCCTCGGAAAACAGCTGCTCCGCCTGGGGATGGCGGCCCTCCAGGGCCGCGGTGACCCCGGCGTTGTGCAGTTCGGGGTAGCTCAACACCTCGGGGCCCACGCCGCGGGCGTCCTGCCAGTGGCTGCGGGCCAGCCCGCCGGGATCGAGCTGGGCGCCGCTGAGATCGCTCTGGCGTAGATCGGTGCCTTCCAGCCTGGCGCCCCGCAGATCTGCGCCCCGCAGGGACGCGCCCTGGAGGCTGGTGAAGCTGAGATCGGCGCCTTCGAGGCGTGCCCCGTCCAGGCGGGCCTGGCCCAGGTTGGCGCGCTGGAGTTTGGCGCCCCGCAGGTCGGCGTCGCGCAGGTCAGCGTGGACCAGGTCGGCGTCCTGCAGCTTGCAGCGTGGGCAGTTGCGCTGACCCAGCAGCCGCATCAGATCGGCGTCGCTTCCCGCCCGTGCCGGGCCGGCCAGCAGCAGGGCCAGCAGCGCCGAAGCAGCGACAACGCGGCCTGACCCTTGGAGCGTGGTCATGGTCGCCTGTTCAGGGGTGGTCCCGTTGTACCGCTTCCGCCGGGAGGTTGCCGGTCCGCAGGGAACGGCGAAGCACCCGTCCCAGCCGCTGGGCCTGCCGTCGTCCCGTCCGGCTGGGGGCGCTGGCGAAGCGGTGCTGCTGGTAGGTCGCCACGAAGGCCTCCAGGGGATCGACCAGGGATGGCCAGCGCTCCGCCAGTCTCCGGGCGAAGCCGCCCAGGGTTTCCCCCGCCGCCGGGGCCATGCCCTGCCGGGCGAAGGCCCGCAGGGTCCGCTCCAACTCCAGGCGCAGGGGATCGCCGCTGCGGCGGCGGCCCAGCCAGCCCAGGCCCCCCAGGCTGGCGGCCAGGCTGATGGCCACCGCCAGCAGCACCACCACCCCCAGCAGGTGGCGCTGCTCCCCCAGCAGCCTGGCCACCAGGGCCTGCTGCTGCTCGCTGTCGTACCCCAGCCACCAGCGGGCCCAGGCGATGTCGAGGCCCCACCATTGCTGCTGCAGCCAGTCCCACGGGCCACCGCCGGCACGGCTTCTGGCCCCCGCCGTCGCGCTGGCCAGGGGGTCTCCGTCCGCCCAGGCGGTGGGATCGACCCGCCGCCAGCCTTCCCCCTGCAGCCAGACCTCGCTCCAGGCGTGGGCATCGGCCTGGCGCAGGTCGATGTAGCCAGTGCCGCCCACGGGTTGCACCCACTGCCCGCCGCGGTAACCGCTCACCACCCGCGCCGGCACCCCCGCGGCCCGCATCAGGGTCGTGAAGGCACTGGCGTAGTGACCACAGAAGCCGAGCCGGCTCTCGAACAGGAAGTGGTCGAGGGGCGCCTGACGGGGCAGGGCCCCGGGCTCGAGGCTGTAGCGGAAGGGCTGGCCGCGGAACCAGCTGGCGGCGGCGTTCAGCCGCTCCCGGTCGCTGCCGAGACGCCGCCATTCGCCGGCCAGGGCCTCCAGCCGCGGGTTCTCACCCAGTGGCAGCAGCAGGTCGCCGGGGCCGGGGGGGGCGCGGCGCCAGTCGCC
>NZ_JAYGHY010000032.1:0-28393 GCF_034931305.1 Cyanobium gracile UHCC 0281 | reverse complement strand
GCCACCGCCCGGCCGATCGCCGGGCGCCGCCGCCGGGGACGGGATGGGGCCTGGGCGGTCTGGGCAGGGGATGGCGTCACTGCAGGAGGCATGGGCAACGGCGACGGCCGCTCACCGGGCGCCCCGCTGCGGGCGATCGCCACGGTCACATCGTCGCCGCTGCCCTCGCGGCTGATCCGATCCAGCGCCTCAGGCAGGTCTGCGGCCGCCTCGCCGCCGCTGCCGGCCAACCAGGCCGCCAGGGTGAGGAAATCGCTGTCGGTGGCGCAGGACTTGCGGATGCCGTCGGTGCAGAGCACCAGGGCGAAAGCGCGCGGTTCAGGAGCCAGGGGATGCAGGGCCGCCCGGCGGGCGAACAGGGACGCCGCCTGGGGCTGGCAGAGGCTGCAGGTGGCTTCGCCGAGGGCGGTGGGTTCGTTCTCCTCCTGCAGCAGCCGGGCACGGCCGTCCGCCTCCACCCGCACCAGGTCCCAGTCGCCCAGGCCCGTATGGCCCCACCAGCGGGGCGTCATCACCACCAGCCCCAGGGTGCTGCCGTAGAGCATGGGCTCAAAGTCGCCCTCGCCCGGCTCGCTCTGCCAATGGGCCTGCACCGCCTCCAGCCAGCGGCGCTGGACCGCCTCGGGCAGGTCGTGGGCCAGCCAGCGGCTCCAGCCCCCCTCCCCGTCCGCCGGGGGCGTGGCGGCCAGGGCGTCCCCCACCACGGCCAGGGCCGTCTCGCAGGCCAGGCGACTGCCCACCTCGCTGCGCCGGTAGCGCCGCCCGCCGTGGCCATCGGCCACCGCCATCAGCATCACGGGATGCCCCTCAGCGTCGCGCAGTTCCCCGCAGAGCACGGCGTCCTGGCAGGGGCGGCCGGCCCTGAGGTGGGCGGCCCCGGCCCGGCTGGCAGTGATCGGCGCCGCCCAGCGGTTCACCACACCAGGGGACCGACATCATCGGTGGGATCCAGCACGGTGGGGGGCAGATCCGGCAGGGGGATGTTGCCCGCCGCGGACTCCAGGGGCGTCTCGCTCACCCGGCTCGCCGGCATCGAGGCGGCCCCCACCACCGCCGTGGAGGCCCACTGGATGTACTGGGCCAGGGAGGTGGCATTGCTGGCCTGCAGGGGGCGGCGGGGCGAGCGGCCCGCCGTGGCCGGTTCCGTGCCGATGAACCGCTGCAGCACCTCCAGGTCGGCGTCGTGGCCCAGGGCGATGGCCAGGCGCACCGCCTTCTGGGCCCAGGGCACCCGCAGCAGGGCCTCGAGGCCGGCGGCGAAATCATCGGTGGGCTGGCCGTCGGAGATCAGCACCAGCACCGGCGGCAGGGCGCGCACCTCCATCGGCGGGGTCTGCAGGGCCGCCGCCACCAGCTTCAGGGCCTCCCCCATGGCCGTGATGCCACCGGCCTGCAGATCGCGCCATTCCAGCTGGTCCACCGGCGTGGGGGTCTCGATGTGCCAGGCGGCGTGGTCGGCGAAGCGCACGGCCCGCACCAGCACCCGCGCCTCCGGGTTGTCGCGGGCCACCGCCGCCATGCCCGGCAGCGACTGGCGGATGGCCTGGTTGAGGGCCTGCATCTTGCCCGACGCCGCCATCGAGCCGGAGCAGTCGCAGAGGTAGAGGAAATGGAGCGGCCGGTTGGCCAGCTTGACGTCGGGGAACGGCATCTCTCAGGTGGCGGGGGATGGCCGGGTGGGGCGCTGAATGGCGATCGGACCCGCTGGGGACTGGATCCGGGCGAGTGCGGCGAGGCTACAGCTCTCGCCAGGCTGCACCGGCTGGACACGGCCGTCGTGGGTCTCGGCACTCCAGGCAGCGGTCGAGAGATTGCGCAGCCCCAGCCGCCTGTGGTCCTGGGGATGGGCCACCACCCGGGCCAGCGGCCGGCGCAGATCCTCCCCGGCCAGGGCATCGAAGTGGTGGGGGTGCAACTCGTTGTCGGGCGCCGCCAGCACGGCCCCATGGTCCAGCTGCAGCGTGATCGGCTCCGGCAGGGGGGCAGCGCAGCTCCAGCACAGCGCCGGCGCGCCGCTGGCCTGGAAGTTTTCCTGACCGCAGGCGGGGCAGAGGACACGACGGTCGAGGGTGCGGGCCAGCTCCTGCTTCCACTGGCCGGTGAGGGCCCGGCGGGAGGGCTGCTTCATGCCGCGGCAGAAGGTCTGCTCGAACAGCGCCTGGAGGGGGCGGGGGTAGATGGGCCAGGTGATCAGGGCGGCCGCATGCTCGATCGGGTCGGGCCGGTTGCGGTCGTCCAGCGGATCAAAGATGAACACCGGGTCCTCGCCGCAGAGGCGCCGGCGGGCCGGCTCGTCAAGGCAGCGGATCGCCAGCTCCATCTGGCCCTTGAGCGGATCGTGGCGGGTGAGCAACCGGAACAGCAACACCGCCAGGGAAAACAGGTCGCTGTCGGCGCCGGGTCGGGCCTGGCCCAGCAACACCTCCGGGGCCATGAAGCCCGGGGTACCCAGCACGGCGCCGTGGTCGGCGCCATCCACCGCGACGTTGTCGTTGTCGCAGATGAGGATGCTGCCGCTGCCGGGCTCCAGGAAGAGGTTACCGAGCGAAACATCCTTGTAACAGAGGCCCGCCAGGTGCAGGGCATGGAAGGCATCGGCGAGGCCGAAGCAGGCGCGCAACACCTGGTGCAGGCCAATCGCCAGCCGGCCGGCGGCATGCTCGCAGGCGCCCACGTAGGCGGGCGGCCGCAGGGGCATCAGGTAGCCGAAGCTCTCCTGGCGGATACGGATCAGGGGGCGGCTGGCGGGGCTGGCCCGCAGCAGGGCGATCGGCCAGAGGAAATCCTCATTCGGGGCGGTGGCCCGGATGCTCGCCACCAGGCGCCGCTCCAGGCCCCCGTCACGGGCGATGCAGGCCGGCAGGTACCACTTCAGGGCCAGCCGCTCCCCCTCCAGTTCCACCTCATACACCTGGCCCTGGGTGCCGCCCCCGAGGCCCCGGATGATCCGCAGCGGGGCCGCCAGACCCTCGAAGTCCAGGCTGGCGCCCTCCGGCAGGATCCAGCTCATGGACGCCTCCCCGCCGCCGGGGCCGGGCCCATCGCCTTGCGAATGCCGTTGCGGTGGGCCAGGGCCGTCTCCAGGCTGTCGAAGCGGTGCCGGTAGGCCAGGCCGTCCTGCAGCGTCACCTCCAGCAGATGCTCCCAGCGGGAGCCCAGCAGGATCCAGCCCGCCAGCGCCCCGAGCTGCAGGGGCCAGAACAGCCACGGGAAGGGAAGCAGCAGCAGGCCGCCCAGGCAGAGCAGCAGCCACCAGCTGAAGGCCTGGGGATGGCGCCGGCGGCTGCGCACGTAGGCCGAGCGGATCCGATCGAGGGGCAGGGAGCGGCCGGCGAAATCCAGCTGCCCGGCGGCCGGCTGGGCCACCACGGGAGCCGCAGGGCGCCCGCCGGCGCTGGCAGCGGCGGTGGCGCGGAACTGCAGCACCGGCCCCTGCAGGCCCAGCCGGATCTCGTCGCCATCCGAGAGGGGGCGGCAGTCCCGCAGCCGGGCGCCCTCGAGGTAGGTGCCGTTGGCGCTGCCGAGGTCACAGAGCAGCCACTGGCCCGGCCGCGTTCGCGACACCCGCACCAGGGCGTGCTGGCGGGAGACACCCTGGGCCTGACTCAGGCAGAGGCCGCTGGCCGGATCGCGGCCGATCGAGAGGGGCGTGCGGGGATCGAGCGGCACGCTGCGGCCGGGATCGTCCCGCAGCAGCAGCCGGGGGTGGGAGCTCATCGGGGGTCCTCGCCGGCCTTGGGACGGCGGCCCAGGCGCCGGTCGGCCAGGAAACGGCCCCACCAGCCCATCGGTTCCCCCTCCCGCCAGGGAATCACCCGCCCGGGGAACAGCAGGGCCGAGGTCGCCAGGGCCAGGGCCACCAGCAGCAGCAGCAGCAGCACCCAGCCGGGGATCGCCCCCACCCAGGTGGCGGCAAAGGTGGCCCGCAGCGCATACACCCCGATGGTCAGGGCGGTCCAGATGCGGAAGGGTGCCCATGGATCCCGGCGTTGCTCCACCTGGCCGGCCGCTCCGATCGCTGCGGGTAGCGTATGGGAGCAAGGCAGACGGGCCGGGGATGGTGGGGACGACGGAGCAGGCGTCGCCTGGCGACATCACCGCACCCAGCACCGCCCCTGGCACCGCACCCCACACCGCCGCCGCACCGACCGCGGTTTGGCTCCGCCTGTGGCAGGCCTTTCGCGGCCCCGCTGAGGATGGTGGCCGTCGCCGGGCCGTGACCACGGCCCTGGGGGAACTGAACCGCCACGGCGCCTGGCTGGAACTCTGGATCGGCGGCCAGTGCCGCCGGCGTGTGGCCCTGGAGGGCGGCCGCTACCGCATCGGCCGGGATCCCCTCTGCGAGCTCCAGGCCGACGCCACCGGCGTCAGCCGGGTGCACGCGATCGTGGAGCAGGAGCGCCCCGGCGACCGCGACTATGTCGGCGAGGATTTCGGCTCCGCCAACGGTCTGTTTCACCGCGATCGCCGCATCCGCGCCATTCACCTGCGGGACGGGGACCGGCTGCAGCTCGGTTCGCCACTCAAGGGGGAGGCGCCGACCCTGGTGTACCGCCATCCCCGCAGTCCCCTGGGGCAGCTGGTGCACTGGGGGGCCATCGGTGCCCTCGTCGGCTCGGGCGTGGCCCTGGGGGGCCTGTTGCTGGCCACCACCGTCTCCGGCGGCTCCTCGATCCGGTCGGTGAGCGGGCCGGTGAAGGTGTTCTCCACCGATGGCCGCCAGATCGATGCGGCTGAGGGCTCCTCGACGGCCCTGCCCACCCTGGCCGACTACCCCCTGCACCTGAGCCAGGCCCTGATCGCCTCGGAGGACTCCCGCTTCGGCTGGAACAGTGGCATCGACCTGTTCGGCACGCTGCGCTCCCTGGTGCAAGGCACCGGCGGCGGCAGCGGCCTGGCCCAGCAGGTGGCCCGCATGGTCTACCCGGCCGTGGGGACCGATGTGTCGGTGGCCCGCAAGCTGCGGGAGCTGTGGGTGGCCTGGCAGCTGGAGGCGGGCTTCAGCAAGAACCGGATCCTCAAGATGTACCTCGACCGGGCCTACCTGGGCCTGGGGGCGGAAGGGTTCGAGCAGGCGGCCCAGCTCTATTTCCGCAAGTCGGCCAGCGCCCTGGACGTGGCGGAGTCGGCGTTCCTGGTGGGCCTGCTGCCGAGCCCCAACAGCTACAGCCCCTGCAACCGGGAGAACCCCACCTGGGGAAGGGAGCGCCGCGACCTGGTGCTGGGGCGGATGCACGCCGAGGGCTACCTCTCCGACCAGGCGCTGATCGACGCCCGCCGCCGACCGCTCAACATCGATCCCTCCGCCTGCGGCGCGTCCACCTACTCCAGCTATCCCTTCTTCAGCGACTACGTGATCGGCGAGCTGGAGGGGCGACGCTTCGGCCTCGACCTCAGCAGTGCGGAGGCCCGGGGCAACTACGCGGTGATCAGCAGCATCGACCCGCGCCTGCAGGCCATCGCCCAGAAGCAGCTGAAGGCGTTCCTGGAGGGGCCGGGGGGCCGGGCCGGGCTCACCCAGGGCGCCCTGATCTCGATCGACTACAGCACCGGGGCGATCCTGGCCTACGTCGGCGGCGGCGATTACAGCCGCTCGAGCTTTGACCGGGTGCAGGCCCTGCGTCAGCCCGGATCCACCTTCAAGCTGTTCAGCTTCCTGGCGGCCCTGGAGGCCGGCGTGAAGCCCGGAGACTCTGTCTCCTGCGCCCCCCTGGCCTACGTGGCCGGCTGCCGCAGTGGCAGTGGCAGCACCAGCGTGGCGGCGGGCTTCGCCAGCTCCGACAACGTGGTGGCCCTGCGGCTGGCCCAGAAGGCCGGCCTGAACAAGGTGGTGGCCAAGGCCCGCCAGCTGGGCATCAGCACGCCCATGGAGGAGAGCGTCTCGATGGTGCTGGGCGGCAAGGAGACCTACCTGTACGAGCTGGCGGGGGCCTATGCCGTGGTGGCCAACGGCGGCCGCTCGGTGCCCCTGCACGGTGTGAAACGCATCTACGACCTGGGCATCTGCGGCTCGGTGCGGTCCCTGGCCGACTGCCCCCCCAGCGGCGTCACCACACCGGTGGGCGAGCTGTCCCGCCAGCTGATCGAACCGGCGGTGGCCGCCGAGATGGATGCCCTGCTGCGGCAGGTGGTGAGCGCTGGCACCGGCGGCGCCGCCGCCGTGGTGGCCGATGCCCGCGGCAAGACCGGCACCACCGACAACGGCGTCGATGTGCTGTTCGTGGGCTACTCCCCCTCCAGCCGCATCCTCACTGGCATCTGGATGGGCAACGACGACAACCGCCCCGCCCAGGCCGCCTCCGGCGCCCTGGTGGCCCAGCTGTGGGGGCAGGTCATGCGCGCCCTGACGAGCTGAATCAGCCCAGCCAGCCCAGTCCCCGGGCCAGTTCCTGGGCGCGGGTGACCAGGGCCCAGACCGTTCCCAGCACGGTGCCCCAGCACCAGGGGCTGCTCCAGAGCCGGGCCCTGGGGCTGCTGCTGTCCTGGGAATCGTGGCGGGGCAGCTGCCAGCCCAGCTGGACGGCGCCAAAGATCACCAGCAACACCCAGGCGGGGATCTCCACCGGCCCCACGACGAAGGGGTGGGCCTTCCAGTGCAGGAGGCTGAGGGCCGAAGCCAGGGCGATCAGCGCGGCGATCGGCCCGGAAGCCCCGTCCCAATGGCGCAGCACCTGGGCTCGGCGGGCGATCAGCACCGCCGGTGCCGTGGTGGCCAGGGCAGTGAGGGTGTAGCGCAAGAGCAGGGAGGCCAGGGGCAGCGACGACGCCCCCAGCACGATCGCCAGCATCACCAGGTTGAGCAGGGCCTCGCGGTTGGCCGCATGGATCCAGGGGGCGGTGATCCAGCACCAGGCGCGGCGGGGATCGCCGCTGGCCTCGAGGGTCAGGGGCCAGCGGCGGCGCAGGGCCCGCAGCGGGCCGAGGGCCAGGGCCTGCAGCAGGGCCAGGGCCACCACCAGCACAGCGCCGCTGCCCCAGCGCCAGGGATCAAAGAACCACTGGTCGAGTTCCCCGCCGGCCCAGAACAGCACCGGCGCCGAGGCGGCGGCCAGGGCCAGACCGGGACCGAGGGGCCGCAGGCTCTGCAGCCAGGGCAGGCGTCCGGAGATGGCAGGGGCCGCGTCCGTGGCCAGGGAATCGCCAGCGGGCCGCGAAGGGGCCACGCCGGAGCAGGCCTCCAGCAGGTCGAGCAGCTCGGCCAGCACCCTCGGCGCATAGATACCGGCCAGATACTGACTGAGGGCCGTGACGGCACTGCGTTGTGGGCCACCCTGCAATTGCAGCACCCGCAGCAGCAGGGGCTGGGTGGCGAGATCCCGCACGGGTCCTCGTAGACTCTCTTCCGCCCCGAGGGCGTCGATCAGCCGGTTGGCCAGGGCCTGGGGATTATCCAGGCTGACGGAACCGGTGGCGATCCACTGGCGCAGTTGCAGACCGAGCTCCTGACCCTTGCCCATGGTCGCCGCAGCTCCGCGGCCAGCAGGAGAGCTCAGGCGGCCTTGCTGGCCTGAAGACGGGCGCGGGCGCGCGCCAGGGCCTGCTGGACCTTCACCTTTTCGGGGCTGGGGTCGGAGCCTTCCAGGGCCGCAGCGGCCTGCTGGGCCGCCTCGAAATCGCTCTGGGCGGCGGCGGCGTCAATGCTGCTGCCCAGTTCGGCGCCGTTGACGAGCACGGTGACCTCATTGGCCACCACCTCGGCGAAACCACCCATCAGGGCAATCGACTGCCAGTTGCCCCCCTCCCGCACCCGCAGCACGCCGCTGTCGAGGGCGGTGAGCATCGAGACGTGGCCGGTGAGGATGCCGAGCTGGCCGGTGGTGCCGGGCAGGATCACTTCGTCGGCGGTGCCGTCGAAGACGCTCTGATCGGGGGCAAGGACGCGCAGGGTGAGGGTCATGGAGAAGATTCCCGGATCAGGACTTGGCTGCGGCGAGGATCTTGGCGGCCTTGGCCTTCACCTGATCGATGTTGCCGACCAGGTAGAAGGCGGCTTCGGGCAGGTCGTCGAGTTCGCCGGCCAGGATCATGTTGAAGCCCTTGATCGTGTCGTCGAGCTTCACGTATTCTCCGGACTGACCGGTGAAGATCTCCGCCACGAAGAACGGCTGGGAGAGGAACTTCTCGATCTTGCGGGCCCGGTCCACCGTGCGGCGGTCGTCCTCAGAAAGTTCGTCCAGACCGAGGATCGCGATGATGTCCTGCAGTTCCTTGTAGCGCTGCAGCGTGGACTGCACGGCGCGAGCGGTGCGGTAGTGCTCATCACCCACCACCGCCGGCTGCAGCATGGTGCTGGTGGAATCGAGGGGATCCACCGCCGGGTAGATGCCCTTGGAGGCCAGACCGCGGCTGAGCACGGTCGTGGCGTCGAGGTGGGCGAAGGTGGTGGCAGGCGCCGGGTCGGTGAGGTCGTCGGCCGGGACGTAGACGGCCTGGATCGAGGTGATCGAGCCAGCCAGGGTGGAGGTGATGCGCTCCTGCAGTTCACCCACGTCGGTGCCGAGGGTGGGCTGGTAGCCCACGGCCGACGGCATGCGGCCCAGCAGGGCGCTGACTTCGGAACCGGCCTGCACGAAGCGGAAGATGTTGTCGATGAACAGCAACACGTCCTGATTGTTCACGTCGCGGAAGTGTTCGGCCATGGTGAGCGCCGACAGGCCGACCCGCATACGGGCGCCGGGGGGCTCGTTCATCTGGCCGTAGCAGAGGGCCACCTTCGACTTGGAAAGGTCGTCGGCGTTGATCACGCCCGACTCCTTGAACTCCTCGTAGAGGTCGTTGCCTTCGCGGGTGCGTTCGCCCACGCCACCGAACACCGAGACACCGCCGTGTTCCTTGGCGATGTTGTTGATCAACTCCTGGATCAGCACGGTCTTGCCGACGCCGGCGCCGCCGAACAGACCCACCTTGCCGCCCTGGCGGTAGGGCGCCAGAAGGTCGATCACCTTGATGCCCGTTTCGAACACCTTCGGCTTGGTCTCAAGCTCGGTGAGCTTGGGCGCCTGGCGGTGGATCGGTGCGGTCATGGTCGTGGTGACCGGACCCTGCTCGTCGACGGGCTCGCCAAGCACGTTGAAGATGCGGCCCAGGGTGGCCTCACCCACGGGAACGGAGATGGGGGCGCCAGTGTCGAGGGCGCCCATGCCGCGCACCAGGCCGTCGGTGCTGCTCATGGCCACGGCACGGACCCGGTGGTCGCCCAGCAGCTGCTGCACTTCCGCCGTGATGGCCACCTGCTGGCCGGCGGAGTTGGTGCCTTCGATACGAAGGGCGTTAAAGATTTTGGGCAGCTTGCCCGCAGGGAACTCCACGTCAAGGACGGGGCCGATCACCTGGCGCACGGTGCCTTTGGTACCAGGGACGGCGGGAGCGGCAGCAGCCATAAGGGAGGAAGGAACGTGGTGTGCCCAGCGGGATCCAACCACCCGTCTGAAGCGGCGCAACCTTACCACTGCAGGGGGCCTGGGGCCTGGGGTTCGGTCACCCGCACAGCCCGGGGATGGCGTTGCGACGGAGCCGCCCCCTAGGTTGGCAGTCGAAGGGCGCGAGTGCTAACTCGCCCCATCCCAGCGATGCTCCGGCTTCGGCCGACCCTCGTCGCTGGCTTCGCAACCATTCTTCGCGTCATTTCATGGCTGCCGTTTCCCTCAGCGTCTCCACGGTCAAACCCCTCGGAGATCGCGTCTTCATCAAGGTGTCCGAATCGGAGGAGAAAACCGCCGGTGGCATCCTTCTGCCCGACACCGCCAAGGAAAAGCCCCAGGTGGGTGAAGTGGTCCAGATCGGTCCCGGCAAGCGCAACGACGACGGTTCCCGTCAAGCCCCTGAAGTGGGTGTCGGCGACAAGGTGCTCTACAGCAAGTACGCCGGCACGGACATCAAGCTCGGCACCGACGAGTACGTGCTCCTGTCCGAGAAGGACATCCTGGCCGTCGTCAACTGATCTGACGGCGTTCCCGTCTGCATCTCCTTCAACCAAGCAATCTTTTTTCTTCCATGGCCAAGCGCATTATCTATAACGAGCAAGCCCGCCGGGCCCTCGAACGCGGCATCGACATTCTTGCCGAAGCCGTTGCCGTCACCCTCGGCCCCAAGGGCCGCAACGTGGTGCTGGAGAAGAAATTCGGCGCTCCCCAGATCATCAACGACGGCGTGACGATCGCCAAGGAGATCGAGCTGGAGGATCACATCGAGAACACCGGTGTGGCCCTGATCCGTCAGGCCGCCTCCAAAACCAACGACGCCGCCGGTGACGGCACCACCACCGCCACCGTCCTGGCCCACGCCATGGTCAAGGCGGGTCTGCGCAACGTGGCTGCCGGCGCCAACGCGATCACCCTGAAGAAGGGCATCGACAAGGCCACCGAGTTCCTCGTCGGCAAGATCGAGGAGCACGCCAAGCCGATCTCCGACTCCAACGCCATCGCCCAGGTGGGCACCATCTCCGCCGGCAACGACGAAGAAGTGGGCCGCATGATCGCCGACGCCATGGACAAGGTGGGCAAAGAGGGTGTGATCTCCCTCGAGGAAGGCAAGTCGATGACCACCGAACTGGAGGTCACCGAAGGCATGCGCTTCGACAAGGGCTACATCTCGCCCTACTTCGCCACCGACACCGAGCGGATGGAAGCGGTGCTCGACGAGCCCTACATCCTGCTCACCGACAAGAAGATCGGCCTGGTGCAGGACCTGGTGCCCGTGCTCGAGCAGATCGCCCGCACCGGCAAGCCCCTGCTGATCATCGCCGAGGACATCGAGAAGGAAGCTCTTGCCACCCTGGTGGTGAACCGTCTGCGTGGCGTTCTCAACGTCGCCGCCGTCAAGGCTCCCGGCTTCGGTGACCGCCGCAAGGCCATGCTCGAGGACATCGCCGTTCTCACCAACGGCCAGCTGATCACCGAGGACGCCGGCCTCAAGCTGGAGAACACCAAGCTGGAGATGCTGGGCACCGCCCGCCGCATCACCATCAACAAGGACACCACCACCATCGTCGCCGAAGGCAACGAGGCGGCAGTGAAGGCCCGCTGCGAGCAGATCCGCAAGCAGATGGACGAAACCGACTCCTCCTATGACAAGGAGAAGCTGCAGGAGCGTCTGGCCAAGCTGAGCGGCGGTGTGGCCGTGGTCAAGGTGGGTGCCGCCACCGAAACCGAGATGAAGGACAAGAAGCTGCGCCTGGAAGATGCCATCAACGCCACCAAAGCGGCCGTTGAAGAAGGCATCGTCCCCGGCGGTGGCACCACCCTGGCCCACCTGGCCCCGGCCCTCGAGGAGTGGGCGGCCGCCAATCTCTCCGGCGAGGAGCTGATCGGCGCCACCATCGTGGCCTCCTCCCTCACCGCCCCGCTCAAGCGGATCGCTGAGAACGCCGGCGTCAACGGCGCCGTCGTCGCCGAGCACGTGCGCAACAAGCCCTTCAACGAGGGCTACAACGCCGCCACCGGCGAGTACGTCGACATGCTGGCCGCCGGCATCGTCGATCCCGCCAAGGTGACCCGCTCCGGCCTGCAGAACGCCGCCTCGATCGCCGGCATGGTGCTCACCACCGAGTGCATCGTGGCCGACATGCCCGAGAAGAAGGAAGCTGCTCCCGCCGGTGGCGGTGGCGGCATGGGCGGCGACTTCGACTACTGATCGCGCCAGCGGTCAGCGTCGGATCTCCGGTCCTGCGCCTTCAGCACCAAGCGCCCCTGTGGGGGCGCTTTTTTTGCGCTGCCAGCTCCGATTCCGGGATATCCTCATGGGATATCCATTGCTAGCGAGCCTTGGCGATCACGCGCCTGTTCCTGAGTAACCGCAGCCAGGCGGTGCGCATCCCTGCCGAGCTGCGGCTCCCCGACAGCGTCAAGCAAGTGGAAGTGCGCGCCCGTGGCTGCGAGCGCATCATTGCCCCGCTGGGCAGCAGCTGGGACAGCTTTTTCCTCTCAGTTCCCAGCGTTCCCGACGACTTCATGGCCGAACGGGCCTCCCAGCAGCAGGACGAGCGGGAGCTCTTCTGACGGGGCCACCCAGATGCTGCGCTACCTGCTGGACACCAACATCACGATCGACGTGATCAAGCGCAGGCCTGCCTCGGCCCTGCAGCTCTTCAACCGCCATGCCGGCCACATGGCCATCTCGGCGATCACCCTGGGCGAACTGCTGCATGGGGCGGAGAAGAGTTCGGCACCGGAACGCTCCCTGGCGGTGGTGGAGGATTTCTGCAGCCGCCTGGAGGTGCTGGGCTATGGCCCGAAGGCCGCCCAGCACTACGGACAGATCCGCTCCGCTCTTGAGCGGCAGGGACAGCCGATCGGGGTGAATGATCTGCACATCGCCGCCCATGCCCGCAGCGAAGGGCTCACCCTGGTGAGCAACAATCTGCGCGAATTCCAGCGGGTGGAAGGCTTGCTGCTGGAGAACTGGGTGATGGCAACTTGAGCGATCGTCTTTCGCATGGATGGCCCCGCTGCCAGGCGGCCCCAGTCCACGTCTGATGACGGTCCGCACCGACCTCAACGACTGCACCTCACCCTCATCAGGCCCTCCGCCATCGGCCTGATCCGCCAGTCGCTGGAGCGGCAGCTGGATGACGCCACCGGATCGCCATGACGAGAGGGCTCCCGTGGGCGCCATCGCCACTAACTTGCACAGACATCCTGTACGGCTCCCGTGGCCATCGAGACCACCTACACCGCTGCCCGCGACCAGCTCAAGGCACTGATGGACAAGGTGGTGGACGATCGCGAGGTGGTGCTGGTCCGGCGCCGTCAGGGCGGTGACGTGGCCATGGTGGCGGCCGAGGAGCTGGAGGGGCTTCTGGAAACCACCCGTCTGCTGCGCTCCCCCCGCAATGCCACCCGCCTGCTCAAGGCCCTGGAGCGTGCCCAGAGCGACGGCCTTCCCCGGGTACGCCTTGTGGATCTAGAGGCGAAGTTGGAGGCATGAGCCCCCAACGGGAGGCGGCGTGCCATCCGGAGTTTCTGGAGGACCTGCAGCATTGGATCGAAACCGACCGCCGCACAATCCGCCGCCTGCTGGAGTTGATGAAAGCTGTGCTGCGCGATCCCTTCGGCGGCATCGGCATACCGGTGCCTCTCAAACACCTGGGCGCGGGCATCTGGTCGCGTCGGATCACCCAGGAACACCGCTGTGTCTATCTGGTCAAAGCTGACCGAGTGGAGTTCCTCCAGGGTCGCAATCACTACTAGCCCATGAGTTCACAGGTCGCCCTGATCGCAGAGCCGTGGACGGAGCTCTTGGGAGTGGCCGTGCGGGTGGAACCATGGCTCCTTCGATCCCTTCAGAAGATCAGTCCGGGAAGCAGACCAATCTCCCTGAGGACCTGAGGCAAGGCCTCCTGCATGGGGGCGGTAAGCCTATGGCAGGCATCGAAGATGGCCGCGCCTTGCACAGATATCTCATCACCGTGCATCCTCAACGCCAACGGATCCTCGTTTCCTCCTGGTGTCGCCCAGATGCCTGCAGCTCCTGGCAGAGGAGGTGGCTCCCAAGAGCACTCCCTATCGATGGCTGAGTATCCGAGCGCATGACGTTCAAAGAATGCGGCGCTGATGCATCAGCAGCAAGACCAGGGAAAGAATTGTTTCACCGCTATGACCTCAGACCATGGCTCCCTACGTTGACCATCAAGCCCCAGATGTTCAGCCGACTTTTGTAGCTGATCTGCTGCAGATGTGATGAACGCACTCCTTCTGTATCCCCTCTTCCCGAAAACGTTCTGGTCGTTCGACCGGTTCCTGGCGATGGCCGGCGTGAAGGCCTTCATCCCCCCGCTCGGGATCCTGACGGTGGCCTCCCTGCTGCCGCCGCAATGGAACCTGCGCTTCCACGACAGGAATGTGGCCGAAGAGCCCCAGGACGACTGGCTGTGGTGCGACCTCGTGATCGTCTCGGCGATGATGGTGCAGCGCGAAGACTTTCACCATCTGATCCGCAAGGCGGTGACGATGGGCAAAAAGGTGGCGGTCGGTGGCCCCTATCCCACCTCCCTGCCGCAGCATGCGCTGCAATCCGGAGCCCACTACCTGATCCTGGACGAGGGTGAAATCACAGTGCCCGCCTTCCTGGCGGCCCTCGAGCGCGGCGAGCCTGCTGGCCAGTTCCGTGCCCTGGAGAAACCGGATGTCAGCCTCAGCCCCAGGCCCCGCTACGACCTGCTGCAACGCGACGCCTACCTGATGATGGCGGTGCAGTTCTCCCGCGGCTGTCCCTTCAACTGCGAGTTCTGCGACATCATCAGCCTGTATGGCCGCAAGCCGCGGACCAAGGAAAACCACCAGATCCTGGCGGAACTTCAGACCCTCTACGACCTGGGGTGGCGGGGATCCATCTTCATGGTGGATGACAACTTCATCGGCAATCAGCAGAACGTCAAGCGTCTACTGAACGATCTGATTCCATGGATGCGAGACCATCGCTACCCCTACAACTTCCTCACCGAAGCCTCGGTGAATCTGGCCGAGCAGCCCGATCTTCTCGAACTGATGGCCCAGTCCGGCTTCTTCGGGGTCTTCCTGGGTATCGAGACCCCCGACCAGGACAGTCTCGAGGTCACCCGCAAGCAGCAGAACACCCGTCATCCGCTCACGGAAGCCTGCCGCAAGATCAATGCGGCGGGGCTGGTCATCTACGCCGGTTTCATCCTCGGCTTCGACGGAGAACGCTCCGGCGCAGGGCAGCGCATCGAGGCGTTCGTCGCGGAGACGGCCATTCCCCAGCCGATGCTGGGCATCCTCCAGGCCCCGCCCAACACGGCGCTCTGGACCCGACTGGAGCAGGAGGGACGACTGCTGCCGGATGCCGATGGCTGCTGCGGCGATCAGAACACCCTGATGAACTTCGTGCCCTCCCGTCCACCCCAGGACATCGGCCGCGAGTACGTGCAGGCCCTCTGGCGAATGTATGAGCCCGCCACCTATCTGGAGCGCTGCCTGCGCCACTGCCTCGCCATCACCCCCAATCCCCACTGCTCCCAGCAGATGCACGTGCCAGCGGCCCGGGCCGTGAGGCTGCTGGCCCTGCTGGTCTGGCACCAGGGCCTGCGCCGCCCTTCGCTCCGCGGCCAGTTCTGGCGGCAGCTGGGGCAGATGGCGCGGCAGCAGCCCCGCCTGCTGGCCGTCTACCTCGGCCTCTGCGCCGCCGGCGAACACTTCTTCGAGTATCGCCAGCTGGCCCGGGAGCGCATCGGCGACCAGCTGGGCCAGGATCCCCTGCTGCCGGCCCCGCCCATCCCCGATGTCACGGCCAGGGAAGCCGTTCTGGCGGCTGCGGACTGACTGTTTCATCTGGGTCTCACCGCCCCAACAGAACCCGCAGCAGGCTCAACCCGATCAGCAGCCCCACGCCGATGTTCCAGAGCAGGGCGTCGCGGCCGGAGAGGGCCGCCAGCCAACCAGGCAGGTGGCCGCGGCGCTGCTCCAGCAGCAGGGTGAAGCCCAGCAGCAGCAGCAGCGGGACCCCCAGGGCGATCAGCAGCGCAGGCAACGGGGCCATGGAGGGACAGACAGCGGCTCAGCTGCCGGGCACGAAGGCCAGGGCCACGCCGTTGTTGCAGTAACGCTTGCCGGTGGGCTTGGGGCCGTCGTCGAACACGTGGCCCTGGTGGCCGCCGCAGCGGCGGCAGTGGTACTCCGTGCGCGGCAGGATCAGCTTGAAGTCGGTTGTCGTGGCCACCGCGTTGGGCAGGGGTTGCCAGAAGCTGGGCCAGCCGGTGCCGGAATCGAACTTGGCCTTCGAGCTGAACAGGGGCAGGCGGCAGCCGGCGCAGACGTAGGTGCCGCTGCGTTTCTCCTTGTTGAGCGGGCTGCTGAAGGGGCGCTCGGTGCCCTCTTGGCGCAGCACGGCATAGGCGGCGGGGCTGAGTCGCTTCTTCCATTCCGCCGAGCTCAACTGCCAGGCAGGATCGGTGGCCTTGGCGGCCGCCAGGGCTCTGGAGGCCGGCAGAAAGGGCACCAGGGCCGCCAGGGGTGCCCCCACCCGGGCCAGCAGGCTGCTGAGGAAGTTGCGGCGTTCCATTCGGCTCAGCCCAGCCAGCCGGCGCTCAGCACCACGGCCAGCCCCAGAAACAGGGACAGCAGGGTCCAGGTGATGCGGTTGAGGGTGTTCTCGGCGCTGCGGGCGCTGCTGAACATCGAGCCACCGCTGGAGGCCAGGCCGCCCATGCCGTCGCCCTTGGGGCTGTGGAGCAGCACGGAGATGATCAGCAGGGCGCCGCTGAGCATCCAGAGGGAGGACACGATGTTCTTGACCATGGCCCCAGACTAGCGGCCACGGAAACGGGCCTTCAGGCGCCGAGGGTCTGGGGGATCCGGGCGGTGGGGGCGGTGGCCGGCACCACCAGGGAGGTCCCGGTCATGCGGGCCGGCTTGGGCAGGCCCAGGATCTCCAGCAGGGTGGGGGCGATGTCGGCCAGGCCGCCATGCTCCCGCAGGGTGACGTCGTTGCCATGGCCTTCCAGTTTGCGTTTCTCGCCCTCCACCAGGATCACCGGCACGGGGTTGGTGGTGTGGGCGGTCCAGGGGAGACCATCGGGGCCCTGCATCACCTCAGCGTTGCCGTGGTCGGCCGTGATCAGCAGGGTGCCGCCCATGCGGGTGGTGGCCTCCACCAGACGCCCCACGCAACGGTCGACCATGGCGATGGCTTCGGTGGCGGCCTCCATCTGGCCGGTGTGGCCCACCATGTCGGGGTTGGCGTAGTTGATCACCACCAGGGAGTAGATCCCCCGACCGATGGCGGCGATGCAGCTATCGGTGAGCTTCTCGGCCGACATGGCCGGGGCCATGTCGTAGGTGGCCACCCGGGGCGAGGGCACCAGGTGGCGGTCCTCACCGGGGAAGGCCTGCTCGATGCCACCATTCATGAAATAGGTGACGTGGGGGTATTTCTCGGTTTCGGCGGTGCGCAACTGGCGCAGCCCGTGTTCGGAGACCACCTGCCCCAGCAGACCATCGAGGGATTCGGGGGGAAAGGCCACCGCCACCGGCAGGCCCTGTTCGTACTGGGTGAAGGTGACCACGTGCAAGGGGTCGATCCAGCTGCGCTGGAAGGCATCGAACCCGGGCAGCACCAGGGCGCGCATGATCTGGCGCACCCGATCGGGGCGGAAGTTGAAACAGATCAGGCCGTCGCCGGCCTGCACCAGGCCCTCGGCAAGGCGGACGGGCTCGAGGAATTCATCGGTGATGCCGGCTGCGTAGGACCCCTCGAGAACCTCCTGTGGGGTCAAGGGGCTGATATCGGAGGGCTCGGTCAGCAGCCGGTAGGCCTTCTCAGTACGTTCCCAGCGCTGGTCCCTGTCCATGGCCCAGTAGCGGCCGCAGAGGGTGGTGATCCGGCCCACGCCCGCCTCATCGATCAGCTCCTGGATCCTGGCCAGGAAGCCCGGACCGCCATGGGGCGCCGTGTCACGGCCGTCGGTGATCACATGAATGCGGACGTCGCTCAGACCGCGGCCTGCCGCCCAGCGCAACAGCCCGCCGAGATGCTCGATATGGCTGTGGACACCTCCATTGGAGCAGAGGCCGATCAGATGCAGGGGATGGCCGTTGGCCAGCAGGGTGTCTCCCAGGTCGTTGAGGGCCTGATTGCCGGCGATGGTGCCGCTGCTCACCGCCTGACCAATCCGCACCAGCTCCTGGCGGATGATCCGGCCGGAGCCGATGGTGAGATGGCCGACTTCCGAGTTGCCCATCTGGTGATCGGGCAGGCCGACGGCTGCGCCGCTGGCTTCGATGAGGGTGTGCGGATAGGCGTGCCAGAGGGCATCCATCACCGGTGTGTCGGCCGCCCTGACAGCGTTGTGGTCGCGCTCGTGGCTGTAGCCCCAGCCATCCAGAATGGCCAGGACCAACGGAGCCACGGGGGCGGCCGTCTCGCTGGAGACACGATCAGCTCTGCCGCTGGCGGAATGCTTCTGAGAGGGAGCTGCTTTCACCAGCGAGAAAATCTGCACGTTTCTACGCCTAACCAACTTACAGCCCCCCTCCCAAAACACCTTCGGGCGGCGTCGATGCGTCAGGCTTTGGTTACATGCCATACGTTTGATGGCCAGACCTCAGGCCGGTGCCGCCCCTGGCGATCGGCTGGAACTGCTCTCCGCCCAGGACCTGGGACGCACCCTCGACAGGCTCGCCTCCCAGGTGCTGGAGGCCGTGGCCGACAGCCAGGACCTGGTCCTGCTCGGGATCCCCACCCGTGGTGTGGCGCTGGCGCGGGTGCTGGCCGGACGGCTGGAGGCGATCTGCGGCCATCCGATGGCCCACGGCAGCCTGGATCCCACCTTCCACCGCGATGACCTGGAGCGGGTGGGCACCCGGCTGGTGGAGGCCACCCAGCTGCCGGTGCCCGTGGATGGCCGTCAGGTGGTGCTCGTCGATGACGTGATCTTCACCGGCCGCACGGTGCGGGCCGCCCTGGAGGCCCTGCAGGCCTGGGGACGTCCCCGCCGGGTGGGGCTGCTGGTGATGGTGGACCGGGGCCACCGGGAAGTGCCGATCCAGCCCGATTACTGCGGCCGGGTGGTGCCTACCGCCCGCCACGAGACGATCCAGCTCTGCCTCCAGGCCATCGATGGCGAAGAGGGGGTCTACCTGCTGCGGGACTGAAGCGGCCTCAGAGGGCGGCCAGCTCGTCCGCGCGGAAGTGGGCGCGGAACTTGCCGAAGGCCACCACCACCGGCAGGTTCGGACTGATCGGGCGTCCCTTCCAGTCGTTGAGGACGTTGAACACTTCTCCCTGCTGGCCTTCCATGTCGAAGGCCTCTCCCCGGTGCTGGGGGTGGTTGTAGATGACCACGCTGCTGCTCACCTTGACCTGATCACCTGGCTGCATGTCCACCGGGACGCTCTGGGGGCCATCCTGTCATGGGGCTCCGCGCTGGCAGGCGCTTTCGGGACCGGCTTCGACCACCCGGCCGCCCAGCTCCTTGCAAGCCTCCTGGAACGCCTGCCACTCGTCCATGCCGGCGGCGATGCGGCGCTGAACCAAGCCATCCAGCTTCTCGCCGGACACCGTGTGGGGCAGGGAACCGTGGGTGTCGTGCTCCCGGTCGAGGCCCTTGAGCTGGTCGAGGCCCTTCTTCACCTCCTGCCGCAGCGGATCGCTCTGCTGGCGCCACCAGGGGTGGTCAATGCGGTTGAGACTGTCGAGCGCCTCCCACCAGCGCTTCTGCTTGACCAGAAGCGTCGCCCGCTCCAGCTGGGAGCGGTTGCGGTTCCAGATCTCCTGGAGGTCGTCGCCCATGGAACGGCCATCGTCCTGGCGCTCCTCCCCCAGGGGCGTGAGCGCCGCCAGAGCCCCCGGCAGATCACCGGCCTGGAAGCGGTTCATCGCCACGGCCCGCAGCTGGCGCTGCCAACGGGCGAGCCGTTCCCGGTCGGCGGGGGTGCCGGCCCTGGAGTTGATCACCTGGCGCTGCAGGCGCAAGGCCTCGCTCCAGTTCTCCTGGCCCCAGAGCTGGTCGGCCTTGGCCCTCAGGCAGCGGCCCCGATCAAAGGGGGAGCGGCCGGGCAGCCAGCTGAGGGCGGCCATCTGCTCGCTGTAGCGCAGGCAATCGTCGAGGCGGCCGCTGGTGGAAGCCTGCTCCAGGCGCACGGGCAGCTGACGCTCCCACCAGTAGCCCAGACCGATGGCCGCAGCGACCGAACCCAGGGTGATGGCCAGCCAGAAACGGGGCAGTCTGTGCCGGCGGAGGGCCAAGGGGGGACAGCGGAGCGGATCTCTCTCTGTTGTATGCAACGGCGGCCACTGGCGCCCGGTCGCAGGGGCAGCCTGGTCGGCGTCCACCGTCCCTGGCCGTCAGCGCACCGGGCCGAGGCGTTGGGGCCCCAGGCGGCCAGCGCCTGCAGGGGCCTCCAGATCGTCGCTGTCCACCAGGAGCTGGGCCTCGGCATCAATGGAAAACCGCAGCCGCAACCGGTCGACGCCCCGCTGACCGGGGGAGGCCAGGGGGATGGCCAGCGGCGGCGTGGACCAGGGCCGCACCGGTGCCGCCCCCGCCGGCCGCTGCCGCAGCACCGGCAGCCCAGCCTCGAACACCACTTCGGCCCGCTCCTCGGGCAGGGGCTCCCCCAGCACCAGCTCCAGCTGGTCCTGGCCATCTCGGCTGCAGGCCAGCACCAGCTCCAGGGGCTGGTCGGTGGGCCAGCTCTGGCCCGCCATGAACAGGGGATGCCAGCGGTGGCAACCGCTGCGCCGGTCCCAGCAGCGCAGGGACACACCACGGGCCAGCACGTCCCGCACCCGCACACCGGGCGTGAGGGCCAGGGCCCCCAGGGCCACGGCCTCCACGGGCCGCTCGCCGCGCAGGGGCACCCCCGGACAGCGGCTCTCCAGCCATTGGCGGATCAGGGGGATCCGGCTGCTGCCCCCCACCGGCAGCACCGCGTCGATGGCGGCCAGCCCCAGCCCCTCGCGGCGGGCCGCCGCCAGCACCGTCTCCAGCAGACCATCGAGCAGCTGCAGCAGTCCCCGCTCCTGCAGCAACCGCTCGAAGGCCGGCCGGCTCAGGGTCAGTTCGCGGAACGATCCCCCCGTCGCGTGGATCTGCAGGGCCTCGGGGGCGTCGCTGAGCTGGCACTTGAGCCGCTCGGCGAGCTGCAGCAGGGCGCCGTCGACGGGGACGTCCGGGCAGAGGTGGGCCGCGATCCAACGGTCGATGTCCCGACCACCGAGGGCCACACCCGACTTGCCGATCACCCGAGCACAACGCAGGGTCTGGGTGCTGCGGGTCAGATCCCGGCCGGCGAAGCGCAGCAACTGGGCGATCGGGGCGGCCCGCCCCTCACCGCCCTCCAGGGCCACCAGGGAGAGATCGATCGTGCCACCGCCCATGTCCACCACCAGCACCCGACTGCCGGGAGGCAGGCCGGCACCGATGGCAGCGGCGGTGGGTTCATCCACCAGCGCCAGCTCCGGCACCGCCAGCTCGCCGCTGGCCCGCTGCAACCAGGCCCGGTAGCCCCGATAGGTCTCGATCGGGGCGGTGAGCACCAGGCGCTCCGGCACCAGTTCCGGTGGCAGGGCCCGCCAGAGCCCCTGCAGCAGCACGGCACCCGCCCGCTCGGCGCTGAGCCAGCCCGGCGATGGGCCCGTCGCCGGAGCACCGATGTGGCGCTTGAAATCCCGGCAGAGGCCGGGATGGTCGCCATCGGCCAGGGCCGCCTCCAGCACCTGGCGGCCGATCAGGGGCCGTTCGGCCTCAGGGCTCTCCAGCCACAGCAGGCTGGGCACCACGCAGGGATCGCCGCAGCTGTACGGGGGCAGGGGCAGCAGCCCAGGGGGTCCCTGGCTGTCCTGCCAGGCCACGACGGTGGTGCTGCTGCCCAGGTCGATGGCGAGGGTGCCGGGCATGGGTCGGAGGGGGTGCGGTGTTGGCGCAGGGGCACGGGTGGCCCCCTTCTAGGCCGTGACCAGGGAAGAAGGGCGTACGGGGGGCTGAACTAAGCTGTTGCAATTGATGATCAGGTCCGTATGCCAAGCAGCGAACTCAACGCCAAGGAGCTGGCCCAGAGAGGAGAGAGCCTGATCCGGCACTCCAGCAACCGCTACCTGACCACCGTTCGCATCGCTTTTCGGGCCAAGCAACGCCGCTTCGACGATTTCGACGGCCTGCTCGATGACTCGATGATCAAGCCCGTGCAACGGGCGATCGTCGAACTCAGCGACGAGCAGGACCAGCCCGACCTGCTGCCCGGCTGAACCGGGCCCACTCCAAGCCGCTGTGGAGATCTGCGAAGGCCAGGGCTGGCGGCTGGTGGTGGATCCATCCCGAAGTCCCTACACCGCCCTGATCGGGGGGGAGGGCTGGGCCTGCGAACTGACTGGCGCCGAACTGCTCGCCCTGCAACGGGCCAGCGGACAGCTCACCGCCCAGCACGTCGCCCTCGCCGACACCCTGATGGCGGAGGAGGCCATCGACATCGAACTGGAGTTGCCGATCGGCGATCCCCGCTCCGACGCCGGCGGGTCGCTGTGGCTGGGGCTGCGGGGGGATCGCGGCAGCTGGTCGCTGCAACTGGTGCTCACCCCCGAGCCCGGATCGCGGGGGATGGAAGGGGGTTGGACTGCCGCCGCCAGCGCCGCGTTCGCCGCGGCCCTGGAGCGCCTGAGACCGACTGAGCGGAATGGCGAAGATCAGGATTGTTGATCGTTGGCGGATTCCACAGCCGCCACCTCTGTTTTGCACCATTTCTCCCCAGAAGGCCCCCTTCGGACGCTGGCCGCTCAGCGAGGCTGGGGAGAAGCTGCACTGGCCGCCGCCCTGGCTTGACAATTCCCGGCCGCCGCTGCGGCGGCTGGCTAGCGACGCCTGCGACGGCCTGAAGCCCTTGCAAGAGCCTGTGTCTCAGCCTGGGACCAGGCCGCTCGCGCCGCAGCCGGCGCCGTTTGACGTTCCCCCTTCGGTGTGGAGAAGTGGCGGACGCGCTGCATGGAGTCCGCAATGGCCCGCCTGAGAACCCTGCCGTCGGACGGGGCCGAGTCGCTGGTGAGCCTGCGGGCGGAGGTGCCCGAACCGCTGCTGGAGGCGATGCGGCAGTTCATCGAGCACCACCCCAACTGGGACCAGTACCGGCTGTTCCAGGCCGCCCTGGCGGGCTTTCTGGTGCAGAACGGCATCCGCAACCGGGGGGTGACCCGCTGCTACCTGGCCAACCTGTTTCCGGGCCATCAGGCGTTCTCGGCACCAGCGGCCTGAGCTGGCCTGAGGCGCCTCAGGCCTCCGGCGCCACCCCCAGCAGGCGGAAGATGCGCGTGGCGCTGGCGTCAGCCACCGGCAGGATCGAGAGGCGGTTGCCCCGGCGTACCACCACCAGATCCTCCACCGTGAAATGCTCCCGCAGGGCGTCAAGAGTCAGCATCGCCGGGAAGGTGGTGCGATAGGCGAGACGGGCACAGTCCCAGCGGGGGGCCTCCGGCTTGGAGGCCGGATCGAAGTACTTGGATGTGGGATCGAACTGGCTGGGATCCACCAGCCCCGTTTCGATCACCTCCATCAGGCCGACGATGCCGGGGGGACTGACATTGGAGTGGTAGAAGAAGGCCCGATCACCGCTCTGCATCGCGCGCATGAAGTTGCGGGCCTGGTAGTTGCGGATCCCGTCCCAGAGGGTGGTGCCCTCCGCCTGCAGGTGCTGGATGCCGTAGACATCCGGCTCGCTTTTCATCAACCACCAGGCCATGGATGTTCGGTTTCAGAGGGCCAGCACCAGCCGGCGGAAGTGGTCGCCGCGGGCTTCGAAACTGGTGTACTGATCGAAGCTGGCACAGGCGGGCGACAACAACACCCCCTGGCAGTCGAGCTCCGCAGCCAGGCTGGCGGCCAGGGCCACCGCAGCCTCCAGATCCTCCACCTGCCGCACCACACCGCCGAAACCGCTGGTGTGCAGGAGGCCGGTGAATTCCTCCCGGGCCGCGCCGTAGAGCACCACCGCCGCCGCCCGCTCCTGGAGCCGCTCCAGCCAGGCCGTCGCATCCCCCTGCTTCGACTGACCACCGGCCAGCACCACCAAGGGTCCCTCCAGGGCCCGCAGGGCCACCTCGGCGGCGTCGTAGTTGGTGGCCTTGCTGTCGTTGAACCAGGTGATGCCGTTCAGCTGGCGCAGGCGCTCCAGCCGGTGGGGCACGCCGGGGAAGCAGCGGCAGGCGGCCTCCATCGCCGCCGGCTCCAGCCCGGCATGCAGCCCGACCGCCACCGCCAGCAGCAGGTTCTGGCGGTTGTGGGCCCCGGGCATCGCCAGGGCACTGGCGGGGAACAGGGGACCCTGGCGCCCCTGCACCAGATCGTGTTCATCGATCCACAGCAACGGATCGATCCCGGCCGGCAGGTCCTGCTTGGGTCCGGCGGTGATCCAGTCGGCGTGCTCCCAGGTGTCGGCGTGGCCGCGCAGGTCGGGGTCGTCGGCATTGAGGATGCGGAGGCGTGACTGCTCCAGCAGGCGCCGCTTGATGGCCCGGTAGGCGGACAGGGTGCCGTGGCGCTCGAGGTGGTCGGGGGTGAGGGTGGTCCAGACGCCGATGGCGGGCGCGACGGCCGGGGCCGCCTCCAACTGGTAGCTGCTCAGTTCCACCACCAACCAGTCGGGGCGGGGGCCCTGCTCCAGGCGCCGTTGCAGCACCACCTCGGCGGCGGAGATGCCGACATTGCCGCACAGCGGCGCATCCTTGCCGCCCTGCTCCAGCAGGTGGTGCACCAGGCAGGTGACCGTGGTCTTGCCATTGGTGCCGGTGATGCCGATCCAGGGCACATCCCGGCTGGCCTGCCAGGCGGGCACGATCTCCCCCTGCACCTGCACCCCCTGGCCGCGCAGCTGCTCCAGCACCGGATGGTTCCAGGCGATCCCCGGACTCACCACCACCACCGACGCTGGCAGCGGCAGGGCCTGGAACGCCTCGACGCTGAGGGGCACCCCCAGGCGCGCCGCAATGGCCTCGTTCTCCAGCTCGGCGGCCCGGGCCCGAAGCTCAGGGGAGTCGCCACTTTCGATCACCACCACCGCTTCACCGCGGGCGTGGAGTAATCGGGCAGCCCCCAGTCCCGATCGACCGAGGCCCACCACCACCGTGCAGGACAGGGGTGGAATGGCCTCGGTTGGGCTCACGCTGGCAGGCTCACATTCAGGATCGGCCGAGGGTAGCAGCGAAGTGCACGCCGAACTGAACCGTGCCCGATTCGAGAGGAATGAATAAAACTGAAGATGGGCGATACTGGAATCGAACCAGTGACTCCTACCGTGTCAAGGTAGTGCTCTACCTCTGAGCTAATCGCCCGTTGCCGGGATAACCGAGGTGTTGGGGAAATCGACTGTCATTTCGATAAATATCGAAAGGCATGAGTTGTCGTAACTTCGCCAACGGTAAATCCGCTGGTTCCGTTTCTTCCTAGGGCTTTTCCTACTCGCCGGCCTTCCCTCCTGTCAACTTGGGGCCCGGGGCCTCAATGGCGCTCCATCCGGATCCGGAATCGCTCCCGCTTGGTGGGATCGATCGCTAGCACCTCCAGCTCGCCCCGCCCCTCCAGCTGGACCCGCGCCCCCACGGCCAACGGCTGGCTGGGACTGCATACCACGGTCCAGTCGATGCGCACGGCCCCCTGGCGGATCAGGGTGGCCATGCGGTTGCGGGACAGGCCGAAACCGGCGGACGCCAGGGCATCCAACCGCAGGGAGGCTTCCACCGTGGTCAGCTGGCGGGGCAGGCGCCGGGCCGGCAGCTGCAGCACGTCGATGGAGCGGGCCTCGAAGCGCACCGGCACCGTGCGCACCAGGCCCTCGCCCCCATCCAGCCTCCCGGCCAGGGCCGCCGTGACGATGGCCTGAGCGCCCCGATCGCCCCGCAACCACAGATCGCCCCACTCCGCCGCGCTGGCACCGGAGCGGGCCAGCCCCTCGAGCATGTCGGCAGCGGAGGCGGGATCGAAGAGAAAGTTGCCGCTGATTTCCAGCCCCATCAGGGCGGGAGACACGGGCTCCTGGCCCGCCCGTCCCAGCAGCAGGCAGCGGCGTTCGGCGCCGGGATGGCCGCCGTCGCTGGCGAGGCTCAGCTCACTGAGGGCACCGAGCCTGGCCTCGGCCTCCTCCCATACGGCGGCGTCCAGAAATCCACTCACCTGGGGCTCCCAGGTGCGCAGGGCGGTCTCCGCCAGACTGAACAGGCTGCCCAGGGCCTGCGGGCGGCGGCTTCCTGCCAACAGGTCCCGTCTTGGAAGCATGGCGCCAGCGGCTCAGGTGTCGTCCAACCGCACGACCGCCTTCGGTCGTGCCAGCTGGATCGTGGTCCAGGGGATCTCGCTCCCGGCGGGGGCCTCCAGCAGCAGCAGCCAGCAGCCCTCGTCGAGCCGGTTGCGCAGGATGCGGATGCGGTCATCCTCCTCGGAGCTGACGCTGGCGGCGGCGGCAAAGCTGCCCATCCAGCCGGAGCCCATGCCCAGCAGGCCACCGATCAGCGGCTCTCCGTAGGCCCCGGCGAAGCTGAACGTGTGCAGATCGGTGATCTGGGTGAAGGTGAGTCCGGCCAGGAAGCCGAAGGGCAGCAGCCAGCGGACCATCGACTGCTGCCGCCGCCGCCGGGCCGTGGCCGGATCGAGCCGCTCAACCTCCGACATGGTCGCCTCGCCGCTGCCGATCGCCAGCACGCGGGTCGGGGCCGGCTGCAGCGCCAGTAAGCGTTCCCGCAATGCCTGCAGGCGATCGCGGTCGTCCAGCACCACCACCACACTCAAGGACATGGGCTCGTCTCCGCACCGCTCTCTACACTGCACCTCCGGCCTGCCCCCCTGGGGGCGTACCCCCCGCCCCACGCACCGCTGCCGGACATGACGAAGGTTCTGGTCTCTGATCCCATCGACCAGGCGGGGATTGACATCCTCTCCCAGGTTGCCCAGGTGGACGTACGCACGGGCCTGAGCCCGGAGCAGCTGGTGGGCTGCATCGGCGACTACGACGGCCTGATGATCCGCTCCGGCACCCAGGTGACCGCTGAGGTGATCGAGGCCGCGGCCAGGCTGCGCATCATCGGCCGAGCCGGCGTCGGCGTCGACAACGTCGACGTGCCCGCCGCCACCCGGCGCGGCGTGATTGTGGTCAACTCCCCGGAGGGCAACACCATCGCGGCCGCCGAGCATGCCCTGGCGTTGATGCTCTCCCTCTCGCGGCACGTGCCCCACGCCCACGCCAGCACCATGGCCGGCGGCTGGGACCGCAAGACCTACGTGGGCAACGAGCTTTACAAGAAAACCCTGGGCGTGGTGGGCCTCGGCAAGATCGGCTCCCACGTCGCCCGCGTCGCCCGGGCCCTGGGCATGGACGTGGCCGCCTACGACCCCTTCATCTCCGCCGAGCGGGCCCAGTTGCTGCAGGTGCGGCTGCTGCCCCTGCCCCAGCTGTTCGCCGAAGCCGACTACGTCAGCCTGCACCTGCCCCGCACGCCCGACACCGAGAACCTGGTCAACGCGGCGCTGCTGGCCACGATGAAGCCCACCGCCCGGCTGGTGAACTGCGCCCGCGGCGGCATCATCGATGAACAGGCCCTGGCCGACGCCGTCGAGAACCGGGTGATCGCCGGTGCCGCGATCGACGTGTACGCCAAAGAACCCCTGGCCGCCGATTCACCGCTGCGCCTGGTCAAGGAGCGGCTGATCCTCACCCCCCACCTCGGCGCCTCCACGGAGGAAGCCCAGGAGAACGTGGCGATCGATGTGGCCGAGCAGATCCGGGACGTGCTGCTCGGCCTGCCGGCCCGCAGCGCCGTGAACATCCCCGGCCTGACCCCCGAGGTGATGGAGCTGCTCAAGCCCCATCTGCAGCTGGCCGAAACCCTCGGCCTGCTGCTCAGCCAGCTGGCCGGAGGCCAGATCAGCGAGCTGGAGGTGCGGCTGCAGGGGGAATTTGCCTCCCATCCCGCCCAGCCCCTGGTGGTGGCCGCCCTCAAGGGCATCCTCTCGGCCGCCCTGGGCGACAGCATCAACTACGTCAACGCCAGCCTGGAAGCCAAGGAACGCGGCATCCATGTGCTCGAGGTGAAAGACGATGCCAGCCGCGACTTCGCCGGCGGCTCACTCCAGCTCAGCTCCCGCAGCCCGCGGGGCAACCACAGCGTCACCGGAGCGGTGTTCACCGACGGGGAACTGCGCGTCACCACCATCGACGAATTCCCGGTCAACGTGACGCCGAGCCGTCACATGCTCTTCACCCGCCACCGGGACATGCCCGGCATCATCGGCCAGTTGGGCTCCCTGCTCGGCGAGCACAACGTCAACATCGCCTCGATGCAGGTGGGGCGCCGCATCGTGCGGGGCGACGCCGTGATGGTGCTGAGCCTGGACGACCCGATCCCCCCCAGCCTGCTGGCGGTGATCCACGACATCAACGGCATCCAGGCCGCCCATCCGGTCACCCTCTGATGGGCCTGGTCTGGTGGCGGCTGGAGATGGCCGCCCCGGCCGAACTGGAGGAATCCCTGCTCTGGAAGCTGCCGCTGCTGGGGGTGCCCCGGGTGGCCCTGCAGCATCCTCCCGAGGCCCCGGAGCGCCGCCAGCTGCTGGCCTGGCTGCCGGAAAGCGACTGGCCCGCCGACCAGCGGCAGGAGCTGGAGCGGGCCTTGGCCCCTTTGGGGGAGCCCTTCACCCTGGCGCTGCCACAGGTCCACTGGCAGCGGCAGGCCGATGAGGACTGGAGCCTGAGCTGGAAGAGCCACTGGCGGCCCGATCCTGTTGGGGAGCGGCTGCTGGTGCTGCCGGCCTGGCTGGAGGTGCCGCCGGAGCAGGCCGATCGCCTGGTGATCCGCATCGATCCAGGCAGTGCCTTCGGCACCGGCAGCCATCCCACCACACGCCTCTGCCTGGAGGCGCTCGAATCCCTGGCCGGCGAGCGCGAGCGCGCGGGCCAGGGGCCGGGCC
>NZ_JAYGHY010000031.1:0-28693 GCF_034931305.1 Cyanobium gracile UHCC 0281 | reverse complement strand
GCGCCGACGCCAACCGGCGGCCGCCCCTGGCGGCCGGGGAGCTGCGCCGGCTCCTGGCCCACTGGCCCCAGCCGACACCCCTCACCTGGGAGGTGCTGCTGCTGGTGGGCCACCGTGATCACCGTGCGGCCATCACGCCGTGAACACCCCCGTTCAGCTGGTGGTCTGCGGCACCGACACCGACGTGGGCAAGACGGTGGTGAGCGCGTTGCTGGTGCAGGGGCTGGGGGCTCAGTACTGGAAGCCGGTGCAGAGCGGGATGGAGGGGGGCGGCGACACGGGCCGGGTGCTGCAGCTGCTGGGTCTGCCCCCGGAGCGGGTGTGGCCGGAGGCCTACCGGCTCACGGCCCCCGTCTCCCCCCACTGGGCGGCCGAGCGGGACGGGCTCAGCCTCGATCCGGCCCGGTTGGGCCTGCCGCCCTGGGACGGGCCTCTGGTGGTGGAGACGGCGGGGGGGCTGCTGGTGCCCCTGCGGCGCAACTGGCTGCAGATCGATCAGATCGCCGTCTGGGGACTGCCGGTGCTGCTGGTGGCCCGCAGCGGCCTGGGCACCCTCAACCACACCCTGCTGTCCCTGGAGGCCCTGGAGCGGCGTTCAATCCCCGTCCTCGGCCTGGTGCTCAACGGCGATCCCCACCCCGACAACCCCCGCACCCTGGAAGCCCTCGGCGGCGTGCCGGTGCTGGCGGAGCTGCCGCCACTGGCCCCCCTCAGCCGCGAGGGCCTGGAGCGGCAATGGCAGCGCAGTGGCCTGGCCCGTAGCCTGCAGCCATGAGCCGTAAGCACCTACTGGTGACAGGCGCCGTGGCCGCGCTCTGTGCGGGCATCCTGGTGCTGTTCACCGACATCGAGACCAGCGTCACTCGCTGGGTCAACTGCGGGCCGCTGGCCACCGGAGGCGAACGCCGCTCCGATGTATGCCGGTGAGTCCAAATGGCGTGGACCGGCCCGGCTGGCATCCCCACCTCTGGCACCCCTTCACCCAGGTGGCCACGGCTGCCCCGCCCCTGCGGGTGGTGCGCGGCGAAGGCGCCCTGCTGGAGCTCGATGACGGCCGCCGGCTGATCGACGCCATCAGCAGCTGGTGGGTGACCCTGCACGGCCATGGGGAGCCCAGCATCGCCGCCGCCATCGCCAGCCAGGCCCGCCGTCTGGAGCAGGTGGGCTTCTCCGATTTCCGCCACCCGGCCGCCGAGCAGCTGGCCGAACGCCTGGCCGCCTGCAGTGGCCTGGAGCGGCTGTTCTTCTCCGACAACGGCTCCACGGCGGTGGAAGTGGCCCTGAAGATCGCCTGGCAGTGGTGGCGCAACCGGGGCGAACCCCGTCAGCAACTGATTGCCTTCGAGGGGGCCTATCACGGCGACACCTTCGGCGCCATGGCGGTGGGGGAGCGCAGCCTGTTCTCCGAAGCGTTCGAGCCGCTGCTGTTCGCCGTGGCCCGGGCCCCCTGGCCCGCCACCTGGTGGGACGACGACGGGGTGGAGGCGCGGGAGGCCGCCGCCCTGGCGCGCCTGGAGCAGTTGCTGGAAACGCCCACCGCGGCGGTGATCCTCGAACCGCTGCTGCAGGGGGCCGGCGGCATGGCCCTGGTGAGCGAATCGTTCCTGCGCCGGGTGGAGGCGCTGGTGCGCGCCAGCGGGGCCCTGCTGATCGCCGATGAGGTGATGACGGGCTTCGGCCGCAGCGGCCACCTGTTCGCCTGCCAGCGGGCCGGGATCCGCCCCGACCTGATGGCCCTATCCAAGGGGCTCACGGGCGGCTTCCTGCCCATGGGGGTCACCCTGGCCCGGGAGGCCATCTACGCCGGCTTCATCGGCACCGCCCCAGGGCTGACCCTCTTCCACGGCCACAGCTTCACCGCCAACCCCCTGGGTTGCGCCGCCGCCCTGGCCAGCCTCGATCTGCTGCAGGAGCTGCCGGAGCGTCATCAGCAGTTCGAGGCTCGCCACCGCCCCCACCTGGAGGCCCTGGCACGCCATCGGCTGGTGCGGCGGCCGCGGCTGCTGGGCAGCGTCGCTGCCTTCGAGGTGGCCACGGATCAGCCCGGCTACCTCAATCCGGTGGGACCGCGGCTGCAACGGCTGGCCCTGGAGCGGGGTGTGTTCCTGCGGCCCCTGGGGCAGGTGGTCTACCTGCTGCCGCCGCTGTGCCTCGACGACGACCAGCTGACCCACTGCTACGCCGTCATCGACGCCGCCCTCTCCAGCCTCTGAACGGCATGGGCCGCCCGGCCCTCAGGGACCCGCCAGGATCGCCGCCTCCACATCGGCCCGCGAGAGCCCATAGGGGAACTGGCGCGCCGTGGTGCGGCCCTCCTGGTGCCAGCTGACCCGCAGTTCCTCCACCTCCATCGCGATGCTGGCGCTCCATTCGGGGCGGTGCAGGTCCCAGTGGGCGACGTTGGTGCGCGACTGGGCAGCCCCCAGCTGGCGCAGCCAGGCCTCCAGGGCAGGCAGGGGATGGTTGTAGAGGGGGGTGGCCGCAGGGGGCAGGGTCACGGTCGGATCGGCAGGGGCTGGCTGGGGCTGGTTGGGGAGGCCTCGGGTGGAAGCGGAGCCGCGCCTGCCAGGGTCGCCGGTGGCGGCGGGGCCGAAGCCGCCTCCAGGTCGGCCCACCAGCTGGGCCAGGCCATCATTTCGGCGCCCCGCGCCCAGGCCACACCCAGCCCCAGCACCAGGCTGAGCACCAGGGCCAGGGCCAGCAGCAGCAGGGCGAACCACTCGCCGCCCGACAAGGCCCGGCGCACCGACACCGGCCGGACGACGGCCACAGACGGGGGGCGCTGGAGCGGGGTCGGCAGGGCGCTCTGCAGCAGGGCGGCGTCATAGAGCCGCCGGGCGGCGGGATCACTCAGCACGGCATAGGCCTGGCGCAGCTGCTGAAAGGCCACTTCGGCCTCGCTCGCGGGCAGGGCGGTGGTGTCGGGGTGGTAGCGCTTGCTCAGGCCCCGGAACGCCTGCCGCAGCTCCTGATCGGTGGCGGTGGGCTGCAGCTGCAGCACCTGGTAGTGGGTGGGGGGCTTGGCTGTGGAGGACATGGTCCCTGAGGCGGCGATGGCAGCCAGCCCGGCGTGAGGGATCCTAGGGAGAAGCACCACTGCCGTAGCGGATGGCCGCCAGCCCCGACCCCAGAGCCACCCCCGAGGCCGACCTCTGGCAGGCACTGGGCTGGACCCCCGACGACGGCCAGCTGGCGGCGCTGGTGGCCTTGCAGGAGCAGCTGAGGCTCTGGAACGGCCGGGTCAACCTCACCCGCCTGGTGGAGGGCGACGATTTCTGGGTCGCCCAGGTGTTCGACAGCCTCTGGCCCTGGGTGCCCCTGCTCACGTCCCCGGGCGGCGTTCCGGACGGCCTGGAGCTGATCGATGTGGGCACCGGCGGCGGCTTCCCTGGCCTGGCGCTGGCGATCGCCCTGCCCACGGCACGGGTCACCCTGGTGGATTCGGTGGGCCGCAAGCTGGAGGCGGTGCGGGCCATGGCCCGCAGCCTGGGGCTCCAGGAGGGGCGGCTGCGCCTGCGCTGCGAACGGGTCGAGCGCACCGGCCGCTCCCCGGACTGCCGCGGCCGCTTCGATCGGGCCATGGCCCGCGCCGTGGCCAGCGCGCCGGTGGTGGCCGAATACCTGGTGCCGCTGCTGAAGCCGGAGGGCCTGGCTCTGCTTTATCGGGGCCAGTGGGGGGCCGACGACCAGCGGGACCTGGAGGCGGCCGTGGGGGTGCTGCGGGCGACGGTGGATCCTGTGCAGCGCCGCGACCTGCCGGCGGGCCGGGGCGTGCGCCATGGCCTGTGGCTGCGGCCCGCCGGTCGCTGCCCGGCCGCCTACCCCCGGGCCGTGGGGGTGCCCCAGAAGACGCCGATCGCGCCAGGGGCCATCCCGCCAGGGGCCTAGGCCACCTGCAGGCGCTTCACCGCCTCACCCCCCAGCCGCTGGCGCAGGCGCCTCAGGAGGTCGGGGATCTCGGCGGCCCAGGGGCTGGCCCCCAGCACCGAGCGCAGCTCGGCCTCGCTCACCGTGCCATCGAGGGCATCGGCGTTCTCCCCCGGGAACCAGTGCCCTCCCTGGCCCAGCAGGCCGTAGCGGGCCCGGCCGTAGGCCTCCAGGTCCCAGGCCTCCAGCAGGTTGTGCAACCAGAGCAGCACCGGCAGGTTGATGCGGCCGGGGGTGTCCTCCCAGGCCGGCAGACCCCGGTCCCAGCTGGCCAGCCACGCCTCTCCGAGGGCCTCCCGGCGCGCCTGCTCGAGCCGGTCCAGGATCGGCGGCAGCAGCTCGCCGGCCCGGGGCAGCAGCGCCACCGCCTCCAGATGCAGGTCCAGATCCTGGGGGCCAGCGGCGCCGACGCTGATCGTGTGGATGCCGGGCGCTGAGAGGCAGAACAGGTCGTTGAAGACGATCGGATGCAGCGGCGCGCAGAGCTCGCACAGACGCTGGGAGGGGCTGTGCAGGTGGCCCCCCTTGTCGGTGGGGCTGATCACGAACACGCCCATGTCGTGGGCGGTGGCGGCCTCGATCGCGGGCCGGTTGTCCTGGCGGATGAAGTACCAGTGCAGGTTGATGTAATCGAACTGGTCGCTGGCGATCGCCTCCAGGATCAGGGGCAGCGGCGCATGGGTGGAGAAGCCCACATGGCCGATCCGGCCGGCCTCCTGCCAGCGGCGGGCCACGTCGCGGCAACCACCGGGGCGCAGGGTCTGATCGAGCAGATCCGGCGTGTTGAGGCCGTGGATGGCCAGCAGATCGATCCGGCCCCCGTCGCCGTCCAGGACCAGCCGCTCGAAGCTGGTCTGCAGGTCGGCCTCAAAGGCGGCCGGGTCGGCGCTGGGGGGGACTTTGGTCTGCAGGAGGCGCCGGGGATCCGGCAGACGGGGCAGCAGCCAACCCAGCTGCCGCTCCGAGGTGCCGTAATGGCGGGCCGTTTCGATGTGATGCAGACCCGCTGCGATGGCGGCCCGGAGGGTGGCCTCCAGCCGGTCCTGGCTCTCGACCTCCACCGCCTCGGGCGGCAGATCACTCCAGCTCTGCTGAAAGCGCATGCCCCCCAGGGAGAGCACCGGCATGGCCAGCCCCGTGCGGCCGAAACGCCGGCTGGGGATGGTCACGGCGATGGCGGGGTGGAGCGGGGCAGGGTGCGGCGGCGGCGCTGGGAGGGCAGCCCCAGGGGCTGAATCTCCTGCTCGTCAAGCTGGGCCCTCAGGGTCGGCAGCTGCTCGTAGGCCACCCAGTGGATGCAGTCCACCGGGCAGGTGTCGATCGCTTCCTGGATCCGCTCGGTGCTGTCCCCGTCCTGGCGCAGGGCCCGGGAGCGCCCCCAGTCGGGCTCCACCACGAAGGTGTTGCCGGCCACATGGGCGCAGTAGCGGCAGCCGATGCAAACGGCCTCATCCACCCAGACGGCCTGCTGCCGCAGGGCACCTCCAAGCACGGGCTCCAGCCCGGTCGCCTCCGACTCCGGGGCCGCCGCGGTGCGAAAGGCCAGGGCGGGATCGAGGCCGGCGGCGGGGCCCGTTGTGCTCACGGGGTCAGGCGTCCCAGCGGGTCACCACCAGTTCGATGCTGCCGTCGAGGTGGCTGGTCTGCTCGCTCACCTGGAAACCCTCTTCGGCGGTGCTGGCCAGGATGCTGCGCAGGGCGTAGCGCTGCGTGAGCTGGGCCAGGAAACGCTCCACCGGGATGGGCTGCTTCCAGAGTTCCAGGTCGGTGACCAGCTCGTAGCTGCCGCTTTCGGCGTTGAGGCGGAAACCGATGTCCACCCCATCGGCCTGGGGAATGGCCAGGTCGGCGGTCACCGTCTGGCCGCGGTAGCCCCGCACCTGGCAGGAGCCTTCGGCGGGCGGGTGGCCCAGGTCGTGGAGGGCTTCCACCAGGGCCTGGCGATCGCGCAGCTCGGTTTTGACGGTGCTGAAGTGCGACATGGGTCGTAAGGGGAGGAGGAGGGGTGGCTCAGGTGCCGTGGTGCTGGACGACCACCTGGGGGTCCTGGAGATCGAGGGGTTGGGCCTGGAACGCTTCCGAGGTGCTCTGGCGTTGCTGGACGCTGCCCAGCCTGGCCTCAATCCGCTCCGTGAGCTGGGAACAACCCTCGCCCTGCACACCCTCCACGAGTTCCTCCACCCGTCCGTCAGGACGAATGCGGAAGCGGATGGAGCGTTGGGCCATCCCGGTTGGGCTGCACAGGTGAGACCGGGATCTTAACCGTGATTCTCGGTGGCCGCGGTGGGTGTTAAGGCCGCGGCGGCAGGGCCGCTCAGCTGATCAGGCCCTCGTCCACCAGGGTCTGGAGCCGTTCGAGCACCTCTGGCTGCTCCAGCTGCTCCAGGGCCATCCGCGCCTCGTCCCGAACGGTGGAATCACCGTCGTGCAGCATCGTGTGCAATAAGGCTTCCACCACGTCCCGCTGACGCGGTTCCACCAGATCGGTGTACAGGCGCCCCAGCGACCAGGCACTGTTGCTGCGCACGGCCGGTTCACTGTCGATGCGCAGGGTGAGGAGCAGCTGGGCGGCGGCGGGGTCGGCCTTGGCCACGCCAGTGGCGCCGGCATCGGCCAGGGAACTGGCGGCCCACAGCCGCACGGCCGAAATGTCCATCTCCAGGGCCCGGATCAGCGGGTTGAGCACGGGGGCCTCGGGATAATTGCCCAGGCTCCAGGCCACCGCCTTGCGCACGTAGCCGTTGTCATCGGCCCCCAGCAGGCCCAGCAGGGGCTCCACCGCCAGGGGATGGGGATTGCGCCCCAGGGCGTAGACGGCGCTCATGCGCACAATCGGGCAGCCAGCCTTCAGCAACGGCAGCAGCAGCGGAATGGCCCGGGGGTCCCGGTGCTCGCAGAAGATGCGCAGCCCCTGCAGCCGCTGCTCACGTCCCCCCTTGAGCAGTTCGATGCCGAGGTCGCACTCGGCGGCTACATCGGAGCTGGAGGGGGCAACGCTGTCGATCTCATCGAGCGGATCGCCCAGCAGCTCCTGCGCCAGCTCCCGTGCCAGCACCTCCGGATCGAGGGCCAGCTCATGGGTGGTTTCGGGAAAGGGCAGGCCGTCTTCCGGCATGGAGCCATCCAGGTGACGGCATCGTAAAAGCAGGACGGCTGCCGGTTCAGCCCATGGGTACGGGATCAGCCCAGCGGGGCGGGGGCGGCCATGTCGCCGGGCAGCCAGATGCGGGCGCTGACGGCGAACAGGGCCAGGCCGAACAGCAGCACGATGGCAGCAGGCAGGAGCTTGGAGCGCAGGAAGGACATGGGGGAGCCGTGCGGCGATGCTGGCTGCATTGTGGTCCGAGCGGTCGCTTCTAGGGTTCGGCGACCCGCAAGCCGCCATGGCCACCCGTGCCTCCAGCAGCGTCCGGCCCTGGCGTCGCCTCCTGGCGGTGGCCGCCGAGGGGGTGGCCAGCGGCACCCCTTACATGGTGGGAACCAAGCTGCTGCAGGGCTGGCTCACCGCCAGCCAGATCCCCCTGAGCCTGATCGGCCTGCTGGGGCTGGCGGAGCTGCCCTACACCTTGAAGATGGTCTGGGCCCCGGCCCTCGACCGCTGGCCCCTGCCCTGGCCCGACCGCCGCCGTGGCTGGCTGCTGGTGCTGCAGCTCACCCTGGTGGCGGTGATCGGCGCCATGGCCCTGCTGCGGCCCTCCACGGATCCGGCCAGCCTGACGGCGATCGGCCTGATGGCCGTGCTGCTGGCTGTGGTCAGCGCCACCCAGGACATCGCCGTCGATGCCTACCGCACCGACCTGCTGCCGGATCTGGAACGGGGCGCTGGAGCCGCCGCCTCCAACCTGGGCTATCGCACGGCGATGCTGGCCGTGGGCGCCGGCGGCTTCATCCTGGCCGGGCGCTACGACTGGCCCCTGGCTTTTCTGTTCTCGGCCGTGCTGATGCTGGTGGTGGTCCCCTTCACCCTCACGGCGCCGCGCCTGGAACCCCTGGCGGTCCCGATCAGCAGCCTGCGCCAGGCGGTGCTGGGTCCGGCGCGGGAGTTCCTGCACCGCAGCGGCGGCCCCAGGGCCGTGGCCCTGCTCACCCTGATCCTGCTCTACCGCTGGCCCGATGGGCTGCTCGGCCTGATGGCGGTGCCGTTCCTGATCCAGAAGGGCTTCAGCCCCGAGGTGGTGGGGTCGGTGCTGGCGGGCTGGGGCATCGGTGCCACCATCGTGGGCACGCTGCTGGGGGGCCTGCTGTTCGGCCGGCTCGGCATGAACCGTTCGCTGTGGCTGTTCGCCCTGGTGGGGGCGGCGGGCAACCTGTCCTATTGGGCCCTGGCCCGTTTCGACGGCGGCATGTCAGGCCTGCTGATGGCCGTGGCGCTGGAGAACATCGGTGGCGGCATGGTGGGCGCCGCCTTCGTGGCGCTGCTGATGAGCCTCTGCAACCCCCGCTTCTCTGCCACCCAGTACGCCCTGCTCTCGGGGGTCTACGCCCTGAGCCGCTCACTGCTGGCCGCACCCGCCGGGCTGGTGGCCGAACGGCTCGGCTGGCCGGGCTTCTTCCTGGCCACCACCGCCGCGGCCCTGCCGGCCTTCCTGCTGATGGTGCGGCTCACCCCCTGGAACGGCCAGGGCGCCCGTGGGGCCTACTGCGCCGAGCGGGATCCAGAAAACTCTCGCAGCAGCGGGATGTAGCCGGGGGAGCCCTCCACGGCGTTGTGGCCGTCGACGGGCAGCACCACCAGGGAGGCGATGCCGGGGCGGAAGTGGGACAGAAGGGCGTCGGTGTGGGCACGGGGGATCACCTCGTCCCGTTCGGCGGCGATCAGCAGGGTGGGAGCCTCCACGCGGGGGGCGTCCACCCAGGAGCGGTATTTGTCCCGCAGCAGCAGGGCCACCGGCACCAGCGGGAACTGGCGGGAGGCCACGGCCTCGATGCTGTCGAACGGGGTGACCAGCACCAGCCGGTCCAGCGCACGCCGGGCCGCCAGATGCACCGCCACACCGCTGCCCAGGCTGCGGCCCAGCACCGCGATGCGGTCGTGGTCGACCCGCACCCGGTCGAACAGGGCCAGGGCATCGGCGAACAGGGCCTGCTCCGAGGGCTGGCCGCCGCTGCCGCCGTAGCCCCGGTAATGCATCAGATAGAGGCTGTGCTCAGGAAAGGCGGCCGCCAGCAGCGGCAACTGGCTCTCCACAGCCTCGGCGTTGCCGCCGAAATAGAGCAGCGCCTTGGGGCCAAGGCGGCGGTGGACGCTCACCAGCACCCGGCTTCCCGGCGGGCCGTCGGCCATGGGCAGGGCGAGCCGTTCGCCGGCCGCGTCGCTGGAGCGGGGCTGGGGGAAATAGAGCAGGGAACGCTGGCGCAGGAACAGCAGGCCGCACAGCCCCAGATAGGCCAGGGCCACCAACAGGCCGGTGATGGCAAGCACGGCGGCGGGTCGCTGGGCCGTGACCACAGCGATCAAGCCGCAGGGGCGGTAAGCAGGCGGCGGCGCAGCTGGCCGCAGGCCGCATCCTGGTCGAGGCCGCGGCTGGCCCGCACACTCACGGCGATGTGGCGCCGCTCCAGCTGGGCGCGGAAGGCCTCCACCGCCTCGGGGGCGGGGCGGCGGAAGTCCTCCTCGGCGATCGGGTTGTAGGCGATCAGGTTGACGTGGCTCTGGAAGCCCCGCAGCAGGCGGGCCAGGGCGTCGGCCTGGCGGGGATGGTCGTTGAGGCCGCCCAGCAGGATGTACTCGAAGCTCACGCGCCGGCCGGTGAGAGCCACGTAGTGGCGGCAGTCGTCGAGCAGGGCCTCCAGCGGGTAGGCGTGGGCGGTGGGGATCAGCTCTTCCCGCAGGCGCTGGTCGGGGGCATGGAGGCTCACGGCCAGGGTGAACTGGGCCCGGCCCAGCCGCTCCAGGGAGCGCTCAGCCAGGGTGGGCAGGCTGCGGGGCACCCCCACGGTGCTGACGGTGATCTGCCGCTGGGCCATGCCCAGATCGCCGCAGAGACAGGCGATGGCTTCGAGCACCGCTTCGGTGTTCAGCAGGGGTTCGCCCATGCCCATGAACACCACGTGGCTGGGGCGGCGGTCCATAGCCTCCCGGACACTCAGCACCTGATCAACGATCTCGTGCACCGTCAGGGAGCGCTGCAGCCCCCCCTTGCCGGTGGCGCAGAAGCGGCAGCCCATCGGGCAGCCCACCTGGCTGCTGACGCAGACCGTGAGCCGATCGCCGCTGGGGATGCCCACGGTCTCGATGCTGAGGCCATCGGCAGTGGCCAGGAGCAGCTTGGTGGTGCCGTCGCGGGCATCGCTGCGGTGCAGCAGGGCCGAGCGGCCGAGGGTGGTGCCGGCGGCCGCCAGCTGCTCACGCCAGGCCTTCGGCAGCACCGTGATCTCCTCAAGGCTGCGGGCTCCCCTGGCGTAGATCCAGTCGTGCAACTGCTTGCCGCGGAAAGCGGGCTGGCCCTGCAGGCCCGCCCACTCCTGGAGGGCCGCCAGGCCCATCCCCAGCAGGGGAACGGGCTCCGCCATCAGGGCCAGATCAGCAGGCCGTGACCCAGCTTCCACTCCACGGCCACCAGGGCGATGAAGCCGAGCATGGCCAGCCGGCCATTGAAGCGCTCGGTGTGGGTGTGGAAGCCGAAGCGCGGCACCCGGCGCACCGGCACCGGGGTGGCGATGGCGGGATCAGTCATCGCTGAGCAGTCCCTCCTCCTGCAGGCCCTCGAGGGCGGCTGGATCGGCGATCAGCTCTTCTTCGAGACCCTCATCCGCCGTGGGACGGGCGAAAGCGGCGAAGCCGCTGGCGGCCGCTTCAATGCCGTGGCGGCTGCGGGTGGCCTCCAGATCCTCCTCGGACGGGTCGTCCAGCACGGCGGCGGTGACCGCTGGGGCGGGCATCTCGACGGTGTAGTCGGGACGCAGGTTCTGATTGCGGCGGTAGCCGGCGGCCTCCTCCTCGAGGATGTCGGGGTGGGGTCCGGCCTCGGCGCGCAGCTCCTCTTCGAAGCCACCGAAGCCGGTGCCGGCCGGGATCAGGCGGCCAATGATCACGTTCTCCTTGAGGCCCCGCAGCCAGTCGCTCTTGCCCTCGATCGCCGCTTCGGTGAGCACCCGGGTGGTCTCCTGGAAGGAGGCGGCCGAGATGAACGAATCGGTGTTGAGAGAGGCCTTGGTGATGCCCAGCAGCACGGGGGTGAACTCGGCAGGAGCGCCACCGGTGATGCCCATGGCGGAATTCACCTGCTCCACCTGACGCAGCTCGATCAACTCACCAGGCAGCAGGGTTGTGTCACCGGCATCCTCGATGCGGACCTTGCTGGTCATCTGGCGCACGATCACTTCGATGTGCTTGTCGCTGATCGACACCCCCTGCGATTTGTAGACGTTCTGCACTTCCGTGACCATGCGGAACTGCAGCTTGGAGATCGCCTCCTGGGCGGCCTCCATGGTGGGCTTGCGGCTACGCAGGTCCTCGAAGAAGCACTCCAGCAGCTCGTGGGGGTTGATCGGGCCGTCGGTGAGCATCTCACCGGCGCTCACCTGCTGGCCATCGTTGACCATCACGTTGCGGCCGAGAAGAATCGGGTACTCGGTGATGACGTCGTCGGTCTCGATCACGGACACGGTGATCGAATCGTCGTCTTCGCCCTGCTTGATCTGCACGGTGCCGCTCTTGCGGCAGAGCACCGCCGATTCCCGCGGCCGGCGGGCCTCCAGCAGTTCTTCGATACGGGGCAGACCCTGCACGATGTCACCGGTTTTCTGGCGCTCGAACACCAGCAGGGCGAGGGCATCACCGCGCTGCACCAGCTCGCCATCACGGACGTGCAGCACCGAATCCGGCGAGACCATGTACGGCCGGCCCAGGCGGATGGTGAGGGTCTTGCCGTCGATGGCCTCCACCTGACCGCAGCAGGGGGAGAGCACTCCGTCTGCGAGCACGTCGCCATCAACGATGCGGTCCCCAACCGCCACCTTCGGAGCGGCCCCGCCCAGGTCCAGGCTGCGGGTGTCGTCGGCCCGCTCCACGATCAGGCGCCGGATCGGTTCACCGACGACGGGTTCGGGCAGTTGGACCACGCCGTTCTCCTTGCAGAGGATCTGGGTGGTGGCCACCACATCGCCGCGCTTGACGGTGATGCCGTCCTCCACCTGCAGTTCGGTGTGGGTGGAGCCGTGGCTGGCATCGGAGAGGGTGTCGCGGCGCACGAGCAGGGTTTCCAGGATCACCAGCTGCAGCCGCTCGATGGTCTTGGCCCGCTTGTCAGCCACCGCCTCCACATCCACCGTCATCTGGGGGGTGGTGTCGAAGGTTTCCAGGATCAGCTGGGTGCGCAGCAGCTCCACCCCTTCCACCGACTTGATCAGCTCGCCGTCCTTGAAGGTGAGGCGCTGGGTGGCCTTCAGCCCCAGGGAGGGACCGCCGGTCTGCTTGACAGTGGAAAGTTCGGGCAGGTGGGCGGCATCGGGGATGGCGTATTCCTCGACGGGCCGCAGCAGCAGCGCGCCGCCTTCGGGGGTGTCGACCTTCTCGACGAACTTCATCGCCTCGGCCTTAAGGCCAGGGGCAATCTCTTCGCCGGGGTTGACCATCTTGCCGTCCTCGCCATAACGGCCGAGCACCTTGGCGTCGGACACCAGGTGCAGCTCCCCGGAGCGCACGATGATCTCCCGCAGGATGTCGTTCTTCTGGGTGACGGTGACGATGCCGGCGGTCTGGCTGAAGATGTCCTTGACGACTTCGGTGCCGGCCTCGATCCACTGGCCGTCCTCGATCATCAGCAGGGAGATGTCCTTGTTGATCTCGTGGGTTTCCTGCGGGATCCACAGCAGGGTGCCGCCCTTGCTCACCTCGAAGCCGTGCTTGGCGGAGCGGGCCTTCTTGATCGAGAGGCCGGGGGCAAACTTGACCATGCCGCCGGTCTGGGTGCGGAAGCGGTCATCGGTGAGTTCGGCGATCACCTCACCGGCGCCGATCTTGGTGCCGGGCTGGGTCTTGACCAGATAACGGGTGTTGTCCTTGCCCTCCAGGTGCCAGCTCTCGCCGGTGTGGCTGGATTCGCCCACCAGCTTGCAGTCCTTGAGGGTGAGGCTGGCGGTGACGATCTGCACCTCACGGGAATCGCCGGTGGACTCCCGCAGCCGTACGGCGCCGCCGTACTCGCTCTGCAGCCGGCTTTCGGCCAGGACATCTCCAGGGGTCACCAGCTTGTCGGTCTCCACCACAGGGAGGGCGTTCGGCGGCAGGTTGTAGACGTCGCCACTGAACACCCACAGGCGCCCCAGACGCTGAGCCTTGTGGGTGATATTGCCCTGGCGGTCGGTGACTTCCCGGGGCTGGATCACATCCTCAAAACGCACCTGGCCAGCCAGGTCGCAGATGACATCCTTGGTGGCCTTCTCCACGCTCTTCTTCACCGCCGAGCCCGAGGAGATCTGGGCCAGGATGATGTCGTTGGCGACGGGATCACCATCGGCCACGAAGAGAATCGAGCCGTTGGTGATGTCGATCTTCTGGATCTTGCCCTTGCCCGAAGGCTTGAGGGTGAGGGTGAAATCGGTTTCGGCCAGCTTGGCCTCCACACCATGGGGAGTGCGGTGATCGCGCACCCGGGCCTTGGACCCGAATTCCACGATCCCGTCCACCAGAGAGCGCACCACGCCGGTTTCGGCCGTGGACACACCACCGGTGTGGAAGGTCCGCATGGTGAGCTGGGTGCCGGGTTCACCGATCGACTGGGCGGCGATGATGCCCACCGCTTCGCCCAGGTCGACCAGTTCGTTGTGGGCCAGGGCCCAGCCATAGCACTTGCGGCACACCGAACGGGAGGCCTCGCAGGTGAGCGGTGAGCGCACCATCACGGTGGCGATCGCCGCCTTCTCGATGGCGGCGGAAATCGCCGGGTCGATCTCGCCGTTGCGATCGACGATGACGACGCCGTCGCTGTCGACGACGGGCTGGGCGGCCAGACGACCCACCAGCTTGGTGCCGAAGCGGCCGCGCTCGTCGGCGTTGATGGGGATGAAGCGGTGGGTGCCGCAGTCCTCCTCCCGCACGATCACGTCCTGGGCCACGTCCACCAGACGGCGGGTGAGGTAGCCGGAGTCGGCCGTGCGCAAGGCCGTGTCCACCAGGCCCTTGCGGGCGCCGTAGGAGGAGATCACGTACTCGGTGACCGTGAGGCCCTCACGGAAGTTGGTGCGGATCGGCAGGTCGATGATCTCCCCTTGCGGGTTGGCCATCAGGCCGCGCATGCCCACCAGCTGGCGCACCTGGGACATGTTCCCCCGGGCGCCGGAGTTGGCCATCATCCACACGGAATTGAGTGGATCGTTGTCGTTGAAGTTGCGGCGCACCGCCGCCACCAGCCGCTCATTGGTTTCGGTCCAGGTGTCAATCACCTTGGTGTGGCGCTCCACCTCAGTGATTTCACCCAGCCGGTAACGCTCCTCGGTGGCCGTGATCTGCTCCTCGGCCTCTTCCAGCAGAACCGCCTTGTCGCCGGGGATGCGCAGGTCGTCGACCGAGATCGACACCGCCGCCTGGGTGGCGTAGTGGAAGCCCAGATCCTTCAGCTCATCGGCCATCGCGGCGGTGGCCGCAGTGCCGTGGTGCTTGTAGGCCCAGGAGACCAGGTTGCGCAGCGCCTTCTTGTCGATGATCCGGTTGCGGAACGGCGGCGCCTGCTTGCTCAGGGCGGAAGCCGCGAGTTCGGCGGCAGCGGTGGCAGCGGCCAGTTCGGCGGCGGCCTTGGCGCTCTTCTTGCTGATCTTCTTGGCGGGGGTGGCGGTCATGGCAGCGCGCGTTGGAAAAGGCTGGAGGGGGACGGAAGACACGGGGCGCGGGGCTCAGCCCGGCCGGTGGAACTCAGGTGGCGGCCACGGCGTCGATGATGGTGTGGTTGATCACGACCCGACCCACGGTGGTCAGCAGGTAACGGCTGATCAGGGCGTCGTCCTCATCGAAGCGGTCGCGGCGGAACTTCCACTGCTCGAAGCGGGTGCCGTCCGAGAGGGTGCCCTGCTGGACGGGCTCGTTGTCCTCGTCGTCGCTTTCCACCTCACCGTTGAAGCGCACCCAGACCCAGTCATGCAGGGTGAGGTGCTTCTCCTCGAAGGCGGCGATCACGTCTTCGAGATCGGCAAAGGTGCGCGAACGGTCGCCGAAGGCGGGCTGCACCTTCTCCCGATCGACGGCGGTGAGGTAGTAGGCGCCCAGCACCATGTCCTGGGACGGGGTGATGATCGGCTCGCCGGTGGCGGGGGAGAGCACGTTGTTGCTGGCCAGCATCAGCATGCGGGCCTCGGTCTGGGCCTCGATCGCCAGGGGCACGTGCACGGCCATCTGGTCACCGTCGAAGTCGGCGTTGAAGGCGGGGCAGACCAGGGGATGGAGCTGGATCGCCCGGCCATCCACAAGCTTGGGTTCGAAGGCCTGGATGCCCAGACGGTGCAGGGTCGGGGCCCGGTTGAGCAGGATCGGGTGCCCTTCGATCACTTCCTGAAGCACCTGCATCACCTCGTCGTCGGCCCGCTGGATCAGCTTCTTGGCCGCCTTGATGTTGTTGACGATGTTCTGGCGGATCAGGCGATGGATCACGAACGGCTGGAACAGCTCGATCGCCATCTCCTTGGGCAGGCCGCACTGGTGCATCTTGAGCTTGGGGCCCACCACGATCACGGAACGGCCGGAGTAGTCGACCCGTTTGCCGAGCAGGTTCTGGCGGAAGCGGCCCTGCTTGCCCTCGATGATGTCGCTGAGCGACTTGAGGGCCCGGTTGTTGGCCCCCACCACGGTGCGGCCACGACGGCCGTTGTCGATCAGGGCATCGACGGCCTCCTGCAGCATCCGCTTCTCGTTGCGGACGATGATCTCGGGGGCGAGAATCTCCTGCAGGCGCGCCAGGCGGTTGTTGCGGTTGATCACCCGCCGGTAGAGGTCGTTGAGATCGCTGGTGGCGAAACGGCCGCCATCGAGCTGCACCATGGGGCGCAGATCCGGGGGAATCACCGGGATCACGTCCAGCACCATCCAGTCGGGACGGGCGTTGGTGGCGATGAAGTTGTCGATCACCCGCAGGCGCTTGATCAGCTTGGCCCGCTTCTGGCCCTTGGAATTGTTGATGTCCTCGCGCAGCTGCTCAGCCTCTTTCTCGAGGTCGATGTCCTCAAGCAATTGCTTGAGGGCTTCGGCGCCGATGCCCACGATGGGCTCGTTCTCGATCTCGGAATCCTCGGCGAAGATCTGGTCCTCGATCTCCAGCCACTCGTCCTCGGTGAGGAGCTGCTTGTAGGTGAGGTCCTTGTGGTCACCCTTGTCGAGCACGACGTAGCAGTTGAAGTAGACGATCTGCTCCACGTCCCGCAGGGGCATGTCGAGCAGGATCGCCACGTAGCTGGGGATCCCCTTCAGGTACCAGACATGCGACACGGGCGCCGCCAGCTTGATGAAGCCCATGCGGTGGCGCCGCACCCGGCTCTCGGTGACTTCCACGCCGCAGCGCTCGCAGACGATGCCGCGGTGCCGCACCCGCTTGTACTTGCCGCAGTGGCATTCCCAGTCCTTGGAGGGGCCGAAGATCTTCTCGCAGAAGAGCCCGTCCATCTCGGGCTTGAGGGTGCGGTAGTTGATCGTTTCCGGCTTGGTGACCTCACCCACCACCTGACCGTTGGGCAGCGTGCGCTGCCCCCACTGCATGATCCGCTCGGGGGAAGCGAGCGTGATCTTCACGTAGTCGAAGTGGTTTTCGGTGCGGAGGTTGCTGTTGGACATGGCGGAAACGCAGGGTGATCGAGAGAAGCGGAGAAATCAGAGCCGGTGAATCAAGCGATCAGTCATCGTCGTAATCCGCGACACCGAGGGATTCGTAGGTGGGACGGCTGGGGGTGCTGCGGCGGGGATTGACGTCCTGCATCAGGTCGACTTCCTCACCGGCGTCGGTGTAGACGGCGATATCGAGGCCGAGCGACTGCAGCTCCCGCATCAGCACCTTGAAGGACTCGGGCGTGCCCGGCCTGGGGATGGGCTTGCCCTTGACGATGGCGTTGAGAGCCTCGTTGCGGCCCTGCATGTCGTCGGACTTGACGGTGAGCAGTTCCTGCAGGGTGTAGGCGGCGCCGTAGGCCTCCAAGGCCCACACCTCCATTTCCCCGAGTCGCTGGCCGCCCTGCTGGGCCTTGCCGCCCAGGGGCTGCTGGGTCACCAGGGAGTAAGGGCCTGTGGAGCGGGCGTGGATCTTGTCGTCGACAAGGTGCACCAGCTTGAGGATGTGGGCATAGCCCACCGTCACCGGCTGGTCGAAGGGTTCACCGCTGCGGCCATCGATCAGCTGGATCTTGCCGGGGTTGGTGGGGTCGTAGACCCACTCCTTGCCGGGCAGCTTGGCGGCTTCCTCGAGGTAGGCCTGCACGGTCTGCTTCGACTTCTCGGGGCCGTACATCTCATCGAACGGCACCACCTTGACGCGGCAGTCGAGGTGAGAAGACGCCCAGCCCATCAGGCATTCGAACACCTGACCCACGTTCATGCGGCTCGGCACACCCAGGGGGTTGAGCACGATGTCGATGGGGGTGCCGTCGGGCAGGTAGGGCATGTCCTCCCGGGGAAGGATGCGGCTGATGATGCCCTTGTTGCCATGGCGGCCGGCCATCTTGTCGCCCACCTGGATCTTGCGGCGCTGGGCCACATAGACCCGCACGACCATGTTCGCGCCCGGCGGCAGTTCGTCGCCCTGCTCGCGGGTGTAGATGCGCACGTCGACCACCCGGCCCCGTTCGGTGCTGGGCACCCGCAGGGAGTTGTCGCGCACGTCACGGGCCTTCTCGCCGAAGATGGCGCGCAGGAGCTTTTCTTCCGGCGGCTGGTCGGATTCGCCCTTGGGGGTCACCTTGCCCACCAGGATGTCGCCGGATTCGACGTAGGCACCGATGCGGATGATGCCCATCTCATCGAGGTGGCCCAGGCTCTCCTCGGCCACGTTAGGGATTTCCCGCGTGATCTCCTCGGGTCCGAGCTTGGTCTGGCGGGCTTCGATCTCGTACTTCTCGATGTGCACCGAGGTGTAGAGGTCGTCCTGCACCAGCCGGTCGCTCACCAGGATGGCGTCTTCGTAGTTGTAGCCCTCCCAGGGCATGTAGGCGATCAGCACGTTCTGGCCGAGGGCGATCTCGCCGCCTTCGCAGGCCGAGCCGTTGGCCAGCACCTGGCCGGCGATCACCGGGTCGCCCTGGCGCACGATCGGCCGCTGGTTGAGGCAGGTGTCCTGGTTGGAGCGCTGGTACTTCTGCAGGAAGTGGGTGTGATCCCGGCCCTGGTCGTCACGGATGACGATGGCGGTGGCGTCCACAAAGGAGACGGTGCCGTTCACCTTGGTGATCGGCACCATGCCGGAGTCACGGGCCACCTGGGTTTCCAGGCCGGTGCCCACCAGGGGCCGCTCGGGCCGCAGCAGGGGCACGGCCTGGCGCTGCATGTTCGAGCCCATCAGGGCCCGGTTGGCGTCGTCGTGCTCCAGGAAGGGGATCAAGGAGGTGGCCACCGAGATCACCTGCACCGGCGACAGCTGGACGTAGTCCACCTGCTCGGGGGGCACTTTCTCGAAGTCCTGGCGGTAGCGGACCGGCACCAGATCAACGGTGATGCGGCCGGTGGCGTCGGTGGGCACGTCACCGGGGGCCACCCGGCACTCATCCTCCAGGTCGGCGGAAAGGTAGAGGGGATCGCCCTGCTTGAGGACGATGCCGTCTTCCACCCGCCAGAAGGGGGTTTCGATGAAGCCGTACTCGTTCACCCGGGCGTGGGTGGCAAGCGAACCGATCAGGCCGGCGTTGGGGCCCTCCGGGGTCTCGATCGGGCAGATGCGGCCGTAGTGGGAAGGGTGGATGTCGCGCACGGCGAAGCCCGCCCGCTCCCGGGTGAGACCGCCTGGGCCGAGGGCGCTGATGCGGCGCTTGTGGGTCAGCTCGGCCAGGGGGTTGGTCTGGTCCATGAACTGGCTCAGCTGGCTGGAGCCGAAGAACTCCTTCACCGCCGCCACCAGGGGCTTGGGGTTCACCAGCTGGGCCGGGGTCAGCGATTCGGTCTCGCCGACCGTCATCCGTTCCTTGATGATCCGCTCGAGACGGTTCAGACCGACACGCACCTGGTTCTGCAGCAGCTCGCCCACCGAACGCACGCGGCGATTGCCGAGGTGGTCGATGTCATCGAGGGAGGCGCCACCCACGTCGAGCTCGAGGTTGATCAGGTAGTCGATCGTGGAGAGAACGTCCTCGGCGGTGAGGGTGCGCACCGCATCAGGGATGGTGAGACGCAGCTTCTTGTTGATCTTGTAGCGACCCACCCGGCCCAGGTCGTAACGCTTGGGATCGAAGAAGCGGCTGTGCAGCAGCTGCTGGCCGCCGCTCACCGAGGGCGGTTCACCTGGACGCAGCTTCTTGTAGAGCTCCAGCAGGGCCTGGTCCTCGGAGCTGATGCCCTCTTCGTTGGAGGCCTCGATTGACTTCTGGTAGTACTCCGGGTGACGCAGCTTGTCGAGGACGTCGTTGTCTGACAGGCCGATGGCCCGCATCAGCACGTGGGCGTTGATCTTGCGGGTCTTGTCGACGCGGACGTGCAACAGGTCGTTCTTGTCCGTCTCGAACTTCAGCCAGGCGCCGCGGTTGGGGATCAGGCTGGCGTTGAAGGTTTTGCGGCCGTTCTTGTCCTGCTCGTCCTTGAAGTAGACGCCCGGGCTGCGCACGATCTGGTTGACGATCACCCGCTCGGCGCCGTTGATGATGAAGGTGCCGCGCTCGGTCATCAGGGGAAGCTCCCCGATGAAGACCTCCTGCTCCTTGATTTCGCCGGTTTCCTTGTTGACCAGACGGCAGGTGACGTACATCTGGGAGGCGAAGGTCGCATCGCGACGCTTGGCCTCTTCCACGTCGTGGCGGGGTCGTTTCAGGCGATACTGATCGCCGATGAAATGCAGCTCCAGCTTGCCGGTGTAGTCGGTGATCGGAGAGAAGCTGTCCAGCTCTTCGATCAGGCCCTTCTCCAGGAACCATTTGAAGCTCGCCCGCTGTACCTCCACGAGATCGGGAAGGTAAGTGACGGTCTTGGCGACCTGGATCGCGCTGCTCATGCGGTGAACCTGCAGGAACGGTGGTGGTAGGGCGGGCCTGGACGGGGACGGGCGATCACGCTGAGACCTGCCTGGAGGGGTGCCCGGTGACGGGCCATGCCAACAGGCGCCTAGCTGTGGCGTCCGCCCATGGAAATGGGACGGAGGCTCCAGCAGAGGCGCTTACAGGACTCGCTGCGATGTTGCCGACACAGTTGCCGACTCAATGGATGCCGTCGTGGACAAAAAGAGCGCTTCCGCTTCCAGGCCAATAAGACATCATACAACCTGATGGGGCAGCCTGAACAGACGGGTGGCATTGGCCGTGGTCGCCTGCGCCACCTGCGCGAGCGTCTCGCCCCGCAGGTCGGCCACCCTGGCCGCCACCGCCGCGACATAGGCAGGCTCGTTGCGCTTGCCGCGACGGGGCACGGGCGCCAGGAACGGGCAGTCGGTTTCGACGAGGTAGCGATCGGCTGGCACCAGCCGGGCACAGGCGTGGATGGGCTCGGCCTTGGCGAAGGTGACCGTGCCACTGAAACTGATGAAGAGGCCAAGCTCCAGGAAACCTTCCATCTCCTCGGGGGTGCCCCCCCAGCAATGCATCACGCCGCGGGGGCAGGCGCCACGGCGCTCACGTTGGCGCAGCTCGGCGAGCATCGGCTCGGCCGCGTCCCGGCAGTGGATGATCACCGGCAGATCCAGGGCCACCGCCAGATCCAGTTGGGGTCCCAGGGCCGCGAGTTGTTCATCGAGATTCGTGGCCCGGAACAGATCCAGGCCGAGTTCACCGATCGCCACCACCCTGTCGTCGGCGCGGGCGGCGGCTTCCAGCACCGCGGCGGTGTCGCTGTGCCAATGCTGGGTGTCGAGGGGATGGACCCCAACGGCATAGCGCAGCTCAGGAAAACGGTCGGCCAAGGACCGGATCGCCGGAATCTCGGCCGGCTCCACACAGGCATGGACGAGGGCCTTGACTCCCGCGTCCCGCCATCGCTGGGCTACCTCCTCGAGGTCCGCCTCAAAGTTGCGGAACACGATGTGGCAATGGCTGTCCACCAGGAATGGGGCAGCCTCGGAGCTGACGGCCATGGGTGGCGCTCAGGCGCCGGTGCTGCCGGCGGCCGAGGGCTCAAGCACCCGCTTCACCGCCACGCTGAGCCGGGACTTCTGATTGGCGCCGGTGTTGCGGTGCACGACGCCGACTTTGACCGCCTTGTCGATCTTGCTGAAGGCGGCGCTCATGCTGGCCTGGACGGCGGCCTTGGCCTCCTCTCCCGGCTGCTGGCCGTAGGCGCTGCAGGCCGTCAGGCAGCGCTTCATCAGGGTGCGCAGGGCGGACTTGTAGGTGCGGTTGCGCAGGCGATTGCGTTCAGCGATCTCGATGCGTTTCTTCGAAGACTTGTTATTGGCCACAGGCGTAGGGGCGCTGACTCGGCAAACGCGGATCCTACCTCCTGGAGCCTGACGGGTCCCAGGCCCTACTTTTGAGGCAGCCCTCCGCCTCCGGCAACGCCCCGTGGTTGCTTCCATCCCGACCAGCAGCAGCCCCACCGGTGGCGCTTCGGCCGCGCTGCAGCCCCTGCGGATCGCCTGTCTGCGGGATGGGCGACTGGCCGGTGAACGGCTCGAAGCGATCGCCGCCCGCACCGAGGGCGATCAGATGCAGCAAGCAGAGGCAACAGTCGCGGCGATCCTGGCCGAGGTGCGCCTGCGCGGCGATGCGGCCCTGCTGGAGTTCAGCGAGCGCTTCGATGGCCAGCGGCCCGATCCCCTGCGGGTACCGCCCGAGTGCCTGGCCCAGGCCTGGCAGGCGTGCCCCGAGCCCCTGCGCCGGGCCCTCGACCTGGCCCACGACCGCATCCTGGATTTCCACCGCCGCCAGATCCCTTCGGATCTGGCCGTGGACGGCCCCCATGGCGAACGGCTGGGACGCCGCTGGCGCCCGGTGCAGCGGGCGGGGATCTACGTCCCCGGCGGCAGGGCCTCCTACCCCAGCACGGTGCTGATGAATGCGATTCCCGCCCGGGTGGCCGGCGTGGAACGGCTGGTGATGGTGACCCCGCCCGGCCCCGCTGGCGAGCCGAACGTCACCGTGCTGGCGGCCGCCCACCGGGCCGGGGTCGAGGAGGTGTACCGGGTGGGGGGCGCCCAGGCGATCGCGGCCCTGGCCTACGGCACCGAAACGATCCCCGCCGTTGATGTGATCAGCGGCCCCGGCAACCTCTACGTGACCCTGGCCAAGAAGGCGGTCTACGGCAGGGTCGGCATCGATTCCCTCGCCGGCCCCAGCGAGGTGCTGGTGATCGCCGACCACACCGCCAAGCCCGCCCAGGTGGCCGCCGATCTGATGGCCCAGGCCGAACACGATCCACTGGCGGCCGCCATCCTGATCACCACCAGCGAGGAACTGGCCGCCGCCCTGCCGGCCGCCATCGAGGCCCAGCTGGAGGGGCACCCGCGCGCCGCCATCACCCTGCAGGCGCTCAACGACTGGGGACTGATCGTGGTCTGCAGCGATCTGGCCGAAGCGGCGGCCCTCAGCGACCGCTTTGCCCCCGAGCACCTCGAACTGCTGGTGGCGGATCCCGAAGCCCTCGCCGATCGGATCCGCCATGCCGGCGCCATCTTCCTCGGCCCCTGGTCGCCCGAGGCGGTGGGCGACTACCTGGCCGGGCCTAACCACACCCTGCCCACCTCCGGCACCGCCCGCTTCGCCGGCGCCCTGAGCGTCGAGACCTTCCTGCGACACACCAGCCTGATCCAGTTCAACCGGGCAGCCCTGGAGGCCACCGGCGCCGCCGTCATCACCCTGGCCGAAAGCGAGGGGCTGCACAGCCACGCCGAGTCGGTGCGCCAGCGGCTTGCGGCGGACTAACGCCGGGGCAGATCCCGCACCCGGGGCTCGCCGGCTTCGATCTCACCCACCAGCACCTGATCGACCAGGTTCACAAACAGGCCGTTCTCGAGCACGCCGGGGATGTTGTTGATCGTCGCCTCCAGGGCGGCGGGGTCGCCGATGCCGGCCTCGAAGGCCACATCCAGCACCAGGTTGCCCTGGTCGGTGACCACCGGACCGGCCTTGCGCACGGCCATCCGCAGCTCCACCGAACTCCCCATGGCCGTGAGCTCATCGCGGACCTGGCGCCAGGCGCCGGGCAACACTTCCACCGGCAGCAGGAAGCCGAGGTTGAGGCGCTCCACCAGCTTGGTGGCATCCACCACGATCACGAAGCGATCGGCCCGGCGGGCCACCAGCTTCTCCTGCACATGACAGGCGCCGCCCCCCTTGATCAACTGGAAGGAAGGATCCACCTCATCGGCGCCGTCAATGGCCAGATCGATGCTGGTGACGGCGTTGAGGGCCATCAGCGGGATGCCCAGCTCAGCGGCCAGCACCTCCCCCTGGAACGAGGTGGTGACGCCGACGATGCCCTTCAGTTCGCCCTGGCGCAGCTTCTGACCCAGGGCCCGGATCATCAGCGCGGCTGTGGAACCTGAACCCAGCCCCACCACCATGCCGTCGCGGATCTGATCGACCGCCGCCGTGGCCACGGCCTCCTTCATGCGGTCCTGGAGATCGGACATCGGGGGTCTGGCGGAAATCGGGCCAGACCGTAGCAAGGGGGGCTGGCCAGACCCCCCGGGGGCCTAGCCCGCCTGGGGCAGGGCCGCCGGCCGGATCGAGAGCTGCAGCTCCCTCTGGCCCCGGACCACCCGCAGCGGCAGGGGTTGGCCCACCTGGGCCTGCTCCACCTGCTGCAACAGCGCCAAAGGGGTGTTCACCGGCTGGTCGGCAATCGCCACCACCAGATCGCCGCGGTGGAGCCCGGCCGCCTCGGCAGGGCTTTCCGGCAGCACCCGCTGCACCAGGGCCCCATCCCGCTCGGGCAACTGCAGCAGGGCATCGGGATCCTTGTTGTTGTCCCGGGCCATCCGGGCGGTGAGCGGCACCAGTTGGAGGCCCAGGTAGGGATGCACCACCGTGCCCCCCTCGCCGAGCTGGTCGGCCACCCGTTTGGCCAGGTTGATGGGGATGGCGAAGCCCAGCCCGGCCCCCGGCCCGGAACGCACCAGAGTGTTGATGCCGATCACCTCACCGGCGGCGTTGATCAGCGGGCCACCGGAATTGCCGGGGTTGATCGCCGCATCCGTCTGGATCAGGTCGAGGCGTTTGTCGGCAAAGCCGAGGCTGTTGATGTCCCGGTGCAGGCTGCTGACGATCCCCAGGGTGACGGTGCGCTCCAGGCCATAGGGACTGCCCAGGGCGATGGCCCAGTCGCCCACCTCGAGGGCTTCGGAATCCCCCAGGGGCGCGGCGCTCAGGGGGGATTTTCCAGTGATGCGCACCACCGCCAGATCGGTGACCGGGTCGGTGCCGACCACCGACCCGTCCAGCTGGCGGCCATCCGCCAGGGTCACGGTCACCGCGTCCACCCTCTCCACAACATGGGCATTGGTGAGCACCAGGCCGCGCTGCCCATCGATCACCACCCCCGAGCCCTGGCCCCGTTCCCGCGTGCTGCTGGAGGGGTCGCCGAACAGATCCCGCAGCAGGGGATCCAACAGGGTGGGGTCGAAGGGGGGCCTGGCGACGTTGCGCTCGGTGTCGATCCGCACCACCGCCGGGCCCACCCGTCGGGCGGCATCGGCCACGAAGCTGTGGGGGGTCAGGGCCGGGGGATCCGCCTCGAGGGCCGCTGCGGGCAGGGGAAGGGCGGCGAACGCCAGCAGCAGGGCCAGCAGCGTCAGGTCCCGCAGCCGCCGGATCAGGGAAGTCAGGGGGTGGGAGCGTTGCATGCGCCGAGGCTAGGGCTGTCGTGCGGCGCCCAGCGCAGCAACCGCTGCCGCAGGACGCCGTCCTCGCCGATCTGAAGCCAGCGCCCGCCTGGGTCGTCCGGGCGTTCCAGGGGGCAACGCTGCACGGGGGGGAAGCTGCGCAGGGTGGAGGGGCAACCCAGCAGGGGCACCTCCGGCCGGCCGGGTAGTGGTCCCTGCCAGTGCTGGTGAACATGGCCGAACACCAGCCCCCGCAAGCCAGAGAACGGCCGCAGCCCACCGAGCAGGGCCTCACCATCCCGCAGCCGGATGGCATCCATGACGGTGTCGCCGATCGGAACCGGGGGATGGTGCACGGCCACCAGCAGGGGTTGGCCCCCTGCCAACGCCTCGGCGGCGAGCTGGCGCCGCAGCCAGTCCAGCTGCAGCGGGCCCAGTTCGCCGGCGGTGTCACCGCCGCGGTGGCTGTCGAGCAGCAGCAGCCGGCCCTGGCCGCAGCGCACCAGGGCCGGGGCGATCACGGCGCGGCGCCCGAGGGCGGCCCGCAGCAGGGCGGGTTGGTCATGGTTGCCCGCCAGCAACGCCACCGGCAGCGGCAGCGTCTGCAGCAGTTCCCCCAGGCGGACGTAACCGCCCCAGCTCTCGTCATCACAGAGGTCGCCGCTGATCAGCAGCAGATCGGGGACCTCCCCGACCGCCCGAAGCTGGCCGAGGGCCTCCCGGAGCCCATGGCGCAGCAGGTCCAGTGCCGGCCGGCCATGGCAGCGGCCGGTGGGATCGGCGAGCAGATGGGGGTCGCTCAGTTGAAGAATTCGCATGGGAGACCGCTCCGACCGGCCCCGCACAGGACCACTTGACCTGAATCGGCTTAACTTTGCCCCCAGTCCTCCCCGAGGCCATGGCCACAATCCCTCCCGGCACCCGGCAGCGCTGCACCCTCTGCAAGGTGGAGATCCAGGGAATGGCCGGAGGCAACGACCTGGTGCACTTCAGCCAGGGGGCTCCCGGCACCCGCGCCAAGCTCTGGGCCCGGGTGTGCCAGTTCCTGCGCACGCCTGAACAGTGCGGCCAGTGCCTCAACCAGGACCTCAGCCAACGGGGCGAGGTCAGCGCCAACGATTACTACGCCGAGGCTCCTGTCCTGGAGCTGCCCAGCTCCCCGGGGGCCAATCCCTTAGGGTGAATCAGTGCCCGCCGGGCATCACCCTTTTCCCGGACGACGTTATCCCCTTGACAGGGGCTTCGCCGCCGGTTGGGGGCAGTGAACACTGCAGCGCACGGCGGACCATCCCGCCCGCGGGAGTCCCTCCCCACGCCGCCTGTCCTTGCCCCATCCCCTGACCGACGACCTGGAGACACTGGCCCGGCCGGTGGTCGAGGCCGCGCACCTCACGGTGCAGTCGGTGGAGGTGTTGGCCCATCGCCTCCCCCTCACGGTCGTGGTGCGGGTGCAGCGGGCCGACGGCAGCGACGTGAACCTCGACGAGTGCGCCGCCGTGAGCGGTCCCCTCGCCGAGGCCCTTGAGGCGTCGGAGCTGCTGACCATGGCCTACGTGCTGGAGGTGAGCAGCCCCGGGATCGGCGAGGAGCTCCTCACCGATCGGGACTTCGTCAGCTTCCGCGGCTTCCCGGTGGAGCTGATCCGCCAGGAGGCCGGCGGTGCGGAGGTGCGCCGCACGGGCCTGCTGCTGGGCCGGGATGACCAGGTGGTCCAGCTCAATGAGCGTGGCCGCATCGTGCGCATTCCCCGCGAGGAGGTGCGGCGGGTGCGGCTCACCGAAGCTCCTCCCGATTCCTGAACCGCTCCGGTTCGTCCTTCCTTCCCTTCCTTCCCACCTGCCCCCGAGTCCATGGCCCTGGTTCTGCTCCCCGGTCTCAACAACCTGATCGAGGACATCAGTGACGAGAAGAAGCTGGCTCCCCAGGTGGTGGAGGCGGCCCTGCGGGAGGCCCTGCTGAAGGGCTACGAGCGTTACCGCCGCACCCTCTACCTGGGCATCAGCGAGGACCCCTTCGAGGAGGACTACTTCAGCAACTTCGACGTGGCGCTGGATCTCGAGGAAGAGGGCTATCGGGTGCTGGCCAGCAAGATCATTGTCGAGGAGGTGGAGAGCGACGACCACCAGATCGCCATCGAAGAGGTGCGCCAGGTGGCGGAAGACGCCCAGATCGGCGACACGGTGGTGCTGGACGTGACACCCGAGAAGGAGGACTTCGGCCGCATGGCCGCCGCCACCACCAAGCAGGTGCTGGCCCAGAAGCTGCGTGACCAGCAGCGCCGCATGATCCAGGAGGAATTCGCCGACCTGGAAGATCCCGTGCTCACCGCCCGGGTGATCCGTTTCGAGCGCCAGAGCGTGATCATGGCCGTGAGCAGCGGCCTGGGCCGGCCGGAAGTCGAGGCGGAACTGCCCCGCCGCGACCAGCTCCCCAACGACAACTACCGCGCCAACGCCACCTTCAAGGTGTTCCTCAAGGAGGTCAGCGAGGTGCCCCGTCGTGGTCCCCAGCTGTTCGTCTCCCGGGCCAATGCGGGCCTGGTGGTCTACCTGTTTGAGAACGAAGTGCCTGAGATCCAGGAGGGCTCGGTGCGGATCGTCGCTGTGGCCAGGGAAGCCAACCCCCCCTCCCGTGCCGTCGGTCCCCGCACCAAGGTCGCGGTCGACAGCGTGGAGCGGGAAGTGGATCCGGTGGGGGCGTGCATCGGCGCCCGCGGCTCCCGCATCCAGCAGGTGGTGAATGAGCTGCGGGGCGAGAAGATCGACGTGATCCGCTGGTCCCCGGATCCGGCCCAGTACCTGGCCAACTCCCTCAGCCCGGCGCGGGTGGAGATGGTCCGCCTGGTGGACCCCGAAGGGCACCATGCCCACGTGCTCGTACCCCACGACCAGCTGAGCCTGGCCATCGGCCGGGAGGGTCAGAACGTGCGCCTGGCCGCCCGGCTCACGGGCTGGAAGATCGACATCAAGAATGCCCAGGAGTACGACCAGGTCAGCGAGGACCAGACGGTGTCGGCCCTGATCGCCCAGCGCCAGGAAGAGGAGGCCCTTCAGGCCGAGGCCGAGGCCCGCCTGGAGGCCGAGCAGGCCACCAGGGCCGAGGAGGATGCCCGCCTGCGCGAGCTGTACCCCCTGCCCGAGGACGAGGAGTCCTACGACCTGGAGGAGGCAGAAGACGGCGCCCCTGCCGAAGAGCAGGGCGAAGAGCCAGCCGAAGCTCCGACCGAGGCTGTCGCCGCCGACGAGCTCCCCAGCGAGGACGTCCGGTGACGTCGCCCGCGAGGCGCCCAGTGCTGCGCCGCTGCGTCTCCTGTCGCCGCCTCTGCGACCGCAGCCTGCTTTGGCGGGTGGTGCGTCAGGCCGACGGGAGCGTGAGCCTGGATCAGGGCATGGGTCGGTCGGCCTATCTGTGCCCAGAACCGAGCTGCCTGGAGGAAGCCCGCCGCCGCCGCCGCCTCCAGCGCGGCCTCCGCTGCGCCGTCAGCGATGCCATCATCGCCAGCCTCGAGGCACGTCTCGAGCGATCGGCCCCGCAACCTCTGAGGCAAGATGAACCATGGTCGCCACATGCGTGCGGCCCCGGGGCCCTTTCGGCCCCACCGTACGGAGACCTTTCTGAATGACCAGCAGCGGCAAAGTGAGAATCTACGAGCTGTCGAAGGACCTGGGCCTGGACAACAAGGACGTGCTCGATGCCGCCGAGAAGCTCTCCATTGCGGCCAAGAGTCACAGCAGCTCGATCAGTGATGACGAGGCGACCCGCATCCGTTCGCTGATCGGCGTCAATGTCGGCGGCCAGGCCCCGTCGCGTCCCGAGCCTGCGGCGCCAACCCCCCCGGCCAAGGCGATCCTGGCGGTGAAGAAGGCCGCGCCGGCACCGGTGGCCGCTCCCCGGGCCAGCGC
>NZ_JAYGHY010000030.1:0-30265 GCF_034931305.1 Cyanobium gracile UHCC 0281 | reverse complement strand
CCCGCCGGCGCCCGTGCCCCCGGCGCCCGGCGGCCGGACTGGGACGACAGCGCCAAGCTGGAGGCCCTGCGCAGCCGAACCCCGCAGAAACAGCGCCAGAAGGTGCACATCATCGGCGAAAACGATGATGCCCTCACCGCCGAAACCGGTGGCTTTGCCGGCGAGCAGGAAGCCCTGGTGCTCCAGGCCAGCCTGGCCCGACCGGCCAAACCCCGCACCCCTGGCGGCGCCCAGGCCAAGCCCACGGTGGCGGTGCGCAAGCGCAAGAAGGAGACCACACGCCAGCGCCAGCGGCGCCGTGCCATGGAACTGCGGGCCTCCCGCGAAGCCAAGGCGCTGCGCCCCGAGATGCTGATCGTGCCCGAGGGCAACCTCACGGTGCAGGAACTGGCCGACCGCCTCGGAGTGGAGAGCTCCGAGATCATCAAATCCCTGTTCTTCAAGGGGATCATCGCCACCGTCACCCAGACCCTCGACCTGCACACGATCGAGACGGTGTCAGAGGAGTTCGGCGTGCCCGTCCTCCAGGACGACATCGAAGCCGCGGCCAAGAAGACCGTGGAGATGATCGAGGACAGCGACCTGGCCCACCTGATCCGCCGGCCCCCGGTGGTGACCGTGATGGGTCACGTTGACCACGGCAAGACGAGCCTGCTTGATGCCATCCGCAAGACGCGGGTGGCGGCGGGCGAGGCCGGCGGCATCACCCAGCACATCGGTGCCTACCAGGTGGATGTGCCCCACGGCGACGACACCCGCAAGATCACCTTCCTGGACACCCCGGGCCACGAGGCGTTCACCGCCATGCGGGCCCGCGGCACCAAGGTCACCGACGTGGCGGTGCTGGTGGTGGCCGCCGATGACGGCGTCCGCCCCCAGACCCTGGAGGCGATCAGCCACGCCCGCGCCGCCGAGGTGCCGATCGTGGTGGCGATCAACAAGATCGACAAGGAAGGGGCCCAGCCCGACCGGGTCAAGCAGGAGCTCTCCGGCCTGGATCTGGTGGCGGAGGACTGGGGCGGCAACGTCGTGATGGTCCCTGTGAGCGCCATCAAGGGCGAAAACATCGACAAGCTGCTGGAGATGATCCTGCTGGTCACCGAAGTGGAGGACCTGCAGGCCAACCCCGACCGGATGGCCCGGGGCACGGTGATCGAGGCCCACCTGGACAAGGCCAAGGGTCCGGTGGCCACCCTGCTGATCCAGAACGGCACCCTCAAGGCCGGCGACGTGCTGGCGGCGGGTCCGATTCTCGGCAAGGTGCGCGCCATGGTCGACGACACCGGTAAACGGGTCAAGCAGGCCGGCCCCTCCAGCGCTGTGGAGGCCCTCGGCTTCAGCGAGGTGCCCACCGCCGGCGACGAGTTCGAGGTGTATACCGATGAGAAGAGCGCCCGGGCCGTGGTGGGCGACCGGGCCACCGAGGCGCGGGCCACCCGACTCGCCCAGCAGATGGCGTCCCGGCGGGTGTCCCTGGCCTCGATGTCGGGCCAGGTCAGCGAGGGCGAGCTGAAGGAGCTCAACCTCATCCTCAAGGCCGATGTCCAGGGCAGCGTGGAGGCGATCCTCGGATCCCTCGAACAGCTGCCCCAGGAGGAGGTTCAGGTGCGGGTGCTGCTGTCGGCCCCTGGCGAGATCACCGAAACGGACGTCGACCTGGCGGCGGCTTCGGGCGCCGTGATCGTGGGCTTCAACACCTCGATGGCCTCCGGTGCCAAGCGTGCCGCCGACGCCACCGGCGTGGATGTGCGCGATTACGACGTCATCTACAAGCTTCTGGAGGACATCCAGATGGCCATGGAGGGCCTGCTGGAACCGGAGCTGGTGGAGGAGAACCTGGGCGAAGCAGAAGTGCGGGCCGTGTTCACCATCGGCAAGAGTGCCGTCGCCGGTTGCTATGTCACCAACGGCAAACTGCAGCGCAACTGCCGCATCCGCGTGCACCGCGGCAAGGAGCTCGTCTACGAAGGCGATCTCGATTCGCTGCGTCGCAACAAGGACGACGTCAAGGAGGTGGCCACGGGCTTCGAGTGCGGCATCGGCTGCGACCGGTTCACCGGCTGGCAGGAGAGAGATCGGGTTGAGGCCTTCAAGTTGGTCACCCAACGCCGGACCCTCAACATCTGATCCCGTGACACCCCGCAGCGAGCCCCTGCTCTGGCTCCAGCTGATCGGCGTTGGGGTGTTGCCTCTTGAGGCCCTGCTGTTGCTGCTGGTGCTCGCCGGCAGCGACCCTGGCCCCCTGCCGGGGCTGGAGCGCCTGCTCTGCTGGGCGATCGGCGCCCTGGCGCCGGCCCTGCTGCTGATGCGTCGCCCCGCCGACGTCTGGTCGTTGCTGCTGCTGCAGACCCCCCCGAAAGGCCGCCGGGAGCTGCAGCGCCGGCTCAGCCGCCTCCAGGCCACCCCTGCGCTGACGCTGGCCACGGCCGTCGGTGCCGCCCTGGGCCTGCCCCTGCTGTGGTGGATCGACCGCCAGGCGGCCGTGGCCTCCCCCGTCTCCCCCTTCAGCGCCTGTCCGCGCCTGGTGGCCCTGCTGCTGGCGGCCCTGTTGCTGGCGTTGATGCTGTGGCAGTGGCAACAGCTGTTCCAGTCCCTGTGGCTGCTTAGCCGCAAGCCAGAGACGGTGGCCGGGACCGCGCCGCTCAGCCTGGGGGAACTGGAACAGCAACGCCTCAGCCTGGGCCTGCCGCTGCTGCTGCCAGAGCCGCTGCTGCTGCCAGAGCCCCAGAAACTGTCGGAGCCTTCAGCCGTCGTCCCGGTTGCGGTCGAACCAGAGCAACGCACCGAAAAGGCTGAGGGCACCGACCTGGATCAACAGGTCCCCTGAGGCCACCTCCGAGCCGGCGGAGGCCCGCAGCGCCATCGTCGCCAGACCAAGGCCGGCGGAGGCCACCAGGGCAAACCACAGCGCCCGCCGCAGCCCCCGCCAGGGTGTCTTGGCTTCCGCCAGCAAGCGCCGGCGCAACTCGGGATCCAGGGATCTCTTCGGGTCGGATCCCATGGAATGGCGTGCAGCGGGTGGCGATCCGACGAATGCTAATTTCTTGGCCGATGCCGGTGTAGCTCAGGGGTAGAGCAACTGATTCGTAATCAGTAGGTCGTCGGTTCAAATCCGATCACCGGCTTCTCTGCTCACCCCGCCCCAGGACCCGTTCCGGGGCCAGCTCCGAGGCGTTCTCGCTGGGTGGCATCCGTGGCGATACTCGGACCATGGATGATCTCAGGACGCGCCACGAGCAGCTGCTGGAGAGCCACCATGGAGCTCTGAGGGAAGCGGCCGAGCAGCTTCTGGCGGAGGCGACCTGGTCACTGGCCACCACGGCCCTGCTGCTGACGACCCAAGGCCCGGAGCGCAGCAGGGTGATGGCCGTGGGGGATCTCGGCCGCTGGATCGATCACCTGGGGCCGGATCTCGACAGCTTCGTGAGGCTGCGCCGCCAGGGCGTTGGTACCGAGGAGGCCTACGCCCGGTGCCGCGAGCTGGAGGGGGACACGTTCCTTCTCGCCTGGCAGGCCATCCAGGGAAGCCATCCTTTGGTGAGCCACGACGATCTCAACCGCTTCGCCGTACTGTCACAACAGGGATTTGCCAGAGCACCCAGAAACATGCTTGTGGTGGTGAACTGGGGGGATCAGGTGACAGCGTTCCTGGTGTCCTGTGATCGCTTCCAGCGAGAGAGACAACGTCCACGCGTGTGATTAGGACGCACTCCGAGATACCCGCCTCGGGTCGGGGCTGGCGTTCAGTCCTCGTCTTCGGTGGATCCCGCGGGAATCAGGCGGATCTGCTTGCGGCCCAGTTTGATCTCGAATTCATCGCCAGGCTGGAGGTCGAGCATGGCGGTGTAGGCCTTGCCCACCAGAAGATTGCCGTTGCCCTGGACAGTGGCCACATAGCTGAGCTTGCGGCCGCCCTTGGACGCACCCTTGCCGCCACCTTCACCCAGGCTGACGCCCTTGGCTTCCAGCAGGGCCTCATAAAAGGCCGTGAAATTCAGACGCTCAGCGCCATCCTTCTTGGTGCTGACGTAGCCGCAACCACGCACCAGATCGGATTTCGAGACATCGCCCAGCTCCTTGACCTTGGCCAGGAGATCAGATCCGGTGAGCATGGGGAGCAAACAAGCCTTACAAGACGCACTATAAAGGTTTATCCCCCTGTCGTCATTAGAGGAGCTGCCGATACACGCCAAAGGCCTACTCGCATCTGAATCCTTTTCTGCTGCCAGGGCTGGGCTCAGCACAACGCAACCGGCCACTCCACCTTGAGCACGTCGAAACTGTCGCCACCAAGACGGTTCAGCTCACCGGCGGCGCGCACCGCCGCTTCATGGGTGTGGAACAGATAGGCCTCCATCGGATCGCTCACATCCCCCAGACCCTGGTCGTCGGGACGGATCGAAACGTAGGAGCCGTTCGATAGGCGCTGCAGCACATAGCGCTCGGCCTGGGTGCACTCCAGGGGATGGGCCGGATCGATGTCGGGTGCCCAGAAATGCATCACATCCGCCTCGAGTGGCTCTTCTGAGCTACTCCAGCGAACCGTACCCCCGTGGGAAGGCGCCACATGTCGTTGCAAGCTGCGGGCGTCAGCGGATCACGTCTCGTTGCCGCCGAAGTCATCGTCGTATCCCTGGTAGGGCTCGAACTCACTCCAACCGGGACTGGCGTTCTGGAGCAGTCCATAGCGGGCGTCGACATCATTCATCAGGGTGTTGCCTGTGGGCACCGTGTCGCAGGTGATGGAGCCATCGGCAGCGGTGACGCAATTCTCGAACTGCACGTTCGCCAGAAATTGGCCTCTACCCCCGACCAGCGAAAGCACCAGCCCACCAGCCAGACCAAGGGCAAGGAGTGCCGGTGAGCGCCGGGCCTCACGGGGTTGCTGTTCGTTCGCCATCACCGGGGAGCATCTGCTGGGATGATGGCACCGCTTGAACACACGCACCCATGTACACCGACTGGACCGCCGTGATCCTGCTGCTGCTCACGGCAGCACCGCTGGCGGCGGTGGTGGCCACCACCGCGTTCTTCATCTGGCGGCGGAAGCGGACGTCGCGTTGACGATCCGGAAGAACAGTCCGTCGCCAGCCATCGCCTTGGTGTGCCCCTGGCCCAGGCAATCCAGGCAGGTGCGGTACCGCTGGTCATCAATCCTCAGCAGACCACTACCGCCGCACTGGGGACATCGGCACGGTGCGGTGGAATGGCTCCTCGAATCGGCGGAGGGAACCTGAAAGGACATGGCCACTTGGCGAGTGATTGTTCTGATCTCCTCACTGTGGCCGACCCAGACCCCTTGAATCCCGAAACCTTCCTTAAACCTTTTCCCCCTCGGCCCGCTTCGGGTGCATGCAGGTGTCCAGAGCCTGAAGCGACAGGCTGGCCACCAGCTCCCGGGCACTGAGTCGGCTGCCCGCTGGCACCAGTTCCAGGCTGGCTGCCAGGCAGCCGATCACCGCTGGGGCATCCAGGCCGAGGCTGCGCAGACCGGCCAACCCTTCGGCCCCCTCCCGCTTGCTCAGCCGCTCGCCCCTGGGGTCACGCCAGAGGGGCACATGGGCATAGGCAGGCGCAGGGAAGCCGAGGGCGGCCATCACCGCCACCTGGGCCCCGGTGGAGGGCCAGAGGTCATCCCCACGCACAACCTCGCTGATCCCCATCAGCAACTCGTCAACGGCGGTGGCCAGGTGGTAAGCCACCACGCCGTCGGCCCGCCGCAGCACCACATCCCCCACCGCGGTGGGGCCGTCCTGGCGGCCGCAGGGACAGCCGCGCTCCTGCCAGCCCAGAACACCCGGCTGCAGGCGCAGGCGCCAGCTGGGCAGGCGACCGTCCTGGGGCCCCCACAAGGGCGCCCGATCCCGGCAGTACCCCGGGTAGACCGCCAGGGCCCCATGGGGCGCGGATACATCGGCCAGCAACCTCCGGCTGCAGCGGCAGGGGTAGAGATGGCCGGCCCTGCGCAGGGCCGACAGAACGGTGGCATAGACACCGCGATGGGCGCTCTGACGGACCACCGGGCCGTCCCAGTCAAGGCCGAGCCAGCGGAGGTCGTCAAGGATGGCAGCCTCGGCACCCAGCCGGTTGCGGGGGGTGTCGAGATCGTCGATGCGGAGCAGCCACTCCCCACCCCTGAGCCGGGCTTCAAGCCAGCTGAGCAGGGCGGTGCGGAGATTGCCCCGGTGCAGGGGACCCGTGGGGGAGGGGGCGAAGCGGGTCCGGTAAGCCTGACATCGTCGCCCCACACCCTGGGCAAGCTGGGCTTGGAGGTGGTGGGGAAGCCGCAGCGCCGGGGCCGGAGCCCCGGCGGCCACTGGCATGGCGAAACGGCCCTGGCTGCGGATCAGCCCTGAACCTTGTCCTTGAACAGCTTGCCGGCGGTGAAGGCGGGCACGCGTTTGGCGGGGATCTTGATCTTCTCGCCGGTCTTGGGATTCAGACCCTGGCGGGCGGAACGCTCCCGGGGCTCGAAGGAACCGAAACCGAGGATGGACACCTTCTTGCCCTCAACCACAGAGTCCACGATGGTTTCGATGGCGGCATCGACCACGAGGGAGACGTCGGTCTTGGTGAGCTCCGTGCGGGCAGCCACGATGTTGACGAGATCAGCTTTGTTCATGGTTGTGGGTAAGCCTCCGGATAGGTGGCGATGGCGGGGTTCGGGACGTCGAGTGATGGAGGCGAATCGGAAGTCCCCGACCGCCCGATGCGCTCAGCGCGCCAATCGTATGGGTCTTGCGGCGAGGCCGCAACTAGAAAAGTCCACTCATGACAGCGGTTTGGGGGTCATGGGTCCGCCGGGGGGCTGGAGGGCCAGGGCCTCCAGATCCAGGTCGCGGATCAAGGAGGCCCCCTGCTCCACCAGCTTCGGGCCCCTCAGGGCCCCCAGTCCGGCGCCGCTGGCGATCCAGTCGGGGGATCCGGCCGGCAGCCACTGGCGCAGGCGTTCCACGCTCCGAAGCTGGCGTCCCCAGTGAAAGGTGCCCCGCAGCCGCAGGGGCGCCACGCGGGCCGGCGCCACCGGAACCAGCAGTCGGCCGCAGAACAGCCCGTCCGGGCCCGCGCCGCCCAGCGGGGACACATGCACCACACAGGCCCCGGGGGAAGGCCCCGGCGTCCAGAGCAAACGCACGTCCGGGCCGAGTTGGTGCTCGCTGGCGAAGGTGTGCAGCGGATCCACACCGGGCAGGAGGTAAGCCTCCTGCTCCTGCACCAGGACCGGCCATCCCAGGGCCTGCTGCAGGCGGCGGCAGCGGCCGTGGCCGTCGCGGCCGGTGAGCAGGATCCAGGCCTGGGCCCCGCCACTCCCACCCGGCCGATGGCGGGGGCGACCCGCCAGGAACTGCAGATTGGCCCGCGTGAAGGCGGGGCCGTCGATCAGCAGGTCGGCGCCGGCCGTCTCGATCAGCCAGGCGCTGCCCCCCTGACTCTCCCGGCTGGGCGCGAACAGCCACAACCCCGGCGCCACCGGCAAGGGCGGTCGGCCCTCCTCGGGCGGCAGCAGGGAAGCGTCAGCACTGGCCATGGCCCCATTGAACCTCCGGCGGCAGCTTCCGAAGGCCCGACGTACCCTTGGGGGCAATCCAGGCCAGTGATTTGTCGGCGACCCGGATCGGACATCCCTGGCCACTGGGGGCCTCCGTCACCCGCAGGGGCGTCAATTTTTCCGTGGTGGCCCCGTTGGCCACACGCATTGAGCTGCTGATCTTCGCCGACGGCGAGGCCCGAGAACCCCTCGAGGTGATTGAACTCGACCCCTGCCACCGCTCAGGCGAGCACTGGCATGTGGAGGTGGAAGGCCTGGGCCTGGGCTGCTGTTACGGCTACCGCGTCTTCGGTCCGATCCAGCCCGGCAGCCATGGATTCAATCCCTCCAAGGTGCTGCTCGACCCCTGCGCCAGGGCCGTCACCGGCTGGGAGGGCTATCAGCGGGGCGCGGCCGTCGGGGCCATCCCCAACGCCTCCGCCTGCCTCAAGGGGGTGGTCACCGAGCGGGACCGGTTCGACTTCGACGCCGCCCCCCGGCCGCGCCATCCGTGGCAGAAGAGCATCATCTATGAGCTGCATGTGGGCGGATTCACCCGGGGCAACGGCTGCCCGGTGCCAGCCGAACGACAGGGAACCCTGCTGGGGTTGATCGACACCCTGCCCTACCTCCAGGAGATGGGGGTGACGGCCATCGAGCTGCTGCCGGTGATGGCCTTCGATCCCCAGGACGCCCCCAACGGTCGCTTCAACCACTGGGGTTACAGCCCCGTGAGCTGGATGGCCCCCCACCCGGCCTACCTGGTGGACAGCGACCCGTTGCAGGGACGGCATGAGGTGCGCCAGCTGGTGACCGCCTGCCATCAGGCGGGCCTGGAGGTGATTCTGGATGTGGTCTACAACCACACCAGCGAAGGCAACCAGCAGGGCCCCACCCTGAGCTGGCGGGGGTTCGGCGACGCCCTTTACTACCACCAGACCGCCAAGGGCGATTACCTCGACGTCAGCGGCTGCGGCAACACCATCGCCGCCAACCGTCCCCTGGTGCGGCGTCTGATCCTGGAGTCGCTGCGGTGCTGGAGCACCGAACTGGGCATCGACGGCTTCCGCTTCGACCTGGGCATCGCCCTGACCCGGGGCGAGGCGCTGGCTCCCCTCGATGCCCCCCCCCTGTTCGAGGAGATGGAAGCGGATCCTGACCTCAGCGATCTGAAGGTGGTCAGCGAGCCCTGGGACTGCGGCGGCCTCTACCGGCTCGCCGACTTCCCCGCCCGGCGGGTGGCCAGCTGGAACGGCCGCTTCCGCGACGATGTGCGCCGCTTCTGGAAGGGGGACGACCGCAGCACCTGGACCCTGAGCCAGCGCCTGTCCGGCAACCCGGACCTGTTCAACGGTCAGCCGTCGCCGGTGGGGCGCACAATCAATTTCCTCACCGCCCACGACGGCTTCACCCTGGCTGACCTGGTCAGCTTTGACCGCAAGCACAACCTGGCCAACGGCGAGAACGACCGCGACGGGGACAACCACAACAACAGCTGGAACCACGGCGTGGAAGGGCCCTGCAGCGACCCGGGGGTGCAGACCCTGCGTGACAGGCAGCTGCGCAACCTGCTCGCCTCCCTGTTGCTGGCCCCCGGGGTGCCCATGTTGCTGATGGGGGACGAAGTGCGCCGTAGCCAGGGGGGCAACAACAACACCTGGTGCCAGAACAACCCCCTGGGCTGGATGCACTGGCAACCGGACGCGGGCGACCTGGACCTGCGCCGTTTCCTGAGGCGCCTGATCCAGCTGCGTCAGCGGCTGGCCCCCCTGCTGAATCAGGAGCTGCCCTCCACCCCCAGCGGACAGGTCAGGGACGCGGGCAACCTGCCCCTCTGGCGGGAGTGGCACGGACTCGAACTGGGCAAGCCGGACTGGGCCAGCTGGTCCCACTGCCTGGCCTGGAGCCTCCACGACGCCAGCATCGGGCCCCTGATCTGGTGTGGGATGAACGCCTATTACCAGCCGATGCAGTTCGCCCTGCCGCCCCAACCGGCCGGCTGGCGGCGGGTGATCGACACGGCCATCCCCGGCGACCACGACCTGCCCGCGACGTCCGAACCCTGGCTGCCGGCCACGGCCCCCCTGGAGAGCCGCAGCCTGATGCTGCTGGTGGCCACGCCCCTGCTGGAGGACACCCTCGTGGACGCAACCTCCAGGGCCGACACCTCCCAGGCCAAGGCTGCTGGAAAGAAGAAGAAAGCGGGCGGCGGGAATCGAACCCGCATCATCAGCTTGGAAGGCTGAGGTTTTACCACTAAACTACGCCCGCGGCAGTACAGAAGTACTGGAGCTGGTTCGCCGGAACCGGCTGCAGCATTATGACCTGCACCGGCCTGCCAAGACCGGATCACCGACACCGGACGACCCCCACAGGAGCGCCTCCAGGTTTGACCTCCCCCACGCCGTCCACCCCGCCGCCGACAGCGCCGGACTTGCCAGCGTGTGTGGTGGACATGGCGGCCCTGCCAGCCGGTGAACGCCGCCGGGCGCTGCTCGCCTACGGGATGGGGGATGCCGGCACCGGGATGGCCGCCTCCCTGATCGGCTTTTATCTGTTCATCTTCTACACCTCGGCGGCGGGCCTGCCGCCCTGGATGGCCGGCCTGGTGCTGATGGTGTCCCGGCTCTGGGATGCCATCAACGACCCGATCGTGGGCTGGCTGAGCGACAAGACCCGCTCGCCCTGGGGCCCCCGGCTGCCCTGGATCCTGGGCAGTGCCGTTCCACTCGGCTTCGCCATGGCCCTGATGTGGTGGCTGCCACCGGGAGGGCTCTGGGTCCGGTTCGCCGTGTTCGTGGCCATTTCGATGGTGGCCAACAGCCTCTACACCGGCGTCAACCTTCCCTATTCGGCCCTGGCCGCCGAACTCACCACCAGCGTCAACCTGCGCACCCGTCTCAACAGCGCCCGCTTCACCGGCTCGATCATCGCCGGCCTGGTGGGCATCATCCTGGGGGGCGTGCTGCTGAAGGATCACCAGAACCCCGACAGCTACCTGCAGGTGGGGATCATCTCGGGGGTGCTGATCACCTGCACCACCCTGCTCTGTGGCTGGGGCATCGCCCCTGCCGCACGGAATTGCCAGCGTCCCTCCAGCCAACGGGGCACCACACGGCGGCTCCTGGCCCGGTTGGGCGGCAACGGGCGCTTCCAGATGGTGCTGGGGTTGTACCTGCTGCTCTGGTGCGCCCTGCAGATCATGCAGACGGCGGCGCTGATCTACCTGCCCGTGGTGATGCGTCTACCGGAAGGCTGGAGCAACTGGATCCTGCTGCCCTTCCAGGTCAGCACCCTGGTGGGGCTCCAGCTCTGGACCGCCGTCGCCCGGCAGCGCGGTCGCCTCACGGCCCTGCACTGGGGCACCACCCTCTGGATCGCCGCCTGTCTGATGGCGATGCTGCTGGTGCCTCTGGATGCCGCCATCGGTCCCACCGCCTCATCCGGAAACCTGCTGCGGCTCTGTGCTCTGGTGGTCACCATCCTGATCGTGGGCCTGGGGGCCTCCACCGCCTACCTGATCCCCTGGGCCCTGTTGCCGGATGCCATCGATGCCGATCCGGAGAAGCCCGCCGGCCTCTACAGCGCCTGGATGGTGTTCACCCAGAAGATCTGCATCAGCCTGGCCCTGTTCTTCTTCGGCAATCTGATGAGCCTCAGCGGCTACCAGGCGGCCCGGGGCATCCTGCAGCCCGACAGCGCCCTGCTGGCGATCCGGATGTGCATGGGCCTGATCCCGGCGCTGCTGGTGGTGCTGGGCCTGGTGGTGATGCGCCGCTGGCCGGAACGGGGCCCCCACCCGGAGGCCCTGCCCGCCTCTGTGCCATGAAGGCGCCGCGCTGGTTGCAGCGACTGGGCTCCAGCCTGATGATCGGCGGCCAGGCCGTCAGCGCCATCGCCCGCGGCCGCATCGGCATGGTCGATCTGGTCCAGGAATTGCTGGAGGCCGGGCCGGGCAGCTTCCTGATCGTGCTGATCACGGCCCTGGCGGCCGGCACGGTGTTCAACATCCAGGTGGCAGCGGAACTTTCCAAGCAGGGGGCCAGCTCGGCCGTCGGGGGCCTGCTGGCCCTAGGCCTCTCGCGGGAGATCGCGCCGCTGCTCACCGCCACCCTGCTCACCGGCAAGGTGGCCACGGCCTATGCCGCCCAGCTGGGCACCATGAAGGTGACCGAGCAGATTGACGCCATCACGATGCTGCGCACCGACCCGGTGGAGTATCTGGTGGTGCCCCGGGTGCTGGCCATGGTGGTGATGGCGCCGGTGCAGTGCCTGCTGTTCTTCTGGATGGCCATCTGGTCGGGCCAGGTGAGCAGCACGCTGCTGTACAGCATTCCGCCCACCGTCTTCTGGAACTCGGTGCGGGTCTGGATGGAGCCCGACGACCTGCCCTCGATGCTGCTCAAGGCCGTGGTGTTCGGCCTGATGATCGCCGTCATCGCCTGCGGCTGGGGCCTCACCACCCGCGGGGGGCCGAAGGAGGTGGGCGCCAGCACCACCGGCGCCGTGGTCATGATTCTCGTCACCGTCGCCCTGGTGGACGTGCTGCTCACCCAATTGCTCTTCGGCCAATGACCACCGCCCCCTCCCCACCGCCAAGCTCCACGACTGACGAGGTGGTGCTTCAGCCCCGCTTCTGGGTGCCGCTCGGCGTGCTGTTGCTGGCCGGCGCCTGCCTGGGGCTGCGGCCCCTCTGGGCTGGCGCGCTCTGGCTGGCCCTGGGAACGGCCGTGATGGGGCTGTTCCTGCTGCTGCAGACGGCCCTGCTGCGGTTGCGCTTCGCGCCGGAGGCCCTGCTGGTGGCTCGCCGCGACACCGTGATTCGCCGCTTTCCCTACGACGCCTGGATGGGCTGGCGGGTCTGGTGGCCGGCCCTGCCGGTGCTGTTCTATTTCCGGGAGGAGAAGAGCATCCACCTGTTGCCGATGCTGTTCGATGCCACGGCCCTGCGGGAGCAGCTGGACCTCCGCCTGCCGCCCACCACCCCCGCTCCCCGCCACTCCGTCTGAGTCCCCCGCTGCCTTGCTTACCCTCCTGCCATGAGCGACCGCCCCGAACCGCCTGTCACCGAGCCCGCCGAAATCCCCCCCCAGGACGCCCCCAGCGGTGATGGCGGGCTGATTGACCTGGCCCTGACGGAACTGCGACAGCGCCGCAGCGAACTCCTGGGGGAGATCGCTCAGCTGGAGGCCCGCCGGGAGCAGATCAACAGGGAGATCACCGGCAGCTTCGCCGGCCAGTCGGATGCCATCGCCCGGCGGCTGAAAGGTTTCCAGGAGTACCTGGTGGGGGCCCTGCAGGATCTGGCCGCCGCGGCCGAGCAGATGGAGCTGGTGGTCCAGCCGCTGGTGGTGCAGCCCTCCCCCCTCGATCAAGCCACGAGCAGCCTGGAGACCGGTGTCACCCGGGAGTCCGCCGCGGCCCCCGCCGCCGCCGGCCTGTTCAGCGACGATGCCGACCTGATCAAGGAACGGTTGGAGCAGTTCGGCGGCCAGCCCGATTTCTACGCCGATCCCTGGAAGCTGCGCCGCACCCTGGAGCCGTCGGCGGCCACCAGGTTGGAGGACTGGTTCCTCTGCCAGGGGGGGCGGGGCGCCCAGGCCAGTGGCGGCAGCCGCAGCCGCAATGCCCTGGCGGCGGCGGCGGCGATCGCGATCCTCGGGGAGCTCTACGGCGAGCGCTTCCAGACCCTGGTGCTGGCCAGCCAGCCGGAGCGGCTGGGGGAATGGCGCCGGGGACTGCAGGACTGCCTGGGACTGAGCCGCGAGGACTTCGGCCCAGCCAGCGGGATCGTGCTGTTTGAGCGGCCCGATGCCCTGATCGAGCGGGCCGATCGGCTTGAGGAGCGGGGCGAGCTTCCCTTCATCGTGATCGATGCGGCTGAGCAGGTGATCGAGATCCCCATCCTGCAATTCCCCCTGTGGCTGGCCTTCGCGGCCAGTCCCGGTGAGATCGACGCCGAAGCCGATCTTTACTGACGCTCAAGATCCGGTTCGCCCAGCCAGGTCCGCGCACCCCCTTTCCTTCTCCCATGGCCTTCCCTCCCGATCTGCTGTTGCTGCCGGTGGGCTACCTGCTGGGCTCGATTCCCTTCGGCTGGCTGGCGGGCCGCTGGCTCGCCGGCATCGACCTGCGCCAGGAGGGCTCCGGCTCCACCGGTGCCACCAACGTGCTGCGGGTGCTTGGCAAAGGTCCAGCGCTGGCGGTGTTCCTGCTCGACGTGCTCAAGGGCACCGCCGCCGTGCTGCTGGCCAAGGCGGTGCTGCAACCTCTCGGGGAGTTCAGCACCGCCAGCGACTGGGGGGTGGTGGCGTCGGGCCTGGCGGCGCTGGCGGGTCACATCTGGCCGGTCTGGCTGGGCTGGAAAGGCGGCAAGGCGGTGGCCACCGGCCTCGGCATGCTGCTGGGCCTGACCTGGCCCGTGGGCCTGGCCTGCTTCGGCATTTTTCTCACCACCTTGAGCCTCAGCCGGATCGTGTCGCTCTCCAGCGTGGTGGCAGCCCTGTCCCTGCCGTTGCTGATGCTGGGCTCCTTCGGTGACTCCGGCCTGCGGCCGGCCTACCTGAGCCTGGCTCTGCTCACCACGGCGCTGGTGCTCTGGCGGCACCGCAGCAACCTGCAGCGGCTGATGGCCGGCACCGAACCGAAGCTGGGGGCCGGCCGCAACTGAATGGGATGGGGTGCGGCAACTCAGGCCAGTTGCCGGCTGCGCTCCGCCGCAGCCAGCACCGCTTCGATCAGGGCCGAACGCAGGCCAGCCCGCTCCAGTTCCCGCAGGCCGGCTGCCGTGGTGCCGGCGGGGCTGGTCACCATGTCCTTGAGCTCACCGGGGTGCAGCTCCTGGCCCTGCAGCAGGGCCGCCGTGCCCGCCATCGTGCGGTGGGCCAGGTGGCTGGCCAGGGGCCGGGGCAGGCCCGCCGCCACCGCCCCGTCGGCCATGGATTCGGCCACCAGGGCCAGGAAGGCGGGACCCGAGGAGGTGAGGGCCAGGAAGGGATCGAGCTGGGGCTCGGGCAGCTCGAGCACCTCCCCCACCTGGGCAAACAACTGGCGCACCTCCCCGCGTCGGGCCTCGCCGACCCCCTCACCCCAGCTCAGGCCGGTGAGGCCAGACCGCACCAGGGCCGGGGTGTTGGGGACGGCCCGCACGCAGGCCCGCCCCGGGAAAAGGGCCTGAAGCCGCCAGAGCGGCACCCCCGCCAGCACCGAGATCAGCAGGGGCTCGTGGGCAGGTGCGGCCGCCGACAGGGCTTGGGCCGCTGCAGGGGCCACCGCTTCGATCTGCTGGGGCTTGACCGCCAGCAGCACCACCGGAGCTGACCAGGCCCGGGCCGCGTCGGTGGAGACCTGAAGGCCGAGTTCGCCTGCCAGCGTCTGGGCAGAGGCCTCCGTGGCCACCGCCGCCCGCACAGCGGAGCGCTCGACCAGACCGCTGTCCAGCAAGGGCAGGAGCAGGGCCCGGGCCATCCGGCCCAGGCCCACCACCCCGAAGGTCTCAGACCATGGCATCCGAACGGCCCCAGGCGGGGCTGGGGGCGGCGTCCTGCTGGTCGTCGACCGGGCCGGTGCGCCCGGAGACCACGGTGGGGGAGGCCGCATCCTCACCACCGGCGGTGGTGACCGTGACGCAGCTGGGGGCGAACAGGAAGATGCTCTCGCCCACCCGTTCCTGGTGACCGTCGATGGCGAAGGTGCCACCGGCCACGAAATCAACGGCGCGCTGTGCCTGATCCGGCTCCATCATCGTGAGGTTGAGGATGACGGTCTTGCGCTCCCTGAGGGCCTGAATCGCCCGGGGCATTTCGTCGAAGCTGCGCGGTTCCATCAGGCACACCTCGGCCACGGCACTGGTGATCCCAGGCATGCCGATGACGTTGGTTCCGGCAAAGGGATCGTCGGTGGAGAAATCGGTGCTCAGAGCCAGGGCTCCGGGGTTTCTGATGGCCGAGGAAGCGGCGCTGGTGCTGGTGGTGGTGTCACCGGGGTCGTAGTCGAGTTCGTCGTCGAAGTCGCCATCGAGATAGTCGTCACCGGAGACGACGGCACGCAGGCGGGAGAACAACGACACGGAGTCGACCTCGGGAAGGATGCTTGGCCTTGAATAGCGTCCCACATCCGAGCCGGCAAGATCCGAACGCCCTTTCATGGCTGGATTGGGCGACTTCCGAACAGAACACTGCCGAGGCGCACCCAGGTGCTGCCGGCCGTCACGGCCTCGCGCCAGTCGCCGCTCATCCCCATCGAGCAGTCGTGGAGCCCCAGGGCATCGGCCAGAGCACGGCAGTCCCGGAACAGCGCCAGGCGGGCCTCAGGGGTGAGTCCCAACGGGGCGATGGTCATCAGTCCAAGACAGCGCAGGGGCTGCAGGTGCCCCAGGTCGGCCCCCAGGGCGCGCACCTCGGCGGGGTCGAAACCGGTCTTGGCCGGGTCGGGGCGAAACTTCACCTGCAGCAGGATCCCTGGGGCCAATCCTTCCTCGGCGGCGATCCGCTGCAGCCGCCAGGCCAGCTCCAGGCTGTCGACGGAATGAATCGTGCCGAAGCGGCGCAGCACGGCGCGGGCCTTGTTGGCCTGCAGCCGGCCGATGAAATGCCAGTCGAGATCGGGCAGGTCAGCCAGGGCCTCCTGCTTGGCGATGGCTTCCTGCAACCGGCTCTCCCCGAAGCTTCGCTGGCCCAGGGCCGCCGCCTGACGCACCAGATCGGCCGGATGGCCCTTGGACACCGCCAGCAGCCGGGTGGTGGCAGGCAACGCCGCCTGAAAGGCCTCAAGCCTCTGCTCCAGGCTGGAGCCCACCAGGTCGGCCGCCTCCGGCGACGCCTCCGCCATCAGATGAAGGTCTGGTCGAAGAGCTGGCGCCAGCGGGCCTGGGCTTCAGGCCCCTCACGGCGGCAGCGGGCCAGGTTCTGTTCGGCGAAGTGACGGGCGTCCATCAGGGGGATCACCTCGAAATGGGCCCCCCGCTCCTGGAGTGTCACCAGAAAGAAGATGCGCTGGGCGTAAAGGGTGGCGTAAAGATCGCGGCTTTCGGCCACCGGCGCTACCCGATAGAGCATCCCGAACGTGGGGTGGTTCAGATAGCGCTCCGTGCTCACGTCTCCCTGCTGGCTGGGGCCATTAAAGGGCACCGACTTTCCAGCGCAGCGCCAGCAGCACCGCCAGGGCCAGCACCGCCGCCAGGCTGGCGCCGGTGGGGCTGGCCGCCGGCTGGTGCAGGCGGTCGGGGGGGAGCCACAGTCCGCCGCGTGCCATCAGGGCTTCGGCCCCCTGCTCGGAGCGCAGCAGCACGTTGGCCAGCAGCCGCTCCCCCACGGCCAGCACCAGTCCGAGACTGGCCTTCCAGCCCAGCCGTCGCAGGTTTACCGCCCGGGTGGCGATCGAGCGCAGCAGGTTCTGCAGCTCCTCCTGCACCAGGGGCAGAAAGCGCAGCGACAACAGCAGGGTGAAGCCCAGGCGCTCCACGGGCCAGCCCAGCGCCTTGAGGGGAGCCAACCACCAGGCGATGGTCCAGACCAGCTCCTCGGGCGGGGTGGAGAGCAGCAGCAGGTTGGCGCTGTGGATGACGGTGAACAGCAGGGTGGCGCCATTGATGCCGAGTTCGGCGGAGCGGCGGGTCACCACCAGGGGGCCCAGCTCCAGGGGACCGGCCATCACGGGGCCCCAGCGCACCAGCTCCCAGGACAGGCCGGCCCGCGATGGGGGTGGGGCGCCGGGAGATCCGGGGACCAATCGCAGCTCACTGGGGGGACGCTGGAGGCTGGCCGGCGCCCCCCCGGCGGCCGGCAACAGGGCGCTCAGCAGCCCCACCAGCAGCGCCAGGGCGAGCAGCAGCGGCAGGCTCTGCCGCCAGAGGCGCCAGGGCAGGCCGCTGACAGCGGTGATCAGCAACAACAGACCCACCAGCCCCAGACGCCACAGCGGACCGGCGAGGATCGGCGTCACCAGGAACGCCACCGTCCAGACCAGCTTCACCCGCGGGTCGAGCCGCTTCAGCCAGCTGCCGCTGCGCTCGCGGCCAGCATCACCGTCATCGACGTACTGCCCGATCGGCAGTTGCCGCAACCAGTCCATTCAGGCCAGGCCCCCCAGCATCGACGTCAGCCGCCCCGGCTCTGATGGCGGGCCTGCTCCTTCTCAGCATCGCGCTGCTGCTTGCCGCGCCAGAACAGACGCACCGGCGATCCCTCGAAGCCCAGGGCCTCACGGATCTGGCGCTCGACATAGCGGCGGTAGGTGTCGCCGAAGAGCTTTGGATCGTTGACGAACAGGGTGAAGCTGGGGGGACGTGTCGCCACCTGGGTGCCGTAGTAGAGCCGGCCCTGGCGGCCGCCGCGGGTGGTGGGTGGCGAACGCCAGCGCAGGGCTTCCTGCAGGACTTCGTTCACCACCGAGGTGCTCACCCGGCGGCGGTGCTGCTCCACGGCCACCGCAGCGATGGCGAAGATGCTCTCCACCCGCTGGCCGGTGAGGGCGGAGGTGAACAGCATCGGTGCCCAGTCGAGGAAGTAGAGCTTGGCGCGCAGCTCCTTCTCCATGGCGCTCATGGTGTGGCTGTCCTTTTCGATGGCGTCCCACTTGTTGACGACCACCGCACAGGCGCGGCCGTCTTCTTCGATGCGGCCCGCCAGGCGCTGGTCCTGCTCGGTGACCCCGTCGAGGGCATCGATCACCAGCACACAGACATCGCTGCGCTCGATCGCCTTGAAGCTGCGGGTGATGCCGAAGTATTCCGGGCCGTAATCGACGCTCCGGCGCCGCCGGATGCCGGCGGTGTCGACCAGCTTCCAGGTGAGGCCCTCCCGTTCCAGGGTCGTGTCGATGGTGTCGCGGGTGGTGCCGCGGATCGGGCTGACGATGGCCCGGTTCTCGCCGCAGATGGCATTCAGCAGGCTGGACTTGCCGACGTTGGGGCGGCCGATGATCGCCAGCTGGATTGGCTCAGCCTCATCGGTTTCTGTGGTGGCCGGCAGAAAACTGATCACCCGGTCGAGCAGCTCACCGGTGCCGGCGCCGTGGATGGCGGAGATCGGATGGGGTTCGCCAAGGCCCAGGCCCCAGAAGTCGGCCGCCATGGCCAGGCCCTGGTCGGGGGACTCGCACTTGTTCACCCCGAGCAGCACCGGAACGGCCTGGCCCCGCAGCCATTCGGCGATGGATTCATCGGCGGCGGTGACCCCCTGCTGGCCATCGACGATCACCACGGCCACCGACGCCTCGGCCAGGGCCAGGTTGGCCTGCTCGCGGATCTCAGGCAGGAATTCGCTGTCGTCATCGAACACCAGACCGCCGGTGTCCACCACCCGGAAGATGCGGTCGCCCCAGAAGCCCTCCTGGTAGGTGCGGTCCCTGGTGACACCGGGCTGGTCGTGAACGATGGCCTCACGGCTGCGGCACAGCCTGTTGACCAGGGTGGACTTGCCCACGTTGGGGCGGCCGATCACGGCAACGACTGGGAGCGCCAATCTGACTTATTCCTTATGACGGATGCGTGACTTAGACCCTACAGAGCGACCGACGAATCAACCCACCGGCAGATCCCCAGGATGGCCGGCCACCGGGTCCATGGGCGGATCCAGGAGCGGCGGCAGCGGGCCCTCCTCGGGCAGAGGTTGGCCCCGCTCGGCCAGGTAGGCCAGCAACCAGTTCACCGCCGTGGCCCGCCGGGTGCGGCGGGGATAGAGCCCGCCGATGCGATAGCCGGCGAAGCCCAGCTGCTGCTTGAGCAGCTGCTTGTGCTCGGGGGGAATCGAGCGTGTGAGCCGCACGCTCGCCGGTCGCTCGGCGATCAGCTCCGGCGCCTGGGGAAAAGCCTCGGCCCAGGCGGGCGGGGTGTCGGCTCCGGCCTGCCAGCGGTGGCCCTCGGCGTCGGGGCGGTAGCCCAGCCGCGGCCAGACCAGCTGGCACACGAAGCGATCGCTGGTGCGGTCGGCCAGCACCGCTTCGAGAAGGGCGCGGCTGAGCGGAAACGGCCCAGGGGCGGCGTCGGGCTCCGGGGAGGAGGCGGTGGCGGCGGCGGCGTCCAAAGCGGCGATGGGCATCCGAGACTGCTCCCAGCATGCCCACTCCCACCGGCCACCCCTGCCCCACCGGCCCCCTGCGCCTGGACGGCAACGGCACCGACAGGCTGCTCACCTGCCGGGTGCTGCAATCGCCCCTGGCAGGCGTGAGCGACGGGATTTTCCGCGCCCTGGTGCGCCGCTGGGCCCCCGAGGCGCTCCTGTTCACGGAGATGGTGAATGCCACGGCCCTGGAGCTGGGCCACGGCGGCGCCAAGATGGCCGCCCTTGATCAGGATCCTGGTCCCGTCGGGGTGCAGCTGTTCGACCACCGGCCCGAAGCCATGGCCGAGGCGGCCCGCCGGGCCGAGGCCGCCGGGGCCTGGCTGATCGACATCAACATGGGCTGTCCGGTGCGCAAGATCGCCCGCAAGGGGGGCGGCAGTGGCCTGCTGCGCCAGCCCGACCTGGCCCTGCGGATCGTCGCGGCGGTGGCGGCGGCGGTGCGGGTGCCGGTGACGGTGAAGACCCGGCTGGGCTGGTGCGGCGCCAGTGCCGATCCAGTGGGCTTCGCCATGGCCCTGCAGAACGCCGGCGCCCGCGCCCTGACCCTGCACGGCCGCACCCGGGAGCAGGGGTTCTCAGGCAAAGCCGACTGGGACGCGATCGGCCAGGTGAAGGCGGCCCTGCGGATTCCGTTGATCGCCAACGGCGACATCACCAGCCCGGAAGACGCCCTGCGCTGCCTGGCCATCACCGGTGCCGACGGGGTGATGGTGGGACGGGGCAGCCTGGGGCGCCCCTGGCTGGTGGGGCGCATCGCCGCGGCCCTCGCCGGCCGGCCACTGCCCAGTGAGCCCGACAGCCGCGCCCGCATCGCCCTGGCCAGGGAGCACCTGGAGGCGCTGGTGGCCGCCCGCGGCGATCAGGGGCTGCTGATCGCCCGCAAGCACCTCGGCTGGACCTGCCAGGGCTTCGCCGGCGCGGCCCAGCTGCGCCGTGAGCTGATGGTCGCCCCCAGCCTGGAGCGCGCCCTGGAGCTGCTGCACCGGGCGGAGCTGGACATCACTGCCCCAGGGCCATGCCCAGCAGGTCCCGGCTGCCGCTGATGGCCTGCACCGCCAGCAGCAGGGCCGTCAGGAAGGCGGCGCTGACGTGCAGCCGCCGCATCCGGGGAGAGCGCAGGGTCTCGGGGGCGGCCGCCATGGCGAACAGCAGCAGGCCGCAGAGCAGCACCCCGCTCCAGTAGTGGGACCCCCACACCGAGCCGTCGAAGGGACTGCGGCCCAGGTGCCACAGGGCGGGCTGGCTTCCCAGGGTCAGCAGCCCCAGCCAGCAGATCAGGGCGAAACCGGCGCGCAGCCCGGCGCCCTTGGCCCGCCACAGGGCCACGCAGCTCACCAGGCAGCCCACTCCGGCCAGCAGCAGGGCGGCGCCGCCGCTGGCGCCGCCCCGGGCGTAGGTGGCCGCCATGGCGACCAGCACGGCCACCACCACGCCCGAGGTCACCCAGCGGCCATGGTCGGTGTGCTCCACCCCCACCGTCGGCGGCAGGGGATTGATATCGAGGCGTCGTTCCCGCGCCAGGATCCCCAGCCGGATGGTGGCGCCCACCACCGGGTAGACGAACAGGATGATCACCACCGGGTGCAGCAGGGCGAACCAGTCGGTGGCGGTCATGCCGTTGGCTGTCATCCCAAAGGTGGGCATCGGCAAGGGAAGGGCGAAACGCGAACGGTCATGGAAGCACCGCCGGCCACCCCTGCCGGACCAGCAGCAGAGAGAAGTAAGAGGCCTCGGTGGCGGGCACCTGGGCGGCCGGGCAGAGCTGCTGATCGGGCCAGCCCACCCGCTGGGCAAACAGCGCGTCCGCCAGCAGACCCCGCTCGGCCAGCAGGGGGCGCACCCAGGGCCAGCGCCCCCCCAGCTTCAGCAGGGCCAGCACCCATCCTCCGGCCGCCGCCTGGGCCAGCAGCTCCTCCAACTCTGCAGGGGCCTCCGGGGTGGGCCGGATCAACAGCCCCTCCTGCTGCAGCGCCAGGGGCCAGGCACCGGCGGCGGCGGCCGCGGCCACGGCGCTGATGCCCGGGATCAGGCGCACCGGCAGGGCGGGATGTCGCTGCCGCAAGGCCAGCAACACATAACTGCTGCTGGCGAACAGCGACACATCGCCTTCGCAGAGCAGCACCACCGTCCGCCCGCCAGCCACCTCGGCGGCCAGCCGGTCGGCGGCGTCCTGCCAGGCCTGCCGGCGGGGCTCGGCCGCCGCCACCATCGGGAACACCAGAGGCAGTTGCCGCTGTCCCGGAACGATCCAAGGTTGGGCCACGCTGGCCGCCATGCCCACGGCCCCTTCGCGGGCGACCGGGTAGGCCACGGTGTGGGCGGATTCAATGGCGCGCACCGCGGCGATGGTGAGCAGGTTCGGATCACCGGGACCCACCCCCACCAGGGTGAGGCCGGCGCTGGATGCGGGGTCTGCGATGGGGGTGAGGTCCGCGTCGGGCCTTTCTAGGCTGCAGCTTCCCTGAACGCCCTGGAGCGCTCCGATGACCCACCTGGTGATCCGCTCCGCCTCAGGCGGCAGCCACGAGGCTCCCCTTGTGCAGAGCGGCGACGGCGATCGGATCGCCAGCGAACTGGCGGCCCGGGGCGTGCGCTTCGAGCGCTGGGCCACACCGGTGGCTCTGGCGGCGGACGCCGACCAGACGGCGATCCTGTCCGCCTACGCCACTGAGATCGCCCGGGTCCAGGCCGACGGGGGCTACCGGACGGTGGATGCCATCCGCCTCGGCCCCGATCACCCGGACAGAGCGGCTCTGCGGGCGAAGTTCCTCTCCGAGCACACCCATGCCGAGGACGAGGTGCGCTTCTTCGTGGAGGGCCGCGGGCTCTTCTGCCTGCACATCGCCGACGAGGTGCTCCAGGTGGTGTGTGAGCAGGGCGACTGGATCGGGGTGCCCGCCGGCACCCGTCACTGGTTCGACACCGGCGCGCGTCCGTCCTTCTGCGCCCTGCGCTTCTTCGACAACAGCGACGGCTGGGTGGCCAGCTTCACCGGCGATCCGATCGCCACGCGCTTCCCGCTGCTGGAGGAGGTGATGGCCGCGGCCTGACAGGGCGGCTCAGCTGTGCATGCGCGGCTGGGGATGGAGGCTGGAGAGGATCTCCGCCTCGCTCGCGGCCAGGGCCGTGAGCCGATCGGTCACCACCGGCCGGGGCCAGCGCCGTTCGCACAGCAGCCAGTAGAGGCCGAAATGGCGCGCCTCGCTGGCCAGCAGGTCGGCGTAGAGGTCCCGCAACTCCGCATCGGGGCTGTGGGCGGCCAGCAGGGCCATCCGCTCGTGGCTGCGGGCCTCGATCAGACCCGCCACCAGGAAGCTGTCGAGCATGCGCTCCGGCTCCTGCCGGCGCACCAGGGCGGCCAGGGCGGCGCCGTAGGGCGGGGCGGCCAGGGCCCGCAGGCCGGTGCCGCGACGCTCCAGCAGGGCCTGCACCCGCTCGAAGTGCTCCAGTTCCTCCCGGGCCAGGGGGCTGAGCACCGCCGCCAGCTCCCCGTCGGAGGGGTAACGGAACATCAGCTGCAGGGCGGCGCCGGCCGCCTTGCGCTCGCAGTGGGCATGGTCGATCAGCAGCAGCTCCGGGTGGGCCAGGGCCTGCTCCAGCCAGGCGGCGCTGCTGGGGGTCGCCAGCCACCGCACCCGGGCCGCCGCGGCCACCGGCGCCTCGGCCGCCACGGGCATGGAGGCGCCGCTCATGCCGCCGCCCGCAGATGGGCCACCAGTCCCTCGAGGGCGAGGCGGTAGCTGGTGGGCCCGAAGCCGCAGATGACCCCAAGGGCCCGGTCCGCCAGCAGGGAGCGATGGCGGAAGGCCTCGCGAGCATGCACGTTGCTGAGGTGCACCTCCACGAAGGGCAGGGCCACCGCCAGCAGGGCGTCCCGGATCGCCACCGAGGTGTGGGTGTAGGCGGCGGCGTTGATCAGGATCCCCTCGCTGGCCGGGCTCCCGGCCTGCCCTCCCGCCTGGTGGATCCGGTCCACCAGGGCCCCCTCGTGGTTGCTCTGGAAGCAGGCGAGCTCCACCCCGAGCGCCGCGGCCTGCTGCTCCAGGGCGGCATCGATGGCCGCCAGGGTGCTGCGGCCGTAGAGGCCGGGCTCCCGCTGGCCGAGCAGGTTGAGGTTGGGGCCATGGAGCACGAGCAGGCGCATCGGGGACAGAGGAGGGGAGGGCCGGGAGGTGGTGGGAAGGTCGGCTGGTAAGTTCTGAAGGTGTGGTTCGGGTCGGTGCCCGAGTGGTTAATGGGGGCGGACTGTAAATCCGCTGGCTCTGCCTACGTTGGTTCAAATCCAACCCGGCCCACCTTCCACATGCCCTTGTAGCTCAGCGGTAGAGCACTCCCTTGGTAAGGGAGAGGTCACGAGTTCAAGTCTCGTCAAGGGCTTTTTCCTCCAACCTCCCTCCCCCCGCCGGGTGAACCACCCGCTGGGGAAAGGGGATCTCGATGCCATAGGCCTCGAAGGCTTTCCAGACCGCATCGGACAGTTCCGAGGAGATGCCGAGATTCTCCAGGGGATCGGCAATCCCGTAGCGCACCACGTAGTTGATGCCGGAATCGCCGTAGCTGATCAAGTAGGCCCTTGGCGCCGGCTCCCTCAGCACCCGAGGCATGGAACGAGCGGTGGCCTCCAGCAGGGCGATCACCTCGCTGGGGACGTGCCGGTAGGCGGCGGACACAGCCACCTGCCCGCGGCGCATGCGATCGGTGCCGGTATAGGTGGTGGTCTGATTGGTGAAGAACACCTGGTTGGGTATCACCAGTTCGGCATTATCGCGCTGGCGCCACAGCGTGGCGGCCCTCAATCCCATGCGGCGCACCATGCAGGGATCGCCATCGATGAAGAGCACATCTCCGGGCCGGACGGAGCCCTCGAACAGAAGCCAGACGCCGCTGACGAAATTGGAGAACACCTCCTTGATCCCGAATCCCAGCCCCACCGACAGCCCCCCCACCAATGCCGCCAGCGGGGTGCCGCTCAGCCCGAGGACGTTGAACAGCCACAGGAAGCCGAGGCCCACAATCAGGTAGCGGAGCAACAGGGCCAGCACCTGGAGGCTGCTGTCCGAGACGTCGAGGATCGTCTGCAGCAGCCCACGGATGAGGTTCACCAACAGGCCGCTGAGCACAACAAGGAAATAGGGAAAGAGCAGAACGATCAACAGATCGCTGACGGTGTAGGTCCTGCCGAACAGCTCCAGCAGGCCGATGGCGCCCACCTCGTCGAGCGAATTGAGCCGATCGCCGAGAAACAACAGGACCCCCACCAGAAAGGCCGGCTTCACCACCTGCAGGTAAAGCCGATCCGTGGGTCCCAGGCCCCACGTCCTGCTGAGCAGCAGCCTGAGCAGAATCAGCACCCCCCAGAGGAGGTTGATCCAGGCCAGATCCCGCGCCAGTCCCATCGGCAGACCGATCGCTCCCAGCGCCCAGACGAGCAGGTAAAGCAGGCCGCAGAGGCCGGCGAAGCCCACCAGCCACCGCGAGCCGCCCCGCCGCCGCATCCGGCGGCGCACCAGGAGCCCATAGCCGAGCATGAGCAGGACTACCGGCAACCACTGGCCGATCACCTGGGGACGCAGCAGAAGCGCCACCCAGGCGGACAGGGCAAAGACGAGCTCACTCATGGTGGCCCGCCGATCAGATAGGCCGGCAGCACCCGGTCGGACCGCAGCTCACCGGCCATCAGCCGGGTCAGCTGGCCTTCCAGGCGAGCGGCGTTGGCGTCGACGGCGCCGGTGGCCGAAGGGAGCAACCTGCCGTGGGACACGCTTTCGGCCAGAGCCCGGTACATCTGCGAACTCTTGGTGGGCAGCGGGACGTTGCGATTCACCGGAACCACCCCCGGCACCAGCAGCATGAGCTGCTTCTGGCTCACGTCGTTCACCAGCAGCAGGGCAAACGCCTCGGCCAGGTTGCGCTGGGCCTCGGTGGAGTCAATCCCGAAACTCAAGACCACCAGGCGGAGCAGGAAATCGGCGGGCTCACCAGGGAGGCCAGGCAGCGGGGCCACCCCCAGGGAGCGGCCCATCACCTTCTGGAGTTTGCCGATCGAGAGGCTGCTGCAACTGATCCAATCGACGTTGCCCTGGCTCAGCAGGCTTTCCAGGTCGCTGTTCGCGTCATGAAAGCTGACATTCTGAAGCAGGTTGGCTGCACCCAGCCAGGCGATCCAGCGCTGGAGGGCCTCCCGATCGCCCAGCGGCAACGTGGCCGTTCCAGACTTCACCTCCATCAGCCGTTCCAGCGGCCCGGAAGCGCCGAAGGCACTGCTGGTCCAGTAGAGATCCCGGATCTTCAGCGGCAGTCCCACCCGCAGCCCGGCGGCGGCTGTCGGCAACAATTCCTCCAGGCTGTCGGGCGAGACCTTGAGTCGCCGCCGATCAAAGCAGGCCAGCTGGGGCTCGGCGGTGACCGGGATCGCCTCCTGCCCTTGCGGGCTCTTGAACGCTTCGATGAACCGCAGGTCGGGCAACTCCGAACGGATAGCGGCAAGGTCGACGGGCTCACTCAGGCCCTCCGCGGCGATAGCGCGCGCCAGCGTCGATTCGCTGAGCACCAGATCGGGTCCCAGGCCGAGGAGGGCGCGATCCCGCAGGACGGGCAGAAGGCGCTCTTTCGGCAGGAATCTGATGTGCACGCGGGCATCGGGGCGCAGCAAGCGAAAACGGTCGCTCAACCCCTCGATGATCCTCCGGTTGGCCTGGCGACTCAGGGCGGCGAGTCGCCGGTCACGCAGAACCTCACTCTCGACGTACACCACCAGGGTGTGGTCGCTGGGAAGGCTCAGGCCGCACCCGCCGCAGAGCAACACCAGGGTGAGGGGCAACAGCCGGCCGACCAAGCCCTTTGCCTTCTCGCATCGCCTGGGCTGCCAACGCTCCCTTCTCGACGCCAACCAGCAATGATGCATCCAGGCCTCCTGAACTCCGGGCTGCAACGGGCACTCCATGGAGGCGCCACAGAAGCGGATCCGAAGGGCTTGAGCACGTCACCTCGTTGTGCTCAAACTTACCCACCGAATCGGCAGGGGCAAAGGGTCGCAACACCCCTGGTCCCGCTCGCAGAGCGCCGGATGGATGCCCGAGAATGGGCAACCCCCGCCGCCCGGACGGTCTGCTTGCCGCCCCTGTTGTCTCCCGTCTGCCTCGGCGTTCCCGCCCTCCTCTCCCCGGCGCTGATCACCCAGTCGTCCCTGTTCGGGATCGGCATCGCCTTCAGCCCCCTGCACATCGCGGTGGTCACCCTGCTGCTGCTGGGGCGTTCGCCCTTGCAGCGGGCCATGGCCTACGTGGCGGGCTGGGCGGCCGCCAATGCCCTGGCCATCGTGCTGCTGATGGTGTTGGGGGAGGCCTTTGCCATCAGCCTCAGCCACGGTGAACGGGAGCAGGTGCTGATCGACCTGCTCGGGGCCGGCGCCCTCGTGGGCCTGGGGCTGTATCAGCTCACTCCCCAGGCCAACATCGGCGACGAGGGCATGGCCCTGCGGCTGATGAACCAGCTGCCCGACTTCAGCACCTTCACCCTGGTGCTGATCGGTGCCACCAGCGCCCTGCTCACCCCGGAGAACCTGGTCTTCTATCTCAAGGAGGCCGGTCTGCTGCTGCTCAACGATCCCGGACTCACCGCCGACGCGGAGGTGACGGGGCTGTTCACGCTGATGGCCAGCTCCCTGCTGCTGCTGCCGCCCCTGGCCTGGCTGGTGAGCGGCGGGGCGATCCGGGAGCCGATCATGCAACTGGAGGACTGGCTGCAGCACAAGGCCGAGTGGCTCGTGGGGGTGCTTGCCCTGGTGCTGGGCGCCTACCTGCTGGTCGAAGGGGCTGCATGGGCTGAACCTGATGACGCTGACCGGCTGAGCAGCGGCGGCCGTTAGCGTCACAGGCTCGCGTTCTTCGGTATCCCGTTGTCGTCCGCCGTGCGCCGGACCTGCCTGGCGATCGGCCTCGCTGTTGCCCTTGTCTCCTGCGCAGCCCCCCTCCGGGCCACCACCGTCTGCGTGCTCACCCCCAGGCTCGCCCTCAACGCCAAGGGCGAGGCGGTGGCGGTGGTGGCCATCGCCACGCCCACGATCCTCAGCACCGAACCCCTCGACGAGGTCAGGATCGAACGGGAGGGCGAACTGCTGTGGCAACGCCGGGCCCTGCCCGGGGAACCCATCGAGGGCCCGATCCCCTGGCCCCTGGCCCCCATGCGTCCGGGTCAGCGGCTGGTGCTGATGCTGCGGCCCCAGGGCGTTCAGGCCGACGACTACGCCGTGATCGTGCTGGAGGGGGATCCGGCGAGCCGGATGGAGAGGGCCCAGAAGGAGCTAGCCAGCCTGGGCAGGGATCCGATCGCCTGGTGGGCCGCGATCCAGCAGGCGTTCGATCGTGACGACATCAGCCTGGGACTGGCCCTGCTCTATGCCTTCGATGGACCCGGTTCAGCCAGGATCGACAACCTCAGGCGGGCCGTCTTCCAGGCCGGCTGCGGCGGCGGCTGAACCGCCGCGGGCCCGCCGGTGGCGGCGTTTGCCAGCCTGGGGGGAAAGGCGCCAGCCATGACCACTCCGGTCACTCCCACCAGCCCAGACACCAGCCCCTCGATCGTGCCCCTGCCGGTGGCGGCGATGCGGGAGCTGGTGGGAGGAGGCGCCACCCGTCCCCTGGACTGGCGGCTGGAGCAGCTCCAGCGCCTCGATCACCTGCTGGAGTCGGCGGCCCAGCGGATGGTGGAGGCCCTCGCCAGCGATCTGGGCCGTCCTGAGGTGGAGGCCAGTTTCGAGCTGGCGGCCCTGCGCCAGGAGCTGCGCCACACCCGGCGCCACCTGGCTGGCTGGATGCGTCCCCGCCGCCGCTCGCTGCCGCTGTGGGCCTGGCCGGGCCAGGGGGCGGTGCGGGCCGAGCCCCTGGGCTGCGTTCTGATCATCGGCGCCTGGAACTACCCCTTCGATCTCTGCCTCCACCCCCTGCTGCATGCCCTGGCCGCCGGCAACACGGCCGTGCTCAAACCCTCCGAGCAGAGCCCGGCTTCGGCGGCCCTGCTGGCCAAGCTGCTGGCCAGCCACTTCCCACCCGAGGTGGTCCAGGTGGTCTGCGGCGACGGGGCCGTGGCCAGCCGGTTGCTGGAGGAGGAACGCTTCGACCACATCCTTTACACCGGTGGGGAGCGGGTGGGACGGCTGGTGATGGCGGCGGCTGCCCGCCATCTCACCCCCGTCACCCTGGAGCTGGGAGGCAGGAACCCGGCGATCGTGCTGGACGGCGCGGATCCGGCCATCACGGCCCGACGGCTGCTGTGGGGACGCTGTCTCAACGCCGGCCAGACCTGCCTGGCCCCCAACCACGTGCTGGTGATGCCAGGGGTGCGGGACGCCCTGGTGGCGGCGTTTGCCGAGCAAGGGCGCGCGCTCTATGGCCAGGATCCCCTGGCCAGCCCTGACCTGGGCCGGATCGTCAACGCCGACCGCTTCGAGCGCCTCGCGGGGCACCTGGCCCAGGCCCGCGACCGGGGCCAGGTGCTGCTGGGCGGCCGCTGCGATGGGGCCATGCGAAAGATCGAGCCCACCCTGGTGGCGGTGGAGGAGCCCCAGATCGACCCGCTGATGCAGGAGGAGCTGTTCGCCCCGATCCTGCCGTTGCTGTCGGTGGGCAACCTGGAGGAGGCCCTGGCCCTGGTGCGCCGGAGCCCCAAGCCCCTGGCCCTCTACCTGTTCGGCGGTGGCCGGGGGGAGCGGGAACGGGTGCTGGCGGGCACCAGTTCCGGCAGCGTCGTGGTCAACGATGTGGTGGTCCAGGGGGGCATGGCCAACCTGCCCTTCGGCGGCATCGGCCCCAGCGGCATGGGGGGCTACCACGGAGAAGCTGGCTTCCTGACCTTCTCGCACCAGCGCGCCGTGCTCAGCCGGCCGCTGTGGCCCGATCCCCCCGTCCGCTTTCCCCCCTATGCCGGCAAGCTCGGCCTGATCCGGCGCCTGATGGGCTGAGGGGAGCACCCGCCAATCGGTCGGGGGGGGGGGCTGGGCGGGCCGGGAGTTGGACCTTAACGTGCGCGCAGCTATCCCTAGTGCCCATGCGCCGCCCCCTCCTCGCCTTGGCTCTAGCCATGGTGTTGCCGCTGCCAGTTCTGGCGGCCGAAGTGGTCGTCAAGCCCGGCGAAACCCTTTCCGACATCGCCGCCCGATACAAGGTGAGCGTGTCCACCCTGATGAAGGTGAACGGGATCAGCGATCCCGATCTCGTGGAGGCCGGCCGGGCCCTTACCCTGCCAGGTGGCGCCGTTCGAGCCCGGGCGGCAGGAGGCAGCCTCACCGTGGCCCGGGGTGAAACCCTTTCCGAAATCGCCGAGCGCCACGGCATCACCGTCAGCCGCCTGATGCAGCTGAACGGCCTCAGCACGGCCGACCACATCGAAGCTGGCCAGAAGCTGGTGGTGCCCTCCTCCGGGAACGCCAGAGCGGCTGCCACCAGCTACAACCGCAAGGCCTCCGAGCATGTGGTGCGCCGCGGCGAAAGCCTCTCGGGGATCGCCGAGGGCTACGGCGTCCCTTTGAAGCAACTGATCGCGATCAACCGCATCAGCGATCCCAACCACGTGGAATCCGGCACCCGGCTGCGGCTGAAACCGGCCGCCGCGCCTGCCGCCAAGCCCGCTGCAGCCGCCAAGCCCGCCCCCAGGCCGGCCGCCAGACCCGCACCGACGG
>NZ_JAYGHY010000029.1:0-30693 GCF_034931305.1 Cyanobium gracile UHCC 0281 | reverse complement strand
GGCTTGGCCTCCGCCGGTTTGGCCACCGATTTGGCCGCTGCCGCCGGTGGCAGGGCCGGTGGGGTGCCGCCCCCGGCTGGCGCTCCGGAGTTGCCAGCCACGGCCGGTTTGACCGCCGCCGGAGTCGCCGGTTTGGCGGCCGGCGCCGGGCTGGAAGTGGCCGGCGTTGGGGTGGCGTCGGGACCGGTGCGGGGGGTGCGGCTGGCCATGGGACGGGCGCGGGGAGGAGGAACTGGAGTGGAGATGCTCGACAGGAGGCAGGCCGCCAGGGGCGGTTCCCCCCCGGCGCTTACCCGTCCGGCTCCCAGAAGTCAATGATGCCGCCGATGGTCAGGTCGGTGTGCGTCTCCGGGTTGCCGCAGGCGAAGCGGGCGGCCGAACCACTGGCGGTGAACACCCAGTTGCCGGGGGAGGCACCGACGGGATCCACCGCGACGCTGAGCTTTCCCTTGGGGCTGCGCAGCACCCGCAGATTCCAGTGCTCCAGGCCGGGCACTCGCTGGGAGCAGACCAGGGAACCGGTGACCTGCATGATCTCCATCAGGCGCCACCTCCCGGGGCCGGGCTGGCCTTGCCGGCGTCGGGATCCCAGTGGTCGATGATCCCCACGATGGTGAGATCGCTGGGGTACGACTTGCTGCCTGCCGCTTCCCGGGCTGCCGAGCTGCCCACGCAGATCACCCAGTCGCCCGGGATGCAGCCCACCGCGTCGACGGCCACCTTCTGGGTGCTGCCGTCCTGGACCACCTGGAGGTGCTTGTGCTCGAAATCGGGGATGCGGTTGGTCGAGACAAGGGGCTTGACCACTTTGCAGATCAACATGGTCAGTGCCCTCCTGCGGTGGTGAGGCTGATGGTGGAACCTACCGCCTCGGCAGGCGTGTGCCGTTCCTGGTCGCGCACGGTGAGCAGGGCATGCAGCAGGCCCTGGGCGAAAAGATCCGGGTAACGGTTCTCGATCGCTTCCTGCACCCGCTGGGCATGGCGCACGGCCCGTTCCCGGGCACCGGGCACCTTGCCGTTGTAATCGAAGCGCACCACCACCGGCACCGGCAGGCCCCGCGACACATTGAGGCCCTTGAAGATCTTCACCCCCACGTCCATGTCGGGGGCCCCCTCCTCAACGGTGTCCATGTAGGCGAAGTACGTGAGGTTGCGCAGGTGGATCTCCTTGAAGCCGATCCCAACGCCGATGAAGCGCTCGGCATGGCCGGCATCGGCGTAGTGGCCGTGGTGGTACTGGCGCACGTAATCGATCTGGGAGATGTTGTGCTCCAGCAGCCGGGAGATCAGGCGGACCATGCCGGGATCGGGGGTGCTGGCCGCCGCCGCCGTGGCCAGCTCAGCGATCCGGCGCCGGGCCTCCTCGGGCTGCAGGTGGCGCGTCGCCTCATACACCGTGGCGGCATCAAGCCAGTGATCAAGCCGGGTGCTGCCATCCATGCCCGGCACATGCACCCGGATGGCGTCGGTGTCGGTGTCGATCCCCAGCAGCAGCAGGTCGACGGAGGCGCCGCAGCAGAAACTGTTCTCCACCGCCTGCTGGAACTCCATCAGCCGCTGGCGGCCGCAGCTGGCCGCCAGGGCGTCGTCGCTGCCGTGGGCGGCGCAGCCTTCATGCGTCGGATCGAGGGAGCTGAAGTGGTAGAGCACCACCTTCAGGTAACGGGTGTCGTCGTGGGCGGGGTTGGGAACGCCCTCCCGGTAACGGCGGTGTTCGGTCTTGACCCAGCGGTTGACCGTGTTCTCGACATCAAACAGCGCACCGGCATGGGGCCGGCGGCGCACCGAGCTGAAGGGCAGACGCAGGGCGAAGGCGATGGCGTGGGCCAGGCGTCCATCGGCGCAGGGGGTGGCATCCAGCAGGTGGAAGCCGCAGGACAGCAGGAAGGCGTTGAATTCGTCCGCCGCCGGGCTGCCGGGCTGGCCTTGCAGGGGATCGTCGCGGAAGAAGCCGTCGCTGGTCTGTTCGTAGGTTTCGAAAACGCACCAGGCGAACAGGCTGCGCATGTCGAGCTGGCTGACCCAGGCCTTCTCCAGGATCGGCAGGGGCAGGCTGAAGCCGAGTTCGGCCTGGGCCAGGGCTTGGGCGCGTGCCACGAAATCATCCTCGTGCTGCAGGGCCGACAGCCGCTTGAGCACGGGCACGATCCGATCGAAGGCGTCCTTGACGCCGCGGTCGTAGCTCTCGAGGGCGGCGTTGGCAGCGCTGTCCGTCAGCGGATGCAGGCTCGAGGCCCCCTGGCCGAGCCGGACGGCCGCCAGGCGCCGGGAGAGATCGGCGCCACCGGTTGCATCGTGCCGGCGCCGGGGGGCGCTGGGAGCAAGGGGACGGATTGTGGGGGCCGGGCGGCGGGGCATCAGGGATCAGCCCCGGGCTCCGCCGGAGACCGTGATCAGGGAACCGGAGTTGGTGCTGCCGCTGGATCCGGTGATCTTGTTGGTGGGCTCGGGCAGGTCCTCGTTGCGCTTGCTCTGGAAACCGGGCATGGCCGCCATCGGACCAACCCTGCTGGGGTTGCGGCGGCGTGCGGAGGCCCCCTCGGTTCCGGTCACGTGCTTGCCCCGTCCCCAGTCATCACCGGTGATGTTCAGACCGGCGGAGAGACCCTCGCCGGTGACCCGGGAGGTGGGACGGGCATCTTCGTCCACGGTCACCGGGGCGGCCGTTTGGCGCTGCCGGACCGGCGCCGGCCCGCGTCGGTCGAAGCGGAACTGTTCGGTGCCGGTCACCTTGTCGGCGGCCATGTCGAAGGGGCCGGTGATGCGGTTGCCCTGCTCGTAGCTGTTGCCGGTGACGCCACCGGGGCGCTGGCGTGAGGTCTGGGCGGTGTGGGCGGCCCGTGCCGGCGACTGGACGCTGAACTGCTGCCAGGGTTGCCCGGTGAGGGGCTGTGGAAAATCAGCCTCCTGGGTTGCAGCGGCGCCGCAGGCCTCCGCCAGCTGGTCGCCACCGATGTAGGGGGTTCCGGTGATGTCCTCGCAGGCACCGCGTTCGGCGCCGGTCATGACGCCATTGATGCCGGGCTGGATGCCGCTGAGCCGGTGCCCAGGAGTGCCCATACGGGCAGGGGTGCGCTGGCGGATCTCAGCCACCCGGTCGGAGGAGCACCAGGTGCCGGCCTGCTCGATGCCGGCATAGGGGGTGCCGGTGACGGCCTTGCAGGTGCCGGGTTCATCGCCGGTGACCTTCTCGGAACGGCCGGTGCGGGTGCCGCTCACCACCAACGCCTTGTTGGTCACGCTGAAGCCCACCTTGGCGGCTTCCGGTGCCGGCGTGGTGCCGCAGAACTGCTCGAACTGCTGGGTGCCGATGTATTCGTCACCGGTGACCAGGCGGCAGGAGCCCGGCTCGTCGCCGGTGACATGCTCGCTGCGGCCCACGTGGGTGCCGGTGATGCCGGTGCCCCGCAGGGTGTGCAGGCTGCTGACTTTGGCGGGCGCGCGACCCGGCACCTCGGACTGGTCACCCACGTACTGGGTGCCGGTGAGCTGGCGATTGGCGCCGGGCTCGTTGCCGGTGACCCGTTCGGAGCGCTCCACGATCACGCCGGAGACCGGCCGGCCCGCAGTCGTGCGGGTGAGGCCCACCTTGCGGGGGGAGGGGCTGGTAGTGCCGCACCAGGCGGCGCTCTGGTTGGCGGAGATGTATTCGGTGCCGGTGATGGTCTTGCAGGTGCCGGGCTCGTCGCCGGTGACCTTCTCGGAGCGACCGACCTCGTTGCCCGTGACCCGGTTGCCGTGGCTGGTGGCGCTCACGCGCACCTTGGCGGGCTGGAGGGGGGTTGGCTCGTTCTGGCAGAAGGTGCGGAAGATCTCGGCGCCCAGATAGTCGGTGCCGGTGATCGGCCGGCAGGTGCTGGCTTCGTTACCGGTGGTCTTGAGGGAGCGATTGGCCTGGGTGCCGGTGACCACCTGGCCCCGGACCGTCTCGCTCACCCCCACCTTCCAGTGGGCATCAGCGGCGGCATCGATCTTGGCCTGGCCGCGACGGGGGCCGGTGGGACGGGAACCACCGCTGCGGGAGCTGCCGGCGGAGCCCACCTTGCACTTCAGTTCGCGCACCTTCTGGGCCAGCTCGCGGCTGGTCATGTCGGGGTTCGCCTGGCGTGCCACCGAGGCGGCGACGGCGCTGGTGGGGGCGCTGGCGGATTTGCCCCGCTTGGAGAGGGCCTCGCGGCGGGCCATGACGATGGCCCGGCTGGGGTTGTGCTGGGCGGTGCGCTTGGCGACGCCACGGCGCTCACCGTTGCGGGATTGGCGGTTGGCCAGGGAGGACCCGAGGCCGGCGGAAGCGCTGCTGCTGGCGGCCGAAGCCGCCTTGGCGTCCTTGCAACCGCAGGGACGGTCGCTGCTGGCGGCCACGACGGGGCTGGCGGCGGAGACGCTCGCCTTGGTGGCGCGCATCACGTCCTGACGGGTGCGGTCATGGGACGTGTCGGCGCGCTTGCCGCGGCGCGACAGGGCTTCCCGGCGCTCCAGCACCAGGTTCCGGCTGGGGTTCGCCAACGGCTTGGCGTTGCTGCGATGGCCGGAAGCGGGGGCGGAGCTCAGAGAGGAGGAACCACCACGACGTGGGGCGGCGGCGGGGCGTTGGGAGACCGGGGCCGCAGCGGCGGGGGCGGGAGGCTCCGCTGCGGTGCGGCTGCGCTGGGCGTCAGCGGCCGTGCGCACCCTGCCCGGGGAGGACATGAACTGGGCGGAGGCTTTCTTACCGCCGTTGGTGAGGGCCTTGCGGCGCTCCAGAGCTGCTTCCCGACTGGTGGTCCTGGCCATGTCCGCCCCGTGAATGGATGATCAAAAGTGATGGATCCCGACCGCCGGCCGGGATCCGCTGGAACCGCTGGATCAGCGGCCTTCGAACACAACGAAGCAGGCACCCTGGCTCTGGGTGTAGGCGTCGTAGCCGACGAGGCGCACGTGATGGTCCGGATAGGCCCTGTGGCAGGACTCCAGTTCATTCACGATCACGCCGAGATCCTTCTCACCGAAGAAGGGCAGCTTCCAGTACGACCAGTAGGTGGCCATGGAGCGGCTGGGGTGAACGTGCTCGACCAGGGGGCTCCAGCCCTGGGCAATGATGTAGGCGATCTGGTCGTAGATCTCGTCCTGGGTCATCGGCGGGAGGAAGCCGAAGGTCTCCAGGGTGGCGACTGTTTGATAGTCACCCACGGTGCTCTTGAAGGGCATGGGGATCCTTGAGGGGAATGGGATGGGAAGCCCAGCCCCGCTGACCTCAGGTGGGTGCACCATCGGTCAGCGGTAGCAGGGCATGGGGCCGTGTGTCGGCTCAGCCGACGTCGAGCTTGTCGACGGTGTCGAACTCGAACTTGATTTCCTTCCAGGTCTCGAGGGCGATGGCCAGCTCGGGGCTGTGCTTGGCGGCTTCCGTGAGGATGTCGCGGCCTTCCTTCTCGATCTCGCGGCCGGCGTTGCGGGCCTTGACGCAGGCTTCCAGAGCCACCCGGTTGGCGGCGGCGCCGGCGGCCGAGCCCCAGGGGTGACCGTGGGTGCCACCACCGAACTGGAGCACGGAGTCGTCGCCGAAGATGGCGACCAGGGCGGGCATGTGCCACACGTGGATGCCACCGGAGGCCACGGCGAAGACGCCGGGCATCGAACCCCAGTCCTGATCGAAGAAGTTGCCGCGGGTGCGGTCTTCGGGAATGAAGGATTCGCGCAGCTGGTCGATGAAGCCCAGGGTGGTCTGACGGTCACCCTCGAGCTTGCCCACCACGGTGCCGGTGTGCAGCTGGTCGCCGCCGGAGAGGCGCAGGCACTTGGCCAGCACCCGGAAGTGGATGCCGTGCTTGGGATGGCGGTCGATCACCGCGTGCATGGCGCGGTGAATGTGCAGCAGCATGCCGTTCTTGCGGCACCACTTCGACAGACCGGTGTTGGCCGTGAAGCCACCGGTGATGTAGTCGTGCATGATGATCGGCTGCCCGAGTTCCTTGGCGAACTCGGCCCGCTCGTACATCTCCTCAGGAGTGGCGGCGGTGCAGTTGAGGTAGTGCCCCTTCTTCTCGCCGGTTTCTTCCTGGGCGAGCTGAACGGCTTCGGCCACGAACTCGAAACGGTTCTGCCAGCGCTGGAAGGGCTGGGAGTTGATGTTCTCGTCGTCCTTGGTGAAGTCGAGGCCGCCGCGGAGGCATTCGTAGACCACCCGGCCGTAGTTCTTGCCCGACAGGCCGAGCTTCGGCTTGATGGTGCAACCCAGCAGGGGACGGCCGTACTTGTTCATCCGGTCGCGTTCGACGCAGATGCCGTTCGGCGGGCCAGGGCAGGTCTTGATGAAGGCCATCGGGAAGCGGATGTCTTCCAGACGCAGGTGACGCAGGGCCTTGAAGCCGAACACGTTGCCCACCAGGGAGGTGAGCACGTTGGTCACCGAGCCTTCCTCGAACAGGTCGAGGGGGTAGGCGATGAAGGCATAGAAAGCCTCCTTGTCACCAGGGACGTCTTCGATGCGGTAGCAGCGGCCCTTGTAGAAGTCGAGATCGGTGAGGAGCTCGGACCACACGGTGGACCAGGTGCCGGTGGAGGACTCGGCGGCCACGGCGGCAGCCACTTCTTCCTTGGGCACACCTTCCTGGCCGGTGCACTTGAAGCAGGCCAGCAGGTCGGTGTCGAGGGGGACGTAATCGGGAGTCCAGTAAGTGTCGCGGTACTCCTTGACCCCGGCGTCGTACTTCTTGCTCATGGGATTGTTCGGATGGGTTCGGATGAAAAATCAGAGGGTCGCCTTGACCGCTCAGTCCTTCGATCCCAGGCCGAAGCTGCTGTTCAGCGCCGGCTCCACTTCACGGTGGGGACGGGCGATGATGTGGGCGGCCACCAGGCCGTCACCCACACGCTCGCAGGCGTCGGCGCCGGCGCGGACGGCGGCGTTGACGGCACCGGTTTCACCCCGCACCAGGACGGTCACGTAGCCGCCGCCGACGAATTCGCGACCAATGAGGCGCACTTCGGCGGCTTTGGTCATGGCGTCAGCCGCTTCGATGGCGGGGACCAGACCGCGTGTCTCGATCATGCCGAGGGCGATGCCCATGGTTTCGTTTGCCATTACCTGCTCCTGGAGGAGGGGGGTGGAATGTTCGTGTGCAACCTTGCTCCTCCGTCAAACCCTCCGTCAAGCGATTGGCAGCCCGGCAGCCATCAAGGTTTCGCGATCGGCTGATAAGGGCAGCTGATCAGTGCAACACAAAAAGCAAGCTTTGCTTGATCGCTGCGACCTGCGGGGCCGCCAGCCCGGTTCAGAGGGGCTCGGCGCTGGAGACGAAGCCCACACCGCCATAGCGCTTCAGCAGGGGCTTCAGGGCCTTGCCCACGGCCGCCAGCACGGCGTCCTCGACGAACACGATCACGTGGGCATTGGCCCCCAGCCCGCTGAAATCCATCCCTTCGGAGATCTCCCCGGATGGCCCCATGCCCGTGACGTGCCGCATCACCGAATAGCCCTTGGCCCCGGCCGCGGTGATGGCCTTGCAGACCCGGTTCAACTCCCGTTCGCTGAGAAACAGATCGATTCGTTTCATGGTGTCGGGGCGAAGGTTTGGCGAGGGGATGGCGTGGGGCCTGGGCTCAGCCGACGGGGATGACGTGTCGGGTCAGCGCCATGTACAGAGGAATTCCGATCACCACATTGAAGGGGAAGGTGAGCCCCAGGGCCGTGGAGATGTACAGGCTCGGGTTGGCCTGGGGAACGGTCATGCGCATCGCCGCCGGCACGGCGATGTAGGAGGCGCTGGCGCAGAGCACCATGAACAGCAGGGTGTTGCCCTGGCTCAGGCCCAGCAGGGCACTGACCAGCAGTCCCACCAGGGCGTGCACGGGGGGGGCCAGCAGGGAGAAGCCGATCAGGAAGGCCCCGGTCTGGCGCAGGTCCCGCAGCCGCTGCGCCGCCACGATGCCCATGTCGAGCAGGAAGAAACAGAGGGCTCCGTAGAAGAGTTTTTCGGTGAAGGGATCCATCTTCTCCAGCCCCGCCGGGCTGAAGGCCGCCACCACATAGCCGATCACCAGACTGCCGATCAACAGGTACACAGAACCGTTGAGAAAGGCCTCCTGGAGCACTTCTCGCCAGCGCAGACTCCCCCCTCCGTTCTCCTGATCCCCGCCGTTCTCCTGGTCCCCGGTGGACTCCCGATCCTCGGCCGGGGCCGAGAGTTTGGCCAGGATCACCCCCACCACGATCGCCGGCGATTCCATCAGGGCCAGCGCCGCCACCATGAAGCCGTCGAAGTTCACCTCCAGCACATTGAGGAAGCTCTCGGCCGTGATGAAGGTGACGGCGCTGATCGAGCCATAGGAGGCCGCGATGGCGGCGGCGTTGTAGCCATCGAGGCGCAGCCGCAACAGCAGGAAGCTCGTCAGCGGCACCAGCAGCGACATCACCACCGCCGCTCCGATCGTCAGAAGCACCTGGGGACCGAGGCCGCTGTGGGCCAGCTCCATGCCCCCCTTGAAGCCGATCGCCAGCAGCAGGTAGAGGGAAAAGAGCTTCGGCAGCGGGGAGGGGATCTCCAGGTCGGAGCCCACCAGCACGCCGAGGATGCCCAGAAAGAAGAACAGCACCGGCGCTGAGAGCAGGTTCTGTAGGACCAGGCTCGACTGCATCGCCCTCCGGCGCCCAAAGGCTGCTGGCAACCTAAGGGCGAATCTGTCCGTCGCCCGTCACTGGTCGCGCAACGTTGACGGCTCGATTCGTCCGATCGGTGGCGAATTCCCTATCGTCCGCCCCGGGGCAGGAACCCTGGAGTTCTCCGGGGGTGGAATGTTCAACCCGTCCTGCCCCACCCCTTCAGCGACCGCCCTACCCCGCTGCACCACAATGGGGCCCCCCGTGGGCCCGGTTTGTCCCTCTCCCCTTCCCGCCCGGTGCTGGTGATCGCCAGCGGCAACGCCCACAAGGTGGCCGAGATCACGTCCATGCTCGAGGGGGTCGGTCCGGAGGTGGGCCTGGAGGTGAGGCAGCAGCCCAAGGGCCTGGAGATCGAGGAGACGGGCCTCACCTATGCGGAGAACGCGCGCCTGAAGGCCTCCACCGTGGCCTCCCTTACGGGCTGCTGGTCGCTGGCTGATGATTCGGGTCTGGAGGTGGATGCCCTCGATGGCCGCCCGGGTCTGCATTCGGCCCGCTATGCCCCCACCGACCACGAAAAGATCCACCGGCTGCTGCACGAGCTCGGCGATTCCCTTTACCGCGGCGGCACCTTTGTGAGCGCGATGGCGCTGGCCGACCCCGCCGGCGAGGTGGTGCTGGAGTCGGAAGGGGTCTGCCGGGGGCTGATCCTGCGGGAGCCCTCGGGCCATGGCGGCGGCTATGACCCACTCTTCCATGTGCGCGAAGCCGGTTGCAGCTATGCGGAGATGGGGGAGCACCTCAAGAGCCGGCTGGGCAGCCGCGGCAAAGCGGCCCGGGCGATGGCCCCGGGTCTGAAACGTCTGCTGGGCCTGGGCTGAGCGTTCAGGCGCCGGCGCCGGCGTTGATCTGGGCCACAGCGCGCATCGCAGCGGCGGCGGCCTCCTCCACATCGCCCTCCTTGCCCGCCAGGGTGAGGCGGCCGAAAGCGCCGACGGCCTTGACGTCGACCACGGTGATGTTGGAGCCCTTCTCCGCCTCATTGGCGGCGATCAGCACGTAGCCAGCCGGTTCGGTCTCGAGGATGAACATGCTCATGCCGGCCTGGATCATCGAGCCGCGGCGGTTCTGGCGGTTGATCAGCACGGCATGGTCGGGCGTGATCGCCCGGATGATCTCGGTCCAGGTGACCTCACAGCGGCTGCGCAGTTCCACCCGGCTGCCGATGGCCTCCAGCACCACGTCACCGGAGTGGAGCACATTGCTCTGATCGCGGTGGTAGAGGGCCAGGGAGCCGAAGGCCCGCTCCACCACCATCTGGCCGAGCCGCACCGTGCTGGCCTTCAGGGCGATGTCGGTCACCCGGTGCACCGCCATCCCGGGCGACACCTCCAGCCACAAGCAGGCATCGCCGGGAATCGGCAGGAAGCCATGGGACACCGTGCCCATGTACGACGCCAACTGGGGCTGGAGCGAATCCAGGAAGACGTAAGTGCGCAGCTCGATCGACTGCACGTGGCTGGATTGGCGCGCCAGACGCCGGCCTTCGCTGTCGGTGGTGATTACGCAACTGGCCCCGGAGGCCTCGCCGCTCACATCGGTGCCGGTGATGCGCAGGTTCGCGGCCCGTCTCCTGGCGTCCGACCGGTCGTCGCGAAGGAAGGAACGGGCAGCCTGCGAATCCATCACGGCGCCAGGCGCCTACTCCCGGAAAGGACGGTCGTCTCGATCACCGGGGGTGGAAGCACCGGGATCCCTGGTTGCCACCATGGGCTGTCCAGGACTGGAGGGTACTCCCCGCCGGGGGCGGCACCGGGGTTGGCCGGACCTAGCCGCAGTTCACGCTGACGTCATCGGCGATACAGACCCGATCGCGGCCGGAGTCTTTGGCCGCATAGAGGGCCCGGTCGGCCTGCTCCATCAGCTGGGAGAAGTTGCACGGCTGGGTGGCATTTTTTGTGCTCACCCCCAGGCTGACCGTGATGCGCCCCCCGGGGGCATCCCCCTCCAGATTGAGCTGCCGCACCGAGAGGCGAATCCGTTCGGCCACCAGCAGGGCCGTTTCCCGGTCGGCCTCCGGCAACAGCACCAGGAACTCCTCCCCTCCGAGGCGATACGTGTGGTCCTGCTCCCGCACTGACGCGTTCAGCACCTGGGCCAGCTGCTTGAGCACCCGGTCGCCGGATTCGTGGCCGAAGGTGTCGTTCACATTCTTGAAATGGTCGAGATCCAGCTCGATCAGGGAATAGATCCCCGACAGTTTTTCTGCTTCAAGGGCCCGTCGGTTCGCCAGTCCGGTGAGCGGATCGCAGAGGGCAGCGGTGTTGAGGACGGCCACCTCCTTGTCCTTGCGCTGGTCCTCCAGCAGGTGATCCACCCAGGGGCGCATGGATTCGGCGAACTCCCGCAGCATCCTCTGCATGTCGGGATCGAAGGGCTCGCTTGAGCCATCGCCCCGCAGGGCCAGCACCATGGCGGGATCGCCCAGCAGGCAGATGTGGTGCCAGTCCGGATTCGGCAACCGCCGCACCGGACGGCCGTCACTGGTGGCCCAGGTGGTCCATGTGGTCCAGCCGTCCCCCGGCAGATCCACCGCCAGCTCGCAGTCGCTGGCCTGGCCGGTGGATTCAAGGATCGTCGCCATGGCGCGCACCATGCCCAGGGGGCTGCTCTGGTGCATCAGGGCATCGGTCAGACGCTGGCGAGCTTCGGCGATCACCAGCAGGCGCTTCAGGTCGACGTCGGCATCGGCGAGGCAGAACACGCCGCATTCGATGTTGGCCAGCCCCCTGAATACGTCGTCGACGATCGAGCCGGCCACGATGTGGCCATGTTGGGGCGCGATCCGCTCGATCTCCGGCCAGCGGGAACGGATGCGGGCCAGCCCGGCGCTCAGCAGCTCCCGGCTGGGCATGTAGTGCTGGTGGAAGGGCCGCGCGTTGTCGAGGATGTAGGCGGCATCATCCGATTCCAGAATGCCACTGTCGGGTACGAAGCCGCCGAAGAGATCCGAGGAGAACAGGGTGTGGCTGGAGGTGTCATAGGAAACCATCGCCCCCGGGAAGTGCAGATAGGGGGTCAGCTGGAATTCCAGCCGCCGATCTCCCTCCAGGGGCAGGACCCAGCCGTGCTCCTCCACCAGGTGGTAGGTGAAGCGATGGCCGTAGTGACGGATCAGGGCCTTGGCGCGCCACTCCGTGACCACCTGCACGTCAGGGCGTTGCAGGACCTCTGAAAGCCTGGGCAGGCTGGCGCAGATGTCGGGGTCGCTGTGGTGGCAGACGATCCAGCGGATGGCGTTGAGATCGGTGATCCGCCGCAGCTTGGCCAGGGTGCCATCGATGGTGAGCGGCGAGCCCGGATCGATCAGGACCCCGTCAGAACCGTTGGCAATGAAATAGGTGTGGCACTGGAAATGGTCCTTCAGCAACCGCACCCCCACCCACCACACACCGGGGGCGATCTCTATGGGTTCCTCCTGCGAAGCCGGCGCGTCGAACCGTGGGTGCGAGGAGGAATGTTCGCAGGGCCGATGGAGAGAACGGTCCATGGAGACGGGGCGGAGACACGGCTTGGGGGCGCCGAAATGTCCAGGGGCAGCGAGCTGCAGGAAGCACCTTGTTCATTCTGCTTCAGAGGTGCTTCAGAACCCGGGGACCCTTGCGAGACCGATGGCAACCGATACCTTCCGGTACAACCTTCACAGGCGCGACCATGACCACCCGGCGCACCGCTTCCGCCCCGTCTTCCAGCAGTGAATCCCCTGCCGCCGGGGTCGCTGGCGAGACCCATCCCCTGCGTCCTTCCCTGGACCAGGACACGGTGTCGGAATGGATCACCCGGGCGTTGGACGAGGGGGTGCGGCCGGAGCAGGCCCTCGCCTTCATCGGCCTGGGTCTGATGCGGCGCATGGGCAGTGTCGGCGCCGACGGTTTCGGCGACTGGAAGGAGTCGGGGGAAGCGGATCACCCGGTCGATCTGACCGGCCTGCGCCAGCGGCTCGAGATCACCGACCTGGCCATCCGCACCGGCGCCCCCCTGAGCACCGCCGAGGTGGCCCAGCTGATGGGGGCCCGGCCGGGGGCGCCGGTGGTGGAGCGGGGTGGGCTCAGGGCCCGGCGCCTGGGGCGCAACGTCTGGAAGCTCAGCCGCAGCGCCGATGGGGATCGCGACGAGCGCAGCGCCGGCTTCAGCGAAGGGTTCCGCCGCCGCCTCTGAGCGCTGAAATCCGGACACGATCCCGAAAAGATGTAACGCAGTCGGGCAGCGACCCCGTCTGCCCCGCTAACCCATGGAAGCTCGATACCTGGCGATCCCCTCCATGGGTGTGTCCGCTCCACCGATTCAGCCGTCTCCCCCGGACATCCTCAAGGAGAGCGGCCAGCGGGAAGTGTTCTGCGGCCTCACCTCCATCGTCTGGCTGCACCGCCGCATGCCTGACGCCTTCTTTCTGGTGGTGGGCTCGCGCACCTGCGCCCACCTGATCCAGTCGGCGGCCGGGGTGATGATCTTCGCTGAGCCCCGTTTCGGCACGGCAATCCTCGGCGAACGGGACCTGGCGGGCCTGGCGGATGCCAACGAGGAACTCGACCGGCTGGTGAAGGACCTGCTGGAGCGCCGGCCCGAGATCCGCACGCTCTTCCTGGTGGGCTCCTGCCCCAGCGAGGTGATCAAGCTCGACCTGGCCAAGGCGGCCGAGCGGCTCAACACCCAGCTGCTGGGGCGGGTGCGGGTGCTGAACTACTCCGGCAGCGGCATCGAGACCACCTTTACCCAGGGGGAGGACAACGCCCTGCTGGCGATGCTTCCCCTGCTGCCCAGTGCCGACGAGGAGCAGTTGCTGATCGTGGGCACCCTGGCCGATGCGGTCGAGGACCGCTTCCGGCTGATCTTCGAGCGGCTGGGCATCACCACGGTCCGCAGCCTGCCGCCGCGCCGCTCCACCGATCTGCCGCCCGTCGGGAAGGGGACGCGGGTGCTGCTCGCCCAGCCGTTCCTGAGCGCGACGGCCCGGGCTTTGCAGCACCGGGGTGCCACCCTGCTCAGTGCTCCCTATCCCTTTGGCGTGGAGGGCAGCCGCGACTGGATGGCTACCGCCGCCAACGCGTTCGGCGTGCCTGCCGAGCGCTTCAACGCGGTGCTCGACCCCTTGGTGGAGCGTGGGCGTCGCGCCCTTGAGCCCCACCGGGAGGTGCTCGCGGGCAAGCGGCTGTTCCTGCTGCCCGATTCCCAGATGGAGATCCCCCTGGCCCGCTTCCTGAGCCGCGAATGCGGCATGGAGCTGGTGGAGGTGGGCACCCCCTATCTGGATCGCCAGCTGATGGCCGCCGACCTGGCCCTGCTCCCCCCCGCCACCCAGCTCAGCGAGGGCCAGGACGTTGACCTGCAGCTGGAGCGGGTGCGGGCCGCCCGCCCCGACCTGGTGCTCTGCGGCCTGGGGCTGGCCAACCCCCTCGAGGCCGAGGGCATCGCCACCAAGTGGTCGATCGAGCTGGTGTTCAGCCCGATCCACGGCTGCGACCAGGCCGGTGAACTGGCCGAACTCTTTGCCCGTCCCTTGCGGCGCCGGGCCGTGTTGCAGCTCTCCTGAGACCCCCATGGAACTGACCCTCTGGACCTACGAAGGCCCCCCCCACGTGGGCGCCATGCGCATCGCCACCTCCATGGAGGGGGTGCACTACGTGCTCCATGCCCCCCAGGGCGACACCTACGCCGACCTGCTGTTCACGATGATCGAGCGACGGGGCCTGCGTCCCCCCGTCACCTACACCACCTTCCAGGCCAGGGATCTGGGCGGTGATACCGCCGAGCTGGTGCAGCGCTCCATCCGCCAGGCCGTTGAGCGCTTCCAGCCCGAGGCGCTGCTGGTGGGCGAGAGCTGCACCGCCGAGCTGATCCAGGACCAGCCCGGCGCCCTGGCCGCCGGCATGAACCTGGGGGTGCCGATGGTGAACCTGGAGCTGCCCGCCTACTCCAAGAAGGAGAACTGGGGCGCCGCGGAAACCTACTATCAGCTGGTCCGCACCCTGCTCAAGGGCCAGCTGCCGGCGCCGGGCAGCCCCAAGCCTTCCGCGTCCCGTTGGCGCGAGGAGGGTCGCCGGCCCCGGGTCAACCTGCTGGGCCCCAGCCTGCTGGGCTTCCGCTGCCGCGACGACGTGCTGGAGATCACCCGGCTGCTGGCGGAGCACGGCATCGATGTGGCGGTGGTGGCGCCCCTGGGGGCCCGGCCCGCCGACCTGGAGCGCATCCCCACGGCCGATGCCAACGTCTGCCTCTACCCGGAGGTGGCCGGCCCGGTGTGCAGCTGGCTGGAGCGCAGCTTCGGCACCCCGGTGGTGCGCACGGTGCCGATCGGCATCGGCGCCACCGCCGATTTTCTGCGGGAACTTCATGGCGTGCTCGACCTGCCGCTGCCGGCCGACCTGCAGGAGGTGGAGGGTCAGCCGAGCGAGGCGGAGCGCCTCTCCCGCCTGCCCTGGTACTCCAAGTCGGTGGATTCCACCTACCTCACCGGCAAGCGGGTGTTCATCTTCGCCGATGCCACCCACGCCATCGCCGCCGCCCGGATCGCCTCCAAGGAACTGGGCTTCCAGGTGGTGGGCCTGGGCAGCTACAGCCGCGAGCAGGCCAGAGAGGTGCGGGCCGCCGCCGCCGAGCTGGGCCTGGAGGCCCTGATCACCGACGACTACCTGGTGGTGGAAAAAGCCATGGCCGAGGCGGCTGCGGAGCTGGTGCTGGGAACCCAGATGGAACGCCACAGCGCCAAGCGTCTGGGCCTGCCCTGTGCCGTGATCAGCGCCCCCCTGCACGTGCAGGACGTGCCCGCCCGCTACTCCCCCCAGATGGGCTGGGAGGGGGCCAACGTCATCTTCGACTCCTGGGTGCACCCGCTGATGATGGGTCTGGAGGAGCACCTGATCGGCATGTTCCGCCACGACTTCGAGTTCGTCGACGGCCACCGCAGCCACCTGGGCGACGGCGCCCCGGCGGCGGCGGGTGAGCCCGAGGCGGTCGCGACGGTTGCCGCTGGCCCTGCCGCTGCCCCTGTCCCGGCCCCCGGCACCACCACGGCCGCCGCCGCTGTGCGGGAGGCGCTCGAAAGCCTCTGGACGGCCGACGGCGAGGCGGAACTCGCCAAGATTCCCTTCTTCGTGCGGGGCAAGGTGCGCAAGAACACCGAAGCCTTCGCCCGCGAACGGGGCTTGGCGCGCATTGATGCCGAAGCCCTCTACGACGCCAAGGCCCACTTCAGCCGATGAGGGCCTCTCTGGCGATGTTTCGGTTTGCGTGATCCCCCGACAGCCGGGATCCGATCTGAGCAGGCTGTTTCCTTACGAGTGATCCGCCGGTGCGCCGGCTTCCCCTTGTTCTTCCTATGACCACCACACTCACGCCTCCTTCGAGCACCACCGCCAACCCCCGCGAAGATGGCGAGGGCAGCCTGCAGGTGCATCAGGACGCGTCGATGAACATCGAGGAGGGGGCGCTGGTGATCGCCGTCTACGGCAAGGGCGGCATCGGCAAATCCACCACCTCCTCGAATCTCTCCGCTGCCTTTTCCAAGCTGGGCAAGCGGGTGCTGCAGATCGGTTGTGATCCCAAGCACGATTCCACCTTCACCCTCACCAAGAAGATGGTGCCGACGGTGATCGACATCCTCGAGACCGTCGATTTTCACACCGAGGAGCTGCGTCCCGAGGACTTTGTTTTTGAGGGCTACAACGGCGTGATGTGCGTGGAGTCCGGTGGTCCCCCGGCCGGCACCGGCTGCGGCGGCTACGTGACCGGCCAGACGGTCAAGCTGCTCAAGGAGCACCACCTGCTGGAGGACACCGACGTGGTGATCTTCGATGTGCTCGGTGACGTGGTCTGCGGAGGCTTCGCAGCGCCCCTGCAGCACGCCCACTACTGCCTGATCGTGACCGCCAACGATTTCGATTCGATTTTTGCCATGAATCGGATCATGCAGGCGATCAATGCCAAGGCCAAGAATTACAAGGTGCGCCTGGGTGGGGTGATTGCCAACCGCTCGGAGCAGACCGACGAGATCGACAAGTTCAACGAGCGCACCGGTTTGCGCACCATGGCCCACTTCAAGACCGTCGATGCGATTCGCAAGTCACGGCTCAAGAAGTGCACCATCTTCGAGATGGAGAGCACACCGGAAGTGGAGGCCGTGCAGCAGGAATACCTGAGCCTGGCCCAAAAGATGCTCACCGACGTGGAGCCGCTGGAGGCCGTATCCCTCAAGGATCGGGAGATCTTCGACCTGCTTGGGTTCGATTGAGCCTGTGGCCTGGTGCTGATGGCGTTGGGGATCAAGAGGCTGTCGAATTAGGCGGTGCGGGCCGGAGGCACGGCTCCACCCCAGCGGCCCTCAGATTTCCGCGGCGGCCCGCTCCACCAGCCGGCGGGCCACCGCCTGCACGCCCGTGTGCTGGTAGGTGTCGGTAAAGGCATCGAGGAAGGTGGCCATCTGCTGGAAGCCCCCCTGCCAGGGGCCCAGGGTGGTCTCGAGGGCCTGCACGGCCTTCTGACCGGTGAGACCCAGCTGGCTGCTGAACCCGCCGGCCCAGCCCAGCCACTGGTCCACGCCCCGGCGCAGGAAGCTGAGGTGGGCCCCGTCGCCCCGTCCCGGCAGCAACTTGGCCATCCCGGCGTAGGCGGGCAGCTGGTGCAGGTCCCGCTTGTCGACGCCCCCCAGCAAGCCATCCAGCCGCTGCAGGGCCTGGTCGCCCAGGGGCAGTAGGGCATCGAAGCAGATCAGGGCAGCCATCCTCACCCGGGCTTCGCCGGCGTACTCGCTTAAGGAGGCGGCGAAATCGCCGAAGCTGTCACCGGGCAGGCCGTTCACCTGGGTGAAGGCCAGCATCTCGGCGGCCACCTTCAGGCTGAGATCCGCCGCCTGCAGGGTCTCGCTGGTGGGGGTGAGATCGGCGACACGCTTCACCAGCGGCAGGACGCCACCGATGTTGGCCAGCAGCCGCAGCCCACCGGCAGCCTTCTGGGAGCGGTTGACGGCGTCGTACAGGCTCAGGGCACGGCCATAGCCTTCGTGGCGGGCCCGGCTCAAGACGTCGGCCCGGGAGCGCACCTGGCGGATCAGTTCCGGATCGGTGCTGCCCAGCACGTCGCTGATCAGGTTGTCGGCGCTGGTGATGTTGTGCCAGCCGCCGGGCACCAGGGTGCTGAGGCCCTTGATGGCGAGCACCGTTAGGTTGCGGCGGGGCAGGCGATCAAGGCGCTCGAGAACGGAGCTCATGACACGGGCTCCATGGCCGCCCGCGGCTCAAGGCTCTGGCGTCCGGCGGTGTCTTGGCCGCTGGGCAGCGTCGCCCGGGGGGCGCTGGCCGACTTCAGAGCCGCCAGACCCCTGAGGTTGAACCGGCCGATCAGGTCCTGACGCTGCTCGGCCTCCAGCCCATCGCCCTGGCCGATCACCTTGATCTGGAAGCGGTCGGCCACCAGCAGGGCGGTGGCCTGTGGACCCTGCTCCACCAGCGGCCAGCCCTGCAGCCGGCTCTGGCTGGTCTCGAACTTGCGGCGTGCCTCCGGTGCGGTGCTGACATCGGAGATGGCGAGCAGGGCCTTCACCTGGCCGTCATGCTTGAGCCGGGCCTCACTGAAGCCACGCTTCTCCTGGGTGAACACCAGCTGGTCGCCGTCGTCCGGCTCGGGAAACAGACGGTTGAACGCCGTGCCATTCACCACTTGGCTCAGCGGCACGTCCCCCACCGTTCCGCCGGGCAACCAGGAGCGGAACGGCAGCAGCAGGAACGCACCGATCGACAGGCTGACGACCAGCAGCAGTCCCACTCCCCAGCGCAGCGTGCGGGCCATCGACTCCGAGGTGGTACTGGATGACATCTAGCGGCTCCCGTTGGGCCTGCGCCGGAATCGGCAGATTCCGAAGCATTGCCCTGGACTGGCGATCCGCTCAGGCGAGTCCCACGAGCTGCAGGGACAGGTCCCACATCCGCTGGGCGGTGACCGGGTTGCTCGCCTTTTCCGAGAGCTCCTGGCTGAACTGCTTGCCCCCCTTCGTCTGGCGATTCCCCCAGCTCCAGTGCACGCCGGAGCTGGCGAAGTCCGGATCCGCCGCCACCTGCGCCACCCGCTCCCCCGCCAGCGCTTGGCTCACGTAGCCGCCGGTGATGTTCTTCTGGAACCAGGGAAAGATGGTCTGGAAGGCCCGTGGGGTGTGCCGGAACAGCGGGGTGTCGGCCACGCAGCCGGGGTAGAGGGAGGTGAACACGATCCCGGTGCTGCCATGCAGGCGCCGGTGCAGTTCCTGGGTCGTGATCATGTTGCAGAGCTTGCTGTCCTTGTAGGCCTTGCCGGGCTTGAAGCTCTTGCCGTTGGCCATGGCGATGGGGGCCTTGAATCCGGCGGCGAAGCCGGAGAGATCGCCCAGGTCGGCGGGAGCGGGGATGGGGATCTTGCCCCCCAGCTCCTTGGAGTTGGCAGTGACGGTGCCCAGGATCACGAGCCGACGCGAGGGGTGGCTGGAGCGCTTGAGGTCGTCGAGCAGCAGGTGGATCAGCAGGAAATGGCCGAAGTGATTGGTGGCCATCGAGATCTCGTAGCCCTGGGGAGAGCGTTCCGGATGCTTCAGCCGCGGCAGGTAGACCGCCGCGTTGCAGACCAGGACATCGAGAGGGCGGCCGGTGGCATGGAAGGCGTCGACGAGGGCGCGCACACCATCGAGGTCGGCCAGATCCACCTTCAGGTGGGTCACCGCGTCATCGGCAATGGCCAGGGCGGCCTGGGCCCGGCGGGCCTTGTCGGTGTCCCTGCAGGCCATCACCACGTGCCAGCCGCGATCCACCAGGGCCTTGGCAGCGAACAGACCGACACCGGAGGAGGCGCCGGTGATCAGGGCCGTTCCGGGCACGCCGCTGCGGGCGGGAGAAAGGGCGGGGTCACCGGAGGTGGTCACCATGGCGGGGATGGTCCGGGGGCGAAGGAGGCCCCAACCTACGGACGGGCGCCCTGATTTCCGGAACCGGAGGCGGGGGAGTCAACAGTTGGAAACGGACGCTTCGACTGCCAGATCACCCGCAGGCGGTTTGGGGCGATCCACTGGCTCTGCTCCCGGATCAGGCGCTGCTCGCCCTCCACCATGAACAGGGCGTCGAAACGTTCCCTGGCCTTGACCAGCTTGGCGTTCTCGATCTCCAGAACGGCCGAGATCTCCCCCTGGCTCTCCATGCGCTGCTGGTAGGCGCCGGCGAGTTGGAACAGGCTCACGCCGGTGAGGCCGATGAGCCCCAGCTTCACCGCCAGCCCAATCAGGCTGCAGACCAGCTCCTGCCGCTCGGCGGACAGGGAGAGCATCTGGCTTTCCATGCCACACCCCCCGACTTCGGCGGGGGAATGGGGCGACGGCACAGAGGCAACGGCGCTGGCGGCTGGACGCCTGGGGAGTGGGGCGACCGGGCCTTCCGGTGCCGCACGCAGAGCCGAGGAACGGCGCGAGCGGCTGGTGGAGCGGCTGGCAGCGGAAGACTGGCGCCGGGAGGGCTGGGGCTGGGTCTGGCGCACCTGAGGAAAGGCTGCGAGCCCTTCGCTTGTAGCAGCCTGTACGCCCCTTGCCAAGGGCGCAGCCCCTGCAGCTTCAGGCTTTGTAGAGGCTGAAGCAGAGACGCACGGCCAGCACGCCGGCATGGGCCGCCACGACGAGGGCAATCAGCACTTCGGCCTGGTTGATCGGGGTGACCATATCCGTGACGGTGAATGGAGTTTGACCGACCCATTCTTCGGCCATCACGAGCTACGGTCCAGCCTGAGGCCCTGCCCTGTCACAGCTCTTGATGGCTCTCCCACCCTGCTCAGAGCCCCTGAAGGTGTCCGCCGACCAGGTGCGCGGGCTCGATCTCTCTCCCCTGGCGGGCCTGGCGTCGCTGGCACCGGCCGCGCTGCTCACCGCCTCCAGCGGACTGCAGATCGACTTCGATTGGCCAAGGGACGCAGACGACCCCCGCGAACTCTCGGAGATCGCCGAGCTGCGGCTCTGGAGTCTGCGGGCCGATGCGCTCCATCCCTGGCTGCCCCTGGTGCTGGAGCGCAGTGGGGGGCAGCTCACCCGCCATGTGGCGATGCTGCTCCCCCACGGCTTCAGCCCCACCGAGGGGATCCGCTTCGCCCCCGAGAGCCTGGAGCTCTGGATCACCCAGCGCCTGTTCCTCCTCGACAACTGGGCGGCCACCGGGGGCATCGAGTGCCGCGCCAACCTGGGCCAGATGGCCGCCGTCCTGGGCTACGAGCTCGACCCCGGTTTCTGGAGCGTGATCCCCTGAGCCTCGAACCACAGGCCCACGGCACGGCGGCCACTGTCCACGGCCAGCACCAGGGTGAGGGCCCGCAGCATCCACACCAGCCGCTCCTCCCGGACCCGCTCGAGTCGGCTGGCCGACCATTGGGCGGCCACGGCCGCGGTGCCCCCCAGCACCAGAGCCACCAGTGGATTCGCCCGGCCGTCGGCCAGAAAGGCCAGCGAGGCGCTGCAGGAGGAGGCCAGCACTGCGACGGTGCTGTAACGGATCGCCCCGTGGACGGGCATGCCCAGCCCCGCCACCATCACCGGCACCATCACCAGGCCGCCGCCCACCCCCAGCAGGCCGGCCGCCACCCCCGCCAGGGCCCCCACCAGGGCCAGGGCCAGGGGGCGTGGCTCCTGCTCGCGCGCCGGGGCCAGCTGGCTGCGGGGTTTCACCAGTCCCGCGAGCAGGGCATAGAGCGCCGCCTGCAGGCTCAGCAGTTGCCAGCCGGCGAGGCCCTGGCCCAGGTGGCTGAACAGCCCTGCGCTGAGGGCGGCCCCGCCGGCGATCGCCACCCCCCCCCGCCAGGTGAGCTTGCCGCTGCGCCCATGGGCGATCGTGCCCCCGAGGGTGGTGGGCACGATCGCCAGGGTGCTGGTGGCCAGGGCCTGGTGGGGCGTCAGGCCCAGCAGCAACAGCAGGGGGGAGAAGATCAGGCCACCGCCGATGCCCAGCAACCCGGAGAGCAGGCCCGCCACCAGTCCCAGGGGCAGCAGGGGCAGCAGACTCCAGATCAGCGACGTGGCCATGGGCTGGGCGGACAGGAGCCATGAGAACGCAGGCCGCCCCATCCTTCCAGCCGGCGGCGCCGGTTCGCTGGATCGCTCCCTGCCAGCTCGATGGGGCCTGGCAGATGGCCATCGATGCCTGGTTGCTGGAGGGCCCAGCGGCCGCGAACCCTGCATCCGTGGTGGTTCCTGCGCCGGCTTTCCGTCTCTACCGCTGGTCGCGGCCCACCCTCTCCCTGGGTTGGCACCAGCGGCGCCTTGAGCCCCACTGGAGCGATCTGGTGCGTCAGGGGCGCCTCGGGCTGGTGCGCCGGCCCAGTGGCGGCCGGGCCGTGCTCCACGGTGGCGATCTCACCTACGCCCTGGTGTGGCCCCGGCCGCAGGGATCCCGCGCCGAGGTCTACGGCCGGGCCCTCGCCTGGCTCGTTGAAGCGTTCGCGGCCATGGGCGAGCCGCTGCGAAGCGGCAGCCAGGCGGCCAGCCTGCAGCGCAGCAGCTGCTTCGCCACCAGCACTGCCGCCGATCTGGTGCAGGCCAGCGGTGCCAAGCGGGTCGGCAGTGCCCAGCTGTGGCGCGGCGGCCATCTGCTGCAGCACGGCTCGATCCAGCTGGACCCCTGTCCCGCCCTCTGGAAGGAGGTGTTTGGCGGCGCCCCCCCGCAGCTCGATCCCCTGCCGCTGGCCGGGGAGCAACTCGATCAGCACCTGTATCGCTCGGCGGCCCGCTGGCTGCCACGGCTGGCGGGGGGCGTCGCCGAGGGGGGCCATGGCGGTGGCGCCCAAGGCAGGCCTTTCTCGGGGGCCGCGCCCCTCAGTCCTGCGGAGCTGGCCGTGATCGCCCGAGGCCTGGGGCGTTATCGGGCGACCTTGTCGGTGAGCAGGGACACCTCCCCCGAGCTGACCATGCCGCGGGCCACCTGACCCAGGGCCATGCCGAGGGGGTAGCCGTTCTCACGCCGGGCGGCGGAGAGCAGATTGGCGGGCAGCCGCAGGCCCAGCTTCTTCAGCACAGCGTCCCCCAGTTCGGGACGCTCCACGGTGCCGCAGGGCAGACCGGCCGGACTCAGCACCAGAAGCCGCTGGTGGTCGCCGTCCTCGAGCTGGAGGGCGGCCTGCCAGAGCGGGGCCGATTCGGGGATCGAGGGCAGGCTGGAGAGGGGCTGGAGATGGTCGCCCACCCGCTCCCTGTCCCAGGTCTGCACCGGCAGGGCCTGCAGCGGGGCATCGTCGATGACCCCCTGCCAGCGGCCCCTGTCGCAGACGAGCAGCCATTCCGCTGGGCCGTTGGCGTCTTTGTCGGCCGGCGCGGCACCCTCACCAACCTCCGCGATCGGTGGGGCGCTGCCGAGGCGAATCCGGCTCAGCTCCCGCAGGCTGGTGTCGGCCTCCAGCACCCGGAAGCGGCGCTGGGCCACATCCCTGACCTTGAGATCCTTGAGGGCCTGCTGGACGACCAGCATCTGCTTCTGGTTGCGGGCCGCCCCCAGGCCGAACCAGCCCAGCAGGATCAGCCAGGCCCCGCCGATGCCGCCACCCCGCAGCAGCAGCACCGTGCCCATCCCCACGGCGAACAGGGACAGGAACCGACCGCAGGCATTGGCCACCTCCACGCCCCGCCGCTGGCTGCCGGAAAACTCCCAGACCAGGGCCTTGACGATCAGACCCCCATCCAGGGGCAGGCCGGGCAGCAGGTTGAACAGCCCCAGGATCAGGTTGAGGGCGCCGAGCCGTTCCACCACCTGGCCCAGCACAGGGGTGAGGTGGCTGGCGGCATGGGTGGAGGCCAGCAGGCCGATGCCCAGCACCAGGCTCACCGCCGGTCCTGCCGCCGCCACCATCAGGGCGCCGCGGGCGGTGGAGCATTCCCGCTCCACACTGGCCACGCCCCCCAGCAGGAAGAGGGTGATCGATTTCACCTTCACCCCCTGCTGCAGGGCCACCAGGGAGTGGCCCAGTTCATGCAGCAGCACGGAAACGAACAGGGCCAGGGAGGTGACCAGGGCCACGGCCCACAGCGCCGCCGGCGTGAGCTGACCGCGGAGGCTGAGGGCGTACTGCTGCTGGAACCCCAGGGTGGCCAGCAACAGGATCACGAACCAGCTCGGGTGGATGCGCAGGGGAATGCCTCGGATCGTCAGCAATTGCCAGCCTTCACCCACGGGCACCGTCCGGGCAGTGACCGGCCGTAGCCGGAGTTATGGCGCCCATCCTAGAAAGGCAGCCCGGCCGACCTGGTTCTGGTTTCCTTTCCGCTGCTGAAGGTCTGTGGGCTCAGGGAGCCGGCCCAGGCCACCGCCATCGCCGCCCTGGGGGTGGATGCGATCGGGGTCATCGCTGTTCCCAGCTCGCCCCGCTTCCTGCCGGCGGCGCAACGGCCCGACCTGTTCGCGGCCATGGCCGCCGGCGGCCGCGACTGCTTCGGTGTGCTGGTGGTGGCCGATCCCTGCGACGACCAGCTGGAGGAGCTCGGCGCGGGCCGGGGCCACGCGGTGGTGCAGCTGCATGGCAGTGAAAGCGTGGAGCGCTGCCGCGAGCTGGCCCAGCGCTTGGATGTGCGGCTCTGGAAGGCCCTGCGGGTGCGCTCCCCCGAGGATCTGGAGGCGGCGGCCGCCTATGCCGGGGTGGTCGAAGCCCTGTTGCTCGATGCCTGGCAACCTGGCCAGCTGGGGGGCACCGGACAGCGGATCCCCACCGCCTGGCTGGAGGGTTTCCGCCCGGCCTCGCCCTGGTGGCTGGCCGGCGGCGTCGGCCCCGAGACGGTGGCCGAGCTGCTGGAACGCCTGCATCCTGATGGCCTGGATGCCTCCAGTGCCCTGGAGGATCGCCCCGGCGTCAAGAACCTGGGGCGGGTCGCGGCCCTGCTGGCGGCGATGCGTGGATCCCCCACCGGTTGATTGGCGTTTGGCGCCGCCGGGTGCAGGATCGGAGCAGTCCGACTTCTGGATCCCGTTGACCTTCCTTCGTCGCGCCCTCCGTGTTCGTGCCGCCCTGCCCCTCGGCCTGCTTCTGCTGATCGGGCCAGGGGCCGGCCTCAAGGCCCAGGACCTGGTGGGCTGCCAGCTGGTGCAGGGGACGCTGCAGTGTGTGCCGGGGATCACGGCCGACCCCCAGCAGCAGATCCGGCTGCTGCGCCAGGAGATTGCCGGCGACCAGCAGATCGAAGGGGCGGTGGAGCAGCGGATCACCGGTCTCAACCAGCTGCTGCTGCAGGGGGAGGCCCGCCAGGGGGCCCTGCTGCAGGCCACGGCCACGGCGGATGTTCTGGCTGCCCTGCCGCCCAGTGCGTTCCACTGGTACCGCCTGGCCCCCGGCCGTCGCAACTGGCAGCTCATCGCGGGGGCCAGCGGCCCCAGCTATGTCCTGACGCCGGCGGACGTGGCTTACCAGGTGATGGTGGTGGTGGCCGTTCCCACCACATCCGGCAGCCAGCGCAGCGTGTCCCAGGTGGTGGGCCCGATCATGGGCCGACCGGGATCCTGAGCGCCGGCCAGCGGTTCAGTTGCCGAGCATCGACTCCTGCTGACGCACAAGTTCGAAGAACTCCTGCTTGAGGCTGGGGTCGTGGCGGAAATCACCGCGCACGACAGAGTTCACCATGCTGGTCTGGGGCTCCTTCACCCCGCGCCATTTCATGCAGTAGTGCTGGGCTTTGACAAGGATCGCCAGGCCGAGGGGCTCACAGAGCCGCTCGATCTCATCGGCGAGGATGATCACGGCCTCCTCCTGGATGTGGGGCCGTGAGAACACCCAGTCGGCCACCCGGGAGAACTTCGACAGGCCGATCACCCGTTCACCGGGCTTGATCCCGATCCAGCAGTTACCGAGGATCGGCACCAGATGGTGGGAACAGGCCGAACGGATGGAGATGGGCCCCACCGTGTAGATCTCATCGAGCTGCTTCACGTTGGGGAAGCTGGCGATCTTGGGTTGCTCGTGGTAGCGACCCTTGAACACCTCGTGGAGATACATCTTGGCCACCCGTTCGGCCGTCTCCTCGGTGTTGTGGTCGTTATCGATATCAATCACCAGGCTGCGCAGCAGTTCCCGCACCTTGCCGGCGACTTCAATCTCCAACTGGTCGAGCTCTCCCTCGCGCAGATGCTCGGAAATGTTGTCGTTGGCCAGAAACGGCACCGCTTCCTTCTGCAGTCGCTCGCGGATCCGCAGGCTGACAGGAATGGGGGTCGTGACGGGAGCGGCCTGACGGGCGCTGAGGCCGCTGGGAAGGGTGGATGTCATAGGGGGGATTAGAAGGCTCCGGCGGCTGGCATCAGGGTGAGGTCCTCAACCGTCTGGCTGTTGGGTTGCCGCGCAAGGTAGAGCAGGGATTCAGCCACCTGCTCCGCTGAAAGCATGGCACGTCGGTCGAAGGAACTGTGGACGGTTTCACTGTCCCAGAGAGGTGTATTGACCGCCCCCAGGGTGAGGGTGCTCACCGCGATGCCGGCGGCCCGTTCCTCCGCCTCAAGGCAGCGGCTGAAAGACGCCAGGGCGGCCTTGCTGACGCAGTAGGCCCCCCAGTCCGGGAAGGCCTGACGGGCGGCATGGCTGCTGACGTTGATGATCCGACCGCCACCGGCCTGGCGCAGGCCGGGCAGAACCGCCAGGCAGACCTGGAAGACACTGGTGAGATTGAGTTGCAGGAGCCACTGCCAGCGCTCAACGGGCATGGCCGCCAACGGGCCGGTCCAGGCGGCGCCGGCGTTGTTGATCACGACCGAAGGTTGCAGCCCTCGCCCGAGCAGCTCGGCCATGGCTCCAGGGATGGCCTCCGCCTGGGTCAGGTCAAGGGCCAGGGTTTCGACGCGTCGGCCCGTCCCCCGCAGGTCCTCAGCGAGTCGATCGAGGTCGGCACGGCCTCGGGCCAACAGCAGAAGGTCGTAGCCCTCGGCGGCAAAGCGGCGGGCGGCGGCAGCGCCGATGCCGCGGGAGGCACCGGTGATCAGGGCAGCGGGCAATGGGCAGGCAGGCAGTGGATCAACCCTACGGCGCGAAGGCGGGATCCGTCGCCGCCCCCTCCAGAACCTGGCCCATGCGCCGGAACTTGGCGTAACGGGCCTCCAGCAGGGCAGATTCGCTGCAGGTCTGCAGCTCGGCGAGCTGGCCGAGCAGGGCCGCGCGCAGCGTCTCGGCGGCCTGCATCGGCGCCCAGTGGTTGCCTCCGGAGGGTTCCTTCAGCAGGGCATCCACCAGCCCCAGCTGCAGCAGGTCGGCAGCGGTGATGCGCAGGGCCTCGGCGGCGGCGGGCGCCTTGGCCGCATCGCGCCAGAGGATCGAAGCACAGGCTTCGGGGCTGGCCACGGTGTAGACGCTGTGCTCGAACATCAGCAGCCGATCGGCCACCCCGATGCCGAGGGCGCCGCCGGAGCCCCCCTCACCGATCACCACGGCGATGATGGGCACCCGCAAGCGGAACATTTCGCGCAGGTTCACGGCGATCGCCTCGCCCTGGCCCTCCTCCTCGGCCTTGACCCCGGCGTAGGCACCGGGGGTGTCGATGAAGCTGAGGATCGGCAGACGGAAGCGGTCGGCGTGGTCCATCAGCCGCATCGCCTTGCGGTAGCCACCGGGCGAGGCCATGCCGAAGTTGCGGGCCACGTTCTCCTTCATGTCCCGGCCCTTCTGGTGGCCGAGCAGCACCACCGCCTGGTCGCCGATGCGTCCCACACCGCCCACCAGGGCGCGGTCGTCGTTGCCGCGGCGGTCGCCGTGCAGCTCGATCCATTCGTCGGTGATGACCTGGATGTAATCGAGGGTGCTGGGCCGTTGGGGGTGGCGGGCCACCTGGATCTTCTGGGCCGGGCTGAGGGAGCTGAAGATCTCCTCGCGGCGCCGGGTGGCGAGGGTTTCCAGCTGCAACAGCTGCTGGCTCACATCGACTTCGGAATCGCGGGCCAGCTGGCGGATCTGCTCGATCTGCTCCTCCAGCTCCACCAGTGGTTTCTCGAAGTCCAGCAGGACGCGGCGGGCCATGGGTGGAGAAGCAGGGGACGGATCAGGTGGAGAGGAAATCAGCTCGAGGAGAGGCTGGGGACCGGTGCTGGAGTTTCCAGGGCCAGGGCCTGGAAACCGTGGCGAAGGGAGGCGGCGCCGATCAGATCCATCTTCTCCAGGGTGATGTTGTTGCGGCCCCAGCTGAAGTTGGTGTGCAGACCTTCGAACTCCAGCAGCATCGCTTCGGCGAAGCAGGCGAACATCTCACGCTGGGGGTTGGCCATGTCCGCCGCCTCCATCATCTGCCAGCCGATGTCGGAGCCGAAGGCCACGATGCCCCCTTTGAGCACGTGGATGCCATCGCCGGCGGCCTTGGTGTCCAGGTTTTTGGGGTAGCCGCCATCGACCATCAGGCAGGGGCGGCGCAGGCGGCTGGGATCGATGCTGCTGGCCTGGGCCAGGCTGGCGACCCACACCACCACATCCGCCTCCTCCAGGGCCTCCTCCAGGCCAAGGATGCGGCCACCGCCCAGTTCCTGCTGCAGGTCGGCCAGTGGCTGGGGGCGGCGGGCCACCAGCAGCAATTCCTGGACGCCGGTGCGCTGGGAGAGCCAACGGCAGACGGCACTGCCGATGTCACCGGTGGCGCCAACGACGGCCACCTTGGCCCGACGCAGATCGATGCCCAGCTGTGGGGCGTTCTCCTCCACCTGGCGGCAGAGGACCCAGGCGGTGTGGGTGTTGCCGGTGGTGAAGCGCTGCCAGTCCAGGGTGGTGGCACGCACCTGCTGTTCTCTGAGCAGCTTGAAGTCCTCGAAAATGATCGAGGTGAAACCCCCCAGGGCGGTGATGTCGATGCCGTTCTTCTGGGCCAGCTCCATGGCATTGAGCACCTTGCGCTTGGCCGTCTTGAAGCGGCTGAGCATTTCCGGAACGAACACCGAATCGATGTAGGCCCCTTCAATGCGCTTGCCCGTGGGGCTGGTGACGCTGATCCTTTCCACCAACTGGGGCGGAGCACTGCACCACATGTCCAGATCCCCATCGGCGTATTCCTCAAAGCCGAGGCTTCGCGCCAGGTTGCGCGCCGACTCGAAGCTGGTGGAATGACCGATGAGGCCGAACATGCAGAAACAGGACAGCGGCGGCGAGAGCGTAGCCGGATGTCGCCGACGCTACATCCTCCCCCGATGCGAGCGAGCGGTTCGGCTCAGCCCACCAGGGCCGCGGCAGCCATGCGGGCGATCTCCCGAGGGGTGAAGCCGATGTCCGTGAGGGCGTCCTGGTAGGCGATCAGGAAATCCTCGATCAGGTCTTCCTTCTCCATGTGCAGGACGGCGGCATCGGCGGCGACCCGATCGAGCATGCGACGCACGTGGGGAAGGTTGTCGCGGTTGGCCTGCTCCAGCTCGGCGCGGGACTCCTCCAGGTGGGCCTTGAGCCACTCCTGGCCGTAGTTGAGGTGGGTGTACTCATCCTTGACGACCCCCTCGGTGATCTTGCGGGCGAAAGGATCGGCCACAGGGATATAGATGTGATAGGCCGAGATGGCGAAAGCTTCGATCAGCAGGGCCTGGATCAGCAGGCAGGTGACCACCTTGCCGTCCTTGAGGGCCGCCTGGAAGTTGTTGCGCAGGGGGGAGAAAAACTCCTGGGCGAAGGGCATGTCGGCGGTGACGCCCAGGTTGTTGGCGCAGGCGGTGAAGCCCTTCATGTGCTTCAGCTCCATGCGGGCCAGGCGGGTCAGCTCCTCGGCCTGGTCGGGAAGCAGGGTCCCCAGCGACACGTAGTTGTCATGGGCTTCCTGCTCGCCTTCGATCACGATCGCGTTGATGCGGCTGTAAGCGTCCTTGTAGGCGGCGGTGGTGAAGTCGGGAAGTTCGCTCCCCTCGAGCGGGCCCAGTGCGGAATCAACGGACGTGGTGGATACGAGGGTGGGCATGGGAACCACAGGCTCAGGCAATCAGGCGACTCTAGTCATGGTCTGCCGGAAGTCGGTGGCCAGTCGCTACGTACCAGGGCGTCGAGGCGCCGCTCCCAGCTGCCCACCAGGCGCAGAAAGAGTTTGCGGCCGAGGTCGTCGCTGGCCTCGCTGGGATCACCGATGACGCCACTGGAGCTCAGTTCCTCCGTGAGCCAGGCACAGGGGCAGGCCCCCTCCAGGCTCCAGCCGGTGGGCGGGGGTGGGGAGGGGGCCAGTCCGTCGGCGGCGGGTAGGGCGCCGACGGTGGCCGGCTCGAGGAAGAGCATCAGGCTGGTCTCGGCCAGGCCGGCATGCAGCCCCGTGCTGCGTTCAGGTTCGGGAATCAGTTCCGCCAGGCCGTCGGCGCCACGCCACAGGAAGCAAGGCAGGACCGCCAGGCCGGGTTCCAGCACCCGCAGCTCTCGCGCTGCTGCCTCCAACAGGCCGATCTGGCCGCCATGGGCGTTGAACAGCACCAGCCGCTGGAAGCCCGCCGCGGCGATCCCCTTGCCCACAGAGCGCACCAGCTCAATCACCAGATCGGCCGGGAGGCTGAGGGTTCCCGGGAAGCCCAGGTGCTCCGGTGAAAAGCCGATGCTCTGCAGCGGCAGCCGCCAGATCGGCAGGTCGGGGTCGAGCCGCTCCAGCACCGCCTCAGCCACCCGTTCGGCGAACAGGCCATCGGTGCCCAGGGGCAGCAGGGGCCCGTGTTGCTCGATGGCTCCGAACGGCCACACCACCGTGCTGCCCCGTCGGGCGGCCTGGTCTCGCACCGCTGTCCAGCTGAGACTGGCGAGGCGTCGCTCGGTGCTGGGGGGCATCGGCGGGGGGAGGACGGGCCTCTACGGGTGATTCGTACAGTGTGGAGCCCCGTGCTTCGCTGAGGACCTCCATGGCAGGAACCGGCAACCCCGCGCCGCGTCAGCCCAGGAACCCCGCCCAGCGCCCGATGCCGCCGGCGAGGCCGTCCGGGTCGGCCCCGGCGCCGCTGCGCAAACCCCCCCAGGTGTTGATGATCAAGAAGGAGGAGGAGGTGGTGACCGAAGCACCCCCTGCTCCTGCCGCGTCGAGCCCGGCCGCCCCGCCGGTGCGCCCGCCGTCCTCCCCCCCCGCAGACGAGGACCGCTTCAGCATGGACGGCCTCGAAGGCCTCACCATGGCCGACC
>NZ_JAYGHY010000028.1:0-30749 GCF_034931305.1 Cyanobium gracile UHCC 0281 | reverse complement strand
GGCACTGGCCAGCAGCAGCCACAGCAATCGAAGTCCGATCAGTCCGGCGGCGGGCCGATCCAGCCCGGCCGCCGCCACCACGCTCACGGCGGCCACCCCCAGCCCCGCCACCGTATCCACCGCTGCCCCCACCGGATCTCGCCAGCCTGGGGGACGCCTGGGAGGAACTGCCCCGCGCCTGGCTGGCGCCGCCCCCTGCCCCGCCGGCCGCCGCTGGCCCCGATCCCCGCAGCGCCTTCCCCTTTCCCGGCGATGAACCCACGGCCCTGGCCCGGCTGGAGCACTACCTGTTCGGCTCCAGCGGGCTGCGCGATTACAAGCTCACCCGTAACGGGCTGGTGGGGACGGCGTTCTCCGCCAAGTTCTCCCCCTTCCTGGGGGTGGGCTCGCTCTCGGTGCGGCGGATCTGGCAGGAGGTGCTGCGTTATCAGGAGCTCCACGGCGCCGACGAGGGTTCCGAATGGATGAAACAAGAGCTGCTCTGGCGCGAGTTCTTCCTCTGGTCGGAGCAGCGCCACGGCGACGCCTTCCACGCCCCCGGCGGCCTCCAGCACCGCCCCCCCGCCGCACCCGCCGATCCGCAGGAGGCCCGAGAGCGCTTCGCCCGCTGGAGCCGCGGGGACTCAGGCCATCCCCTGATCGATGCCCAGCTCAACGAACTGCTGGCCACCGGCTACCTCTCCAACCGGGGCCGTCAGTGGGTGGCCTCCCACTTCATCAATGAATTGCGGCTGCCCTGGACCTGGGGCGCCCGCTTCTTCGAGTGGGCCCTGATCGACGCCCACCCGGCCGTCAACACGGGCAACTGGGCCTACCTGGCCGGCGTCGGCTCCGACCCGCGCAGCTTTGGCGGCGCCCCCCGCCGCTTCGATCTGGAGCGCCAGGTGGGCCTCTACGACCCCGAGCGGCAGCACCTTCGCCTTTGGGGCCGATCGGCCCAGGAGCCGGTTGCACCAGCGTTGCCATGACCCTCACCCTGATCCTCGGCGACCAGCTCCACCCGGACTGGCTCACCCCTTCCCCCCTGCAGCTCTCCCCCGGCCAGCGGGTTCTGATGATCGAGGACCTGGCCGTGGCCTCCACCTGGCGGTACCACCGCCTGCGGTTGCTGCACACCTTCGTGGCCATGCGCAGCTTCCGCGATGCGCTGCTCGCCCGCCGGGTGGAGGTGGGCTATTTCGAGCTGCCTGCCTCCCAGGAGATGACGTTCTGGCAGCGGCTGGCGGCCGAGCTGGAAGGCCGAGAGCTCCAGGTGGCCGAGGTGGCCGACCGCAACTTTGAGGCCCGGCTGCAGCGCTTCTGCGCCGACCAGGGTGTGCAGCTCAGCGTGCTGCCGTCGCCGGCGTTTCTGGAATCCGTGGCGGAGAGCCGGAGCTGGTTCGAGGGGCGCCGCCGCCCGTTCATGAAGACCTTCTACGAGCGCCAGCGGCGTCGCCTCGGCCTGCTGCTGGAGCCCGATGGCTCCCCCACGGGCGGCCGCTGGAGCTTCGATGCCGACAACCGCCGCAAGCTGCCCAAGGGCTACATCGAGCCCACCCTGCCGGCGGTGACGGCCAGCCCCCATGAGCCGGTGGTGCGGGCCCTGATCGCCCGCCATTTCCCAGACCACCCCGGCGAGCTGGGGCCCCTGTGGATCCCCTTCGATCAGGCCGGGGCGGCGGCCTGGCTGGAGCGCTTCCTGGCGGAGCGGCTCGACGGCTTCGGGCCCTTTGAAGACGCCCTCAGCCAGCAGCACGCCACCCTGCACCACTCCCTGCTGTCACCCCTGCTCAACATCGGCCTGCTGACCCCCGCGGCGGTGGTCGCGGCCACCCTGGCGCACGCGGCGGCGCGGCAGGAGCGTGGCCAGCCCGTGCCGATCGCTTCGCTGGAGGGCTTCCTGCGCCAGGTGATCGGCTGGCGTGAGTTCGTGCGCGGCATCGACCGGGTGCACGGCGAGCGCCAGGCGGCGGCCAACTTCTGGAACCACCACCGCCGCCTGGCCCCCTGCTGGAACGACGGCAGCAGCGGCCTGCCGCCCCTGGATGCGGCGATCGAACGGCTGAACCGGCTCGGCTACAACCACCACATCGAGCGATTGATGGTGATCAGCAACCTGATGCTGCTCTGCGAGATCCACCCGCACGAGGTGCACCGCTGGTTCATGGAGCGCTACCTGGATTCCTACGAGTGGGTCATGGGCCCGAACGTCTACGGCATGGGCCAGATGAGTGACGGCGGCCTGTTCGCCACCAAGCCCTACATCGGCGGCTCCAACTACATCCTCAAGATGGGCGACTACAAAAAGGGCCCCTGGTGTGAGATCTGGGACGGTCTCTACTGGCGCTTCATCGACCGCCACCGCGCCTTCTTCCAGGCCAATCCCCGCCTGTCGATGATGGTGCGGCTGCTGGAGCGGATGGACCCCAGCCGGCGCGAGGGGCTGGAGGTGGCGGCCGAGGGGTTCCTGGCGCGGGCCACCATGGTTGGGCCCTGAGCCACCCCCTGCCCGTGACCGCCTCTGCCACCGCCCGGCCGCCCGCCCCCACCGTGCTGCTGGAGCGGCTGGCTGGGGTGGAGGGCATGGGCCGTGGCCGGCGGCGGCTGGTGCTGCTGCTCAGCCAGCTGGGGGACTTCGACAGCCTTGAGTACGCCCAGGCGCTGGTGCCGGTGCTGCCGCAGCTGGAGGCCGCCGGCATCGCCCTGCTGGCGATCGGCATCGGCGATGAAGCCGGCCGGCAGCAGTTCTGTGCCTTCACAGGGTTTCCGCCCGAGCGGCTGCTGGTGGACGCCGAACCCCATCTGCACCGCGACCTGGGGCTCTACGAGGGGCTGCGGCAGGCGGGTGGGCCCTGGCCGAACCTGCTGCTGATGTGCGCCGGCCTCGGCTCCCCCGGCACCCTGGCCGAGGTGCTGCGCGGCTACACCGGTGATCGCAGCGCCCCGCTGGGTCCCTTCGAGCTGGCCACTGTGCGGCTGCGCAACATGGCCGAGGTGCTGGGCCATTGGCGCACCTACGTCCCCCGCGACGACTTCCTCACCCAGCGGGGCGGCACGTTCTTGCTGGACGCCGACGACACCCTCCTCTACAGCCACCGCGACCCCGGCGTCCTCGGCTTCTCAGCCACCATGGCCCGGCCGCTGAGCTTCCTGGATCCGTTCCTGGGCTGAGGTGGGTGACGTGGAGGTTGGCGGGTGGTCGGCATGGACTTAGTTCATGCCTAGCCTAAGCAGGCCCACCGGCCTCTCTAGCATGGAAAGCCCCGCCCCGGCACCCCGTCTGGTGAACGTGCACCAGGCGAAAACCCAGCTCTCGCGCCTCATCGACGCGGCCCACGCCGGTGAAACCATCGTGCTCGCCAAGGCCGGCAAGCCCTGGGCACGACTGATGCCCCTGGAACAGCCAGCTCCGCAGCGCCTCCCCGGCCGCCTGCGCCGCCAAGGCCCCCTCGCCCAGCCGAACGCCTTGCTGGAGCCCATGGAGCCCGGTGAGCTCGCCGCCTGGGAGGGGAGCCCGCTGATCCCGGTCGCGGGGTTGACGTGACCATCCCCTCCGCCTATCTGCTCGACAGCCATGCCCTGCTCTGGTGGTGGTTTGAGCCGGAGCGGCTCTCCAGCGCCGTCGAGGCGCTTCTGATCGACCCCACCAGCCAGATCCTGGTGAGTGCCGCTTCGGTGTGGGAGCTCAGCCTCAAGCATCATCAGGGCAAGCTGCCCGAGCTGGCCACGGCCATCGCCGATCTCCCCGGTCTGCTCCAGGCCGATGGCTTCCATCCCCTGCCGATCTCCCTGGCCCATGGAGTGAGAGCCGGAGGCTTCAGCCAGGCCCACCGCGACCCCTTTGATCGGATGCTGGCCGCCCAGGCCGAACTGGAGCGCCTGGTGCTGCTGACGGCTGATCCGCAGCTCTCCACTTTTCCCTGCCGGACCCTCTGGTGAGATCCATGCCGGAGACCGGATTGCGCTGCCACCTCCTGATCGGCCCGCCGGCCAGTGGCAAGACCACCCTGGCCCGGGCCCTGGCGCCCCTGCTCACTGGGCCCGGTGAGGCACCGGCCCTGGTGCTCTCCACCGATGCGATCCGCGCCGAGGTGTTCGGCGATGCGGCGGTGCAGGGGCCCTGGAGCGTCATCGAGCAGCTGTTGCATGAGCGCCTGCGGGCGGCCGTGGCTGACGGCATTCCGGTGATCGTCGATGCCACCCACGCCCGGCGCCCCTGGCGGCTGGCCCTCACCCAGGCGCTGGCGTTGCCGGCGCCGGTGGAGTGGGTCGGCTGGTGGCTGTTCACCCCCCTGGCCACCTGCCTGGAGTGGAACCAGCGCCGCCAGCGTCTGGTGCCCGAAGCGGTGATCAAGGAGCTGGCGGCGGCCCTGGCCGATCCGCACTTCGGCCCCAGCCGCGCCGAGGGCTTCGCGGCCGTGGTGGCCCTGGTGCCCAGCCACCACGCGTCCCTGGAGCCTGTGCTGGCCGAGGAGTTGGCCCGGCTCGACCAGCGCATCCGCTCCGCCACCAACCGGGAGCGGCAGGTGCAGCGCCATGGCTACTCCCGCCTGCTGGATCTCGAACGCCTCCTCTATCTGCTGCGCCTGCTGAGCCGGTTCCCGGACCTGGCCGCCAACGATCCCGTCACCGTCGCCGAGCTGGAGGCGATCGTGTCGCCATTGCCCGAGGGCGATCTGGCCGATCGGGCGGCGGCCCTGCTGCGGCGGCTGCATGGGGAGTGCTATGGCGATGCGGCGGCCCTGCGGGTCGACCTGGCCTGGCTGGAGCGGCAGGGGTTCACCGCCGCCCAGCCCGTCGAGGCCCCGATCCAGCTGGCTCCGGTGCCGGCCGCGGCGGGAGGAGTGAACGGGGGGCTGCCTCCCCTGGGGGACGCCCCGGTGTTCGTGCGGGTGTTCACCCTGCTGCGCCATGTGCTGCAGCAGCCCTTCGATCGCCAGGCCGGCAGCGACCTGCCCGGCCACCTGATCCAGGCGATGGAGGAGATCCCCGGCGCCTACCTGCCGGGGGAGGCCGCCAGCCTGCGCAAGGACCTGGAGAAACTGCTGACGCCCTACGGCTTCCGGGTGCGCAACGACAACGTGCGCCACGGCTATGCCCTGGGCACGGCGGTGCTGTCGGCCCCGCGCCTGCGCGAGATCCACGGGGTGGTGAAGCTGGCGGCCGGCCGCCTCGGGGACCCCTCGGCCCAGGACCTGCTGATCGAGCTGGACGAGCGGCTGCGCTGGGGCGGGATCAGCCCCGAGGCGTCGCCGCCGGTGCGGACCTACGCCAATCACTCGGTGGTGGATGCCGCCCTGGTGCGCCTGGATTCGCTCGCCGCCGATCGCCATGGCTACCGGCAGGCGGAGGCGATCGAGACGGCGATCCTCGAGCACCGGCGCGTGGTGCTCGAGCGCTATTCCTCGGGGGCCAGCTTCCCCGACAGCCCGGTGGGGGAGCTGCGGGTCTGGCCGCTGCAGCTGATCTTCCACACCATTGGCTGGTATCTCCTCTATGAGGAGGATGCGGTCGCCCACCCCCACGGCCTGATCCGCACCGAGCGGCTCGACCGGCTGGCCCTGCGCCGCAGTGAGAGCCGCAATCGCCGCAGCGACGAGGCCCACCAGCAGGCCGTGGAGCGGGCCGGCCGGCTGCTGCACCTCAGCGGCGGCATCTACTGCGGCGACGACCTCGGCGAGCAACTGGCCCTCGCCGGTGCCTCGGCCAAGACCCGGACCCGGCACCTGGTGACCCTGCGCTTTTCCTGCCAGGGCTGGGCCTTCGCCTTCATCCGCGAGGGCGTGCTGCGCTTCCCGATCGAGCACACCCGCTTCTCCCGTCCCCTTCCTGGAGACAGCTGGTGGCGCCATCCCAAAGCGCCCCACGGGCTGGAGCCCAACCCGGCCGGGGACAGCCACCCCTACCCGGTGGAACTCGACCTGCCCCCCTGGACGGTCAGGCGGGACGCGGACCTGCGCACCTGGCTGCTGGGCTTCGCCGGCGGTGTCCGCATCGAGGCGCCGGCGGCCCTGCGCGAGGAGCATCAGGCCAAGGCCCACGCCATCCTTGACGCCTACGGCCCTGTGGAAGTGGCGAGCCCGGCAGGCCCTCCGGAGGAAACGGAGCCTCCGGTGCGCTTCTTCCCCAACCGTCTGCGGCGCGGTTGATCGTCTACGGAGCCCGGCCGCTACCGCTACGGCCCCTCCAGCAGGGGCTTCAACGCAGCGGCCGGCCCGCGATCGCGTTCGAACAGGGGGCCGTCGCCTTCGATGGCCTGGCCGTTGCGGAGGGCGATCCGAAAGATGGCGTCACCCATGGCGTCGTGGCCCTGATCTCACCGGCAGCCCGTTCGTTGTCGTCGTAGAAGCCGCCGTAGGCCAGCCGCAGAAACAGGCTGCACCAGGGCTCGCGGCGCTGGTAGTAGAAGGCATGACTGTTCATGCCGTGGCCCCAGAAGCCCACGCTGAAATAACCCAGGGGGGCCTCGCTGAGAAAGGAATCGATCGTGCTCTGGAGCAGATAGGCCGGCTCCGCCGTCTGGGCCGTGCTGAAGAGGGTCTGCCCCTGCCAGTACAGGGGCTGATCGGACGGCAACAGCGTGTCTGGCAAGGGCCCTCCCATCCGCTCGGCGTAGAAGCTGTGAAGGGTTTCAATCGTTGGCTGCATCAGCAGGGTTGGTGTCGGAATCCATCTTCTCCAGGGCGGCCGGATCGGTACGGATTTCCCTGCGAAGGACCAGGTGGTTCCAGGTCCTTCGGCCTTGGCTGGTACGGTCAGGCCCATAACGATCACTCCCCCCGTAAGCATCTGGCTGATTCGGGTGTGAGTCGTACGCGCCTTTTCCTATGACCTTCTCCATCAAGGAGTGGTGGGGCCTGCCCCACCGCGACATCCTTTCGGGCCTGGTGGTGGCCTTCGCGATGATCCCGGAGGCGATCGCCTTTTCCGGCATTGCCGGGGTGGATCCCAGCGTGGGTCTGTTCGGGGCCTTCCTGCTGGCGGTGACGCTGGCGGTGGTGGGCGGCCGCACGGCGATGATCACCTCCGCCACCGGCTCCACCGCCCTGCTGATGACGGGCCTGGTGCAGCAGGGAGACGCCCTGGGTGACGGGCTCGGCCTGCAGTACCTGCTGGCGGCGGGTCTGCTCACCGGCCTGTTCCAGATCGCCTGGGGCTATCTGCGGCTCGCCCATCAGATGCGCTTCGTGCCGCAGCCGGTGATGGCGGGGTTCGTGAATGCCCTGGCCATCCTGATCCTGCTGGCCCAGTTGCCCCAGCTGGGGCTTGATGTCTTTCACCCGGAGACGGTGGTCGTGCAGGCCGCCCAGCTGCCGGCGGTCTGGGCGTTGATGCTGCTCACCCTGGCGATCATCTATCTGCTGCCGCGCCTCACCCGGGTGGTGCCGTCGGCGCTGATCGCCATCCTGATCACCACCGGGATCTCGATCGGCCTCGGACTCGATCTACCCACGGTGGCGAGCCTGGGCTCACTGCCAGCGGGGCTGCCGCAGTTCGCCCTGCCGCAGGTGCCCCTGAGCTTCGGCACCCTGGGCCTGATCCTGCCCACGGCTCTGGCGATCTCGCTGGTGGGGCTGATGGAGACCTTCCTCACCCAGGACATCCTCGACGACCTCACCGACCAGACCAGTCACAAGAACACCGAGGCGCGGGGCCAGGGGATCGGCAACATCGTCAGCTCCCTGTTCGGCGGCATGGCGGGCTGCGCCCTGGTGGGTCAGTCGGTGATGAACGTGGGCTATGGCGGCCGCACGCGGCTGTCGACGTTGACGTCGGGGGTGAGCCTGCTGGCGATGATCCTGCTGGCCCGGGACTGGGTCAACCAGATCCCGATGGCCACCCTGGTGGGCGTGATGATCATGATCGCCATCAACACCGCCAACTTTGGCTCGATCACAGGAATCCGGCAGATTCCCAAGAGCGATACCGCCGTGATGCTGCTCACGGTGGCGGTCACGGTGATCACCCACAACCTGGCGATCGGCCTGCTCTCCGGTGTGGCCCTGGCCGGCATTCTGTTCAGCCGCAAGGTGGCCAAGGTGATCGCGGTGGAGAGCCGGCTGGAGGGGGATGACCACCGCATCTACAGCGTGCGCGGCCAGCTGTTCTTCGTGAGCAGCATCTATTTCCGCGCCGGATTCGAGATCCACGAACACCCGGCCCGGGTGACGATCGACATGGCCGACGCCCACATCTGGGACCAGAGCGGCGTGAGCGCCCTCGACCAGGTGATCCGGCGGCTCAAGCTGGGTGGCACGGCGGTGGAGGTGGTGCACCTCAACCGCGAAAGCACCGATCTGTTTGCCCGCATCGGCCAGGCCGAGGAAGCCGGTGGCGGGGGAGGGGCGCTGCGTTCGGTGCACTGAACCAGGTCGAACAGTCCCAAGATCAGAGCACCTCCAGTCCCTCCTTCAACCCCTCCGTGACGGCCGCCAGAAACGGCAGATCCAGCGTCTCGATCGTGTCGCTCATTTGGTGGTAGTTCGGGTTGCGCATGAAAGAGGTGTCGGTCACCATCACGGCGTCGTAGCCCGCATCCCAGAAGGGGCTGTGGTCGCTGAGGCGCACATCGGGAATCGCCCGGCCGGCATCGGGCACCGGCAGCACCTTGGTTATCACGTGCTTCCCCATGCGGCTGGCCAGGCCCGGCAACATCGTTGCGGAGCCCAGGTTGCCCACTACGGCGATGAAGTCGCCCCGATCGCCATAGCTCGCCCGCATCGCGGGATGGGGATAGCTCTGGGTGGCGGCGGTGTAGGCGAGCATCTCCAGGCTCACCATCAGCTTTAGCGTCTGGCCGCTGGCCTTGAGTTCACCGGCCAGGGCCGTGCTGCCGAGCATGCCCCATTCCTCCTGGTCGAAGGCCACGATCCACACCGGCCGCTGGGGCGGCTGGGCCTTCCAGTGCACCGCCAGTTCGATCAGGGCGGCCAGGCCGGAGGCGTTGTCGTCGGCGCCGATCGAGTGCAAAGGGCCGTCGTAGTGGGCCGCGACCAACATGGGGTCAAGCTCCGGGCGCTGGCCGGGGAGCTTGAGGATCAGGTTGGTGCCCGCATCGATCCCCGCACGGAAGTGGTGCTCCTGCACCGGCCCCAGGGCGCCGAGCTGCTCGGTGAGATAGGCGCGCACCGCCATCAGGCCCATGGGATCCCAGCGGGCATGGCGGGGCCGGGCCAGGTGCTGCAGGTGTTCCAGCAGGGGCGCGGGGTCGGGGGTGGGGTGGTCGATGACTGGGCGGCCGATGGGGCACGAAGCCTACTCGCTTGACACCTGCACTGCAAGTGTGGATAATTTGGGGATGGTCAAGGTCTTCACCCCAGATGACGCCGTCTACGGCCTCGAGGAGCTCCTCCTTGTCGCCGGCAAGCTGCTGGGTGAGGAGATCTCGCCGCGCACCGTGCGCCTTTATGCCACCCAGGGGCTGATCGATCGCCCCGGCAAGGAGGGGCGCAGTGCGGTGTATGGCCACCGGCACCTGTTGCAACTGGTGCTGGTGCGCGCCCTGGCCCGGCGCGGCCTCAGCCTCTCTGCCATTGCTCCCTTCTGCGTTCTGGCCGACGCCGATCTGGAGCAACAGCTGGAGCAGCTCGATGGCGAGGGGGCGGCGGCCACCGCTCCCTCCGCCAACGAGGCCCTTCAGTACCTGCGGGATCTGCCGTCCACGGCCGACGCCATCGGTGCCGCGGCCAAGGGATCTCCGTCCTTCGCACGAAAAGCTGCCGCGATGGGCTCCGTTCTTGGGATGCTCAACAAACCCCTGTCCTCCCGCCCCCGTTCCGAGCGCACCCCCTCCGGATCCCGCTCCAGCGACAACGGCAGCCGCTGGCTGCGTTTCACCCTCGCCCCCGGCATCGAAGTGCACGTCCGCGACTCCGTTTTGCCTCCTCCTGCCGGCCCCCGGCGCCAGCAGTGGCTCCAGCACCTTCTCGACCGCCTCAACGCCCTGCTCGACGACGCCTCCCGCTGAACCCGTTCCCCCGTCCCACCGCTTTCCCCAACCATGACCCGTCCCACCCTGCGCTTCCGGCCCCTGCGGCCGGCCGTGGCCTCCGATCGCCCTCGATCCTGGATCTGCTGCTCACGATCACCCCGCCGCCGGTGGCCGCCGAAGCCAGCCTTCGCAAGAGGCCGCCGCTCAACCTGGCCCTGGTGATCGACCGCTCCGGCTCGATGGATGGCACCAAGCTCAGTTATGCCCGCAAGGCGGCCCGCTTTCTGGCCGGTGAGCTCACCGGCCGCGATCGGCTCGCCATCGTCAGCTTCGACGATGAGGTGCAGATCGTCGTGCCCTCGCGGCCCGTGTCCGATCCCCAGCCCTTCATCGCCGCGATCAACACGATCCATAGCGGCGGCTGCACGGCCCTGTTCGATGGCTGGTGGGCGGGAGCCACCCAGGTGGCCGAGCACCTCGATCCCGGGGCGATGAACCGGGTGCTGCTGCTCTCCGATGGCCAGGCCAACGAGGGCCTCACCGACCAGGAGACGATCGCTGCCAACGTGGCGGGCCTCACCCAGCGGGGCATCAGCACCAGTGCCTTCGGCTTGGGGGATGACTTCGACGAAGACCTGATGGGGGCGATGGCCGCGGCGGGGGACGGCACTCTGGCCCACATCGAAACCCCCAGCCAGCTGGCCGATCTCTACGCCTCCGAGCTCCAGGGGCTAACCAGCACCTTCGGGAGGCGGGTGAGCCTCGGGGTGCGCGGCAAGCACGGTGCGGAGGTGGTCGATCTGCTCAACGACCTCACGCCCACCGATGCCGGCAACTACCAACTTCCCAACCTGCGCGCCGGCCAGGAGCTCAACGTGGGCCTCCAGGTGGAGCTGCCCGCCTGGGTCCCGAATCAGGAGATCCTCAGCGTGCGGCTGGCCTGGGAGGCGCCCGGCAGCGGCGACCGCCAGAGCCTGATCGAGCACCTGCAGTTGCCGGTGATGGAAAGCGAGGAGCTCAAGCAGCTGGAGCCCGATGACGCGGTGGCCGAACAGATGGCGCTGCTGCGGGCCAACCGGGAACGCCGGCAAGTGATCGCCGATCTGGATCGAGGGGATGTCATCAGCGCCAGCGCCAGCCTGGGCAAGCTGTTCGGCGACCTGTCGGCGATGCCCGCCACCCCGAGGCTCGCGAGGGAGCTCGACCTGCTGAGCGAAAAGCTGGCCCTGCTCAAGAGCGATCCCAAGCGCAGCCGCAAGAACCTCCGCCGGGAATCGCAGCGCTCCAGCCTCAATGTGTGGGAGAGCGACGATGAACAGACCTGAAGTGGTGGCGATCGGGGATGTGCACGGCTGCGCCTCCCTGCTGGAGCAGGAACTCACCCCGCACTTTGATTCAGGTGCCGAGCTGATCTTCCTGGGGGACCTGATCGATCGGGCCCCCGAAGCCGATGGCGACCGTCTGGTGCTGGAGCGGGTGTGGCAGCTGCAGGAGAACCCCGGCGCCTACGGCCTGGCGGCGGTGACGGTGCTGCGGGGCAACCACGAGCAGATGCTGCTCAAGGCGATGGCACCGAGAGCGCCGGATGAGGACGTGGAGCTGTGGTTGTGCAACGGCGCCAACCCCGACCTCCTGCCCCTGGCCCGCGAGCGCCAGGCCTGGTTCGAGCAACTGCCGTACACGGCAATCCGCGGCCGCTATCTGTTCGTCCATGCGGGCGTGCGCCCCGACATCCGCCTGGAGCACCAGGCCACAGACGATCTGATCTGGATCCGGCGGCCGTTTCTGAGCAGGCCCCATGGGTTGCCCTACACCGTGGTGCATGGACATACGTTTCGGCATGACTTCAAGGTGACGCGGCTGCCGCATCGGATCGGGATTGATACGGGGGCTTATCTGAGTGGAACGCTGACAGCACTGAAGTTGAGGATTCCGTCCCCGCACTCCCACAGCATGGAGATCAGTGTCTGATCAAGCTTCCTGATCCCGGCTGGAAGACCGAGGCCGTCTCTTCAAGCTCAGCCGGACGATCTGGTCATTCGCCCGTACACGCATGCTCTCCCAAGCGATAGGGGGGATTCTGGTAACACCGACAGCGAACCTCAGATGACCCAACCCACCGACCCCTCCAGCAGCAGGAACACCCGCTACAGGTTCTGCAACGGGAAGCCCGTTGATCCCAACGAGGGTCTGCACCCTGAGATGGCCGATGAAGCACTCGCAGCGTCGTTGCCCTCCGGTATCCCCGCCAGCCCCCAGCAACTGATCGACATGCAGTCTCATGCGCAGCGACCCGAGAAGCCCGAACGAACTCAGAGTCCCAAGGTGAAAGAGGTGCTCGATCGGATCGAAAAGCTCGACACCACGGCTCACGAAGACCAGCAGATCGCTCTCGTCCTGGTGCGCCATCTGGAGGCCTTCCACGATGGTGTCGTCGAAGAGATGCTGAGCGACGACGATGCCAGGCACAGCCAGATTGTCGCCTGGGCTGTCGATGCCGATCGGCTGATGCGCGCCCGGATGCTGCTCGAGTCGGTCGATCTGGACTGACAACCAGCCACGCCCTCCCGATCGCCCATCACCACTAAACCCCCACATCATCCGCCTGTCATCCACTGTGCCGCCCTTCCCAGACCGCCCCATCACCCCCAGCCAACTCGCCCTCTTCAGCCGCAGCCCGCGGATCGGGGCATGGTGGGAGGAACTCAAGGCCAGGGGTCTCTTCACGGGCGAGCAGCCGCCTCCCTCCAGCCTTGATGAGCAACTGTTCGCCGATGGCCTGCGCCTTGAGCAGGTGTTGCTCAACCAGCTGGAAGCCGAGGGCTATCGCATCGCCCGCCTCTCCGGCCAGCAGCGTGAAGCCGACTACGCCGCCACCAGGGCCGCCATGGCGGAAGGCTTCGACTTCATCCACCAGGCCTCGCTGAACAACGGAGAGATCCGCGGCTCGGCTGATGTACTTCGCAGAATTCCCCAGCCCTCCGATCTGGGCGACTGGAGCTACATCCCGATCGAGTGCAAGCTGGCCAGCAAGCCCCGCACCACCTTCCTGGTGCAGGCCTGCTCCTACGGCGAACTGCTCACCCCCCTGCTGGGGCACCGGCCCGATCGCTTCGAGTTGTTTCTCGGTGGTGGCCGCTTCCAGTCTTTCGACACGGATCGTTTCTGGGCCTGGTACCAACAGCTCCGCAACCGCTACCGCGCTTTCTGCGCTGCCTTCGATCCCGACGCGCCGCCGGAGGATGAACCCGGTGATCACGGCAGCTGGAGCGCCTTCATCGAGGAGCGCCTGATCGCCGAGCGGGATCTGGTGCTGGTGGCGAACCTGCGCCAGAGCCAGCGCCTCAAGCTCAAGGCCGCCGGCATCCACACGATCGAGCAACTGAGTGCGCTGGCTCCAGGCACCGCCATTGCTGGCCTGGCCCATGAGGCGCTCCATGAACTGCAGCAGCAGGCCGAACTCCAGCTCACACCAGCCGATGCCGCTGGTAGACCGGCCTATCGGGTGCGGCCCCTGCGGCCGGGCAAGGGTTTATCCGCCCTCCCCGCGGCCGATCCGGGCGACATCTGGTTCGACATGGAGGGGGTGCACGATGCCGTCGCCGCCAGGAAGCTCGAATACCTCTTTGGCGCCTGCTATCGCGATGAACGCGGCGGCACGCCCCAGTTCAAAGCCTGGTGGGCCCACTCTCCACTGCAGGAAAAGAAGGCCTTCGAGGGTTGGGTCGACTGGGTGGAGGAACGCCGTCGTCAGTTTCCTGGCCTGCGCATCTACCACTACGCCAGCTACGAGAAGACGGCCATGCGCCGGCTGGCCCAGCAGCACTCCACCCGGGAGGCTGTGATCGATGAATGGCTGCGCTCGGGCCTGCTGGTGGATCTGCTGCCGGTGGTCACCAACGCGATCGTGCTGGGCGAGGAGAGCTACTCGATCAAGAAGGTGGAGCACCTCTACATGGAGGCTCGCTCCGCGGAGGTGACCAATGCCGGGGATTCGGTGGTGGCCTACACCAACTGGCTGGCATCGGGTGAACCTCCCCGGCCGGGTCCAGCGCCAGAGGCCAGCCCGCAGCTGCGGGCGATCGAGGACTACAACCGGGAGGACTGCGAATCCACCGTCTACCTGCATGACTGGCTGCTCCAGCTACGCTCCGACCAGGGCCTGCCCGAGCAACCCCTCCAGCTGGAAGAGGCAGAAAGGCCCGAGAAAGAACCCTGGCCCCTGGAGGCCCTTGCCGCCGTGCTGATCGCCGAGCTGCCGGAAACTCTCCAGAGCGATCCCGCCGCCGATGCACCAGAAGCATTGCTTCAGGAGCAGGAGCAACGCGGTCCCCTAGGCTTGAGCTGGCGGGTGCAGCGGCTGTTGGCCCAGCTGCTCCCCTTTCACCACCGGGAAGCCAAGGTGGCCTGGTGGGCGTACTTCGATCGCAAGCAAAAAGCGCTGGAGTCTCCAGGGGATCTGGAGAGCGACGGTGAGGCCATTGAATGGGCCGTGTGGGAATCGATGGAGAGCCGCACCAGCGTCCGCACCGGCGCCGACTTCCACAGCTTCCGCTTTGACCCCAGCCAACCGCTCAAGTTGCGCGCCCAACCTGGACACAGCGGGCTGACCATCGAGATCCCGGAAGCAGGACTGCAACTGGGGGTGGACGAGCTTGATGCGGAGCAGGGCCTGGTGACGCTCAAGTTTCCATGGCGCAAGCGGGACCGACTTGTCGCCGAGGGGCTCAGCGTGGACCTGCCCCGCACGCCGGTCGCTCTGATCAAGGTGCCCGCCGACATCAGTGAAAGCCTGCGCGAGCGTCTCGATGAACAAGCCCAGTCCTGGGTCCAAGAGCAACAGCCCCTGCCCGAGCCCATCCGTCACCTGTTGGAGCGTGAATCTGTGGCGGAGTTGGTGGCGCTCAACTCACTCGTGCGCGCCGAGCCCTCAGCGGTGGTGGAGCTGCTGACCTCCTTCCTGGAAGCCAGCAAAGGCAAAACCCTTGCCTTGCAAGGCCCGCCCGGCACCGGCAAGACCACGGTCACGGCCCAGGTGATCGCCGAACTGGTGCGCCGTGGTCAGCGCGTCGCGATCAGTTCCAACAGCCATGCGGCCATCAACAACCTGCTGCTCAAGACCCAGGCCGTCATCAGCGAGCAAGGCCTGGCGCAGGCTGTGGTCAAGTGCAGGAGTGACAACGACGACCCAGCCCTGGCGGGCACCCCGATTGCTCTGGTGAAGCCCGACCAAATCACAGAAGCCATGGCCGTGGTGGGTGGCACCAGCTTCATCCTCTGCCGACCAGAAGTGGCAGGCGCCTTTGATCTGCTGGTGGTGGATGAGGCGGGCCAGGTCTCCCTGGCCAACCTGCTGGTGATGGCCCGCTGCGCCCGTTCGATCCTGCTGGTGGGCGACCAGCAGCAGTTGTCCCAGCCCTCCCAGGCCGATCACCCTGGGGACAGTGGTGATTCCTGCCTCGACTATCTGATGCAGGACGCCCATGTCGTCCCGGCCGATCGGGGCGTGTTCCTGGCCACCAGCTGGCGCATGGAGCCCTCACTCACCGCCATGGTCTCGGAGTTGTTCTATGACGGCCGCCTCCAGGCCAGCCCCGCCAACGTCATCAATCGCATCGACTGGCGGGAGCCCTTCACCGGCAGCCATGGTGGGCTCCTGCCTGGACACGGATTGGTGTTCGAGGCGGTGGAGCACTCCGGCCGCAGCGTCAGCTCTGAGGAGGAGATCGAGCGCATCGCCCAGCTGGTGGAGGCGTTGCTGGGCTCCAGCTACCGCCATGCCTCCGGCAGTGGTGAACGCAGCGGGTTGCTGACCCCCGACGACATCCTGGTCACCGCCCCCTACAACGTGCAGGTGAACCGTCTGCAGCAACGGCTGGGTCATCGCGCCCGGGTTGGCACGGTGGACAAGTTCCAGGGTCAGGAGGCACCGGTGGCCATCCACTCCCTCACCGCCAGTGACGGCGACGCCGCCCCCCGAGGCCTGGGTTTTCTGCTGGAACCCAACCGCCTGAATGTGGCCATCAGCCGCGCCCGTTGTCTCTCGATCGTGGTGGGTTCGCCCGGTCTGGTGAGCGGGATTGCCAATACGGTGGCGGAAGCGGAACAGATCAACCGGTTGTGCCGCTTGGTCCAGGCATCGATGACAGATGATCGCCGAAATTTCAGCTGAACTGAAAGGAATGCCCTTCTCCATCCATTGAGGAACAGCCCATCCTGATCCAGTGTGTGGCTGTCATGGCCCCCATGAGGTTAAAGCGGACGGGATGGAGAGGCGGCAGCTTTCCTGGCAGGAGGTCAGCTCAGCTGACTTAACGAATAGTGCTTCACCCCCCTATGATTTTCAGCGTTCACCAACCAAAGAGAGGAAGGCCTATGCAGTCCAATTGCCCTGAGCAGTCCGTTTTTGTTCGACATAACTGCTCGTCCACCACCGCCATTTTGCAACAACTATGGAATGAACGAAAGATCGCCTTGCATTATGAAGACAAATTCTCAATCAACCCCGAAGACTTTTCCCCGGCGGGTCGCAAGGCGCTAAAGAGGCTATTAAAGTACAGCGAAAGCGGAGCCATCGTGGGTGCCGATTTCAGGCGGCTGAACGGCGAGAAAATGCTGGTTGGGATACTGAATAAAGACTCAAAGGTCGAAGCCAAGAAGTTTTGTGATCCCGAGTCTGGCGAGCCATTTATATACAGGGTTGTCAAGCTCAGCAAGGCTCTTGAGGTTCCCTATGTCGATTACCCACTGCTTGCGGGAATTCAGCCAAGGCAGGCGACCATCACTGGCTGGCCCAGTGCAAGAAAGATTTTGTGGGCGGCGCTGAAGAATGAATCCCTTCCACGCGAGGCCAGCTCACTGCATCCAAGTCAGCTTGAAGTTCTCTGCTACGAGTGGCTTCGCGGCCGTGGGAAGCTGGATCGGCTTGTGCTGCCGATTGGCAGAGGGTTGATCGATATCGACATCCTGGGCATCGGCCAAGGCGACAAAAGAGTCATTGCTCAGGTTACCCACAGCGTCAACGTCAGTGACCTTAGGGACAAAAAAGACCGACTCCTGAGGCATGGCCGCCGAGGCGTGGATACCATGTTTTTCTTTCTGCCAGACCTTGCACGTCTTGATCCCTGTGAGGGTGTTGAGCTGGTCACGCTGGGAAGCGTCCTGAAAGACTTGGAGTCAACATCAGAATCAGATGCCTCCACAAAGGCGATGCTGCAAGAGATGTTTGCTGAGAAAAGGCAGCCATCTGCCATCCAACCCCAGCCGGGCACAGCGTGACTGGAGCTGGATGGCTGGTGTTCAATTCGGTGCCATGCCAAACTCTTCACTTCAGATCTTGGCAAGTCAAAGAATCTTGGGGGCAAACCTCGCAATCAAGCACGTTGAGCCAGCGCATCAGTTTTCTGGCTCGAGCGCAATCACCATGAAAGAGCCTGTGCCGGATCACCCAGAAAAGCCTTCGTGGTAACGGCCAGTGGATTGGTAGCGAATCCGCTGATTCATGGAGTCCATGCTGAAGTCAAACACTTCACCGTCGTTGAGGTCGATGAACTGGCCGACAAGGAAGATGCCCTGTTCGATCTTCCCTATCAGCTGTCCATAGTCGATTCTGTAGAGGTGAGCGTGATTCCCATAGGAGTCCTTGATGGCCGCGAACAACTCTGAAAGGTTCTCGCTGAATTCCTCATCCAACACCTCATCGGAGGTCACACCCTCCGGCAGGTTGAAGGCCGTGGGGCGCAGCAAGGGAACCCCGTCCGGCACCACGACATCCGGCTCCGGTGCATAGACCATCGGGCAGCTGCCACGGGTTTCGAGCATCCACTCCAGAAGCCTGTCCAGGCCTTCCGCATCAGCGGTCATCAGCGCCACCTCACCGTCCGCGTCCGGCTGGCTCTTCACCCAGTCGATCGCTTCGATGGCGGCCAGGCCCTGGCCCCCGTCCATCCAGGGCAGGAGATCCAGCAAGGAACAACCCTGGAATCCCTCCGCCACGAGGCTGTCGATGTTGCGGGAGCTGGTGGTGAGCTGGTCGAGCCACCGCTGGGCCACTGGAGGGAGATCGGTCATGGCGCGGCCTGGGGCGAGGGGCCGTGAACTCTAGCCTGCTTTTACAGTTGCAGTGGCACTGTTGCTACTTTGGCTGGAGGGGTTCGGGTTGGTCCCAGGGATTGACCAGATCAAGGCCCAGGCCGGTGAAGTCGCTCACGTTGCGGGTGGCCAGTTGGGCGCCCTGGGCCAGGACGGTGGCGGCGATCACCGCATCGGCCGTGGCGATCGGCCGTCCGAGCTGCTCGCGCCGCACCAGCAGCTCGCCATACCAATGGGCGGCCTCCCGGTGGAAGGCCAGCACGCGATCGCCCAGCAGGGCCGTCACCAACGCTTGCCAGCTATCCAGCAGGGCCTGCTTGCGGCGACCATCCGCCAGCCGGGTGAGGCCGTGCAGGATCTCGGCTTCGTTCATGGCCGTGATGCCCACGTCTACCGGGTCGAGGCGATCCGCCCAGGCCAACACGGCCGGTTCCGGCTGGGGCCGCATCAGTTCGGCGATCACGTTCGTGTCGAGAACGATCACGTCGGCTCCTCGGTGAGCACGGCGGCTTCCGCTATGGAAACCCGCGCCGGCAGATCCAGCTCCACCCCGCCGAGGGCGGCGAAGTGGGCGTGGATGCGACTCCCCAGACCTGGGCTGTCAGAGCCAGCGGGTTGCGGCAGCACGGCCTGGCGCAGGATCCTGCGGGCTTCCTCCTCCATCGAGTGACCGTGGCGGGCGGCCTGCAGTCGCAGCTGGGCCTTGGTGGCGTCGTCGAGGTTGCGGATCGTGAGGCTGGCCATAACGAGGTCCGCGCAGGCAATGCTGTCAGTGCTTGCAACGCTAGCGCTTGCGGTCAGGTTCGATCGTTGGGTCCAGGCGCACCCTGAACACGCCCCGCTCAGCGCAGCAGGAACACCGCCAGCAGGCCCCAAACCAGGCCGAGCACATGCATGGCGAGGGGGATGGGCTCGTGTGGCGGGTAGGACGCCAGCAGGCGGGTGCGGCAGAGCTCCTGCTGGGCCAGGAACAGGGCACAGACCAGGGCCAGGAGGTAGACCAGCAGCACTCCGAGGTGTTCGAGGCTTTCCGCGATGGCGCCGCGCCCCGGCCCGATCAAGTGCTGGGTGAGATGAAAGACCTGGCTGGGCAGCTCGGCGCTGAGCATGAACACGAAGAACAGGGCCACCCCTTGGCGTCCCAGGCGGGCGATCTGCGCGGCTGACGGGTGCGCCATCGTTCCGGAGCATGGGCTTGCTGAAGTCTGACCCGGGCACCCGGCGTCGATCAGGCAGGAGCCGCCCAATCCACCAGGGTCAGGCCCTCGATGCGGGCGAATTCGCGCACGTTGTGGCTCACCAGGGTGGCGCCGAGGGCCAGGGCCTGGGCGGCAATCCAGAGATCGTTGCCGCCGATGGGGGTGGCCCGGCGTTTGAAGGTTGCGGCCTGCGCGGCGTAGTGGCGGCAGATGGCGGGGCCATCGGGGTAGAGCACGGGTACCTGTCGGGTCAGGGCCTCGAGCTGCTGGAGGGTGGCCTCGCGGCGCTGGCTGCCCTCGGCCCCGCGCAGCAGTTCGGCCCAGGTGATGAACGACATCGCCAGGCTGTCCACATCGGCGAGTTGATCGATGCGCTCAGCCACCTGGGGCGGCCGGTTCTTGATCAGGTAGATGAGGATGTTGGTGTCGAGCAGATAGATCAAAGGCTCTCCCGCTCCTGCACCGGGATACGACTGGCCTGCTGTGCTTCCAGGCTGGCGACGAAACCGGGCTCGAAGCCGGCGAGCGTGTCGAGCAGGGCCTGGCCACGCTGGGCCGGGCAGGGGTGAATGATCAGATCGCCGTTGGGGCTGCGGGTGATCTGCACCCGGTCGGTGGCGAGGCGGAACTCGGCGGGGATGCGCACGGCCTGGCTGTTGCCGTTCATGAATACCCGGCTGGGAATCACGTCCATGGCCCCCTGCCTGGTGTGTACGTAAATGTAGGTACAGGTTAGTCGAAAACCCTGGCCGTCCTGCTTGGCCATCCATCGACGTAACCCGCAGGGTGGCTGCAGCGCTCAGGGCTTGGGTCCCAGCAGCTCAGCTAGATAGCTGGTGAGGCGGAACCCGGCCGGATGGGAATAGACGATGTCGGCAATCGTCCAGCTGCCGGCAGGGCCGCGCACCAGCTGATAGCGCAACAGCTGCGGCGCCTCACCGGGGCGGTTGCGCAGGCCTGCCTGCACCGCCACCCGGGCCTCCAGTCCTCCGCCGGGGGCGGGGCTGCAGCCCAGCACCTTGGCGCCGAAGGTCCCCACCTGGGTGCCGCTGAACAGATCGAAGTCGACAAAACGGCCGCTGTTCGGATCGAGCCCATAGGCACGCCGCAGCTTCTGGTACAGCCCATCGGTGAAGCGGCTTTTCTGGCTCCTGAGCTCGATCGGACCGCGCATGTCTTGCCGAGCCACCTGCCAGCGGTAGAGGCCATCCAACTGGGCCTTCACCGGAGCTGGGCAGGGGGCGATCGCCACGGCCGCCAACACCGGCATCAGCAGGGGCAGGGGCATGACGGCGGGCTGGCGTTGCTGGGAATCCTGGCAGCGGCGGGTGATGACGGGGTACCTCACCAGCCGTGGTGGCAACCATGGATCACTACCAGGTCAGGGCCTGCCATGGACACCGCACGTCTGTTCCAATCGGCCCGCAGCCAGGCGGTGCGGCTGCCGAAGGCGTACCGCTTCAGCGGCAGCGAGGTGGTGGTGAAGCATTTCGGCAATGGGGCGCTGTTGCTGCCCATCGATGACCCCTGGCAAACCCTGGAGGCCGAGTTGGCCGCCTTCGAGCCGGGGTTTGTGATCACGCGTGAGCAGCCGGAGGAGCAGATCCGCGAAGCGATCAGCCCATGATTCTGCTCGGCACCAACATCTGCATCACCATCATCAACGCCAAACCAGCCGCGGTATTGGAGCGGTTCAAGCGCTACCGCCTCGGAGAGATAGGCCTCTGCAGTGTGGTGGCGGCCGAGCTGGCGTTCGGGGTGGCCAAGATCGGTTCGGTGCGCAACCGCCAGGCCCTGGAGATGTTTCTGGCCCCACTCACGATTCTCCCTTTCGACGAGCGCGCTGCCTGGGCCTATGGCGAGCTGCGTGCGGACCTGGAGCGCCGGGGCACTCCCATTGGCTCACTCGACACGATGATTGCGGCCCATGCCCTGAGCCTGCAGGCCATGCTGATCACCAACAACACCCGGGCGTTTGCCCAGGTGAGCGGCCTGCAGGTTGAAAACTGGGTGCCGACGGCCTAGGTGTGCTTTCCCACCAGATTGTTCATGCATGCAGCTGAGCGAGCCGCTGCTGGGGGGTGAGTCCACCCAGGGCCATGTGGCACCTGCGGTTGTTCTAGATCCGCAAGTAGGCCGGCAGCAGGGCTCGATCAAGGCCAGGAAGGCTTCCCGGGGAACCGTGGCCTCCATCTCATCCAAGAAGCGCTGGCGACGCGTCCTCGTTGTGGCGTGAATTTGCTCGTGGTCCGAAAAGCCCAGCTGGAGGGGGACGGCCATCCGTTCCGGTCTCAGTCTTGGATCTCGGTTGATTTTAGTACGTTTTTCAGATGTTCCCTAGGGTTCAATGCTGCTGGATCGCTACAAATGTAATCCGCCGTCATTCGCGCTCAATGGTTCACGCTGAACTTATGGAGCCAACGATGGAGGTCTCTGCGATCCTCCCATCGAATCAGCTGAACATTCACTTTCAACCCATCGTCTCCCTCAAGCAAACCTCCGTGGTGGGCCTGGAGGCCCTCGCGCGCCCGGCGCTCATGGGTGTTGGACAGAAGTTCGCCAAGGCCCGCAAGGCTGGGAAGCTGCTGGAGCTGGATCGCCGCTGCCGCATCCGGGCCATGGAGGCCTACCGGGATCTCAACTTGCCCCGGTCCCTACGCCCCTTTCTGTTTCTCAACTTTGAAACTTCATTGATCGACGAGGGAGTGGAAGGCTCGGGAGCCTTGCTCGAGGCCACCGAGGCCACGGGTCTGGAACCCAGCGACATCGTGATCGAGCTCAACGAAACCAAGGTTCAGGACACGATGACCCTGAAACGCTTCGTGGAGCGCCATCGCGAATTGGGTTTCCTGATCGCCATTGACGACTTGGGATCTGGCCACAGCAACCTGCCACGCATCGCCGAATTGCGGCCCCACATCATCAAGCTCGACCGCAGCCTCATCGCCGGAGTCGACCGCGACTTTTGCAAGCAGGAAATGATGAAGTCGCTGATCTTACTTGGAAAGACCATCGGCACTCTGGTGCTGGCTGAAGGGGTGGAAACCCAGGCAGAACTGGACACCTGCGCCGCCCTCGGAGCAGAGTTCTTCCAGGGCTATCACTTTGCGCGCCCCAAGCCTGCGGCCAACCTGCACTTGGCGGCCCTGCACCCCGTGCTGATGGAAGCCGCCCGCCGGCAACGGGTCAAAGCCGTTGCCGCCATCCGGGCCCGCCAGATGGAGGGCCTCGATCTGATCAATCTGGCCCGCGCAGGGTGTGAAGGCCTACGTCACATCGCTGCCCAAATGTTCGACGGCGCCCTTGCCAACTGGGTAGGCACCAACACCATGATCGAAGCGGCCTACGTGCTCGATGGCGACGGACTGCAGATCAGCAACACGCACCTAGGCCAGGGTCTACCCCCGTCGAGGAACCGCCTGTTCACACCCGCCACGCGGGGCACCGACCACGCCAACAAGGAGTATTTCTTCAGCCTGATTGACACGGGTCTCCATGAGCACATCACCGACACCTACATCAGCCTGGCCACCGGCCAGCGCTGCCGCACCGTGGCCACGAGGTTGGAGCACGCCAGCGGCGCTTCCTTCGTGCTCTGTATTGATCAGCGCCTCAAACCCTGATCTGATCGCCAGACAACCACCAGTCCACGGTCCTGCTGATTCAACGGTCGACTCCAGAGCGCGAGGCCGTGATCGAGCGGTACCGGTCCAGCCCCTTGTAGGGGCAGCGCAGGCTGATCCCGGCTTGCGCCGCAAGGGTCTTGCGCTTCACGCCCTCACCTTGATGCCGACGAATCAGGCGTTTCCGACTGATCGGCGTCAGACGGGCCAGTGGGTGGCTATGCATGGGGTGTGAGGTCTTGGGAGGGGCGGTGACACCCTGACCCTGGCGACCTCTCACCCCATCGTCAGCTGAACAACCTGGTGGGACTACACACTTAGTCAGGGGTCTCGTTTTGAGAAATGTGAATCGATTCATGACCGGCCCAAGGCCTGTGCTGGCGATCCCTCCATCTCCAGTGCTCTGCTGGAGGTCGCGTCTCTGATCCGATGACCAACAGCGAGCAAGGGGAGCTGAGCCTCCTCCTGCCAGACCCTGAATCGATGCCGGTGGCGTCCGATCCAGCCCAAGCCCCACTGGCCTGCAAAGGCATCCGCTCCACCCAGGATTTCCCCGCCGATCTCAGCGCCCTCAGCCGGGAGCAGATCGAGCACCACTACCAGGCGATGCGCAACAGCCACGCCTCCCTCACCCGCTCGAGGGCCCAGCTGCAACGCCGCTCCAGGGAGCTCACGGTGGCTCGCGAACGGTTTCTGGAGACCCTGCGTAGCTACGAGGGCCGGTTGATGGCACTGGGCCAGGAGAAGGCGGAGGCCCTCCGCATCGCCCAGGACATGCACCAGGAGCTGGAGGCCTTCGAAGACAAACAACAGGCCCTCGATGGGCTGTTGCAGGAACTCGATGCCGCCAAGGATGAGGCCGGCTACTGGAGCATCTTCAGCATCACACGGCTGATCGAGCGCATGCGCCGCCTGCTTCGCGGAGGAAGAGAGGGCTGATGGGGGAACTGAGCGATCGCTTCGGCGAGCTGATGGCGCGCATGGCCAAGGGCGATGCCGATCTGTTCCGCACCGTGGGTGAACAGAACGCCGCGATCCGTCAGCTGGTGGAGGAAATCGCACCGGCGGAGGCCATCGGTGCATTGAATGAGTCCCCCCAGCCTTTGCTGCCGAAGGAGCAATGTCATCCTGCGGCCCTCAAGGCCCGCTTCCGCACGGCCGCAGCGGCCCATGCCCATCTGGAGGCCGCCCTGGGCCCAGCTCCCACCAAGAAGAAAACCTGGGACCATCTCAGCTCCGTGTTTGCGAATGGCGCTTGGCCCGCCCCGGCACGCTCGCTGTCGGTAGCGGGAGCTGGTCGTGGCGGCGTCAGCGAGGAAGCTCTGGCCCAAACGGAAGCTCGGCTGTTGCGGCGTATCGATCAGCTGGAAGAACGCGTGATTGGTTTGATCGAAACGCTGCTGTCAGGCAAGTCCTGATGACTGCGCAGGCTGAGCCCCGTTCTCAACCACGACGACCAAGGCAAGCGATCCGGCAGCTCAGGATCTGCCGGACAAGCAGAGAGGCGAGGCAGTTCTCCCTTGCCGGAAGGATCACCCCCCCAGCACCCCCTTCACAAACCGATCACACCCCGCCACCGCCCTCCCCCAGTTCTCCGCCTCGCTCAGCCCCGAACTCCGTGTGGGCTTGAAGCTGTGGTCCCCACTGGGGAGCCACTCCACCTGCACCGCCGGCGAGAGGCTGTAGGTCTCCACCTCCTCCCGCCGCCCGAACGTGTCCCGTTCCCCCTGCAGGATCAGGGTGGGCGACTGCAAGGCGGCCAGGTGCTCGGTGCGTAGCTGCAGTGGCTTACCGGGCGGATGGAAGGGATAGCCCAGGCACAGGCAGCCCCGCACCCCGTCGCTGGCGGCCAGTTCATCCACCAGCAGGCTGGCCACCCGCCCGCCCATCGACTTGCCGCCGATGAACAGCGGCCTCTTGGGGCTCTCGCCCGTCTCAAGCCGCACCTGCTGGCGGAACGCCTCCTGCAGCACCGGCATCCGCTCGGGCCCCTGGCGGCGGCCCGTTTCGCGCATCCGGGCCATGTAGCCGAACTCGAAGCGCACCACCCGCCAGCCCGCCGTGGCCAGTCCGCCGGCGATCGCCGCCATGAACGGGCTGTCCATCGGTGCCCCGGCCCCGTGGGCCAGCAGCACGGTGGCCGGCGCGTTGGCGGGGCCGTCGATCAGGCGGGGTGCGGAACTGGTGCCCATACAGTCAGACCATGACACGCCGGATCGGCCACTCGCTGCGTCGCGCTGCACGGCTTGGGGCCCTGGGGGCCCTCCTGCTGCTGGCGGCCGGATCGGCATGGGCCGATGGCCGCGGACCCAGCCCGGTGCTCCGTCTTGACGGGATCGGCCCGTTGCGTCTCGGCATGGGCCGAGCCGAAGCCGTCGCCACCGGCTGGCTCTCCGATCCGGGCACCGGTTGTGAGCTCGACGGGCCGCCGCTGCCTGTCGTCTACAAGCTCAAAGGGCCCAAGGCGCCGGCCGGAATCGTCGGCACGGTCGAATTCGACCGGGGCCTCTTGCGGGTCCTGGCCTTCTCGGCCGGCGTGAAGACAGCATTCGGCATCGCCATTCCAGGCGCCACGGCCAGCGATCTGGTGAAGCGCGCCCGTGCCGCTGGATTTTCCGCCACCTCGGCCTACGACGAGACGTTCGCCGGGCGGTTCGTCACGGTGAATCGGGCCGGCAAGCAGGTGCTCGGTGCGTTTGCCGAACAGAGCGCGATCACCACGATCGCGGTGCCCTATGTGCCCGTCTGCGACTAGGGGCGCACCAGACGGTTCAGGCGCAGCTCGCTCACCGAGGCGATGGCCTCGAAGTCGGCATCGAAGCTCACCACGACGGCGTCATGGTGCAGGGCGACCGCGGCCACCAGCAGATCAAGGCTGAGAACGGTGCGGCCGATCTTGCGGCAGGCCAGGCCCAGAGCGATCGCCTGCTGCCACAGATCCGCGGGCGTGGGGAGTGAGGGCAGGGTGGCGAACTGCGCCTCCAGCAGCCGGGCCTCTTCAGGCCGGGCGGAGCGCAACAGCTCAAAGCGCACCGGCTCGGCCAGGTGGGCCTGGGGGGCGAGGACAAAGGGGGCGATGAACTGTTTGAGATGGCTCGGACTGCGGGCGCGGGTGAAGTCGATCCACAGGCTGGTGTCGAGCAGCAGCGTCATGGATCGATCGTCTGCGCCTGTTGGCGATCGCGCTCCTGGTCGGACTCGAAGCTGTCCAGCCCCACACCCCATTCGCCGCTGAGGAAGCGCTGGGCCACTTCGGCACGCCGCCGCTGCTGCAAGGCCTCCTCCATCAGCCTGCGGATGGCAGGACCCTTCTTGCGCTCTCCCGTGAAAGCCAGGATTTCGCCCATCTCTTTGTCTGAAAGCTCGACGGTGACTTTCATGCTTTCAACGCCCCCTCGTCAGACTCTCGGCCAGCATGGCAGACCTGGCCGGCTGTGGCCCCAGCGGCTGGCTGGCGCAGCAGAATCCTGGGGCTTGCCTCCCCGCCATGGGCGCGATCCTGCTCACCGTTCTGACCGTGCTGCTGGGCTACGGCCTGGGCAAGGGCGTGCCCCGCCTGGTGCAGGGCTCGGGCCGCCTGGCGCGCCGCTCGCGCTTCAGCCAGCTGGCCTTCGGGTCCTTGCTGCTGCTGCCCTGGCTGGTGGGCATCGCCCTTGTGGTGCAGATCCCCCTGAACCTCGGGTTGCTGCTGCCGGCGATCGGCTATGCAGCCGGCATGGCCTGGGGACGCCGCAAGGTGGGGCTGTAGCTGGGCGCAACAATAGGCCCCCTGACTCAAGCCCCCGGCTAAAGGCCATAGGATCATCCTGTCCGTTCTTCCCTGCAGCGATGGCCATGCGTGCCGTGAGCGTCAGCGGCCTCAAGAACAATCCGTCTGAGGCCCTGCGCCAGGCAAAGACCGACATGGTCGTGGTGCTCAACCGCGACCACCCCGACGCGCTGCTGATGGGCCTCGACCAGCAAGGTCTCCTGCAGGCGCCGGGAGTCAGGCCAGCCCTGGCCACGGCCCTCTTTCGCGAAGGCGAGCTCTCCCTGGCCAGGGCCGCCCGCGTGGCAGACATGGACACCGCCACCTTCATCGTCCATCTCTCGCGACTCGGCATCGCGGCGATCCGCCTGACGGAAGCCGAAACCCTCGCAGATCTCGACACCCTGGAGCAGTGGCTGCAATCGTCATCAGCGACGCCAGCCCCCTGATCGGCCTGGCCAAGGTCAACGGGATCGGCTGGTTGCGGGAGCTGTTCGGAACCGTGCTCCTCCCCGCCACCGTGGCCGATGAGGTGCTCACCGGCAGGTTCACTGATCAGGAAGCCAGGATCACCGCTGCGGCTGAGGCCGGCTGGCTGACGATCACGCCGGACCCCCTGCAGGGTCCGGAGTTGCCCGACCTCGACGAAGGCGAAGCGGCCAGCATCCGCCTGGCCCTCTCCAGACCCGGACCGGTGCTGCTGTTGATCGATGAACGGGCCGGCAGGGCCATTGCCCAGGAGCTCGGCCTGAAGGTTGCCGGCACCGCCGCGGTCATCGGCCTGGCCCGTCTGCGGGGCCTGATTCCATCGGCCCGGGCGGTGTTTGATGCGCTGCACAACAGTGATTTCCGCATCGCTCCGGCCGTGATCACCACCGTTCTGAAGCGCTGTGGCGAGATCGACGACGACTCCGCCAGCTGAAACCTCACCGCGGCAACTGCGATTCCAGCTCCCGCAGCCGCCCTTCGAGGGCCTCGATCCGCTCCAGGTAGGTGAGGGCCAGGGCCATCCCGGACACGTTGAGGCCGAAGTCGTCGCGCAGCCGGGCGGCGCGGCGGGCCAGGCGCACCGTATGGACGTGGAAGGTCCAGACCGGGGCGTGCTGGGCGCAGTGGAACACCCCGAACTGCACCAGTTCGATCACCTCCTCGTGGCCCAGGCCCGAGGCGGCAAGCAACTCCTCGAGGGCCACGGTGCAGGCCTCGTCGTCGTCGGGGATCAGCAGGTCGTCAGCCATCGGTGGGTCCTTCGAGGTGGAGGCGGGGGTGGAACGCGGAGGCTTCGGCGAGTTCGCGGTACAGCGCCTGCTCCCGTTCACCGATCTTTTCGGGCAGCACGATCTGAATCACACCGTAGAGATCGCCCGCCCCCTCGCGCCGGTGGGGCAGGCCCTTGCCGGCCAGACGCAGCTTCTGGCCGCTGCGCATCCCCGGCTTCAGGCTCACCGCCACCGTCCCGTCGAGGCTGGGCACCGTGATCTCGGCCCCCAGGGCCGCCTCCCAGGGGGCGATCGGCAGCTCCAGGTAGAGGTCGTGGCCCACGGCCTTGAACCGGGAATGGGGCGCCAGCCGGATCTCCAGATAGAGATCGCCCGGGGGACCGCCGGCGATGCCGTCGCCCCCCTTGCCCGGTACCCGCAGCCGCTCCCCCTCCACCACGCCGCGGGGCACCCGGATGCGGCCGCTGCGGCTCTGCTTCTCGACCCGGCCATCGGCCCGCAGGGCCGGAACGCTGAGCGAGAACGACACCTCGGTGCCGCGGGCGGCCTGCTCCAGCGTCAGCTCGGTGGCCACCTCCACGTCCTGGCCGCGGATCGGGAAGTCCGCCCCCGGCCGCCGGGGGTCACCGGTGCCACCACCGAAGCCGCCGCCGCCGCCGAAGCCCATCCGCTCGAACAGATCGGCCAGGTCGACCTCCTGCTGGCCGCCGCGTGAAAAGCGGCTGTCCCATTCCGGGGACGGATGGAACTCTTCGCCGGGGCCGTGGCGGCCGAGGTCGTCGTAGGCCTGGCGCTTCTCTGGATCGGAGAGGGTCTGGTAAGCCTCGCTGATCTCCTTGAACTTGTCTTCGGCGCCCGCCTCCTTGGCCACATCGGGGTGGTATTTCCGCGCCAGTTTTCGGTAGGCCTTCTTGATCTCCTCGGCGCTGGCCTCGCGCTCCACCTCCAGGGTGGCGTAGTAATCCTTGAACTTCATCGCAGCATCCCCGCCCGGCCCCTTGGATCGGCGGCCATCTTCCTATGCCCAGGCTGATCGCCCTGGCGGCGGTGGCCTTTCTCTATGCCTTGGTGGTGCTCAGCCGATCGCCCGGGCCGGGAAGCGGTGCCGCAACCACAGCGACACTTAGACCAGCGCCACCAGCACCGGTACCTCGATCAACGGCCCGATCACCCCGGCCAGGGTGGCCGTTTTCGGGTGGCTGAGCCCGCTGCGGCGGCCCACCGCGAACGCCACGTGCCACATGATCGCGAAGTAGAGCCGCAGGGGCACGGCCACGGCCGCCACCGTGAGCGGATCGGAGGTGATCGCCTGGCCCTGCAGGGCGAGAGGGACGGCAGAGCCCTGTCCGGGTTGTCCGGCTCTCGGGGGAGGGGCCTCTCCGTGCTTTTGCTGACTCTGGCTTGTGGAGTGGCCCCATCCCAAGGCAGACCCATGGGGGTTCAGCTCCGCGGAATGGCCAAGAACCATTGCAAGGTCAACGTACTGGCACCACTGACGAATCTGTATCGCGCTCCCGGTTATCTCTTGGCTACAGGATAGGCGCAGGATTGGTGTGATTGCTGTCCTCAACCTGGGAGCTTAAACAAGCACAAAACGGGTCTTAAAGAGTAAAAGTAGGGCGACTTGAAACTGAATCACTCCAAAATACATCCATCTTCAAATTTCTACTAGGCTGCTAGCCATTCCAAAAAGACTTTCGTTGTAGGTACTTGCCAAAATACACCAATCCCAACATGATTGGCACTTCCCAGAATAGTCCCATGGTTGTACCGAGGGCAGCTTGAGATCCTAGGCCAAATAGAGCTATGGCAGTAGCTATGGCAATTTCAAAGTGACTCGAAGAGCCTATTATTACAGTTATAATTGCCTCTTTGTATTTCAATCTAAATAGCTTTGTTAACAGTATATTCAATGCTACTATAATCACAAACCCAATCAAGAGTGGTACTGACACTAGAAGCATGTCTTGAGGGTTTTGCATCAACACTTCTCCATTAAGAGTGAATAGAAGTATCAAGGTAAAGAGCAATGCAATTATAGCAGTCTTGCCCAGAAGAGGCCTATAAAAATTTTCGAACCAGGCTCTCCCTTTGCGCTTGATTAGAAGTTTACGCGAGATAAGGCTCGTCAGCATAGGGATGCCAATGAATACCAAAACGGAAATGAATAATTCGAATTTATTAATGTCTATCCCTTGAACGCCTGTCAGCAGGATAACAACTGGTGCATATAAGAACATTATCGTAAAAGTATTTATGCTTGTTGTAATCACATTTTGCTCTTGATTGCCCTTTGCTAGGCTTCCCCAAACAATAACCATTGCCGTACAAGGGCTGGAACCAAGTAAGATAAGTGCCACAATCAGCTGATCGTGTCCTTCTAGGAAATAATAGGCTAGAACTGCTGTTACCAATGGAGCAATCAGCCAATTAGACACTAAGGTAAGCACTATTGGCTTGGGAGCTTTAAGAAGTTTTTTACCTCACTGATCTGAAAATTAAGTAATGCTGGATACATCATTAAAAACAGGCAAACTCCTATGGGAATCGAAACATTACCTATTTTCCATTTATTCATTATTGAGCTAAGATTGGGAAAATGCTGAGCAAGAAATAATCCAATCAACAAACACAGGGTGACCCATAACCAGAGATACTTCTCAAATTTACCCAAACCTTTTTCCATGATCTACTCGCACTTCAAGGATATACTCAAACAACGTAGCATGGATAAGACATCATGTTTTACGAAAGCAGGAAACGGTTTTCAGCTTGTTCGGTATGGTGATTAGCCGTTACGGTTGGCCCCCTGAAAATGCCAGGGAGATTCTGGAAAACCGAGAGTAACTACGCGAAGATAGGGGCATAAACCAAGGCCAGAACTGGGGTGATTGAGGTGGTCTGGCTTTCCTGGACAGCTCCCATCGTTCACCTCTGAGGCGTGGCCCCCCCCCCCCC